>NZ_CP072852.1:3937070-4593249 GCF_017948265.1 Rhodoferax sp. PAMC 29310 | reverse complement strand
GTTCAATGTGCCGGCTGCGACGCCTTGTGCGATGCGTGTTTGCTGATTCACATCTCTTTGAACGTCGGCCTGCATACGCTCTGACGACAGGGACTCGGGGTTGCCCTTGGCTCGATTATTGTCCGCCGCCTTGATGTCTTGACTGGCGCGGTTTTGCGCCCTGTGCAGTTGGGCACGCTCTCTGGCGGTGAGCTTGCCGTCTTTCAAGTCTTTGGCTTCCAACTGATCGATACGCCCCTGCTCTTTCTCTAAACGGCCCGCCTCTTTCGTTGTCAATTGCCCGTCTTTCAGCCCATTTTCGATGCGGGTTTGCTGGTTAACGTTGCGCTGCAAGGCGTTGGCTTCCGTTTGGGCGAACACGCTGGCCGTGCCAAGCGCGCTGAGAATGCAGATGGCGAGTAATTTTTTTTTCACGATGGACTTTCAAAATATGGGAAAGGGAAACCGGCCCACGCTTGAACGTTTGGCCTCCGGTGAAACTGTAGCGACCAAGTCTTAGTTCTAACTTAGGCCTGATTCATCAACAATATGAGGACGCACTGACGTGCGTGGGGGAAGGTCACCGAAGTCAACTCGCCGCCAACTGCACGCCCTCCGGCGCAACATGAGCACAACTCTCGACCATCCACTGTGTCTTCCATCCACCCAGCCGCTGCAATTCATGTTTTGGTTTGCCAGCCTCACGGTGCCAGGTGGAAAAGGTTTGTTCCAGGTCGTGCCAACGCGAAGTAGAGACTCACCTTGCTGGCCCAGACACCAATGCTTCTCTTTTCTCAAACTTGTCGAGCAAATCTCCACTAGAAAGGGCTGGAATCACCGCAACATCGACTTATCCCACTCATGCGTGCGCTTGTGACTGGATTCCACCAGAAACCTGGCTGCGGGTTCATCCAACGTATGCCGAGGCTCTAGACCAAGCTTGTCCTGTTCTTCTCGGCCGAATTGAAGGTCGTCGTGATACTGCTGCGCCTGTCGTTTGAGCGTGCAGAGGCTCTTGAAACCCCCGACAGTTGACGATTCAATATCGTCGGATTCTTATGTGGTGATAGCGCACAGGATCAGAGCAAGCCGGATAGCGTGGGCGCATCAAGCTGTTGACCACTCCACCGAGCACGTCCAGCTGCTAAGTCGGCGGTGCCGCGTATCCTGTCGTGAAGGCAGACGTTGTTGAATTCGACGACCGACTTGCTGATAAGTATGATTACCGGAGCGACAGCTTCAATCCTTCAAACCAAAAAGGCCCAGACATGACCCCCATTTTTGACACTGATCTGAACAAGAATCCGGCCAACTACGTGGCGCTGTCGCCAGTGAGTTTTTTGGAGCGATCTGCGGAAGTGTTTGGTGATTTACCTGCTGTGATCCATGGTGCGCGACGCTACTCTTGGGCACAAACTCGTGAACGCTCTGCGCGGCTCGCAGCCGCTCTGCGTACCATGGGCGTCAAGCGGGGAAGCACGGTGAGCGTGATGCTTAGCAACACTCCTGAGATGATTGAAGCCCACTACGCCGTGCCCGGGCTGAATGCCGTTTTGAATACGCTCAACACCCGCTTGGATGCTCCCTTGTTGGCGTGGCAACTCAACCACTGTGAGGCGCAGGTGCTCATCACGGATCGGGAATTTGCGCCAACGATGAAAGAGGTCCTGCTCTTATTGCGCACGCAGCATTAGCGTGAAGTGAAGGTGATTGATGTCAGCGACAGCGAGTACAGCGGCCCAGGCGACTGCCTTGGCACGCATGAATATGAGCAGCTGCTGGCCCAGCACGCGCCGCTGCCCCGTCTTGAAGGTCCGCTCGATGAATGGGATGCCATTGCGGTGAGCTAAACGTCCGGCACCACGGGCGATCCCAAAGGCGTTGTCACTCATCACCGCGGGGCCTATCTGAACGCCGTTTGCAATGCTGCCACCTGGACCATGCCGCACTTCCCGGTTTACCTTTGGACCTTGCCGCTTTTTCACTGCAATGGATGGTGCTTTGCCTGGACAGTCGCCATGCTGGGTGGTACACAGGTATGCCTGCGCAAGGCGGATGCGCCGTTCATTCTGGATGCCATGCGTACCCATGGCGTGGACCACTATTGCGCCGCACCTATCGTTCACAACCTGTTGATTGCCGCGCCAGAAGCCATGCGTCAAGGGATCACCCACAAGGTACGCGGCATGGTGGCGGGGGCAGCGCCGCCAGCGTCCATGATTGAGGGCATGGCCAAGCTTGGTTTTGACATTACCCATGTGTACGGCCTCACCGAGGTTTATGGCCCCGCAGCGGTCGCCGTCAAACGAACCAATTGGGCCGCTGAACCCTTGTCGGAACAAACCAGATTGAACGGGCGCCAAGGAGTGCGCTACGCACTGCAAGAAGGCATGACGGTGATGGATGCCGAGAAAATGGTTGAAACACCGGCCGATGGCAACACCATGGGCGAAATCATGTTTCGCGGAAATATCGTCATGAAGGGCTATCTCAAAAATCCGACGGGGACCGCCAAGGCCTTTGAAGGCGGATGGTTTCACACCGGCGACCTGGCAGTCATGGAGCCTGACCGGTACGTCAAAATCAAGGACCGCAGCAAGGACATCATCATCTCGGGGGGCGAAAACATCAGCTCACTGGAGGTGGAAGACGCGCTATACCGCCACCCGGCCGTCCTGGCCTGTGCCGTGGTGGCCAAGCCTGATGCCAAATGGGGCGAGACGCCGCTGGCATTTGTCGAACTCAAGCCCGATGCCAACGTCACCGCTGCCGAGTTGGTCGCCCACTGCAAAGAATTGCTGGCCGGCTACAAAGTACCGCGCGACATCCGGTTTGAGGCAATTCCCAAAACCGCAACCGGCAAGATTCAGAAGTTTGAATTGCGCAGTCGCATAGCACCCACAGCGACTTTGGAGTAACTGCTCATGAGTCTAATCACTGCCCCGCCCGTTCCGATTACACGCGATGCCCGTGGTGTGGTGACGCTGACACTGGCACTGAATCGACCCGAATCCTTCAATGCGCACTCTGAAGCATTGCTGACCGCCTTGCAGCGCGCGCTGGACGATTTGACCACCGACGATGGTGTGCGCGTCGTTGTGCTGGCGGCAGCCGGCAAGGCTTTTTGCGCCGGACATGACTTGAAGGAAATGCGCGAGTCGCCGTCATTGGGCTACTACCAAACATTGTTTGAGAGTTGCGGACGCGTGATGATGGCGGTGCAGCGCCTGCCCGTCCCGGTTATCGCAAGGGTGCACGGGATGGCCACGGCAGCGGGTTGCCAGTTGGTCGCGATGTGTGATTTGGCAGTCGCATCAAGCACGGCCCGGTTTGCGGTCAGTGGCGTTAATTTGGGATTATTTTGCGCCACGCCCAGTGTGGCTTTGTCGCGCAATATGGGCCGCAAGCAAGCGTTTGAAATGTTGGTGACAGGGGCGTTTATTGACGCGCAGCAGGCGCTTGCCAAAGGACTCATCAACCGGGTGGCAGAGCCTGCCGAGCTGGATGAAGAAGTGGCCCGGCTTGTGAACAGCATTTTGAGCAAACCGCGCGTCGCCCTGGCTCTTGGAAAGGGACTGTTCTATCGCCAACTCGAAAAAGGCATTGAGCCAGCCTACGCTGATGCGGCGCAAACAATGGCCTGCAACATGATGGATGATGCCGCCCTGGAAGGCGTACAAGCGTTCATTGAGAAACGTGCACCTGACTGGCATTTGCCGATGTTGACAGAGGTGCTGCATCCATCGAATCGGCCTCAAACGGCCATGGAGACAAAAATTGAGCGATTGCTGCCCTGAAGCTGACCTCTGGAAGCGGTCTGGTGGCAGGATTGAAGCCGACTTGGGCTGAAGGCCCCTGACGGGATCAAGCGGTGGGCAGGCCCTGCCTACAACTTCTCCCCTGGACACCTCATGAAGAAAGCACCCAAACCCGTCAGCACCCGGCCAACCCGTTCCCTGGAACACATCAGCATCAACGGCGTGAGATGCAGTTCGTCGACCTTGGCGCCACGCTTGTCAGAGCCAGGCTCGCTGCGCTGCTTGGCACTGCGGTACACCAAGGCAGCGCCCTCTTGTGCAGCAGCCGCTCCAGGGCGGCCCGGTCGTGTGCTTCGATGCAAACACTGGCATCCACCGAGAAGCCGCTATGCTGGTAGGCCAGCATCTCTTTGGCGTCACAACTCCCCAGCAAGCCCCGGCCCACAAAGGCGCGCAGGATGCGTCTTCGCAAATCAGTCTGTACCTGGGCCACAGCGGTCTCATCGATAGCACTGGCCGGGTGAGAGACGATGCCCGGCGGTGAAAATTGGGTATCGGCTTTTCCCGCCAGTTCCTCAAACACCCCACCGACCAAACAGACGTGACAACGAAGTTGCAGTGCAGACTAACTTGTACTCAAGTTACGTCGTAACTAAAGTGCACATGCCCGTTCAGGCTGGAGCCAACGCGGTCAATGAAAGCCGCGCCCCTGATGTGCAGGGCCGCCCTGTCCACATGGGCCGCCCCAAGGCTGTGGGTTTGCAGAGTTTGGGCAATTACCCTCAGGAAGATGCGCAGCACCATGTTGAGCACCGCCCCATCACGCTGCATGAAGTAGCGCAGCCGCTTCGGGACGAAGAGCACCCAGTGGCGTACCGGCAGCGGGGGAAAACGTGATCCGTCAGGTGTGCCGTCATCTCCACCATGCGCCGCGTGTTGCAAGAGGGCTGGACGCTGATTTCTCTATTGCGGGCGGACATCCACGGAGCGCCGCCCCTCGAAGTCGCCGTAATCCCATTCCGCCAGATCGGGCTCGACCTCGCTCGCCATTCCGAGGCGGGCAAGATCACAGGTCTGCTGGGCCCGCAGGCGCGGGCTGACCAGCACGCGCGCGATGCCCATTGACTGGAGCCGCAGTCCAAGGCCCCGCGCTGCGGTTCACGGGTGCGGGCTTTCAGCGCCATCAGCTCACAAAGCGTCATCGCAACCCCTGGCCGCGTGCCTCAGAGAATTTTGGTCGGCTCATGCCGATTCAGGATTTCCATTATTCCTGAAACCTCCTTTTCCGGAATCTTGACCATGACCTGCATCGTGTCATCGTCGATCGACATCTTTTCGCTCGGGAGGCCGCCATTGATCAGTTCGTCGACAACGTTGGTGACGGCGGCATTGCTGGCATAGGTTGCCGTGATGGTTCTGAACATGAATATCTCCTTCTGGTTGGTTGTGCATTCAAAATGCAGATCGCTCTTCGAGTCTTTCGAACTCTGGACAATCATCGGCATCCTGCGCGGCTCCGTCTGTGCGGTGGCGCACCCAGGACCGTCGAGTCCGTGCGAGGCAGTTTGCCCCTCAAACTCAGTACTTGCCGAAACGAAAGCCTGAGCGGCTTGACGCGCACATGATGGCGACCGGGTGTCAGACCATTTTTTCTCGCGCCCGTCCAGCGCCTGCCGGATGGCTGTGAGGATGAGCCGTTCCGGCAGCGCTTCATCAACGTCGGGCACATCCCACCCAAAGATGACATTTCTGGCGTTTGACCAGAAAATTTCACGATTTGAAAATCAACGGCCTGCTACTCGATCTGATGAGGAGTTGTTCAGAGCATCCCCATGTTCAAAGCGGTTTGTTTCATGCTACTTTTTTTGCAGCACCTGCAGGCTTCTTGCATAAGGCGTCAGGGGTTATGCGGAGTTTCCCTAGGTCAATTAGCGTCTCACACAAACAAGCCATGGGCAGACGCGTTCCCAGTCTCACGAAAGCAAAGTTGAGGGATGTGGCTAACGAACACATTTTCATGCTGAAGAGCTTACCCCCAACGGGTACGCAATTTCTTCCAAGCCTCCAGAGTCAAATGCTCTGCGGGCTGAAGCTTCCTGGGGCCGGATCAATAGTGACACCTGATGCAGTGAAACTGAAAATTCTGAGTCAACGATGAGGTGTCTTTACTTATGCCTTAATGCGGTTTTTAACCCTTAAAGCTGTTGCCATGAAAACCAGTTGCGAAGCCTTTTTTTTGAGTGCGGTCCTGTTGAGCGGCGGCCACGCGCTGGCCGCTGACACCCCAGTGAATGAAAATCTCAATGAGCCGACCATCAAAGTGTCTGACCGATTGCACAACGCGCGCAGTTGGATCGCTGCCAAAGACTGGAGTAAGGCTTTGGCTGAGTTGCAAGCTGCAGTGCGCCAAGAGCCTCGTAACGCTGATGTTCACAACCTGCTTGGCTACAGCTATCGCAAGCAAACCAGTCCCAATTTAAGCAAAGCTTTCCAGCACTACGACACGGCTCTCCAACTCAACCCACGACACCTGGGGGCGCATGAGTACATAGGCGAGGCTTATCTAATGGCTAAAAAACCTGCCCAGGCTGCAAAACACCTGGCGCAGTTACAGACCTTGTGCGGCAATCAAACGTGTGAAGAATATGTTGACCTTGCCCGTGCTTTGGCCGATTACAAAGCGGCTAACCCCTGATATTCAATCGGCGTTGGCTGAAGATATCCGAGGGAGACCGCCCTGCAGTTTTCGGGGTCTCCGTGGCAAGGAGGCTGACTGTGCGTCAGGGTGTGGTCGGCTCAGGCAGCTCAAAACTGTAGAGGAAGGTGAAGTACAGCGACGTGAAAAACATCGACACTATCAACATAAGCGACGGAAACAGCAGGTTGCCAGCCAGTTCTGCACTGCCCACCAGCGCAGCCAAGGTGGTCACCACTAGCACAACACCAATCGCTGGCGCTGGCCGTGGTTGTCGGACTGGGAACGATGTTGAGCACGATCTGACGCGCCAAGGTTTGCCGGTTTGCATTGACCTGCCGGGAGTTTCTCAGTTCGCCCTCTAAATCGGCGCCAACCTACCAGCGATCCGTATACGGAAGCACCTTCAGAATGAGGATCATCAGGGTAACGGCGAGCGCCCAGAGCGCGATTTTGTAGGAGCGCTTGGGCGGTGTGGCTTTGGAGGCCAGGCGTTTACTGGGGCGGAGGGGTCGCATCCGATCACTTTACCGAAAATTATCGCCTTATGGGTCCATCGCCAAGACAGGAGCCGGAAAACGGGCTGTTTGCGCTGTTGGGACGCCTCGAATGGGGTCTGCGGGCGGTCTAGAGCTAAGGTGCTCTCAAATTGGGTCCACCCTGTCCTCTCCAATAGGGGAAAATTAAGCCAACATGAATTCGAACACCCCAGACCCACAAAGCGCTGAAGAGATTCGCTCGCGTACCGACAGCGAGCAGATCATTCAGGCGCTCAATGACGGCAAGAACAAGCGCGTTCGCAAGCATTTGCTGCGGGTTCACCCGGCCAAACTGGCGGCGTTGCTGGAATTGCTCGATGCCGAGCAGCGCACGGCCTTGTGGCAACAAGTGGATGCCGCGCTGGAGGCGCGCATCTTGCCGCACCTGAACCTGGAGTTGCGCGGGCAATTGCTGGGTGAGTCGCGGGAGGCCTCCGACGCCGCAGACGCCGCCCAAGTCGGCAAACCGGGTCACGTAGCAGTCAACCAACTCGAAGCCGTGCGCAGCGCTTTGCGCGGCGGCAAGCTCAAACGGGTGGGCAAGATACTGCACCGCACGCACCCGGCCAAGGTGGCGGGGCTGCTGGAGGCACTGCCCCCCAACGAGCGGCGGTCCGTCTGGAGCATGGTGGACACCGAGCGAACCGGCAAGGTTCTGGTCTATCTGCACGACGAGATCCGCGTCACCCTGGCCAAGGAGCTGGACCTGGACGACTTGGTCGCGACCGTGCACCACCTTGAGTTGGACGACCTGGTTGACTTGATTCAAAGCCTGCCCAGTGAGTTGGGCAGCCGGCTGCTGCAAAACACCACGGGCACCCGGCGCGAAAAGCTGGAATCAATGCTGTCCTACCCCGAGGACTCGGCCGGTGGTCTGATGGACGCGAACCCGATCGAGGTGCGCGCCAACGTCAAGGTTGAAACAGTGCTGCGCTATTTGCGCCTGCTGGAAACCTTGCCACCGCAGACGGACATGTTGATGGTGGTGGACCGCGAAGGCCACTACCAGGGCGCGCTGCGCCTGAGCACACTGGTGACGGCCGACCTGAATTTGCGGGTAACCGACCTGATGAACACGGACGTTGCCGGCATCTCGGTGCACACCACCGCGGTGGATGTTGCCCGGCTGTTTCAGGACCACGACCTGTTGTCGGCGCCGGTGATTGACGACGACAACAAGCTGATTGGCCGCATCACGGTGGATGACGTGGTTGACCTGATTCGCGACGACTCTGACCGCACCATGATGCAGATGGCGGGCCTGGATGACGAGGCCGATATTTTTGCGCCGGTCTTGGTAAGTTCGCGCCGGCGGGCGGTGTGGCTGGGCATCAATTTACTTACTGCGTTTCTCGCCGCCTGGGTCATTGGGCAGTTTGAAGCCACCTTGCAGCAGGTGGTCGCGCTGGCGGTGTTGATGCCGATTGTGGCCAGCATGGGCGGTGTGGCGGGAAGCCAGACCCTCACGCTGGTGATTCGGGGCATTGCTCTGGGGCAGATTCAAAAGGGCAACTTGCGAACGCTTTTGAACCGGGAGGTGGGTATTTCCCTGCTGAATGGGCTGCTGTGGGCGGTGGTGGTATCGCTGATGGCGGTCGCCTGGTTTGGCGACTGGGCCATTGGTGGCATTTTGGGCGTGGCAATCTTGATCAATTTGCTGTGCGCGGCATTGGCTGGCTTGGCGATTCCGCTGATTCTGGACCGTGTGGGAATTGACCCTGCGCTGGCCGGCAGCGTGATTCTGACCACCGTGACCGATGTCATTGGTTTCTTCGCCTTCCTGGGGTTGGCCACCCTGGTGCTGATTAAATAAAGCGTCAAAACCAGGGCCGCTACCATGTCACCGATGTTTGTTGCCTCCAAATTGTTGTCGTTTGCGACCCAGCCTCTGGCCTGGGTGGGCATTTTGCTGTTTTTTGGGCTGCTGTGGATGCGCAAGCGACAGGCTTGGGGCACAGGCGTGTGCTGGTTGGCCCTGCTGGTTTTGCTGTTGCAAGGATGGCAGCTACCGCCGGAAATGCTCTTGCGCCATCTGGAATCTCAGCACCCAGCCCTGCCAGCCTCGGCGGATTTGTCAAATTACACGGGTATCGTCGTGTTGGGCGGTGCACTTGAGCCGGCCTATGTGCTGAAGGGCAACGACCAGCCCGCGCTCAACAACGCGGCCGAGCGCATGACTGCATCGGTTGCGCTGATGAAACGCTACAACCACCTGCAACTGCTGTTCACCGGCGGCAGCGGTGAGTTGTTGGCCACATCGATGACCGAAGCTGACCGGGCCAAGCTGTTTTTTGACAGCATGGGCGTGCCGGTCAGTCGTGTGATGTACGAGTCGGCATCAACCAACACCCATCAAAACGCCGTTTTGAGTGCGGTGCTGCCTGGCGTCAAACCCACCCGACCCTGGTTGCTGGTGACGTCAGCGTCGCACATGCCCCGCGCGATGGCCTCATTTCGGCAAGCTGGCTGGAACGTGACCGCCTACCCGGTGGATTACCGCGCAGGCCGGGCGACACCCTGGACAGAGTATTCCCTGCAGCGCGGCGCAGAACGCTGGCATCTGGGCCTGCACGAGTGGATCGGCTTACGGGCCTACCAATACGCCGGACAGGCCGACGCCTTGCGAAACTGAGGCAGAAGCGGATGGCGGGGCATGGGCGCTGGCCATCGCGATAGCCGATGGCTTTACAAGTCTTCACAGGAGCGAAACCCCTGCGTCATTTGACTTTTGCACAATAAGGGAATGCGCTCGCCCTGTAAAGTAAGAACAATGACACCCCCTTCCCCGCCCCGCCTCTCCTGCAGCCGCCCGCAATGGCGACTTTCGTCGCTCTGGTTGCTGTCATTGGCGCTCCCCGGTTGCGCCAGCGTCATGCCCAAGTCAACGTCGGCACCCGAGGTAGCGGTGCCTACCCAATGGTCGGCCACAATGCCGGGGGCACAATCCAGTCCTGCCAGCTCATTGAGCGCATGGTGGGGCCACTTCAACGACCCCATTCTCAGCGAACTGGTGACACAGGCGCTGCAAGCCAACACAAGTATGAAAACAGCGCAGGCGGCCTTGGCCCAGGCGCTGGCCCTGCGCGATGTCAAAAGCGCCAATCTGCTGCCCGGCGTGTCAGCCTCAGGCTCAGCCCAGCGAAGTGAAACCTCCAGCAGCTCAGGCGCCAACAGCTTCAAGGCGGGCCTGGACGCAAGCTGGGACCCTGACTTTTTTGGCGGCAAACAAAGTGGCTTGACGGCGACCGAAGCCGATGCCCTGGCCGCAGAAGCCTCTTTGACCGACGTGCAAAGCAGCATCACGGCTGAACTGGCGCTGGCCTATATCCAGCTGCGGGGCCTGCAAAACCAATTGCAAATCGCCCGCACCAACCTCGCCAGTCAGACTGAGACTCTGCAAATCACCGACTGGCGTGCGCAGGCCGGCTTGATCACCTCGCTGGAAGTGGCGCAGGCCCGCACGGCGGCCGAGCAAACCGGCGCGCAAATTCCCACGCTGTTGGCCAGCATTCAGAAAGCGAGCCACAGTCTGGCGGTGCTCACGGGACAAACCCCGGCGGCGCTTAATACCCGGTTGGCAACCCCGCAAGCCGTGCCGCAGGTGAGCCAGCAACTGGCGCTGAGCATTCCGGCTGAAACACTGCGCCAGCGCGCGGATGTGCGCGCTGCTGAGTTTCGCGTCAAAGCCGCATTGGCCCGCGTGTCAGTGGCCGAGGCTGCGCGCTACCCCAGTTTCTCCATTGGTGGCTCAATGGGTTTGAGCGCTTTGACCCTGAGCGGCCTCACCAGCGGCGCCACGGCCACCGCCGCGTTGTTGGGCGCCGTGTCGTTTCCGCTATTTGATGGCGGCGCGACCGAAGCCCAGGTGCGAGCCCAGTCTGCGGTCTTGACGCAAGCGCGCAGCAGCTACCAGGCCACGGTTCTGGCCGCCCTGAAGGACGTGGAAGACGCCCTGGTTGGGTTGCAGGGCGATCGCGACCGGTTGGTCCGACTGCAAGCCGCCGAAGCTGCAGCGGCACAAGCGGCACTGCTGGCGCAAAACCGTTTTGCCAGCGGCCTGATTGATTTTCAAACCGTGTTGCAAACGCAACGTACGCTCCTGAACGCACAAGACAGCCTGGCCACCACGCAGGCCGACATCAGCGCCGACCATGTGCGCCTCTACAAGGCACTGGGTGGTGGCTGGGCTTAACGCCAGACGCCCCTGCCAAATTGCTCACCTGCCACCATTGCACTCGCCTCACCTGAATTGAACATGACCTCCAAAGCCGCCACCCGTGACCCCATCTCCAGCGCCGACATGAATGCGCTGCTCAACGACCCCGTCCACCCGTCCTGGTGGCGCCGCCCCTTGGTGTGGGGCAGTCTGGTCGTGTTGCTGATTGGCGGTGGGGCCTATTACTACTGGCAAAAAAATGCCCAAGCCAAGGCCGCCCCGGCCTATGTCACCACCGCGGTTGGCAAAGGCAACCTCACGCTTTCGGTCGCCGCCAATGGCACGCTGCAACCCACCCGGTCAGTGAGCATTGGCAGCGAACTGTCCGGCACCGTGCGCAAGGTGTACGTGGATGTGAACGACCGGGTCAAAAAAGGCCAAGTGCTGGTGGAGCTGGACACAGCCAAGCTCAACGATCAGGTCGCTCGCTCTCGCGCGACGCTGGCCGCGACGAAAGCCCGAGTGAGCCAGGTGAGTGCGACTTTGAAAGAGGCGCAAGGCAATCTGGCCCGACTGGAAGAAGTGTCACGACTGTCGGGCGGCAAAGTGCCCTCCGCTGCTGAACTGGACAGTGGACGCGCCACCGTGGCTCGCGCTGTGGCAGACCAATTGGTCGCGCAGGCTAACGTGGCCGAGGCCACAGCCACCGCATCCACTGACGTCACCAACCTGTCCAAGGGTTCCATTCGTTCGCCCATTGATGGCGTGGTGTTGACCCGCACGGTCGACCCCGGCAACGCGGTAGCCGCATCCTTGCAGGCCGTGACCCTGTTCACCGTGGCCGAGGACTTGAAAGAGCTGCGTTTGCAAGTCAACGTGGACGAGGCTGACGTGGGCGCGGTGAAGGTGGGGCAAAAAGCGAGTTTCACCGTCAGTGCCTACCCCGCGCGCAAATACCCGGCCACCATCACCCGCGTGGCGTTTGGCTCCACCATCACGGAAAACGTGGTCACCTACGTCACCTATCTGGACGTGGACAACAGCGATTTGAGCTTGCGACCCGGCATGACGGCGGCGGCCACCATCACCGCTACCGAGCGCAAAGACGTGCTGCTGGTGCCCAGCCCGGCCTTGCGCTTTCAGCCGACCGCCAGCGCCAAAGCAGGCGATCAAGCTGACGGCGGCATTGTTTCCAGCCTCTTGCCCCGGTTTCCCCGTGGCAAGAAAACCGCCTCAGGCAGTGGCCCGGCCAAACAGGTCTGGGTGCTGCAAGACGGGGTTGCAACCGCCACTAGCGTGACCGCCGGGATCAACGACGGACGCATGACGGAGATCACCGGCGGCGACCTGCGCGAAGGCATGCTCGTCATCACCGACCAGCGCAGCGCCAGCAAGCCATGAGCGGCGCACCGTTGATTCAGCTCAAGGGGGTCACCAAGACCTACGGCCAGGACGCCACCGCGCTGCAAGCCCTGAAAGGCGTGGACCTCAGCATCCAGGCGGGTGACTTTGTGGCCATTATGGGGCCCAGCGGCTCGGGCAAGTCCACCGCCATGAACATGCTGGGCTGCCTGGACACACCCACCTCCGGGGAATACCTGTTCAACGGCGTGCACGTAGAAACGCTGGGGCGCGACCCGCGTGCACGCCTGCGCCGCCAGTTTTTGGGCTTTGTATTTCAGGGCTTTAACTTGCTGGCCCGCACCACCGCCCAGGAAAATGTGGAGCTGCCCCTGCTGTACCGGGGTGAAAGCGCCAAGGCCCGCCACCTGGCGGCCACCAAAGCCCTGGCATCCGTGGGCCTCACGGGCTGGGAGCACCACACACCGGCCGAACTGTCAGGAGGTCAGCAACAGCGCGTCGCCATTGCCCGCGCCATCGTCACCGAACCCGCTGTGTTGCTGGCCGATGAGCCCACCGGCAACCTCGACACCCACCGCAGCCGCGAGATCATGGAGTTGCTGTGGGCGCTGAATGTAGAGCATGGCATCACCGTTCTCATGGTCACCCACGAGGCGGACATGGCTGCCTACGCCAAACGCATCGTGCATTTTGTCGATGGCGTGATTGACAGCGACCAGCCCAACCCCCACCCCACAGGGCTGATCGCACACGCTGGCGCCGCATCCCCGACGGCTCAGGCTGTGCAAATGGGAGTCCACTGATGCTGCTCAACACCTTGTTGCTTGCCTTGCGCTCGATCCGGCGCAATTTGCTGCGCTCCTTCCTCACCATCCTGGGCATCGTCATTGGCGTGAGCGCAGTCATCACCATGGTCACACTGGGCAACGGAGCCACTCTGGCGGTGCAAAACCAGATTTCCAGCCTGGGCACCAATTTGCTGCAAATTCGCCCCGGTCAGCGCATGGGGCCAGGCGGCAGTGGCGGCGCGCCCTCGTTCAAAGAAGCGGATGCCGAGGCCATTGCCAACCAGATTGGCGGCATTGCCGCCGTCGCGCCCGAATCACGCAGCGGCGGCACCATCGTGGCCAACGGCAGGAACTGGAGCAGCAGCATCTTTGGCAGCACCAACGAGTGGCTGACCACCGGCAACTGGACGCTGAGCGAAGGCCGCGCCTTCTCCGACGGCGAGTTGCGCGCGGGCGGTGCGGTTTGCATCATTGGTGAGACCATTCGCCGCGAACTGTTTGGCGGCTTGCCGGCCACGGGAGCGCAATTGCGGGTGCGGCAAATCTCCTGTGAAGTGGTGGGCGTGCTGGCGTCCAAAGGACAGGGCAGCTTCGGCAACGACCAGGACGACGTGGTGCTACTGCCTCTCAAAACCCTGCAACGCCGCATCACAGGCAACACCCGCGTCAATACGCTGCTGGTGTCCATGCAAGACGGAAGCGATGTGGACCGCGTCAAAACCGGGCTGACGCAACTGCTGCGCGAGCGCCGAAAACTGGCCGACAGTGACGAAGACAACTTCAACGTGCTCGACACCAAACAACTTGCTGACACCCTGTCTGGCACCACCAAGATCATGACCATGCTGCTGGGCGCCGTGGCGGCCGTGAGCTTGCTGGTGGGTGGCATTGGCATCATGAACATCATGCTGGTCAGCGTGACCGAGCGCACGCGGGAGATTGGTCTGCGCCTGGCCATTGGTGCGCTGGAGCGCGAGGTGCTGCTGCAGTTTCTGATTGAAGCCGTGGTGCTGGCGGCGCTGGGCGGCATCATCGGCATTGTGCTGGCCACCGGGGCCTCACTGGGACTCTCTGGCGTGATGAAGATTCCCTATGTCTTCAACCCCACCGTGAACTTGCTGTCCTTCGTGTTTTCAGCCGTGATTGGCGTGGTGTTTGGCTACTTCCCAGCCCGGCGGGCAGCACGGCTGGACCCGATTGAGGCACTTCGTCACGAGTAAATTTATAAGCCTTTTTCCCCTCTAGCCCCCGAATTTACTACGGACAAAGCTATCTTATTAATAGCAACTTGCTTGCAGCAAGGTCGCAATAGCCCGAGGGTAAATGAGGTGTTCCTGGGTCAGAACGCGGGCGGCTATGTCGTCCGCTGTGTCACCGGCCAGAACCGGCACCACGGCCTGGTCCAGGATCGGGCCGTGATCCAGTTCCGCCGTGACCTGGTGCACAGTGACTCCCGCAAACTTGCAGCCCGCATCCAGCGCGCGCTGGTGGGTGTGCAAGCCGGGGAAGGCAGGCAGCAAAGACGGGTGAATGTTCAGCAAACGGCCCTCGTAGCGAGCCACAAAGCCTGGCGTCAATATGCGCATAAAACCGGCCAAGACCACCAGCGCCGGTGCACCAAGTTCGTCATAACGGTCAATGATGGCCGCCAGTGCGTCGTCAAACGCTTCGCGGCTGGGAAACGATTTGTGGTCCAGCACCGCAGTGGCCAGCCCTTGGTCGGCGGCAATGGTCAAGCCGCCGGCGCTGGCCTTGTTGCTGACGACGGCGGCGACACGGGCGCCATATTTCTTGGCCCACCCCTCGCGCTGAGCGGTTTTCACAATGGCAGCCATATTGGAGCCGCCGCCTGAGATCAAAATAACGATGTTTTTCATACCGGACCGAATTATGACCTTGCCCCCCGCCACTTCCGCCCCTACGCCCAGCCCGCTGCTGACTGACATTGAGGCCCGTGTGCTGGCCACGATGATGGAAAAAGCCCGCACGGTGCCTGACAGCTACCCGCTGACCCTCAATTCGTTGATGCTGGGTTGCAACCAAAAAACCAGCCGCGAACCGACGATGGAACTGGACGAAGCCCAAATTGCCACCGCGCTGGACAGCCTGAAAGACGCCAGTCTGGTGCGCGAAGGCAGCGGCGGGCGCGTGACCCGCTATGAGCACAACTTTCAACGCGGTGTCGGCGTGTTCGAGCAAAGCGCCGTGCTGCTGGGGCTATTAATGCTGCGCGGCCCGCAAACAGCAGGCGAGTTGCGACTGAATGCCGACCGTTGGTACAAATTTGCCGACATTTCGTCCGTTGACGGTTTTCTCGAAGAGTTGCAGGAGCGCTCTGAAGAAAAAGGTGGCCCGCTGGTCGTGAAGTTGGCACGCGCCCCTGGCGCCCGTGAGCAACGCTGGGCTCACCTGCTTTGCGGCCCGGTGGATGAGAGCCAGGTCAACACCTCACCACGCGGCCAGGACGGCTCGGGTTCATCGAGCACCTTGGAGCGCATTGCCCAACTGGAGGCCGAAGTGGCGCAGTTGCGCAGCACGGTTGAAAAAATTTGCACCGAATTAGGCGTGTCGCCGCCCGGACAGAGCTAAACGAACGAGCGTGCTAAAAATGTAGGATATTTGGAGACCCTTCTATGGACTTGGCATTTACCCCTGAAGAGCAAACCTTTCGCGAGGACATTCGTGCTTGGGTGCGCGACAACCTCCCCGCCGACATTTCCCACAAGGTGCACAACGCCCTGCACCTGACCCGAGACGACATGCAGCGTTGGGCCAAAATTTTGGGCAAAAAAGGCTGGCTCGGCCACGGTTGGCCCAAAGAGTTTGGCGGCCCGGGCTGGAACTCGATTCAAAAACACCTGTTTGAAGAAGAATGCGCGCTGGCCGGCGCACCACGCGTGGTGCCGTTTGGGCCAGTCATGGTGGCGCCCGTCATCATGGCGTTTGGCAATGCAGAGCAACAACAGCGCTTTTTGCCCGGTATTGCCAGCGGCGAAGTCTGGTGGAGCCAAGGCTACAGCGAGCCAGGTTCTGGTTCGGACTTGGCCTCTGTCAAAACCCGCGCCGAGCGCCAGGGTGACAAATACATCGTCAACGGTCAGAAGACCTGGACCACCCTGGGCCAGTACGGCGATTGGATTTTCTGCCTGGTGCGCACCAGCACTGAAGGCAAGCCACAAACCGGCATCAGCTTTTTGCTGATCGACATGAAGTCGCCTGGCGTCACGGTGCGACCCATCGTGCTGTTGGACGGAGAAGCCGAAGTCAACGAAGTCTTTTTTGACAACGTCGAAGTGCCCGCCGAGAACCTGATTGGCGAAGAAAACAAGGGCTGGACCTACGCCAAGCACCTGTTGAGCCACGAACGCACCAACATTGCAGACGTGAACCGCACCAAGCGCGAGCTGGAACGCCTCAAACGCATCGCCAAGGCCGAAGGCGTCTATGACGATGTGCGCTTCCGGGATGAGGTCGCCAAGCTGGAAGTGGACGTGGTGGCACTGGAGATGATGGTGCTGCGCGTGCTGGCCGCTGAAAAATCGGGCAAGCAGTCACTGGACGTGGCAGGTTTGCTAAAGATTCGCGGCAGTGAGATTCAGCAGCGCTTTAGCGAGCTGATGATGCAGGCCGCAGGGCCTTACGCCCTGCCCCTGATCCATGAGGCGATGGAGGCCGGTTGGCAAGGCGACGCGGTGGGTGCCCTGCACTGCGCGCCACTCACCTCCACCTACTTCAACCTGCGCAAAACGACGATCTACGGCGGCAGCAATGAAGTGCAGCGCAACATCGTGGCTCAGGTCGTACTCGGATAAAAGGACACACATCATGGATTTCGATTTTTCTGACGACCAGGAACAACTTCGCGACGCTGTGCGCAAATGGGTGGACAAGGGCTACTCTTTCGAACGCCACAACGCCACAGTCAAAGCCGGCGGCTTTTCACGCGATGCCTTCAACGAGATCGCCGAGCTGGGCCTATGCGGTCTGTACGTTCCCGACACCCATGACGGCATGGGTATGGGCCCGGTGGAGGGCATGGTGGCCATGGAAGAACTGGGGCGCGGCATGGTGCTGGAGCCACTGGCGCAAAGCCTGATTGCTGGCGGTGTAATCAACGGCTACGCCGACGATGCGCTCAAGTCCACCTGGCTGCCCAAAATCGCCAGCGGCGAGGCCCTTGTGGTTCTGGCTTACCAAGAACGTGCGGCGCGCTACAAACTCAATGTTTGTGAGGCAAAAGCAACTCATGCCGACGCAGGATATACGCTGACAGCTATCAAAAGCATAGTACCTGCCGGCGACCAGGCGGACGCCTTCATCGTGCCTGCCCTGGTAGACGGCAAGCTGGCCTTATTCTTGGTGGAGCGCAGCGCCAGTGGTGTGACCACCCGCGGTTATGGCACGCAAGACGGCAGCCGCGCGGCCGAGGTCACACTGGCCCAAGCCCCTGCGAGCCTGATCACGCTGGACGGCCTGGCAGGACTCGAACACGCAGTGGACATTGGCATTGCCGCCACCTGCGCCGAAGCCGTGGGTGTGATGGACAAAACCATGACCCTCACCACCGAGTACATGAACACCCGCAAGCAGTTTGGCGTGGTTATTAGCAGCTTTCAGGCCCTGCGCCACCGCGCAGCCGACATGAAAATGCAACTGGAGTTGGCCCGCTCCATGAGCTATTACGCGGCACTCAAACTCAACGCCCCAGCGCCTGAGCGACGCGCGGCCATGGCCCGTGCCAAGTACCAGCTGGGTGTCGCCATGCGCTTCGTCGGGCAACAGTCGGTGCAGCTGCATGGCGGCATTGGCGTGACGGACGAGTACATCGGCAGCCATTACTTCAAGAAGCTGACCCAGCTTGAAATGACGTTTGGCGACACCCTGCACCACCTGGGTGAGGTGTCTGACCGCATGCAAGACACGGCAGGCGTTTTCGCCTGATTGAGGTGCGCTGGGGCCTGCGCCCCGGCCATCCCGCCTCCTATTCAGCGGGACGAACCCTCAAAAATGACGCAAAACGGGGCACGCCATTGGGCGTGCGGTCTCGGTACCGGTAGGTGACGACCGACCCAATGGTTGGCGGCACCTCTCGCTGGGCATCGGTGAAGCCCGTCCCCAAGAAGAACCGTTTGCCGGAAGGCGTCTCCAACTGGAGCGCACCCATAAGACCGACATGGCGGCCTTTGCCCGGCTGGTACGCCACGACGCGGGCATCCTCGTCCGGTAGCGGTTTGAGCTTGCGAAGCGCATCACTTCGGCCTGCTTGCCACGGTGCTTCTGAACGATGCAGTACCAAGCCCTCACCACCTTCAGCGACCAATTGCGTCAACTGCCGCTGCAAGCCTGCCCTATCACTGCCTTGCTCCTGCACCACGGCTTGCAGCCACGGCACACCAGAGGCCTTCAGTAGCGGACCCATGCGCGCCACGCGCTCAGCAAAGCTGCCGGCTTGACCCGGCAAGTCGAAAATTTGGTACTTCAATTCATGCCACTCGGCATCGACCGGCACCTTGCGCCGCACGGCCGCAGAAACCTTGTCAAACTGACCGCGCCCGGTCCACAACTCGCCATCCAGTGCCGTGCGCGGCAGGGCTGCAGTGAACCAGGCGGGGGCCGCAATGCTGCGCCCACTGCGAAAACGCAGGGTGTGCCCATCCCAGAAAGCACGCACGCCGTCGAGCTTTTCACTCACCAAGAACTCTGACGGGTCCAAACTGTCTTGCCAATGGGTCGCCAGCATGAGGGCGGCGGGTGCCGAAGGACGGATATCCGCGTGAGCAACCTCTGGCACGGCGGCGAGCGAGGCCAACGGGAAGAAACTGCTGCCAAGAAGACAGGCCAATGTCGCAGCCTGACGGCGGACCAAGTCGTTATTCATCAGTTTGTTTCCCTGTACGTCATTGATATCGGGGGTGGCTTGACGCCCACCCTCAGGCCACCTGCCGTGGGTCGGTCTGGGTCATGATCCGGTCCAGCGCGCGCGAGATGATGGGTTCCTGGTCAATGACCCGAAGTCGACCCAACCTCAGCAAAGCGGCAACCTCCCGCTCTGTGCGAACAAAGGCGTCAAAGCCGTCTCGGTTGGTGAACAGGAAACGCGTGCGCATGGGGCTGATCCAGCTCAACCGACAACGATGATTCAAACTGGACTCCCCCGCGAATTCAAACCACAACCCGCGGGTGAATTTTTGCGCAGCCGCATCGAAATCATCGTTCGATCCAGCCAGTTTCTCCGACCTGCGTTGGTCCAGGGCCTGAATGGCTTGCTGGCTGGCGGTCTCGTCCAATTCGGCCGTCTCCGTGTCAGCCGCCGGTGACTTCGTCATCCGAATGGCCAGCATGTGCGTGGCGATCAGCCGCCGGGTGAAGGTGGCGCGGGCATCACCCGACCAGTCAATCGCGTCCAGCCCAACATTCAGGTGGCGTACCAAATCAGGGAGCACGGCAACCAGCTTCCGGCGGTCGTCCGACTCGACCTTGGGTTCAGTGGACCAAATCAACTGCTCCATCGTGGCCACGGCGCGATCCCATGGTGCCGAATCTTCCTCAACGGTCAGCCAGGCACGGGCCATCACTTCTCGCCAGGGGTTCGTCAAAAATGGGGTTAAAAAAGGCACCAGTCGAAGCTGCGCAGACGAGGCCTGAATCCGCAGGGCGATCGTCTCGTCAGCCTGGGCCAGGGCCTGCTCCAGCGACTCATCCGAACGTTCGACGTCAGCGGCAGGTTCGATACGCCCCTGCAACTGCTGCTCCGACTCAAACAAGAACTCCGTGAACTCGCGCAGCAAATCGCTGAACAGCGATAAATCGTCTTCAAATTCATTCAAGACCCGCATCACCGTGGTCTCAATTCGCTGGTAAAGCGGGTCGTCCTCCCCTTTTTCTGGCGCCCATTCGACTGACGCTGAAGCCAAGGTATCGACCAATCGCCGCGCAGGATGTTCGCCGGAGAGGAAAAAGTCCCGGTCAATCATGGCCGCCTTGAGCACCGGAATTTGCAGCCGCCCAATCACATACTTCATTTGTAACGGAATGGACTGGTCGGCAAAGACGAAATCAAATACCTCCGCCAGGGCATCCACTGTCCCCCGATCCAATTCCGGCGCGCGACGAACTTCCTCACTGTCGCGCATTTGCCGCAGAATATTTTGATCCCCCGGAGCTTGTCGCGCCAAACCATTGCTGGAAGTGGAGACGCCAGCGCCAGACTGCATTTCCCCCAAATACCCCATGAACTCTGGGTCAGCAGGCGCATGAGGCGACTGAGCATCGCCCCTGTCGGACTCCATCCAGACCAAGCCCTCCTGCTCACGGGAGTCTGGCGCGGCCAGCGGAGACACAAAACCCAGGCGGGTCAAGAATTGCCTGGCCTGTGCGGCGATCTGTTGACCAACAGGCGCCAGCGATCGCCAAGCCGACGGCGCCGCCTCTGGCTCGGGTCGCTCAGGGCCGCGCTCACCTTGTCGACTATCGTCAGTACTGGTCAACGCCCCCGGAGACGAGTCGGAGCCCAAGGACGCATAGGCCGAGACACCGCCCTCCGATTTTTTGATGCGATGCACCACTCGCGCCTCGATTCCGGCTTTGATCAGCGTCGCATTCAGTTCGGCATACAAGTCGGTCAGATCAACGCTATGCGCGGGGTCAAAACCCAGCATCAGATCCTCTGTGGCCTGCTCATCAAATGCACAAGTTTCCCAAGCCGACAGAAATGATCGAACGAAGACCTCCGGGCGAAAGGGGTTGCTGTACTGGGCATCATGCCCCACCAAAAAACCTAATCGCAGAGTCAACGCACTCACACTAGAGTCGTAACAGACATTGAACTTCTGGGTTACCCGGTCAACCAGCAGGATACGTTCCACTTCGTCCATGTCCACCAAGGACAGAGCAATCCCATCCACGGGGCTAAAGTCTGTCACGCCTCGCAGGTCAATCGACTTCAAGTTCGGCAATAAAGACGTTAGTTCAGCGTCCATTGCCGCTTGCAAGGTTTCCTGAAAGGCGCTGTTGAACTTGTCCGCATGTTGTTTGAGGACATGACTGGCAGATCGCAGGTTCTGCATTCGCTCCAGCGATGGCCTGGCCTCAGCCATTTCAAGCAAATGATCACGCACGCTGGCCAGGTTTTCGGTTTCATGTGCGGCGAAATAGGCCAGCGTCTGCCCAACCAGACCGCGGAGGTGACGGTACGCGAAAACGGTCGCCTCGCGTGAGGCCACGTCATTGGGAATGGGTGAGTGAATGGGCATCCTGAACTTGCTTTTTTGAATTCTCTGAAAGGCCAATGCCACCGCGGTAGCTCCAACGCCTTTCCCAGACAATACCCTCAAATGGACGGTTCACGATAGCAGAAATGCGACAGCCGATTCCAAGAAAAATTCGTTACAAAATCTTGCAAACCGTCGTCAGTCAACGCACCAAATCAGACCATGAGCCGAGACGACTTGGGGACATGCGCCATCAAAAACTCCATCTGGTCGGCCAGGATGCGGCGGTTACGCAAGATGAAGTCCTCCCACAGACTGGGCACATAGGGGGTATAGAGCAAAGGCATATTGGCCTGCTCGGGCGTGCGGTGGCTTTTACGGTGGTTGCAGGGCTTGCAGGCCGTGACCACGTTCATCCAGGTGTCCACACCGTCCTGCGCGAACGGAATGATGTGTTCTCGGGTCAGCACTTCGTCGTGAAAGTGGTTGCCGCAATAGGCACAAACTCCCCGGTCACGGGTGAACAGTTTGGCGTTGGTCAGCCCGGGCTTCAGGTTAAAGGGGTTGATGCGGGGCACCCCCTTGGTGCCAATGATGCTATTGACGGTGATGACCGACTGGGTTCCCGTGACCGCATTGTGACCCCCATGGAACACGGCCACGTTGGCGCCCATCTCCCAGCGGACTTCCTCCGCTGCGTAGTGGATCACCGCTTGCTCCAGTGAAATCCATGACTGGGGCAACCCTTGGGCTGACAATTTCAAGACCTTCAAAACACGCCTCCTGCTACTTCTGACGCTTCAAAGACGTGGACGGCTGGCTCAACCACCGACCTCATCTTTGCACTTCAAACACGCACTGACACGAAATGCTATTCCCGGCACAGCCCGCTCAAACAGATTGAAAGGCTGCTAGGACACAATATACGCTCTTTCCATGACAAATTGGCTTCAATCGCTTGAATGAAAAGCGCAGCCTGCTATCAAAAAGATACCAACGAATGAAGGTTTTCCGAGGATTTCATCACCCGGGCATCGCCCAAGCCTGCGCGTTGACCATTGGCAACTTTGACGGTGTTCACCGGGGCCACCAAGCCATGCTTGCCTTGCTGCGCAGCGAGGCCCAGCAGCGGGGTGTGCCAAGTTGCGTCATGACCTTTGAGCCGCACCCCCGGGATTACTTTGCAGCGGCCCTGCAAAAGCCCGAGCTGGCCCCGGCTCGGGTAGGCACACTGCGCGACAAACTCACGGATCTGGCGCAGGCCGGCGTGGACCAATCCATTGTGTTGCCCTTTGACGCCAAATTGGCGTCACAAGCGGCGCAATCCTTCATTGACGAGGTGTTGGTCAAGGGCTTGGGCACGCAGTACATATTGGTCGGAGACGATTTTCGCTTTGGCGCCAAACGCGCGGGCGACTACGCCATGCTCGATGCCGCCGGCCTGACGCAAGGCTTTGACGTGGCCCGCATGAACAGCTACGAGGTCCATGGGCTTCGGGTGTCCAGTTCAGCAGTGCGCGAGGCCTTGGGCGAGGGTCGCATGGAAGACGCCGCAGCGCTACTGGGGCGCCCCTACCGAATTTCAGGGCACGTTGTGCATGGCCGCAAACTGGGCCGCGAGCTGGGATTTAGAACCCTGAACCTGCGCTTTTCTCATTGGAATCCGGCGGCCAGCGGCATTTTTGTGGTGCTGGTGCACGGTTTGGGCGACAACCCGCTGCCAGGCGTCGCCAACCTGGGCATTCGACCCTCGCTGGACCCGAGCGACGTGAACGGCGGGCGTGTTCTGCTGGAGACGCATTGCCTAGAGTGGCCCGCCAGCCTGGCTGGCCAAGAGGCGTACGGTAAAATCATCCGCGTGGAACTGCTACACAAACTGCACGGCGAACTCAAATACGACGGCCTGGATGCCCTGACAAAGGGCATTGCAAAAGACTGCGATGACGCACGTGCCTACCTGGCGTCACTGCACGGGCAAACGCAACGCCAAACCACGCGCGACCGAATTTAGCGCCGCCCAGCTTCTGCCCTCCCTACGGGTCCTCAGACTCCAACCTGCGCTGCACTGCGGCGCCCCAGTTCCCTCAGAATCATGACCGACGACACCAACAGCGCCCCCAAAACCGATTACCGCAGCACGTTGAATCTGCCGGACACGCCCTTTCCCATGCGCGGCGACTTGCCCAAGCGTGAGCCGGGCTGGGTCAAGGCCTGGGAAGACCTAGGCATCTACAAAAAACTGCGTGCGTCCCGCGCTGGTGCGCCCAAATTTGTGCTGCATGACGGTCCACCGTATGCCAATGGCCAGATCCACATGGGTCACGCCGTCAACAAAATCCTGAAGGACATGATCGTCAAGGCCCGCCAGCTGAAGGGCATGGACGCCGCCTACATTCCGGGTTGGGATTGCCACGGTCTGCCGATCGAGAACGCGATTGAAAAGAAATTTGGCCGCAAGCTGCCGCGCGACGAGATGCAGGCCAAGAGCCGCTCCTTTGCCACCGAGCAGATTGACCTGCAGCGCGCTGATTTCAAGCGCCTGGGCGTGCTGGCCGACTGGGACCACCCCTACCGCACCATGGACTTCAAAAACGAATCCGAAGAAATCCGCGCTTTCAAACGCGTGGTGGAGCGCGGCTTTGTGTACCGTGGCCTGAAGCCCGTTTACTGGTGTTTTGACTGCGGCTCGTCCCTGGCAGAGTTCGAGATCGAATATGCCGACAAGAAGTCACAGACGCTGGACGTCGGCTTCATGTGCGCGGAGCCGGCCAAGCTGGCCAGCGCGTTCGGCCTGACCGCTATCGACAAAGACGCGTTTGTCGTCATCTGGACGACCACCGCCTGGACCATTCCCGCCAACCAGGCGCTCAACCTGAACCCCGAAATTATCTACGCGCTGGTGGACACCGAGCGCGGCCTGCTGGTGCTCGCCGAAGGACTGGTCGAGAAGTGCATGGAGCGCTTCCAGCTGACCGGCTCGGTGCTGGCCACCACAGAAGGCAAAAATCTGGCCGGCCTGAACTTCAAGCACCCGCTCGCCCACGTGGACGCCGGTTATGACCGTTTGAGCCCGATTTATCTGGCCGACTACGCCACGGCCGATGACGGCACCGGCATCGTGCACTCGGCGCCCGCTTACGGCGTAGAAGACTTTAATAGCTGCGTCGCCCACGGCATGGCCTATGACGACATCCTGAACCCGGTGCAGGGCAACGGCGCCTACGCGCCTGAGTTGCCCCTGTTTGGCGGCCAGCACATCTGGAAGGCCTGCCCGGTCATCATCGACGCGCTGCGCGACGCCGGCCGCCTGTTCTGCACTACTGACATTGTTCACAGCTACCCGCATTGCTGGCGCCACAAGACGCCAGTGATCTACCGCGCGGCGGCCCAGTGGTTCATTCGCATGGACGAAGGCGAAGGCGTGTTCACCAAAGACAAGGCCCCGAAATCCCTGCGCCAAACCGCACTGGACGCAATTGAGCAAACGAAGTTTTACCCAGAGAACGGAAAAACACGCCTGCGCGACATGATTGCCGGCCGCCCTGACTGGTGCATCAGCCGTCAGCGCAGCTGGGGCGTGCCTCTGCCCTTCTTCTTGCACAAAGACAGCGGTGAACTGCACCCACTGACCATGGAGATTCTGGACCTCGCCGCCGACATGGTCGAGCAAGGCGGCATTGAGGCGTGGAGCGTGGCCACTACCGAAGCCATCTTCGCCAAAGTGGGCGCACAAGAGGCGGATCAGTACACCAAAAGTACCGACATTCTGGAAGTCTGGTTTGACTCCGGCACCACCCACACCACCGTGCTCAAAGGCTCTCACGCCGGCAGCGGGCACGAGCAAGGCCCAGAGACCGACTTGTACCTGGAAGGCCATGACCAACACCGCGGCTGGTTCCACTCGTCATTGCTCACCGCCTGTGCCATGAACGGCCGCGCGCCCTACAAAGGCATCTTGACCCACGGCTTCACCGTGGACAGCAAGGGCCACAAGATGAGCAAAAGCCAGGGCAACGGCGTAGACCCGCAGGAAACCAGTAAAAAACTGGGTGCGGAGATCATCCGCTTGTGGGTGGCCGCCAGCGATTACTCTGGTGACATTGCCGGCGACGAAAAAATTCTGGCCCGCGTGGTGGACACCTACCGCCGGGTGCGCAACACGCTGAAGTTTTTGCTCGCCAACGTGAGCGACTTTGACCCGGCCACCGATGCCGTGCCACTGGACCAGATGCTGGAAATTGACCGTTACGCCCTGAGCCGTTCGGCCCAGTTGCAAGCTGACATCCTGGCGCACTTTGAGGTGTATGAATTTCACCCCGTGGTGGCCAAGCTGCAAATCTACTGCTCGGAAGACCTGGGCTCGTTCTACCTGGACGTGCTGAAAGACCGGCTCTACACCTCGGCACCCGGCTCGCTGGCACGGCGCAGCGCGCAAACCGCGCTGTGGCAAATCACACAGTCCATGCTGCGCTGGATGGCACCGTTCTTGAGCTTCACGGCTGAAGAGGCCTGGGCGGTATTGGGTGGGGCCGGCAAAACGCCCACCGCCACGCAAGAATCCATTTTCATGGATACCTACCTGCAGCAAGACGCGCCCAACGCCGCGCTGCTGGCCAAGTGGGCGCGTATTCGCGAACTGCGAGATGCCGTGAACAAAGATATCGAAACCCTGCGAGCCGAGGGCCAGGTGGGCTCTTCCTTGCAGGCGCATGTTGCCCTTACCGTGAACGCCGCTGACTTCGAGTTGTTAAATAGCCTGGGCGATGACTTGAAGTTTGTCTTCATTACATCCACTATTGATTTGATAGCAGACTCCACTCTATCCATAGCGGCCAGTGCCACAAAAGGCATCAAATGTGAACGCTGCTGGCATTACCGGGATGACGTTGGCATTGACGCCGCTCACCCCGGTATTTGCGGCCGTTGCACCAGCAATCTGTATGGCTCAGGTGAAGATCGGAAGTTCGCGTGATGGCAAAAGGTTTCTCTTCATCCTCAAGCAGTATGTTGCCCTGGCTGGGCTTGGCGCTGATTCTGCTGATTGCAGACCAGTTCACCAAGATCCTGATTCTGGGCTACTACCAGCTCGGAGACAGAACACTGGTCACTTCCTTTTTTAACATTGTTCGGGTGCACAACACCGGCGCGGCATTCTCCTTTCTCGCCGACGCATCCGGTTGGCAGCGATGGTTTTTCACCGGCATCGGGGCGGTGGCGATCGCCGTGATTCTGTGGATGCTCAAAGCCCATCCCGGCCAAAAATTGTTTTCATTTGCCTTGGCTTGCATTCTGGGCGGCGCCATTGGCAATGTGATCGACCGGGTGCGTTATGGCTACGTGGTTGACTTTCTTGATTTTCATTGGGGAACTTGGCATTTCCCCGCGTTCAACATCGCTGACAGCGCCATCTCCATTGGCGCCGCCTGCCTGATTCTCGACGAGTTGCTTCGGGTCAGAAAAACGAAGTAAGCTCAAGACTTTTTTCAGAGGAAAAGCCTTGATCCAACTGCTGAACCTGCTGGCCGCCATTGCCCTGTTGATTTGGGGCACGCACATGGTTCGAACGGGGATGCTGAGGGTGCTTGGCGCCAATCTGCGCGCCGTGCTGGCCCACAGCGTTCGCAACCGCTTCACCGCCGCCCTGTCTGGCGTGGGTGTCACTGCCATCCTCCAGTCCAGCACCGCCACCTCGCTCATCGTCTCATCTTTTGTAGGCCAGGGGCTGATTGCGCTGCCATCGGCCCTGGCCGTGATGCTAGGCGCCGACATTGGCACCAGCGTGATGGCTGTGGTCTTCTCGCGTGATCTGTCCTGGCTGTCGCCCCTGTTCATTCTGGTCGGCGTCGTCCTATTCATCGCGCGCCAATCCACCACCGTGGGCCGAGTCGGGCGGGTGCTGATTGGGTTGGGTCTAATGCTGCTGGCGCTGCAACTGGTGTCTGCGTCCGCCACGGTGCTGACGCAGTCGGCCACCGTCAAGGCCTTGCTCGCGTCGGTGAGCAGTGACATTCTGAGCGAAATTCTGGTGGGCGCATTTTTGGCGGTGCTGAGCTACTCCAGCCTGGCCATCGTGCTGCTCACCGCCGCGCTGGCAAGTACCGGGGTCATTCCACTGCCAGTGGCGCTTGGACTGGTCTTGGGTGCGAATCTGGGAAGCGGATTGCTGGGCGTGCTGACCACCCTCAAGTCAAATATTCAAACCCGGCAAGTGCCGCTGGGCAACCTCTTCTTCAAGATACTGGGCATCGGCATTGCCACGCCCTTACTCGGTTTGTGGCTGACGCATGTTCGCCCCTATCTGGGTGACACGGCCACGGTGGTCGTGCTGTTTCACCTGTCCTTTAATGTGATGGTCGGGGCCATTTTCCTCGGTTTGACGGGCACCATTGGCCGCTGGGTCGAGCTGGGGCTGCCGGTCCCCCGAAAGAATACGGTCGCGGGACGGCAACGACATCTGGACGTGTCGGCACTGGCCACACCGTCAGTGGCCATTTCCTGTGCCGTGCGTGAATCCATGCATCAGGCGGACGTGGTGGAGACCATGCTGCGGGGCCTACTGCAGGTAATCAAGACAGACGACGAGGCCCTGGCTCAGGAACTCGAGAAAATGGATGACACGGTTGACGAACTTTACTCGGACATCAAGTACTACCTGACCAAAATCTCCCGCGAAGCATTGAGCGAGTCCGAAGGTCGCCGCTGGACCGACATCATCAGCTTCACCATCAACATGGAGCAAATTGGCGACATCATCGAGCGCGTGCTGATCGACATTGAAGACAAAAAAATCAAACCCGGCCGGGCCTTCTCGGAAGCCGGCATGAACGAGATCAGCGACCTGCACGCCCGCCTCGTCAACAACCTGCGTCTGGGCATGAGCGTTTTCCTTAACGGCAACGTGCGCGATGCACAAAAGTTGCTGGAAGAAAAAACCCGGTTCAGGGATCTGGAGCACGCCTACGCCGCAGCCCACCTGGAGCGTCTGGCCGTCAACACCCTGCAGAGTATTGAAACCAGCTCGCTCCATCTGGATTTGATCAGCGACCTCAAACGCATCAACTCTCACATTTGCTCAATCGCCTACCCCATCCTGGACTCGGCCGGGGCACTGGCCCCGAACCGCTTGCGTCATTCGGTTCTGGACGCGGGCCCCGAGTTCACAGCGTCAAAATAGTACAGCCGGTGGTCTTGCGGGCCTCCAGATCACGGTGGGCCTGCTGCACGTCTTCCAACTTGTAGCGCTGGTCGATGCGAATCGTCACCTTTCCGCTGGTCACCGCCTCAAACAGGTCATCGGCCATGGCTTGGGTGCTTTCCCGGGTGGCGATGTGATTGAACAGGGTTTGACGGGTGACATACAGCGACCCTTTTGCCCCCAAAATGCCAGGGGCAAACGGGGCCACTGGACCCGAGGCATTGCCAAAACTGGCCATCAGCCCAAACGGAGCCAGGCAATCCAGTGATTTCTCCCAAGTGTCCTTGCCGACGCTGTCATAAACCGCCTTGACGCCCTTGCCTCCTGTGATCTCCTTCACCCGTGCGAGGAAATCTTCTGTCGCGTAGTTGATCACGTGGGCAGCACCATGGGCCTTGGCCAGGGCGCACTTGGCGTCCGAGCCAGCCGTTCCAATTAGCTGCAAGCCCATGGCTTTGGCCCATTGGGAGGCAATCAGACCCACACCACCGGCAGCAGCGTGAAAGAGAATAAAGTCGCCGGGCTGCAAACCACCCTGAGGCTGCGTGCGTTTGAGCAGGTACTGGGCAGTGAGGCCCTTGAGCATCATGGCCGCGCCGGTCTCAAAGGAAATGGCGTCCGGCAGCTTGCAGACGCATTTGGCAGGCATCACCCGCAGATCGCAGTAACTGCCAGGTGGCTGACTGGCATAAGCGGCCCGGTCGCCCACCTGGAGGTGGGTCACGCCTTCTCCTACGGCCTCAATCACACCAGCGGCCTCCATGCCCAGTTGCAAAGGCAAAGGCAAGGCATACAGCCCGCTGCGCTGATACACGTCGATGAAGTTCAGCCCGATGGCATGGTGGCGAATGCGGATTTCCCCGGGTCCCGGGTCGCCAACGGTCACGTTGACCAATTGAAGTTGCTCTGGCCCTCCAGTTTGTTCAATGTGTATGGCGCGAGAAGAAATAGAAGTCATGTCTCAAAACCCTTCATAATTGAATCATCCGTCATCGTGCCACGAATAAACGCGGTGCTACGCAGTGGGGTCGCCATAACCCTGCGTCTCGACTCAGCTTTCTGCGAAAATGACCGAGATCAATTGACCATGCCCCAATTCCCTTTGCCTCACGTCCATCGCCTGACCCCCTGCTTGCGCCAGATCATGGCAACCCTGCTCGCCTTGAGTCTTTGGGGTAGCGCATTCGCGCAAGATAAGGAGCCCAGCCCCTATTCACTGCGCATCATCGGCGGGCTGGCCGGACTGAACCAATACACCAAGAATGAAGAACCTTTCTGGACCAAGGATTTACCGCGCCTGAGTGGTGGGCGCTTTACTGCCGACATCGTCCCCTTTGACCGAACCGGTGTTCCCGGCAAAGACATTCTTCGCTTGATTCAACTGGGTGTCATTCCCTTTGGCACCATCTTGTTGAGCTCCGTGGCCGCCTACTACCCTCAATTTGCTGCACCCGACTTGGCGGGTCTGAATCCCGACATGCCCACGCTGAAGCGCAATCTGGCGGCGTTCAGACCTTTTCTGGAGTCGGAATTGCGCTCGCGTTACAAAATCGAGATGCTGGCGATCTATGTCTACCCGGCACAGGTGGTGTATTGCAAACAACCAATGACCAAACTGAGCGATCTGTCGGGGCGTCGCGTTCGGGTGTCGTCGATCACCCAGTCCGATTTCATGGCGGCCCTGGGCGCAACACCTGTGTTAACGGGATTCGTCCAAATCAAAAGCAGCCTGATCGCCAACCAGCTTGACTGTGCCATCACCGGCACCATGTCCGGCAATACCGTGGGCTTGCATGAAGTGACCTCTCACATCTACGCCATGCCCATCAATTGGGGACTTGCCTTTTTTGGAACCAACTCTGACGCGTGGGATGGCATGCCACCGGATCTGAGAGCCCTGTTGCGCAACGAACTCCCCAAACTGGAACAAAAAATCTGGGCGGAAAGCGAGCGCGAAACGGCAGACGGACTGGCCTGCAACAGAGGAGCTCCCAGTTGTAGCAAAGGGCGACGTGGCGCGATGATTGAGGTACGCCCATCCGCGCAAGATGACAAGAAAAGCCTGGAGATCCTCTCGACAGCCGTGCTGCCTCGATGGATCAAGCGCTGTGGTGTGACTTGCGCTGACATCTGGAACCGAACCATTGGCCCCCTGAATAACATTGTGGCTGCGTCACCGCCATGAAATGGCAAAAACCAGGCCGGGTTACGGCCATCATTCTGGGATCAACCGCGGTTTTCGTACTGATGATCGTCGTCACCGCGACCAGCTTGTTTGTAAGCACCCGCCGCGACGACTTGTCCAGCAACGAGTCCCAAGTGGTTCGATTCACCAATGGCGCCAGCATGACGCTGAACCGCAGTTTGTTGGGCGTAGATGTTTTGCTGGCCAGCCTCGATGAAATACTGGGCTTATCCGGTTCCATGGTGGACTGGATTGACCTGACCACAGCGTCGGTGTCCATGACACGAACAGCCCAGCAAAATATGCTGCTGAGAAGCATGTCACTGCTGGACGCCAAAGGAAAGATTCTGGCCACTTCTGATCCGAGCGGCAAGCTGTTGCAACTTAATTTGCCCGCCGGATTTCTAGACGACGTGGTCGCCCAGCCCGTATCCACCCTGCGGATTAGCGCACCGTCGGTCAGTTTTTCAAGCGCTGAATCGGTGTTCTACCTGGCCCGCTACATCCACCTCGCCGACACCTCCTTGGTGGTTGCCGTCGCTGAAGTTCCTTTGTCGCTGTTGACCAACATCATCGTCCAGGGCGTCGACATGCCAGGCCTGGAGGTGACGTTGGAGAGAACCAGCGGAGAGTTGCTGGTCAGCATGCCGGTTCAAACCAGCGGCACCCGCCCTGTGAAGTCATCACCACTGGCACGACCCGAACCAGACGGGCAACCCATGCGCATGGCCGCCCGTTTGAGCGGTAAACCTGCCATCGTGGTGACTCGCCCTATTTTGTACCGAGGCATCGCCGTAGCCGCCAGCCTGCCAATTGAGGCCGCGCTGCAAAGCTGGCGCATCCAGCGCAATTTCATTTTGGGCACCGCATTGATTTTTGTGCTGATGACTTTGGCGGCCTGCGCCTTCGCCATCAACTACCTGGCCCGACTGGGAGAGGCCCGCCGGCGACTGGCGGAATCCAAAGCGGAGGTGGAGCAGCTTGCGTTCTTTGACCACCTCACCGGCTTGCCCAACCGGCGCCTGCTGATGGACCGGCTGCAGAAGACCTTTGATGCCAATGCCCGGAGCGGTCAATTGGGCGCCCTCCTGTTTTTGGACCTGGACCGTTTCAAAACCCTCAATGACACGTTGGGCCATGACGTGGGCGATGAACTGCTGCGACAGGTTGCACAGCGCCTGTCCGCCACCGTACGCAACAAAGACACTGTGGCCCGACTGGGCGGCGACGAATTTGTGGTGATGTTGAGCGACCTCAAAAGTGACGATCACCGCGCGGTGGCCGTAGCGCGCCGGGTAGGCAACAAACTGCTGGCCTGCCTGAATGAGCCTTACCAGCTTCAAGGACATAATTACCTGAGCACGCCCAGCATTGGCGCCACAGTTTTTGGCAGCGAAGCGCAAACTCCCACTGAAGTGCTCAAGCAAGCCGACATTGCGATGTACCAGGTCAAGGCCAAAGGCCGCAACGCGCTGTGCTTTTTCGACCCCAAAATGCAGGCGGACATCAACGCGCGCGCCGACATGGAGAGTGATTTGCGCGTGGCCTTGGCAGACGGTCAATTTCAGTTGTACTACCAGTCCCAGCACCAGTTGTTTGGACATGTGGTGGGTGCCGAGGTGTTGATTCGCTGGCATCACCCTCAAAGGGGCTTGGTATCCCCCGGCGAGTTCATTCCTGTGGCCGAAGAGAGTGAGCTGATTCTGCCCATCGGGCACTGGGTGCTTCGCATGGCCTGCCAACAACTTGCGGTGTGGCATAACGACCCCGAACGCCAGCACTTGTTGCTGTCGGTCAACGTCAGCGCGCGCCAGTTCATGCAACCGTCATTTGTAGAAGAGGTGAGCGCCATTCTTCAGGAAACCGGCGTGTCCCCGCAGGCGCTCAAGCTGGAGTTGACCGAGTCGCTGGTATTGGAAAACATTGAGGGCACCATTTTGAAGATGACCGAACTCAAGGCGCTCGGCGTGCAGTTTTCGGTGGATGACTTCGGCACTGGCCACTCCTCGCTGGCCTACCTCACCCGCTTGCCCCTGGACCAACTGAAAATTGACCAGTCTTTTGTACGCAACATCGGCATCAAGGACACTGATGGCGTGATCGTGCAAACCATCATCGGAATGGCCCGCAATCTGGGGTTGGAGGTGATTGCCGAGGGCGTCGAAACCCAAGCCCAGCAGGAATTTTTGGCACTGCACGGTTGCAATATGTACCAAGGCTATTTGTTCGGAAAACCCACCCCATTGGCGGCGTTTGAGACCATGTTGAGTGAGTTACCCCCGGTTTGCAAGCCAGATTAACCCCCACCGCCGCCCTGTTGTTGAGCATTCCGCCCCTGATGTGGGCGGGCAATGCCGTAGTTGGCCGACTGATCAGCGAGATGGTGTCGCCCATGACACTGAACCTGCTGCGCTGGGCGCTGGCCTTTGCGATTCTGCTGCCTCTGGCAGGCAACGTGCTGCGGCGCGACAGCCTGTTGTGGCCGAATTGGCGGCGCTTTGCCATGCTGGGTTTGCTCAGCGTGGGCGCGTACAACGCCCTGCTCTACCTGGCTCTGAATACCTCGGCCCCCATCAATGTGACGCTGGTGGGCTCCAGCACCCCCATCTGGATGCTGCTGATCGGGCGGCTGTTCTATGGTGTCAAAGTGTCGCGACGACAACTCGTTGGTGCGGCCATGTCCATCATCGGCGTGTTGCTGGTCTTGAGCCGGGGCGAGCTTCAAGTATTGCAGCAAGTGCGCTTGGTACCTGGAGACGTTTACGTGCTCATGGCCTCTGCCGCCTGGGCCACCTACAGCTGGATGCTGGCTCGACCCACCACCGAGCCCGCCTCACTGCGGCAAAACTGGTCTGCTTTTTTGTTGGGCCAGATTGCCTTTGGACTGGTCTGGTCGGCCTTGAGTTCCGGGGGGGAATGGGCGCTGGGCAAAGGGCATTTTCAGTGGAGCTGGCCACTGGGCGCCGCCCTGGTGTTCATCGCCGTGGGCCCCGCTGTGATTGCCTACCGCGCCTGGGGCGCCGGTGTGGGGCGGGCAGGCCCCGCTGCAGCCGGGTTTTTCATCAACCTCACCCCCTTGTTCACGGCGTTGCTTTCAACGGTCTTTCTGGGGGAAACACCGCAGACCTACCACGTGCTCGCCTTCATCATGATCGCAGGCGGCATCGTGGTGTCTTCTCGCCGTTAAGCGGGGTTAAAAGGTGCCTGCGAAGGCGCCGCCGTCGGCCAACACGTTTTGGCCGTTGATGTACGCGGCCTGCTGGCTGCACAAGAATGCACAGATAGCACCGAACTCTTCCACCGTGCCAAAGCGGCGCGCCGGAATGGTCTGGCGCCGGGCGTCCATGACCGCGTCCAATGACTTGCCCGTTTTTTGAGCCGCGCCTTGCAGCGTGCCTTTGAGCCGGTCGGTGTCAAAGGCGCCCGGCAACAAATTGTTCATCGTCACACCCTTGGCCGCCAGCGGGCTGCGGGCCACGCCGGCCACAAAGCCGGTCAGACCACTGCGGGCACCATTGGAGAGGCCCAAAATGTCAATCGGCGCTTTGACCGCACTGGAGGTGATGTTGATGATGCGCCCGAACCCCCGCTCGGCCATGCCGTCCACGGTTGCCTTGATCAGTTCAATCGGGGTCAGCATGTTGGCGTCCACCGCTTTGATCCAGGCCTCCCGGTCCCAGTCACGAAAATCTCCCGTGGGCGGGCCGCCGGCATTGGTCACCACGATGTCAAATTCACGCCGAATCGCAAACACGGCCGCGCGACCTTCAACCGTGGTGATGTCTGCGACAACAAATTGAACGCTCGCGCCCGTTGTTCCTTCACCAGATGCTATCAATTGCGCAGCAGCTGCTTCCAGCACCTCAGCCCCCCGGGCAACGATGAGCACGTTCACGCCTTCGCGTACCAGCGCCTGGGCGCAGCCAAATCCGAGTCCCTTGCTGGCGCCACACACCAACGCCCACTTGCCTGCAATACCTAAATCCATTCTGATGACCTTGCTCGTTAAAAAGTGATGCCCATGATAGTGGTGAAGACAAGCCCTCGCTGCCAACAGGTCAGCGGGAGCGACCGCTGCGTGAGAACACAAAAATACCGGTAATCACCAGCGCAGAACCTGCCGCCACCCACGCGGTGAAGGGCTCACCCAGCAACACCACGCCAAGCAGGATGGTGGACATGGGGCCAATCATTCCGGTCTGGGCCGCCAGGCTGGCGCCAATGCGCTCAATCGCCATCATGACTGCCAGCACCGGCACGGCAGTGCACAAGGTGGCGTTCAACACCGAGAGCCAGATCACCTCGGGCGCGACCATTGCCGCGCTCAAAGGCCGCAGAAATAAAAACTGCCCGATACAAAGCAGACAAGCCACGCTGGTCGCCAGCCCGACCAGGCGCAACGAGCCCAGTCGCTTCACCATCTCGCCACTGAAACTGAGGTAAACCGCGTAACTGATCGCGCTTAAAAACACCAACAAGGCGCCCAGCGCAGCGTCCGCGCCCTGCAAATTGATCTCATGCCCAAACACCAGCATCACCCCGCCATAGCTGATGCCCATGCCCAGCGCCTGCAGCCGGGTAATTTTTCGTTTGTAAAGCACCAGCCCCAGCAGGAGCACCAGTGTGGGGTTCAGGTACAGAATGAGCCGCTCCAGCGAAGCGCTAATGTAGGCCAAGCCCACAAAATCCAGAAAACTCGCTAGGTAATAGCCGGTTAGCCCCAGCCCCAGCACGCCCCACCAATCCCGCCGGGTGAGCGGCGGCTTGCCGCGACTGGACCACCAAGCCATGACGGTGAAGATGGGCAAGGCAAACAGCATGCGGTACATGATGAGCGTGACCGCATCCACCCCATAGCGGTAGGCCAGCTTGACGATGATCGCCTTGCCACTGAACGCAATGGCACCAAAGCTGGCCAGCAGCAAGCCAACCACTACACTTTTAGGAGCATTCTGCGCAGATTGAACGGGGGCTGGCGTCTTATTTTCCATATTATTTCTTCTCTGGCACCAGCCGTGACTTAGCGCGGCACCGAAGCATTGCCCGATGAGCGCCCAGCCGACTCAAGACAAGCCAGGTGTGGAAGCCAGCACCTCGTCGACCAAGGTGAGGCCCTCGGCCACCCGCAAGGCCCCCGCCAATCGAAGCGGACGCATGCCATCGCTCACGGCCTGGCGCCGGAGCACGTCCATGCTCGGCTCCTTGTTGATCCTTTCCTTGAACCCTTCAGTCACCACCAGCAACTCGTACAAGCCCATGCGGCCCATGAAACCGGTCATGCGGCAGTCCACGCAACCCACGGCCTTGTAGGGTTTGTAAGAGCCGCTCAGCTGCCAGGGTTTGACCAGGTCGGCCAACGCATCACGCGAGGCGGTCTCATCCACCACCTTGCAGTGTTTGCACAGCGTGCGCACCAAACGCTGGGCCAGCACGCCCAGCAGCGTGGCGTTGATCAAATAGGCAGGCACCCCCAACTCCATCAGCCGGGTCACCGCGCTGGGCGCATCGTTGGTATGCAAGGTAGAGAACACCAGGTGCCCGGTGAGCGCGGCCTGCACCGCCATCTCGGCGGTTTGCTGGTCGCGAATCTCACCCACCATGATGATGTCCGGGTCCTGGCGCATCAAGGCGCGTAAGCCCTCGGTGAAGCCAAAGTCGAGCTGTGTTTGCACCTGCGTCTGGTTGAAGGCGGGTTCGATCATCTCGATCGGGTCTTCCACCGTGCTCACGTTCACCTCCTCGGTGGCGACACGCTTCAGCGTGGAATACAGCGTGGTGGTTTTCCCCGAGCCTGTGGGTCCGGTGACCAGAATGATGCCGTGCGGGCGCTTCACCAGCGCCTCCCATCGCTGGGCGTCATGAGCGGAGAAACCCAGCGCATCCAGGTCTTTGACCGTGGTGTCCGGGTCAAAAATTCGCATCACCATCTTTTCGCCAAACGCCGTGGGCAAGGTGGAAATTCGCATCTCCACCTCGTCGCCACGCGGGTTGCGGGTCTTGATGCGGCCATCTTGTGGCCGGCGCCGCTCCACCACGTCCATGCGGCCGAGCAGTTTGATACGTGCCGTCATTGCCGTCATCACGCCGGGGGGCATCTGGTACACCGGGTGCAACACCCCGTCAATGCGAAAGCGAATCACGCCCTGCTCGCGCCGGGGCTCCAGGTGAATGTCGCTGGCCCGTTGGTCAAAGGCGTATTGCCACAACCAGTCCACCACCTGCACGACACCCTGGTCATTGGCATCAAGCTGCTTGTTGCCCTTGCCCAGTTCCACCAGCTGCTCAAAACTGGCGCTGGCCGCGTTACCCCCCGCTTTGTTGGCGGCGCGCACCGATTTGGCCAGCGCGTAAAACTCGGCCGTGTAGCGTTGAATCTCCTGCGGGCTGGCCAGCACGCGGCGCACGCTTCGCCGGGCCTGACGCTCCACCTCGCCGACCCAGTCGGTCAAAAACGGCTCGGCCGTGGCCACCACCACCTCGCTGGCGGTGACCTGAACCGGCAAAATTTTGTGTCGCTCGGCATACATGGCGCCCATGGTGTCAGCCACCTTGCCCACCTCCACTTTGAGCGGGTCAATGCGCAAATACGCCAAACCCGTGCGCTCGGCCAGCCATTGGGTGAGCAACTCAATGTCCATGGCTTTGTCATCTGATGCGCGGCGAACTGACACACTGGCCAGACGCACCAATGGGTGCTGCACGCTCTCCGCTTGCGCGCATCGGGCGGTGATGCGTTTGGCCTCTTCCAGGCTAATCACTTTGTCCTGGTGCAACCAGGTAACCAGGCTGCGCCAGTCCACCGGCCCTCTGTGAGCAGATCCGACCGAAGGAGAAGGCGCAGTAGGTGAGGTCATTTCGGCATCGGTTTAAAAACGCGCACCCATTTGGTGGCGGGGAGGCCCCATTGGGCTTCAATCGCTTCGGCGCGGGCCATCATCACCTCGCGCTTGGGGCGAATCGGGGTGCGCTGCGCCAGCACCACGGTGTTGCCTTCGCGGGTCGCCTTGAACGCCCAAACGGCGTCAGCGCCAAAGGCGGCGGAGATTTTCTCCACACTGCGGTCAAAACTGGAGGCGCGGCCAAACAGGTTCACCGTCATGCAGCCCTCTGGCGTCAACAGGCGGTGGCAGTGGTTGTAAAACGGCAGACTGTCCAGCACCGGGGCGGCGGCTTCGTGGTCGTACAGGTCCACCTGCAGTGCGTCCACCGTGCCCCACCATTTGGGGTTTTGAATCTCTTGTGCCGCGTCGGCCAGCACCACCTGAATGCGGCTGTTTTCAGCCGGCAGTTTGAACCAGCCCCGGCAGGCGGCCAGCACCTGCGGGTTGAGCTCAATGGCGGTGGTCTTCATGCGCAGTTCTTTGTGGCAGAACTTGGTGAGGGACCCCGCGCCCAGCCCCAGCTGCACAGCTTGGCGGGATTTAACCGTGTCTGGCTCCACAAACAGCAGCCAGGCCATCATGCGCTGGATGTACTCGTGAAACAGCGCAGTGGGGGCGTCCATTCGCATGGTGCCCTGAATCCACTCGGTGCCCAGATGCAGGTGACGGAGGTCGCCCTCGTCAGAGAAATTGACTTCGGGGAGTTTGAGGGTGCGTTTTTTCAAGATAAAGCCATTATCGCCATCGTGGGGGCGCACGCGGTGTCAGACCAAACCGGCGCCCACCATCACCTCGCGCCAAACGGCCAACTTGCGCTCAAAACTCCAGCTGGCGTTGGCCGGACTGGTGGACGGCAGCTTGTACACAGCCAGTCCCAGCGCCGCCGTGTGTTTGGCATGGCGAAAGCTCTCACCGCCGTTGTGCGCCACTGAGGCCAGTTGCGGGCAGCGCTGCAGCAGGGCTGCAAAGTCGTTCACCTGCGGGTTTCGAATGGCCGTGTCCAGACTGCCCTGGCGCTCGCAACTGGCGTACACATCCCACACACCCAGGCCTCGCGCCAACAACCAATCGCTCCGTTTTTCATAGCTGCATGCGCTTATTCCACCAAGGCTATCGGGCCAAATAGCTTGCAATATCCGCCAAAACTGGTTTTGCGGGTGCCCGTAGTACTGCTGTTTGGCCAAAGACACCGCACCGGGAAAACTGCCCAATATCAGCAAGCGGGTGTTGCTGGAAACAATGGGCAGCAACCCGGCCAAACGTGGTAGCACCGCCTGATCAATTGCAGTCACGCTACCAGTTGGCATGGCGGTCCCGGCGCTCTTGGCGGTAATTGGTCACCTCAAGACGCAGGCCGTCAGGGTCTTCAAAAAACGTGGCCATGTAGTCGGGTGCGTACTCGGGGTAAAGCCGCGTCGCTGTCGCGTCAATGCCCACGCCCTGCAGCGCCTGGGCCACCTCATGCACTTCGGCGGCCGTGTGCACCCGCAGGCAAAAGTGATGCAAGCCGGGCGCGTAGGCATCGTGCGGCGTGGCCGCCCGGGCCGGGCGCAACACATAGCCGAACAATCGGTTGAAGTACTGAATGTGCGGGTCACCGCCCAGGGTGAACTTGCTTTTGCGAAACCCCAAGGCCAGCATCAAGACTTGGTCATAAAACAGTTCGGACCGCGCCAAGTCAGACACGGTGATGTAAATATGGTCAATCCCCGTCACTTCAGCCATCGCCATGCTCCCAAAAAATTACAGGGCCTTTTGAATCAAGGTGCCTTCAAAGAGGTAAGGCAAGCGGGGGGCCACCCCGGGCTCAACGCCGCCCTTCTCTTCCACGCTGATCGCCAGGCGGGGGACATCGTCCAAAGCACCATCAGCCACAGGAACACTCAGCGTTTTGTTGCCCCGGGTCAAAACACCCAGCGACCGCGGCTCGCCCGCCACGGGCACGGCCCACAACTGCATGGTGTCCTCACGCCCTTCTGCCACACTGTTCAAACGCTGCACCTGCAAGGCCGCCTCCAGCGGATCCAAGGTGACCAGCAGCGCAGGCGCCTTGGCCTCGTCCAGCAACACGGCCACGTATTTAATTTGATGCACCGTTTCCAGCTTGGTTTGCAGGTGGCTAAGTTGGGCCTTGAACTGCTCAAACATGCTCATGCCCGTGGCCAGCGCAATGGCCATCACCAGCAAGCAAAACACGGTGGCAGCCCGCCAGCGCCCCGCATGACAGGGAGGACGGGCGGAGGAATCGGATTCAGTCATTGAGAGCACTCATCAAATCAGGGTTGTCGGGCAGCTTCAGGGGGGGAGCACAACGCGCTGCGCTGTTCACGCAACCAGTCATCGGCTTCAGGATTATCGAGTTTCAGGAAAAAGCCGCTCTGTATACACAAGTTGCCACCAATGCAGGTGCAATCCGAACCGGTGGAACCGCCTTCCAGGCGATCAAGGGGAAACTTCGCCACGCCCACATTTTGGTCCTGACATCCATCAACCATCTTGCCGGTGTGCTGCACAAAGCGGGGGTTGCAGGTATCGGCCGGATCTGGCGCTCCAGGCTGGCGAGCTTGCTCCTTCTGCGCTGAATCGGCTGTTTCCCCGGCCCCAAACCCGCACCCCAAAAGATGTGCAATCAGACCCGGGTCGACGGTCAACACGATATTTGTCTTCATGGACACCTATTGTTTGCCGGTTTGGATGGACAAACTTTTGCAGCCAATTTGCTGCCGGTCGTTGACGCGAATCAAGTGGCTTTTGTCTTGTGCCCCCCCCTGGCGGTGAGTTTTTCATCAGCAACGTGTGGCCTTATTTGGAACTTTTCCGGCGGGTGCACATCATTCTTTAGCCATCAATAAAACGATGGCCATTCGAAACACATTTCGCCTACTACTGACATCAATGGAAAAGGAGGGATGAATCATGCGCTGGTGCGAACCACTTTATGAACCCCAGGCACAGGCCAGCCCCGGTTCTCGTAGCCGCCAGTGGCGCTGGCCGGCCTGGCTGACGGTCTTACTCCTGGCATTGTTCGCACTGGGCCTGCCGCGCGCTGGCTGGGCGCAGTCCGATTGGGCGGCGGTCCAAAGCGGCAGCATTGTGCTGTTTCGCCACGCCAATGCGCCCGGCTTCAGCGACCCGCCCGGCTTCACGCTCAGTGACTGCAGCAGCCAGCGCAACCTTGACGCCACAGGCCGGGCCCAGGCTCGCCGGATCGATGAGCAATTCCGCAGCTGGGGTATCCCCGTCGGCGAGGTGCTGAGTTCGCAATGGTGTCGCACCCGAGAGACTGCCCAGCTGGCTTTCCCTGGGCTGAGTCACGATGCCGCCCCGTTCAACTCATTTTTTGAAACATCGGAGCGCCAGACTGCGCAAACGGCTGCCGCACTGGCCATTCTGAAACAGTGGCAAGGCCCCGGCGTCCTCGTGGTAGTGACGCATCAGGTCAACATCACGGCGCTAACGGGCGTCTCCCCGGCTTCGGGACAAGGCGTGATCGTCAAAACCGGAGAAGGCGGGTTGGCTGTGCTGGGCCGGGTTCAGCCTTGAATTGCAGCGCCCAGCCAGCGCGACCCACGAGAATTTTGACTCAAGCCTGGCGACCAACCTCTTCTGGCACACGCAGCGTGTGCTCGTCAATCACACTTGCCGCCACCAGATCACCGGCCACATTGAGTGTGGTGCGACTCATGTCAAGAATGCGGTCCACGCCGATGATGAGCGCAATGCCTTCAGCCGGGATACCCACCGTGCCCAGCATCATCGACAAAATCACAATAACAACGCCCGGCGTGCCTGGCGAGCCAATGGAGGCGCCGACTGCGAGCACCACCACCAGCAAAAGCCCGGGCAAGCCCACGTCCACCTGATAGACCTGCGCCAGAAACAAGGTGGCAATCACCTGATAAAGCGCGGTGCCCGCCATGTTGATGGTCGTCCCCAGCGGAATCACGAAGCGCGACACGCCTTGCTGCACACCCAGTGCTTCCTCGGCGGTACGAATGGTCAGCGGCATCACCGCAGCCGAGCTGGAGGTGGAGAACGCGAGCAACAACACATCGCGGCTGCCACGCAGAAAGGTCAATGGCGAGCGGCGCCGTCCCACGGCATAGACCACCATCAAAAACGCAAAGGTCAGCAGCAGCGCCCCCAGCACGGTCAGCACGGTCAGCACATACACACCCATGCCCAGCAGCGCGTCCAGCCCCATGCGGGCGGTGAGCTGCGTCATGAGGCCAAACACCGCCAGTGGCACCAGGTACATGGCCCAGCGCACCACGACCATGCTGACCTCTTGCACGGCACCCAACAAATCCACCAGCGGTTTGGCCAGCTTGCCGTCCATCGTCACGAGTGCCACGCCCATGAAGATGGCAAACACCACCACCTGCAGCATGTTCTGCTCTACGCTGGCCTGCAATGGGTTGGTCGGCACGATGCGCACAATCTGGGAAGGCAAGGTGGCGAGTGAAGGGGCCGCGCTCGTCGCCGAGGCAGTGACCGCCGTGGCGCTCGGCAACTGGTCCACCTGCAGGTAGCTGCCGGGCTGCACCGCCAGCGCAATGACCAAGCCAATGACTGCGGCAACTAGGGTGGTGAAGAGAAAGAACAGCCCCGTGCGCAAGCCCATGCTGCGCAACTGCTGCATGTCGCGCGAACTGGTCATGCCCAAAATGATGGAGGCAACCACCAGCGGGATGACGATCATCTGCACCATCGCCAAAAACAAGTAGCCCGGCATGGCCAGCCAATTGCTCACCAGCAGCGCCATCTTGGGTGTCAACCAGCCGCCTGTGGGCCCAATGGCCATACCGGTGGCAATGCCAATGGCCATGGCCACCAGCACCTGCAGCCACAGCCGCCCCTGCACAAACCCGCTCAGCCGCAAGACCAGGCGGCCAATGGATTGTTCAGTGGTGATGGGCAGTGGAAACACAGGCGACTCCTAGGGTAAACAAGTGTTTGTGAGCATAGCGCAGCGGTTTTTGAGGCTTGCGGCCTCCCAAGTTCAGAAAGACGCCAGCAAGGCGCGCAACCGGGGCAAAGCGTCCAAAGCGTTGCGTGTGGTGGCTTCAGCCAGTTCCTCGACACAAATCCCGCGCAAGGCGGCCAGTTCAGCGCCAATACGGGGCAGCTCGCCGGGGGTATTGCGCCCCTGGGGTTCACCCGCTTCTCGCTGCGCGGCAGTTTTGTAGATCCAGTGCGGGGGCATGTCGGGCGAGTCCGTTTCCAGCACGATGGACTCCAACGGCAGGGTTGTCGCCAGGCGACGCAGCTGCTGGGCGCGCTCATACGTCATCGCCCCTCCAAAACCCAGTTTGAAGCCGAGTGCAATAAATGCTTGCGCCTGCTGGTTACTGCCATTGAAAGCATGGGCAATGCCTAGCCAGGGGCGCCCACCGCCCACCGCGCGCAGGCCTTTGAGAAGGAGGTCGGCGGAACGGCGCACATGAAGAATCACCGGCATGTCATGCTGCTTGGCCAATTTCAATTGCGCCAGATAAAAGTTCGTCTGCCGCTCTCGCCAGGGGCTTTGCGTCAATTCGGGCACCCACAAGTCCAGCCCAATTTCGCCCACCGCCACCAAGCGGGGGTCGTCGCGGTGCAGCGTCAACTGAGCGTCCAGTTGCTGCAGATCAGAGTCCTTTGCCTGTTTGACATAGAGGGGGTGAATGCCCAACGCGTAGCTGCCGCCGCTGGCATGGGCCAAATGGCGCACCCTGTCAAAGTTGGCGGCCAATACGGCGGGAATGACGCAGTGCTTCACGCCTTGTTGTGCGGCGTGTGCCCGCACTGCAAGGGCCTCCGAGCCGAATTCGGCGGCGTCAAGGTGGCAATGGGTGTCGATCCAGGTCGTCATGCCGGTGAAACTACCACATGACGAAGTTGGCGAGCGGGGTTAGTCGCTTTGGTGGCGCCTCAAGGTGTCTGAGGGGCGCTCGCCAAACATGGTCAGGTAGTCTTGTGAGAAGTGACCAAAGTGCCAGAAGCCAAAGGCCGTTGCGGCCTCGGTCACGGAGCGCACCTGCTTGAGTGCCCGGCGCGCTTGGCCCAGGCGCACGGCTTTGAGGTAGTTCAGCGGGCTGACATTCAGGGTGCGCTGAAAACCGTTTTGAAGGGTGCGCCGGCTCACGCCCAAGTCGATGCAGAGTTGCGCCACGGTGGGGGCCTGCTCCAGCGTTTCATGGACCAAAGCGCAGGCCCGTTGCACCAGCTTTTGGTGAACCGGTAACTCATCAGTCAAGCCAGCGCCCACCGAGTTTCGGGCCATGTGGTCCAGCAAAAAATCGGCCACGGTGTTGACCACGGCCGGGCTGGACAACACATCAGGTGCGGTTTGCGCGGACTGGAGCAAGGCCAGCAAATAGGTTTTGAGTTCGGCCAGCGCAGCAGGGCCCATTGGCAAGGCGCCGGCCTGTGCGGGTAAGTCCCGGTGATTACCGGACTCAACGCCTGGCCCTACGTCGCTCAGCCACCCATCGCCCAACTGCAATTCAATGCCAAGCATGGTGTGCTGCTGAGAGGTTCTGAACTCGAATCCGGACGAGCCGGAAAACACATGAAACGCGTCAGACGCACAAGCCTGGCCGCAGAACATGCCAGCACCACTGGCGCTTAACGGAATGCCAACCGCCAGCACGTTGCGCGGTAGAACGCCAGTTTGAAACAGCGACTGCTGCACACGCTCAATAAAGAGCTTGATACAGGCGCCTTCAACCTGACAGATTTCGCCCTGAAACGCACCCGCGCTGAGTTGCAAATAGTCTTGATTCCAGCCTGTCAATGCGCAGGCTTGCTCTTCGACGTCTGCAAAGGTGGCGCTGGCCAACGCAGACACGCCTCGCCCACCCAGTCCAAGGTACTGGGCACCCAAGGACATCGCGTTCGCGGATTGAGCAGGCATTTATTAATTCTGACCGGATTGCCAGCTTCAGCACACCCCGGGTTTACCCCGTACTCTACCGCATTTGAAAAAAACATTGATGCTACTCAAAGTAAACCTGCCGATTTTGGATAGTCAGCCGGTTAGCCACTTCCTAGGATGCACTCGGTCTTTCCCTGATCTCCAACAACATCCAGGAGCCCCACATGAGCGATTCGTCCGGTGTGCAATACACCAAAGTTGACCAGAGTTACTTTGACAAACGAGGGCTGCGTCGGTACGCCGGGGTTTGGTCCCTGTGGGCGTTGGGCGTAGGGGCGGTGATTTCCGGCCACTTCTCCGGCTGGAACCTGGGACTGGCCAATGGCTGGGGCAGCATGTTTTTGGCGACCATCATCATCGCCATCATGTACCTGGGGCTGACCTTTTCGTTGGCTGAAATGTCTCCGGCGTTGCCCCACACCGGCGGCGCCTATTCCTTCGCCCGCACGGCCATGGGTCAGTGGGGTGGCTTTGTCACCGGGCTGGCTGAAAACGTGGAGTATGTGCTGACGCCGGCGGTCATCGTTTATTTCATCAGCAGCTATATGGCGGGTATTTTTGGCACATCGCCAGAGACGCTGCCGCTGTGGTGGATCGGGTTTTACATTTTGTTTGTGAGTCTCAATATCGTGGGCGTGGAGTTGTCGTTCAAGGTGACCTTGATCGTGACGCTGCTGGCGCTGTCTTGCCTGGTGGTGTTCTGGTTCAGCGCCCTGCCCTCTATTGATTTCGCCAAGTGGGCGATGAACGTGGGCGAAGGCGGGATCGCCTTGCCCGAAGGCCACGGCCCGTTCCTGCCGATGGGACTGGCGGGTGTACTGGCATGCCTGCCGTTTGCGGTGTGGTTGTTTTTGGCGATTGAGCAGTTGCCACTGGCGGCGGAAGAGTCGGTGGACCCCAAGCGGGACATGCCACGCGGCATTCTGGCCGGCATATTTACCCTGATTTTGTCGGCCTTCATGATTTTGTGGCTCAACCCCTCGGTGGCCGGCGTGGGTTCGCACAAACTGGGCACCTCAGGCGAGCCCTTGCTGGACGGTTTCAAAGCCATTTATGGTGACGGTATTGCAAAAACTCTGGCAACAGTGGCAGTACTCGGGCTGGTCGCCAGCTTTCACACCATCATCTTCGCCAAGGGGCGCCAAATCTACTCGCTCAGCCGGGCAGGCTACTTTCCGTCGGCCTTGTCAGTGACCCACGGTAGCCGTAAGACGCCTCACATTGCCATGATCACCGGCGCCGTTCTGGCCCTGGTGGTGATGTTCATTCTGTGGTTCAGCCTGGGGGCGGACAAGGGCGCAGCCGTCATTGGCGGTACGCTGCTGAACATGGCCGTGTTTGGCGCTATGTTTTCTTACATCATGCAAGCGCTGTCGTTCATTTTGCTGCGCAAGAACTTTCCCGCGCTGGCACGGCCTTACCGCAGCCCGTTTGGGGTGGTGGGCGCGGTGTTGACGATTTTGATTGCGTCTGTCACCCTTTACTTTCAGTTGACGGACCCGGTTTATCAGCAAGGCGTGATGTGGGTGGCCATCTGGTTCAGCGTGGGCATCGCCTACTTTGCACTGGTGGGCCGCAAGCGCCTGATTCTTTCTCCGGAAGAAGAGTTCGCCCTTGACCACGCCAAGGCCCAACGCGTTGCCAGCGGCGCGCCCGTCCTCTAACCGTCACTGGAAAGGCTCTATGGCGACCTCAAAGAAAAAAACAGCGGGCGAACACCCCGCACTGACCCAGTTCAAACAATCCGACGCCAAAAAAGTCAAGGTGGCGGTCAGCGACATTGATGGCATTCTGCGCGGCAAGTACCTGCACCGCGACAAGTTTCTGGGCGCCGCCGAGCCGGCACCCGGCGGTGGCTTTGGCTTTTGTGATGTCGTTTTGGGCTGGGACATGATGGATGTCACCTATGACAACACCACGGCCACCGGCTGGCAGCACGGCTTTCCGGACGCACTGGCCCGGCTTGATCTGAACACCGCACGCCATGTGCCTTGGGACGACGATGTGCCCTTCTTTTTGAGCGAATTCGTCAACGCCGATGGTTCGGCCCACGCCCAGTGCCCCCGCCAGACCCTGAAACGGGTACTCAAGCGTGCCGAAAAAATGGGTTTCAAGGTCATGACCGGCATGGAGTTTGAGTGGTTCAACTTTCTGGAAACCCCTCAAAGCTGGGCGGCCAAGAAGGGAGTGGGACCCGAGGTGCTCACACCGGGCATGTTTGGCTATTCGCTGCTGCGCATGAACCAGAACCGGGATTTTCTGAATGCCATCATGGACGACATGCTGGCATTTGGCGTGCCGATTGAGGGGCTGCATACCGAGACCGGCCCGGGCGTCTATGAAGCGGCATTGGGCTTTAGCGAAGCACTGGAGCAGGCCGACCGTGCCATTCTTTTCAAAACGGGCACCAAAGAGATTGGGGCGGGCTTTGGCATCATGCCCAGCTTCATGGCCAAGCCGCATCAGCAGCTGCCAGGCTGCAGCGGGCACATTCACCAAAGTCTGTCTGACGGCAAGAACAATCTGTTTTTTGACGCCAAGAACCCGCGCAAGATGAGCCCGCTGTTTGAAAGCTACCTTGCGGGGCAGGTGGCCTGCCTGATGGAGTTTGCACCGATGATGTGGCCCACCATCAACAGCTACAAGCGGCTGGTGGACGGCTATTGGGCCCCGGTCAAACCCACTTGGGGCGTGGACAACCGCACCGCCAGTTTTCGGGTCATTGCCGGAAGCCCCAAGGCCACCCGGCTGGAGACACGCTGCCCCGGCGCTGACGTGAATCCCTACCTGGCCATGGCGGCGGTGATTGCCGCCGGTTTGGACGGTGTGGAGAAGGGGTTGAAGCTGACAGCCCCCCCGATTACTGGGACCAATGTGGGCGGCGAGCACATTGCACGGGCGCCGCGCACCTTGATTGAGACCACCCGAATTTTCGAGAAATCCACCATTGCCAGAGACTGGCTGGGTGACGGTTTTGTCGACCATTTCGCGGCGACCCGCGACTGGGAATGGCGGCAGTGGCTGGACGCTGTGACAGACTATGAAATGAAACGTTACTTTGAAATCATCTGAACGACCATGACTATTACCAACTTCTCCTTCCCTACCCCCATCAAATTTGGCGCAGGCGCTCGCAAATTAGTAGCAAAACATTTGATCGAAGCCGGCTGCAAGCGCCCCTTGATCGTGACCGACCGGGCGCTGGGTGCCTTGCCGGTGTTGACCGAGTTTGTTTCACATCTTGACGGACTGGACGTGGCGGTATTTACCGGCGTCTTTGGCAACCCCACCTGCAGCCAGGTCATGGATGGCGCCGCTGCCTACAAGGCGCATCAGGCCGATTGCGTGATTGGTTTTGGGGGTGGCGCAGCGCTGGATGTGGCCAAAGTGGTGGGCGTAGCCGCTACGCACGAAGGCGATATTCTGGAATACGTATGGGACCACCCACAAATGCGGCCCATTACCCACGAGCTGCCCTACTTCATCGCCTTGCCTACCACCTCGGGCACCGGCTCCGAGGTGGGGCGCTCTAGCGTGGTCAGCGAGAACGACACCCATTTGAAGCGGGTGGTGTTCAGCGCCAAAATTCTCGCCAAAACCGTCTTTGCCGACCCGGAACTGACAGTAGGCCTGCCGTCCCACGTGACGGCCGCCACCGGCATGGATGCGCTGACCCACAACATTGAGAGCTACCTGTCACCCGCCTACCACCCCTTGTGCGACGGCATCGCTTTGGAGGGCACACGTATTGCCGCTGCGGCGCTGTTAACTGCCGTTCAAAACCCGGGCGACTTGAAGGCTCGCTCCGACATGATGATGGCCTCCATGATGGGCGCCATTGCGTTCCAGAAAGACCTGGGCGCGGTGCACTCCTGCGCCCACGCCTTGGGCGCTGTCTGCGACTTGCACCACGGCTTGGCCAACGCCTTGATGATTGACACGGTACTGGCGTGGAACATGGAGTCCGCACCCGAGAAGTTCGATGAACTCGCCCACGTCTGCAAGGTGCCCGGCGGTGGTGCGGCCTTTGTGCCTTGGTTGAAGCAACTCAAACAAAGCATTGGCATCACCGGCGGTTTGGCGGCCCATGGCGTGAAACCTGAGCATTTTCCCCGCTTGATTGAAATTGCCACCGCCGACATTTGTCATCAGACAAATCCACGCCCCTGTACTGCGGCCGATTTCGACGCCCTCTTCAAAGCGGCCCTGTGAGCCAGAAAGACCCTGCCATGAATCAACTTGCCATTCACAACCCTGCCACGGGCGCATTGATCGCCGAACTTCCTGCGGACGACGCAACTTCAGTCGCCGCAAAAGCAACGCTCGCCCGGGCAGCCCAAAAGCCGTGGGCCGCCACGCCCATGGCCAAACGCCAAGCTTGTATCGAACGCTTCAAAGCCGGTGTGCTGGCCGAGCTGGATGAACTGGCCGCCACAATGACACGTGAGACCGGCAAGCCGATCCAGATGTCGCGAAACGAGCTTAACGGCCTCATTGCCCGAATCGATTTCTTTATCGAAGAGGCGGATGACGAACAGGCCACGGAAACCGTCTTCATTGACGGCAGCATGACTGAGCAAATTGAACACACGCCATTGGGCGTGATTGCCAACATCTCGGCCTGGAATTACCCTTGGTTTGTGGGTGGAAACGTATTCATTCCCGCCCTGCTCACGGGCAACGCGGTGCTTTACAAGCCGTCAGAGTACGCGGCGCAAACCGGCTTGGCGATTGCCCGCCTGCTGCACGCGGCGGGTGTGCCAGAGCACGCCTTCATCACCTTGATTGGCGGTGGCGATGTGGGCGCTGCCCTGCTCGCACAGAAAATTGACGGCTTGTTCTTCACCGGCTCACACGCCACCGGCGCCCGCATCATGGAAGCACTGGGGCCGCGCATGGTCAAGGTGCAACTGGAGTTGGGGGGCAAAGACCCCACGTATGTCTGCGAAGATGCCAACCCCAAAACAGCCGCCGAATCGCTGGCAGACGGCGCCATGTACAACACGGGCCAGAGCTGCTGCTCGGTGGAGCGCATTTATGTGCACGAGTCCATTCACGACGACTTTGTTTCGGCGTTTGTGGCCACGGTAAAGACCTTCAAAGCGGGCGACCCCATGAGCGCAGACACTTACATTGGCGCCATCACCCGCGCGCCGCAGCTTGACGTGCTGGAAGCACAAGTGGCCGATGCCAAAGCCAAAGGCGCCCGCCTGCTCACCGGCGGCAAGCGGCTACCTGGGCCCGGCAACTGGTTTGAGCCCACCGTGTTTGCCGACGTCAGTCATGACATGGCCCTCATGCGTGAAGAGAGTTTTGGTCCCATCATCGGGATTCAAAAGGTCACGGGCGACGCCCAAGCGGTGGAGCTGATGAACGATACCCGTTACGGCTTGACGGCAGGCATCTTCACCCGCGACGAGGCGCGTGCGAAAAACCTGTTGGACCAGGTGAACGCGGGCACCGTGTACTGGAACTGCTGTGACCGCGTCAGCCCACGTCTGCCCTGGAGCGGCCATGGTGACTCCGGCGTAGGGCTGACCTTGTCCACCTATGGCATTCAAGCCTTTACCCGACCCAAGGCCTGGCATTTGCGTCAACCGTGAACCAGGGCCTAGGGTAAATCCTGCCTATTTCTACCAGTCATGTGCCGATTTGGGATAGGCAAGAAGAACAGGTGTTCCTAGGATTGTTTCCGGTTGACCGTAGACACATTCCAGCCACAGCAGTGACACTTAACTGTCACATGGCTGCAGTAATCTTTAGCGTCCACCAGCCTTGCTGGTCGTCATTCATCTCTGTCACACTTTTCAAGGAAACAAGCATGAAAACTCAACTCACCCTTATCGCCGCAGGCGTGGTCGCGCTCGCCATGGCGGGCTCCGCCATGGCGCAGGAAAAAACACTCCGATTGCTAACCTGGGGCGGCTACGCCCCGGCAGACATCGTGGCCGAGTTCGAAAAGGAAAGCGGCTACACCGTCGAGGTGACACTGTCTGATAACGAGAAGATGATTTCCAAGTTGCGCGCCACTGGTGGTGCAGGTTTTGACCTAGCGCAGCCGTCCCAAGACCGCATCACTGGCCCTCAACAGGAGTTCGGCATTTACAAGCCGATGGACTTGAGCAAACTCAAAGCCGAGTTATTCATCCCATCCATGCTGGAAGCCACCAAGAAAAACACGACTTTGGCAGGCAAAGTCTATGGCCTGCCACACATCTGGGGCACTGATGGCTTGGTGGTGAACACCAAACTCACCAAAATGGCTGACTACCCTGACTTGTGCCGTGCCGACGTCAAGGGAAAGACCGCCATGCGGTTGAAACGGCCAACCCTGCTGGCCTTCGCCTTTGCCGCCGGCAAAGACCCGTTTGCGTTGTACGGTGACCCTAAAGCCTATGGCGCCTTGATGGATGAAGTCGGCAAGGCCATGATTGCTTGCAAAGGCAACATCAAGTTTTACTGGGACAACAAGGATCAGTTGCTCAACGGCATGCGGGCCGGTGAAATTGTGGGTGCCATGATGTGGGACACGGGTGGCTGGAAGCTCAACTCTGAAAAGCCTGAGTTTCAGTACATTGCGCCAAAGTCCGGCGCTCTGGGCTGGATTGACACCTTTGCGCTGCCTGCCAAAGGCAAAAACGACGCTGGCGCCTACGCCTGGATCAACTTCAACATGCGCCCCGAGATCGCTGCCCGCGTGGCCTCGGCGGCCGGCAACTTCACCGCCTCCAAGGGTGCTGACCAGTTGATGGATGCCAAGCTCAAAGCCCAGTTTGCGGAAAGCTTCCCCGAAGCCGCCTTGAAAAACGTGAAGTGGTACCCCGCTGTGCCAGCTGGCATTGAGGAAATTGAAGGTCGCGTGCTGGACCGCATCAAGGCCGCCAACTAAGGCGACCCGGCTTGAGTTCCGACATTGCTGCCCCCCCCCCATTGAGTGGGGGGACTCAGCCTGACCTGGAAGCCGTGCGCGTGGGCAAGCGCTACGGCGGATTTCTGGCGGTAGATGAACTATCTTTTAGCGTAGCGCGCGGCAGTTTTTTCTCCATTCTTGGCCCTTCTGGATGTGGCAAAACGACCTTGTTGCGCATGATTGCGGGCTTTTTAAGCCCGGACTCTGGCGAGATTCGCATTGGCGGCAAGCCCATGAAAGGCGTGCCACCCAACCGGCGCCCGGTGAACATGGTGTTTCAGCACCTGGCGCTCTTTCCCATGATGTCAGTCGGCGAGAACGTGGGCTATGGCTTGGCTCGCCGGGGCGTCGCACCAGACGAGATCAAGCGGCGTGTGGGTGAGATGCTGGAACGGGTCAGCCTGCCCGGCGCGCAGAACAAGCGCGTGGAGCAACTTTCAGGCGGTCAAAAACAACGGGTGGCCATCGCTCGCAGTCTGGTACTGGAGCCCACGCTTTTGCTATTGGATGAACCGCTGGGTGCCCTGGACTTGAAGCTGCGCGAGCACATGAAGATTGAGCTCAAACAGTTGCAGGCAGCCTTCGGCACCACCTTTGTTTACATCACCCACGACCAATCAGAGGCGCTGGTGCTGTCTGACCATGTGGCAGTCATGAACCATGGCCGGTTCGAGCAAGTGGGAACGCCTCAGGCGCTTTACTACCAACCCGATACCCCGTTCGTCGCCGGCTTTGTGGGTGCCAACAACCAGGTGAAAGGCCGCGCTACGGCCGTGAACGGGGACCTGGTCACCGTCACTGGCGACGACGGCATGGTGCTCACCACGCGGGCATCAGGCAAGGTTCAAACAGGTGATCAAGTTGAAGCCTTTGTGCGCCCGGAGGTTGCCAGCCTGGCACGCGACACCCAGGTGTTTGCCGACGCCGGCCTGCCGCATTACCGGGCGCAGGTGGACAGCTTGCTGTTTGACGGCGCCAACTCGGCGGTACTCTTGCATGAAGAGAAATCTCGCACTGAATTTCGCATTGCTTTGCCCCAGACCGGCCACCTGTCTGACTTGCGGGTGGGTGAGACCGTGAGCTTTGGATTTGATCCTCAGCGGGCCGTTTGTTTTGCGTCCAAGGCTTCGGCATAAACCATGAGCACTGAGGTGACGAACCAGAACCAACTTCAGGCGCGCTTGATCCTGATGTTGCTGTTGGCCCCAGCAGTGGTTTGGCTGGCAGGCCTGGTTCTGCTGCCCCATGTCGAGTTGGCGATTCTGTCGCTGCGGGCCCGCGTGGCCCCTCGCGTCTACGAACCCAGCTTTGCGCAGTACCTGACCTTTATTGAAGAACCTTTGTACTGGCACACCTTTGTGCGCACCGCCGTCATGTCGATATTGGCGACCGCCATTACTCTGCTGATGGCCTTCCCCATTGCCTGGACCATTGCCAAACTGGTGCGGGGCCGCAGCAAAGCGCTATTGTTTGTGCTGTGCCTGATTCCATTCTGGGTGAGTGAGACCGTGCGGACCCTGGGTTGGATGATTTTGCTGCGCGAGTCCGGTGTTTTGCCTGACTTGCTGGTCACCTTGGGCGTGACCCCGGCACCGGTGGAAATGCTGTACCACGATGCCACCATTCTGGTCGGGCTGGTCTACACCTCCATGTTGTTCATGGTGATCCCGCTGATCAGCGCGCTGGAGAGTCTGGATGACTCACTGATCGAGGCGGCGTATGACCTGGGCGGCAATGGCTGGTCAATTTTGCGGCAGATTGTGATTCCGCATGCAGCGCCCGGCATCGTGGCGGGCTGCATTGTGGTCTTCATGCTGACGCTGGGAAATTACCTGACGCCCACGCTCTTGGGCGGCAAAAATTCGCAGTGGTTCACCGAGCAAATCTACACCCAGTTCATCACCCGCTTTAACTGGGAGCAAGGCGCCGCGTTTGGTTTCTTGCTGCTGGGACTCAGCACCGCCATTGTCTGGTTGGGATTGAGGCTGAGCGGCCAAAAGTTTGGCGAAGTGATGCAGCGATCATGATCCTCTCCCTGCCCCGCCCCCCTTGGCTACGCGCCAGCACGGTGATTTACGGCGTCATCTTTTTTGCCTTCCTGTTCCTGCCGCTCGTGGTGGTGGCGGTCTTTGCGTTCAACGATGCGCCCTATCCTGCGCCGCCTTGGCGCGGCTTCACCTTGGCGTGGTTTCTGGGCACAACACCCGGTCAAGAGGGTCTGTTTGCCGACACGGCACTATTGGGCAGTTTGTGGACCAGCGTGGTGGTGGCCTGCTGGGTCACCGTGCTCTCCGTTCTGGTCGGAACGGCAAATGCCTTTTTGATTGAACGAACGCAGTTTCGGGGTAAGCAGGCACTGTCCCTCCTAATGCTCGCGCCCTTAGTGATTCCCGGTGTGATTCTGGGCATTTCGATTCTGGCCTTTGCCAGCCGCATTGCGAACTTGGCCGACGACCTGTGGGGATGGGAGCTGGAATTTTTGAGACCTGGGCTGCCGCTGGTGGTGCTGGGGCAGTTTGCCTACATCGTGTCCATTGCCACGTTGACCATCACCGCACGGCTGAAGCGCTTTGATATCACGCTGGAAGAGGCTGCCTACAACCTGGGCGCATCCCGCGCGGCGGTGTTGACCACCGTGACCCTGCCCTATCTCCAGCCCGCGCTCATTGGCGCCGCCGCCATTTCGTTCCTGATGTCTTTCGAGAACTTCAACACCACCTTAATGCTGGTCGGCTCGGACTCGCCGCTTACGGTGATGATGTATGGCCGCATGCGAGAAGGCGCCACACCGGTTCTGAACGCCGTCAGTCTGTTTTTGATGGTGGCGTCTGCCCTGCTGGCGCTCACCCTGTTGCGCGGCGCCAAGCCATCGGACGCACCGCCCTCAAGCTGACCGGCCTATTTCTTGCGCTGGACAAACAGGTTGCGCGTACGGTCTTCCGGGTAGGCAAAAGTCACTGCGCCGTTTTTGACCATGCCCATGACCAGCATATTGGGGGTCACTGCGTCTTTGTCGTCTTTGCTGAAGGGATTCTCGTGGGTCGCGGTGACGCCGTAATACACCTTGGACATGTTCTCCAGCGCATTTTTGACGTTGGGCCCGGACAAATCGCCGCTGCGAATGCCCAGAATGGCGTAGGTCAGCAAATAGACCGAATCGTAGGCTTGCGCTGCGGCCATGGGCACCCCCATGTTTTTGGTTTTGTACTTGCGGGCGTAGGCGCTGATGAAAGAGCTACGGCGCTCGTTGCTGGGCTCGGCAATAAAGGTTTGCGAGGTCAAGGCGCCCTCTGCCGCGCCCTTGGCACCGTCAATGAAAGACGGGAAGGAAAGCGGCCAAGGTCCCACCTGGGGAACTGACCACTTCAAGTCCGCCCGACCCCGGGCAATGGTGGCCAACTCAGGGCCCACGGTGTAGCTGAACACCACATTGGCGTTGGCCGCCTGAGCCTCTTTCAACTCAGCCTGTAAATCCTTCACACCAAGGTCAAATCGACTGATGTAAACCGGCTTGAGATTTTTGGCCGCCAATGCTTTCACGACATCTTGCAGGCCGGCCTCGCCATACCCTGTCTTGTCGGCAAAAACAGCCACTCGGGTCCAGCCTCGGGCGACGATATCGTCCACCACAAAAGGCGCCTGTATGGCGTCGCGGGCTGAGGTTCTGAAAATGTAGCTTTCAGGCGCCGGGTATTTGGTGGTGATGGGTGTGCCGGTGGCACAGGGCACGATCAAAGGCGTTTTGGCGGTTTGATAAACCTCCAGCGACTTCAAAGCAACACCGGTATTGCAAAACCCCACGGTGGCTATGACCTGCTCCTTGACAAGCTCCTGGGACATTTTCAAACCCATATCGGGATTGGCCGTGTCGTCTCGGATGACCAACTCAATCGGACGCCCCAGGTAACCGCCAGCCGCATTGATTTCGTCCACCGCCAGCTTGGCGCCATTCGCCATGGGGATGCCGAAATCAGCCGAGGGACCAGTCAAGGGGCCAATCAAACCCACTTTGACAGTTTGGGTGGGTTGGGCGATGGCCAAGCCAAGAGTACCGAGCAAACCGGTCAGGCAAGCCAAGCGTTTGAACTGGCGAAATTTCATGATCACATCCTGCTGCTATGGAAGTGGGGCAGCTTAGGTCACCCGAGGGCGATCAAGGCCCCCTGCAAACCCTCGAAAGCCATCCCTTTCAGGCCAGGGCGTGAGCTAAACGACAGAAAGCCTGGCATCTCAGCCGTGCAAGGCCTGTTCGAAATCAGCCACCAAATCGGCGCTGTCCTCCAGCCCCACAGATACGCGGATCAGACCGTCTGCAATGCCCATCTCAGCCCGCACCTGTGCGCCGGCTTCCCAAAAAATGGTGTGCGCCACGGGAATGATCAGCGTGCGCGTGTCGCCCAGCCCAGTGGCCTTGATGGGCAATTGCAGTCGGTTGATGAAAGCAAAGCAGTCAGATGCGTCGCGCAGCTCAAAGGACAACAACCACGATCCCGCACTGAAGTGTTTTTTGGCAATGGCATGTTGCGGATGAGATGACAGCATGGGGTAGTACACCCGTCCAATCGCGGGGTGTTTTTCCAAGTACTGCGCCAAAGCCAGAGCCGTCGTGCTGCTCCGCTCCACGCGCAACGCCAATGTTTCAGCACCAAGGCTGATTTGATGGGCGTGCTCCGATGACAAGGACGCGCCCATGTCTCGCAAGCCCTTTTTCTTGATTTGCAACAAGCCCCATTGCGCCGCATCGCCTTTGCGATAGCTGTCCAGAATATTGGGGTAGGTTTGCCAGTCAAAGCAACCCGTGTCAGTGACCGAGCCGCCCAAGGCGCTGCCGTGGCCCGCCACGGTTTTGGTCAATGAATTGATAACCAAGCCCGCACCCACACTTTTGGGGCGGAACAGCGCGGGGGAGCTCACCGTGTTGTCCACGACATAGAGAAGTCCACGCGCTTTGCAAAGCTCACCAATGGCGGAAAGGTCAGGAATCTGGGTGCCGGGGTTGGCGATGGTCTCAACAAACACCAACCGGGTATTGGGCTGAATGGCCGCCGCCACTTGGGCGCTGTCCGACGCGTCCACCATGGACACAGTGATACCCAAGCGTACCAATGTGCTCAGCACACTGTTGGTGTTGCCAAACACAAAGCGGCTGGTGATGATGTGGTCACCCGACTGAAGCAGGGTCAAAAACGTGGCGGTGATGGCCGCCATGCCGGTGGCAAAGCAGACACTGCCAACGCCCTGTTCCAAGCCAGTGATCAGCGTTTCCAGCGCTGCGGTGGTGGGCGTGCCCTGACGGGCGTAGTTGAACCCGCCTTTGATGCTGCCCTGAAACACCCCCACCAGGTCTTCAACGCGGTCAAACCCGTATTGCACCGAGGTGTGGATCGGCTTGTGTATGGCCCCGTGCTCTGCGCCTGCTTGGCGGTTTGAGTGAACAATGGCGGTGGTAAATCCAACTTCTTTCATGCGCGCTCCATCGCTTTACTGATATTTCAAATCACAAAGTGCCGGCCAGTTGGCCCTGCACCAACCGCAGTTGACGCCCACAACGCGCCGCCAGGGCCTCGTCGTGCGTCACCACAATAAACGCCGTGCCCTGCGTGCGAGCCAGCCCCATCATCAATTCAAAAACACCGTTGGCGGTACTGCGGTCCAGGTTGCCCGTGGGCTCGTCGGCCAAGACACAGGCCGGGCGCGTCACCAGTGCCCGGGCAATGGCCACCCGCTGACGCTCTCCACCCGACAGCTCGGCAGGGCGATGGTGCAACCGGTCTTGAAGCCCAACACTTTCCAACATTTTGCTGGCCTGCTGGGCGGCTTCTTCGGGAGCCATGCGCCGAATCCACAGCGGCATCGCCACGTTGTCCAGCGCGCTGAATTCCGGTAGCAGATGGTGAAACTGGTACACAAACCCCAGGTACTGATTGCGCAAGCGCCCCTGTTCGGTGGCGCTTTGGTGGGCCAGGTCGGCACCATTCAGAAGCACACTGCCGGTTGTCGGCGCCTCCAGCCCGCCCATCAGGTGCAACAAGGTGCTTTTGCCAGAGCCCGAGGCGCCCACGATGGCCAGAGTTTCGCCCGCATGCACATCGAGGTCGACACCCTGCAGGACCGTGACATCCAGCCGTCCTTCAGTGAAGCGTTTGGTCAAACCTCGCGCGCTCAAGACGACGCCTGGCTTGGGCAGCGCAGACCGCACCGCAGAAGATGCGTCCGGGGTGGGGACACGATTATTCATAACGCAAGGCCTCCGCCGGGTTCACCCGGCTGGCGCGCCAGCTCGGGTACAAGGTGGCCAGAAAAGCCAATACCAAAGAAATGATGGCCACCGGCAATATGTCGGACTGCTGGGGGTCGCTGGGCATGCTGCTGATGAGGTAAACATCTTTGGGCAGAAACGTCGCCCCCAGGAAGTGCTCCAGCGCGGGCACCAGCACATCAATGTTGAAGGCCACACCCAAGCCCAGCACCAAGCCAGCCAGTGTGCCAATCACACCCACCATGGCGCCTTGCACCACAAAGATACCCATGATGCTCTGGGGGCTAGCGCCCAAGGTGCGCAAAATGGCAATGTCGGCCCGTTTGTCCGTCACCGTCATCACCAGGGTGGAGACCAAATTGAACGCGGCCACGGCCACGATCAGCGTCAGGATGATGAACATCATGCGTTTTTCCAGCTGAACTGCGGCAAACCAGGTGCGGTTCTGGCGCGTCCAGTCGCGAATCAGCAGGTCACCAGTCAAGGTCTTGGCCAACTCCGCTGCCACCGCGCGGGCCTGATGCAGGTCTTGCAGCTTGAGTCGCACGCCGCTGGGCCCTTCCAGGCGGAAGATGCGGGCAGCATCGTCCACATGCATCAGCACCAGTGCAGAGTCGTATTCATAGTGGCCAGAGTCAAACGTGCCCACCACCGTCATTTGCTTGAGGCGGGGCACCACACCCGCCGGCGTAACCTGGCCGCTGGGCGCCACCAGCGTGACCTTGTCGCCTTCACGCACGCCGAGCGAGCGGGCCAGCTCGCCGCCCAGCACCACACCGAATTCGCCCGGAATCAAGCGGGTTAGCGCGGTGTTTTTCAACTCACCCGCCAGGTCGGTCACCTCAGGCTCCAAGGCCGGGTCAATGCCCCGAACAATGGTGCCTTTCATGTCCTCACCCCTCGCCAGCAGTGCCTGAGCCGCTATAAAAGGTGCAGCACCAATAACCTGGGGGTTTGACCGCGTTTCAGCCAGGGTACGCGCCAGATCGGGCAAGGCCGCACCATAAGGGGCGTAGATCTCGATGTGCGACACCACGCTGAGCATGCGGTCCCGCACCTCTTTCTGAAACCCGTTCATCACGCTCAACACGATGATGAGCGCGGCCACGCCCAAGGCAATGCCCAGCATGGACACCCCGGAGATAAAGGAAATAAAACCATTGCGCCGGGTAGCGCGACCGGCCCGCGTGTAACGCCAGCCAAGGATAAGCTCGTAGGGAATTTGCATCAAATTACCGTTATTTTGAACAGGCGCCATTGTGGCACCGAGGGGTAACCCTGAGATTTTCTGCCCCACTTACCCTGAGTTCCAGATGCACTGTCACTCTGCCCCTGTGTGACTTGACCACGCCAGCACGCAAGGGACAATCCCGAATCAATCTGGAGACACCACCATGACCCCTGAAAATTCACCCATTCAAACGGGGGCCTCCCAGGCCGACACCCATGAACTCAGCAACCTTGCAACCGAGCTGTGTGACTACAACCTCTACACACAAGATGTCGCCTTGTCCGAAGCGGTTGTTCGCGAAGGCGCCAGCTGGGCACAAGTCGAGCTGAACAATTTTGGACAAATGATCGGGACTGCCGAGTACATGGAGCAGGGCCAGCTGGCCAACAAATACACGCCAGAGCTAGACACACATGACCGTTTTGGCACACGCGTTGATCTGGTCAAATTTCACCCGGCCTATCACCGACTGATGACCACCAGCATTGAGCAGGGGCTGCACGCGTCCCCGTGGACCGAACCACGGACCGGCGCCCATGTGGCCCGCGCCGCCAAAACCTATATGCACACGCAGGTCGAGGCCGGGCACGGTTGCCCCATCACCATGACCTTTGCCGCCGTACCCAGCCTGCGCCTGCAAGCCGATCTGGCCGCCACCTGGGTGCCCAAAGTCACCGCACGCGTTTATGACCCACGCAACATCCCGGCTGAACAGAAACTAGGCGTCACCATCGGCATGGCCATGACGGAGAAACAGGGTGGATCGGATGTCAGGGCCAACACCACCCGTGCCATCCCCATGGGCGGCGGCGGCCCCGGCCAGATGTACGAACTGGTAGGACACAAGTACTTTGTGTCCGCCCCCATGTGCGACGCCTTTTTGGTGCTGGCGCAAGCACCCGGTGGCTTGTCCTGCTTTTTGCTACCCCGATGGCGCCCGGACGGCAGCAAAAACCCGATGCAGGTACTGCGGCTCAAGAAGAAGATGGGCAATGCGTCCAACGCGTCCAGCGAAACAAAACTTCGCGGTGCGATGGCCTGGATGGTGGGTGACGAAGGCCGTGGCGTGCGCACCATCATCGAAATGGTCAGCATGACCCGTTTCGACTGCATGATTGGCTCCAGTGCCGGCATGCGCATGGCCGCGTCACAGGCGCTGCACCACTGCTCGGTGCGATCAGCCTTTGGAAAGGTGCTCAACCAACAACCCCTGATGCAAAACGTGTTGGCCGACCTGGCGCTGGAGAGCGAAGCCGCCATGACACTCACCCTGCGCATCGCCCGCGCCATGGACCACCGCACCGACCAGCACGAAGACCTTTTGGTGCGACTGGTCACTGCGGTGGGCAAGTACTGGATATGCAAGCGAACCCCCAACCATGCTTATGAAGCCATGGAATGCATTGGTGGCAGCGGCTTCATGGAAGACAGCATGATGCCGCGCCTGTACCGGGAAGCGCCCGTCAATGCCATTTGGGAAGGCAGTGGCAATGTGGAGTGTCTGGATGTGCTACGCGCCCTGTCTAAAACACCTGAGGTGGCCGAGGCGTTTTTCGCCGAAGTCAACCAGGCTCGAGGGGGGAACGCTACGTTGGATCAATACGTGAACGCCCTCGTTAAAGATTTCAAAGAGGTCCAGGCGCTTGAATACCGCGCCCGCGACATCGTGGACCGCATGGCCCTGGCCTTGCAGGGCGCCCTGCTGGTGCGACACAGCCCGGCGTTCATCAGTGATACGTTTTGCAACTCCCGCCTGACCCAAATGGGGCACCACAACTACGGCACCCTGCCCCGCGGCATCAATGTGGCCGCCATCATCGACCGGACGACCCCAATTTCAGGCCGTCGCTGAATGTGTGGTGGGCGCTTGAACGGTGTCTGGTCCACCTCGCCGACAGCCGCTGCTTTGCCGACAGGTGGGGTGGAGAGGGGATTTTCTAGTGAACTGGCTCGACGTGTGCGCTACAGCAACGCCTTGTACAAATTGAACGCGGAAACCAGACTGATCAAGACCCCCACCAACAGCAAAAGACTGCGAGCGGAGAGGCGTGAGGTCACCTGGGCCGCCAAAGGCGCCGCCCCCAGTCCTCCCAGCACCAAGCCTGCAATCAGGTACTCAGGTACCAGTCCGTGATCCCCACAAACAAGGTAAATACTCCGGCGCCAGCCACTGAAAAAAAGAACTCGGCGGAGTTGACGGTGCCAATGGTGGTGCGGGGGTCTTGACCCGTGCCAATCAGATTCGTGGTGACCACGGGCACCCAGCCGCCGCCGCCCACAGCGTCCAGAAAACCACCGGTGATGGCCAATGCCGCCACCGGGGGGTTCTTCGCGGGAACGATGACCTTCTTGCGCCGGTAAAGGACGAAAGCGCGGTACAAAATCCACCCGCCCATGCCCAGCAAATAGGCGGAGATATAGGGTTTGATCATGGCGCCATCGATGTGGAACAACAGCAATGCGCCCGCAGTGACGCCAACCAAGCCCGGTGCGAGTAAGCGCCAAAACAGCTTCTTGCTGACATTGCCCAAGGAGTAATGAGACCAGCCGGACGCACCGGTGGTGAACACCTCGGCAATGTGAACGCTGGCGCTGGCAGCCGCAGGAGAAGCGCCGTTGGCAATCAAAAATGTGGTCGCCGTCACGCCGTAAGCCATGCCCAGCGCGCCGTCAACCAATTGGGCCGCCATGCCCACCAACATGGCGCTCAACAAACCAGACACCCAGGCCGGCGTCTCGCCCGAATAGCCCGTCAAGGCGGGAAGGTGATGACTCGTGCTCAGCCAGAGCACGGCCAGCGTGACCCAGCTAACCTGGAAATACAACCAATAGCGGAAAAGGCGGGAACTAAATACCGCATTTCGCGGCGCTTCGCTGGTGGTGAATCCAACAGGTTCAGGACGATTGGGGTGGGGATGCATGATGGCCGCTTTGATAGAAGTTGAACGAATTGGCGCATGGTAGAGGTCACTCGTTATTTCCAAAAAAAATATTAAATAATATGTTTATCTGTTTTTTTGAATAACGAAGTACTTGACGTGCAGGCCCTGATTCACCGACCTTGTTTCGAGGGGAAGTGACTCTCGGAGCCCTGCCCCATCGGTTTCCCGGACAATCGCCCCATGCACCTTTTGATTCCGTTTGCCTATTGCCTCGCCGAAGGCTGCGCGTCCGCCCTGCCGAAACTGAAACTCCCTCAGCTGGAGAAACTGCTGGCCCGGCTGACGGCCGATGCACCAGACCAAGGCGACGAGTTCAGCCTCTCAACCCCACATGAACGGGCGCTGGCCCGAGCCTTGGGTTTGCCAACGACAGACGGCCTCATCCCCTGGGCCGCTCACCATGCGCAGGCTGAAAGCGGCGCGGCCTTCATCACGCCATGCCACTGGCAAGCAGGCTCGCACCAGATCGCCATGGGCGAGTGGCCTCTGGCAGACTTTTCTGAAGATGAATCACGCGCCCTGATGGCGGCCATGCAACCCTATTTTGAAGAAGACGGCATCACGCTGCAGTTTGATGACGCCACCCGATGGCTGGCCCACAGCCCCGTGTTTGACGACATTGCCACTGCCTCACTGGACCGGGTGGCCGGGCGCAACCTGGAAAACTGGATGCCCCGCGACGCCAACGCTGCGCCTCTGCGCCGCTTGCAAAACGAGATGCAGATGCTGCTCTACACCCATCCCGTGAACGAGGCCCGGTCTTCCCGGCGCGCACCCGTGGTCAATTCGTTTTGGCTGAGCGGCACCGGGCGCTTGAACACAACTACACCTGCGGCGAGTGCGTCACCGCCCATCGTCATCGACACCCTGCGCCAAGCGGCGTTGAAAGAAGATTGGAGCAGCTGGACGCAAGCCTGGCAGCAGGTCGACGCCAACGAATGCACAAAACTGCGGGCCGCGCTGGATCAAGGGGAGGCCGTTCAAGTCACACTCTGCGGCGAACGCCACGCCCAAACCTTCCAGAGCCGCCCCCGCACACTGATAAGCCAATTTAAGAGAATTTTTGGCCCCCAGCCCGCGTCTAACCTGCTGAACCAGCTATGAAAATAATAGTAAGAGACATACCTCCCCGCTCGGCCTGGGCCTTGGAGCAGGCCGGCATTCACCCTCTGCTGGCGCAGCTTTACGCCGCGCGCGGTGTGCAAAGCCCTCAGGAACTCGATGACGGCCTGGCCCGGCTCATTCCGCCCACCGACATGTTGGGCACCGCCGCCGCTGCCGTGTTGCTGGCTGACGCCATTGCCGCCAACAAGAAACTCTGCATCGTGGCCGACTACGACTGTGACGGCGCCACCGCCTGCGCCGTCGGCGTGCGCGGCCTGCGCCTGCTGGGCGCCCAGCACGTGGACTACATCGTGCCGGACCGCGTGGTGGACGGCTATGGCCTCACGCCACCGATTTCGCAGCGCGTCAGAGACAGTGGCGCCGATGTGTTGATCACCGTGGACAACGGCATTGCCAGTTTCGACGGCGTGGCCACGGCGCGGGCGCTCGGCTTGCAAGTGCTGGTCACCGACCACCACCTGCCCGCCAGCCGCAACGGCCAAATCGAACTGCCCGAGGCCGATGTCATCGTCAACCCCAACCAGCCTGGCTGCACGTTTGTCAGCAAGTCCATCGCCGGTGTGGGCGTGATGTTTTACGTGCTGCTGGCGTTGCGCGCCGAGTTGCGCCAACGCGGCGTGTTTGACGCGCAAAACCAACCCAAGCTCGACACCCTTTTGCCGCTGGTGGCGCTGGGCACGGTGGCAGACGTCGTCAAGCTCGACGCCAATAACCGCCGCCTTGTCGCTCAAGGGCTAAAACGCATCCGGGCACTCGCCCTGCCTGCGGGACTAGCTTCTCTTTTTGTAGCAGCCGGGCGCCAAGCCGCGACGGCCACCACCTTTGATTTCGGTTTTGCCCTGGGGCCACGCATCAACGCCGCCGGGCGACTGTCCGACATGACGCTCGGCATTGAATGTTTGTTGACCGATGACCCCGCGCACGGTGATGAACTCGCCAAAACGCTGGATGGCATTAACCGCCAGCGCCGCGAAATTGAGGGCGATATGCGCGAGCAGGCCTTTGCCATTGCCGAGTCGCTGTTTGACGAATCCGAAGAGCCGCCACCCGCCATTTGTGTGTTTGACCCCGACTTTCACGAAGGCGTGGTCGGCATCGTGGCCTCACGCATCAAAGACAAGCTGCACCGCCCCACCTTTGTGTTCGCTGCCAGCGCTGCGCCCGGCAAAGAACATGAGATGAAAGGGTCTGGGCGCTCCATCCCCGGTTTTCATTTGCGCGACGCGCTCGATCTGGTGGCCAAACGCTACCCGGGCGTGCTGCTGCGCTTTGGCGGTCACGCCATGGCGGCGGGCTGCACCATTGCCGAAGAACACTTTGACCAATTCGAGCAAGGCCTCAACGAAGTTGCCCAAGAGTGGTTGGACGCCGCCACGCTGACCCGCCGCCTGGAGACCGATGGCCCCTTGAAGCCCGAGTTTCGCCGCGTGGAACTGGTTGACGCCCTGCACAAAGAGGTCTGGGGGCAGGGGTTTGCCGCACCGACCTTCAGTGAAGAAGTCGAAGTGGTCTCACAGCGCCTGGTGGGTGAAAAACACCTGGCCCTCAAACTCAAGCACCAAGGGCAACCAGTCGACGGCATCTGGTTTGGCCGAACCGAGTCACTGCCCGCCCGCGTCAAGCTCGCGTTTCGCCTCGACGCGGACGCCTGGAACGGCGTGCGCCGGGTGCGCTTTCTGGTCGAAGGCGCGGAAACTTGAGCGCCCGCCCATCAAGCAAAATCCAAGGGTTATCCCGAAAGCCTAAAATCAAATCGTGACTACCCTACTCAACGCCGACCTTCATTGCCATTCCGTTGTTTCTGACGGCACCCTCAACCCCGAAGCCCTCGCGCAGCGCGCCAAGGCCAACGGGGTTGAACTGTGGGCTCTCACTGACCACGACGAGATCGGTGGCTTGACCCGCGCTGCGGCAGCTGCCAAGGCGGAAGGGTTGAACTTTCTGACAGGCGTTGAGATTTCCGTTACCTTCATTGGCCACACGGTGCACATCGTCGGCTTGGGCTTTGATGCCACAAACGAAGCCCTGATCGCCGGCCTGCAACAAACCCGCGGCGGACGGGGACAGCGTGCCAAGGACATGGCCGACGGATTGGCGAAAGCTGGCATCATGGGCGCCTATGAAGGCGCGTTGCAATTTGCCGGCAACCACGATTTGATCTCGCGCACTCACTTTGCCCGCTTTTTGGTGGAAACCAAGGTCTGCAAAGACACCTACGAGGTGTTTCGCAAGTACCTGACCGAAGGCAAGCCCGGCTTTGTGGAGCACCGCTGGGCCACTTTGAAAGATGCGGTGACCTGGATCACCCAGGCTGGCGGCGTCGCGATCATTGCCCACCCTGCGCGCTACAAGTTTTCAACCAACGAGGAATATGCGCTGTTCACCGAGTTCAAAACACACGGCGGCCAGGGCGTCGAAGTGATCACCGGCAGTCACACCCCTGCCGAATTTTTGAGCTATGCCGACACCGCCCGCGAGTTTGATCTGGCAGCGTCCCGTGGCAGTGACTTCCACAGCCCGGATGAGAGTCACACCGAACTGGGGACTCTGCCCCTATTGCCGAGCACCCTCAAGCCAGTGTGGGAATTGATCAAGGATCGCATCCAATACGCCGGCGATCCCACTTGACCGAGTCAGCTCAACGCGACCGGCGCGCGCAGACCGGCGGTGCCTTGCTCATTGTCCTGGCCACACTGATCTTCTCAATCCTAGACACCAGCACCAAATACGCATCAACGCTGGCGCCGGTGTTGATGCTGCTCTGGTTTCGGTACGCCTTTCAGGCGGTTGCCACCTTTGCCTTGCGCTTTCCCGTGCAAAAAATGGGCTTGTTCCGTACCAAAAACCCCCGCTTTCAAGCTCTGCGGGGAGCGTTGTTGCTGGTCACCAGCTTTTGTTCATTTTTTGGCCTGCAGTATTTGCCCGTAGGTGAATTTACCGCCATGGTCATGCTGTCACCTTTGGCAGCCACCGGCATGGCCGCCTGGCTGCTGAAAGACCGGGTGTCGCCCCAGCGCTGGGTGTTGATGGGCGTCGGTTTGGTCGGGGTCTTGCTGGTGGTTCGCCCAGGCGGGCAAGTCTTCACTTGGGCACTCTTGTTTCCCATTGCGCTGGTCACCACCTTTGCCTGGTTTCAAGTCCTTACCAGCCGCTTGAGCGGGCATGAAAACCCCTACACCACCCATTTCTACACAGGTCTGGTGGGCACTATGGTGACGACCCCCATCGTGGTGTTCAACTGGGAATCATCTGCCCTTATTGCCCATTGGCCGCTCTTTGTTTTGATCGGTCTGTGCGGCACCGTTGGCCACCTGTTCCTGATTCGAGCCTACATGCGCGCTTCGGCCCCAGTTCTGACACCGTTCCTCTATTCACAAATTGCATTTGCCACACTGGGTGGATGGCTGGTGTTTGACCACACCCCAGACGGCTTTGCATGGATGGGCATTGCGGTGATCACGCTCAGCGGCATTGGCAACGCCTTGCTGTCGGCGCGGGAACTCGCCAAACGCCAAAAAGCGGCCGCAGCCTGCACCACTCCATCGGTTTGACAGAAAATACCCCCCATGGCCCAACTATTTGAAGTACATCCCGACAACCCGCAAGCTCGCTTGCTGAAACAAGCGGTCGCCCTGCTCGAAAAAGGCGAAGTGCTGGCGGTCCCCACCGACTCCAGCTATGCATTAGTCTGCCACGTGGACGACAAGGCCGCCGCCGACAAACTGCGCCGAATCCGGGGCGTAGACGACAAGCACCATCTCACCCTTTTGTGCCGTGACCTGTCCGAGTTGGCCAACTACGCCCGCGTGGACAACCAGCAGTTTCGACTCATCAAATCGGCCACACCGGGGCCCTACACTTTTATTCTGGAAGCCAGCAAAGAAGTCCCCCGTCGCCTGAGCCATCCGGCCCGAAAAACCATAGGTCTGCGTGTGCCCGACCACAAGGTGCTGCAGGAGCTGCTGGAGCTTCACCACGCACCACTGCTGGCCACCACATTGATCCCGCAGGGTGAAACCGAAGCCCTGAACGATGCGCAAGAGATTCTGGAGCGTTATAAAAACCTGATTGCCGGCGTCATTGACGCAGGCGCCTGCGCCTTGGAGCCCACCACAGTGGTGGACCTGAGCTCGGGCGAACCCGAAATCGTCCGAGAGGGACGCGGCTCTTTCGCGGCTCTGGGCCTGTAACCCCGACCGCCTGAGACCATTGCCCCATGGACATCGCCCACCTTATTCAAACCATTGCCACCTACGCACTCCCCGTGCTGTTCGCCATCACGGTACACGAGGCCGCGCATGGTTATGCCGCACGCCACTTTGGCGACAACACGGCCTACATGCTGGGGCGCATCACACTGAATCCGCTCAAGCACATTGACCTCGTAGGCACCATTCTGATGCCGCTGTTTTTGTACTTTGCCACCTCAGGCGCCTTTTTGTTTGGCTACGCCAAACCTGTGCCAGTGCGTTTTGGCAACCTGCGCAACCCCAAAAAGCACATGATCTGGGTCGCTCTAGCCGGGCCTGGCGCCAACTTCATTCAGGCCATTCTGTGGGGCGCGGTTTTCTATACGCTGCACGGCACCGGAGTGACTGAGCCCTTTTTCATCAAAATGGCCCAAGGCGGCATTTTGGTCAACTTGGTTATGTTTGCGTTCAACCTGTTCCCGCTGCCTCCACTGGACGGCGGGCGGATTCTGGTGGGTTTGCTGCCCTACCGCCAAGCCGAGTTGGTCTCGCGGGTGGAGCCATGGGGCTTTTTCATCGTCATGGGCCTGGTGCTCACCGGCGTGGTCACCACCTTTTGGCTGCAGCCTTTGATGGGACTCAGCTACGGCCTGCTTGACTTGCTGCTGAGCCCGCTGGCCTTGCTTTTTAGCTGATCATTCCGTTCCCATCTCCCTGGCAGCATTGGCAGCCGCTCTTTCACTGATTGAATCCACCATGAGCTCCACGCGCTTTCTAACTGGCATCACCACCTCCGGCACCCCCCACTTGGGCAACTATGTGGGCTCTATCCGCCCGTCGGTGCGCGCCAGTTTGCGCGCTGACGTGGAAAGCTTTTACTTTCTGGCCGACTACCACGCTCTGATCAAGATCGACGAGCCCGCTCGTATTCAGCGCTCCACACTGGAAATTGCCGCAAGCTGGCTGGCCGCCGGGTTGGATCCAGAGCGCGTGGTGTTCTACCGGCAGTCTGATGTGCCCGAGATTCCCGAGCTCACCTGGTTTCTCACCTGCGTCACGGGTAAAGGCGTTTTGAACCGAGCGCACGCCTACAAGGCATCGGTCGACAAAAACACCAACGCTGGCGCCGACCCTGACTCAGATGTGACCGCTGGCCTGTTCATGTACCCCGTGCTGATGGGCGCTGACATTTTGATGTTCAACGCCCACAAAGTGCCTGTGGGGCGCGACCAGATTCAGCACATCGAAATGGCGCGCGACATGGCGCACAGCTTCAACCACCGCTACGGTGATCACTTTGTGCCCCCTGAAGCAGCCATTGAAGACGACGTGGCAACGCTCCCCGGCTTGGATGGCCGCAAGATGAGCAAAAGCTACGACAACACCATTCCACTCTTCACCCCGCGTGATCAGCTCAAAAAGCTCATCGCAGGCATCGTCACCGACTCCGCCGCACCGGGCGAACCCAAAACCACCGAAGGCTCGGCCCTGTTTCAGATTTACCAGGCCTTTGCCACCGCCGAAGAGACTGCGGCCCTGCGCCAAGCCTATGCCGACGGCATTGCCTGGGGTGACGCCAAACAGATTTTGTTTGAGCGCATTGACCGGGAAATAGCACCCATGCGCGAGACCTACCTCGCCCTGATGGCCGACCCCGGCAAGATTGAAACCATACTGATGGCCGGCGCCGCCAAGGCCCGACACATCGCCACTCCCTTCATGGGACGCCTACGCGAAGCCGTGGGCCTGCGCGATTTGCGCTCCACGGTGGGCCAAAAGACCAAAAAAGTAGCCAAGGTGGCCAAACCCGTGTTCAAGCAGTACCGCGAAAAAGACGGCAAGTTCTACTTCAAGCTTGTCGACACCAACGAGCGCGTGCTGCTACAAAGCCTGGGTTTTGACTCGCCAAAGGAAGCGGGCCAGTCCATTGCGCTGCTCAAAACCCAAGCTCCCAACGCCTTGGCCGACTTGGCCGACCAACTGCAACCCGTTGCCGACGTGACCCCACAGGACGTGACTACTGCGCTGGCGCAGATGGCAGAGGCTGAATAGCCACACAAAACGCCCCGAACGCCCGAAAATCGGGTCAACGGCGCTGATACAATGCGAGCCACGGAGAAGTGGCAGAGTGGCCGAATGTACCTGACTCGAAATCAGGCGTACCGCAAGGTACCGTGGGTTCGAATCCCACCTTCTCCTCCAAATGAAACCCCAAGCAAGAAATTGCTTGGGGTTTTTCTTTGCCCCTCTGTAATCACAACCTGACAGAAAGGGTGAATCTCCACGGCCAAGGCCTCGATTCAACTCGCGGCCACGCCAGCACCTGCCCCGTCAATCCTTCAATTGGGGTTTAAAGTAGTTGTAGGAGTGGACCAGAGCGTCACGCACCTTTTCCATCTCCTCGGTCAGGCTTTCCCACTTGTCTTCGGCAGAATTTTTGATGTCTTCCAGACGTGTTTTGGCGGCGGCAGATTGCTGACGCAGTTCGGTCAACTCCTTGTCATAGGTTTTGCTGGCCTCTTGTTTGAACTTTTTGGCGTGGGCTTCGACAGAATCGATCTGGGCGTTCAACTCATCGAGTTGATGCTTTGTTTTAGCGACGTACTGGTCTCGTTTAGCGGACATGGTGTGAGGACTCCCTGAATTGATGGCTGGATAGAACCCGGCGTCCTTTTGGGCCGCCGGATCGCGAGTCGGACGCGCCAGCACCGGGCACACCCGGCCCTGGCACGGGTGGCTATTTGATGGCCAGGCGCTTCGCAGAGCTTGTTTCCTTTTTGGGCAGCTCCAGGGTCAACACGCCGTCTTCGTACAAAGCACTGGCTTTGCTCTCGTCCACGTCCTGCGCCAAGGTGAAGGAGCGGGACACGGCACCGCGCCAACGTTCGCTGCGCAGCACACGTCCACCAACGTCTTTGGTCTCTGACTCTTTGGCCGCTTCAGCGTCGATCTGGACAAGGTTGCCGTCAATGCGAACATTAATGTCGCTTTTTTTGACGCCCGGAATGTCGGCCCGCACTTTGTATTTTCCGTCGATTTCGGTGACGTCCAGGCGCATGTCCAGCGAGCCGTTGTCCACATCAAGGCGCATGGGCGACATGAGCCGTCTGAACATCGATTCAAACGGCGTTGACAGCGCAGGGTCAAACAGGCTGGGTTCACTCAAACGGAGATTGCTCATGGTAGGTACCTCATAGGTTAAGTAGGGATGAAAGTGGCAGGCAGATTGCAACCCTGCAGGTCTTTAACCAATAACCGACCACCCAATTGACAGCGTATGACCTAGGGTCAAAACCTGATTGAGAAATTTCAACTTGCCAACACCCACCACGGCGGACGTGCCGGGCCATGAGATGACGCAAAAGACGATGCACTGAGCCAGACCACCTTCACTGCAATGCGCGCTTGTGCTCGGTGCTTTCCATAATAAATTCTTGCAGCGCTTTCAAACAGGGAATGCTGATGTCACGGCGCCCTTTTTCATTGAACTCAATGACGCCGCAGCGCGCCATGCGCGACAAAGCCCGGCTGACCGACTCGAGCGTGAGTCCCAAGTAACGACCAATGTCGGCACGGGTCATGTGCACATTGAATTGGTCAGTTCTCAGGCCGCGCTCCTCAAGCGCATGTGCCCATTTCAGCAAGAAGTCTGCCACGCGTGCGTCGGCCGTCAGGGTGCCCATGGCCAGCATGGCATCTCGGTTTCTCGCCAATTGGCCGCTCATGGCGGCCAGCAGAAGTCGCATCACTATGGGTTCCTGGGTGCTGGCTTGTAGCAAGGTGTCATATCGAATGCTCCAGACCTCTCCCCGGTCCATCGCGATGGCGGAGCAGCTATGGTGGCCATTGGGAATGCCATCAAACCCCAGCCAGTCGCCTTTGAAATACATGCCGGCGGGTTGCTCGCGCCCATCTTGCGTCAGGTTCACGACTTTGAACAGTCCCGCGCTGATGAGGTACAGAGTGTCAAATGTCTCGCCACAGGCGTAAACGGCATCGTTGACGTTGAGCTTTCTGCGGGTGAACGGCAGGTATTTTTCTGCCAGAGCCAGTGACTCCTTCCAGAAAGACGCGTCAGGCGCATGCCCCCGGTGCCCCGGGCGCCCGTGTTCAGCAAAGGGAGTTAGCGAGCCGAAATCGCAAACACGGGTGTCAAAGCGTTGCTCACGCCCCAAACTGGGCAAGGACGCCGTGGATATGGGCATGAAAGGATTCAGGGAAGTACTCATTTTTTTCGCTCCGTTGGTGAACCAGCCCGGTCGTTGGGGGCACTGGCTTTGCGCCGACTGGTGATTCAAGCGTACGTGGCGCTGTCACTTCCACGAATACACGGTATCCATGAAAGGGACTACCTAAAAATAGGTAATTGACAGTTTTTTACGGAAGTGCGCCTCACTTCAGGAATGGTCTCTTGCTTTGCGATTTCGCAAATGCCTTGGAACACCAAGGTCTAAGGTGAATGCATCAATTGGCCGTCAAAACGAGGTATTGGCATGAAATTCACACTGAATCGCGGGACCCTGTGGAAAGTAGCTAGCACATGACCGCTTTGCTTAAAGACTTTGCCACTGCCGCGGTTGCCGTGGTGGAGCCAGAAACCACTGCCCTGGTCGTGGCTCAACTCATGCGCCAGCACCACATTGGCGCGCTGGTGGTGGTGGACGCACTTGAAAAGACGCGCCCGATTGGCATCGTTACCGACCGGGATTTGGTGCTGGAGCTGATGGCCGAAGGGCTGGACTCAGCCGTGTTCACCGCCGGGGACATCATGTCGGTAGATTTGGTTATGGCCACACCGGAGATGGACGCGGCAGACGCCGTGGAGCTGATGAAGATCAACCGGGTTCGCCGGCTGGTAATTGCCAATGACGAGGGTCAACTGGTGGGTATCGTCACGATGGAGGACGTGCTGTCGGTCTTCACGCGGGAACTGGCAAGCCTGACCGCAGGCATGGCGGGCGCGAGAGACCGGGAGGCCAGGGAGAGGGCTTAAACCGACTTAGGTCATCAGCGACCCAACACAGGAGGATGCATGGAAAAACCGACGGTCATTCACAAGGCGTCCCCAAGCGAGGGGCCACAACCGCACTGGAGCGACTACGAGGGCGAGCGTCAATTGGATGTCTGGAAGCAAGCCAGAGCAGCGCTGTCGGGTTTGCCCAATGGTGGCTTGAACATGGCCTTTGAAGCGGTGGACCGACATGCACAAAGTGCATTGCGGGACAAAGCGGCATTCCGCTTTGTAGCCAGAAACGCCGATGCCGTGGAGGTGAGGTATGGCGAACTGGCCCAGCAGACCAATCGGTTTGCCAACGTGCTGCAAAGCTTGGGGGTAGGGCAAGGTGCGCACTTGTTCGTTCTCGCGGGGCGGATTCCGGCACTATATGTCTCCATTCTGGGCGCCTTGAAGAACGGCACGGTGGTGACCCCGCTGTTTTCGGCGTTTGGCCCAGAACCGATTGCGACCCGAATAAACTTGGGAAAAGGGCAGGTATTGGTGACTACCGACGCGCTCTACCAACGAAAAATAAAGCAAATTCGGGCGAAGATGCCTTCCCTGATCCACGTGTTGCTGGTGAGTGAGGACGGCGGCACCACCAACGAGCCCGACACGCTGGACTGGGCCACTCTGATGGCCAAGGCGCCAGACACCTTGGGCCCCATCAAAACGCAAGCCGAAGATCCGGCCTTGCTGCACTTCACCAGTGGCACCACAGGCACACCCAAAGGCGCGCTGCACGTGCATGAGGCGGTGGTCACCCACTACGCCACGGGGCGCTACGCGCTTGATTTGCACGCCGAAGATCGCTATTGGTGCACAGCCGACCCAGGCTGGGTGACAGGCACCTCTTACGGCATTCTTGCGCCGCTACTGCATGGTGTGACTTCGCTCATTGACCGAGAGGAGTTTGACGCGGTGCGCTGGTATCAATTGCTGCAGGACGAGGCCATCAGCGTCTGGTACACCGCACCTACCGCTATTAGGATGTTGATGAAAACAGGCTCTGAATTGGCACGCCAGCACAGCTTCCCCGCTCTGCGCTTTGTGGCCAGCGTGGGCGAGCCACTCAACCCCGAAGCCGTGTGGTGGGGTCAGGAGGCGCTGGGACTGCCAATCCACGACAACTGGTGGCAAACCGAGACAGGCGGCATCATGATTGCAAACACACCCGCGTTTGACATCAAGCCTGGCTCGATGGGCAGGCCCCTGCCAGGTATTGAGGCCTTCATTGTTCAACACACTGAAGCAGAAGGCGAGCCGCCTCAGGTGCGTATTGTGGACACGCCAGATGTCGAGGGTGAACTGGCCCTGCGCTCAGGCTGGCCGTCGATGTTTCGGGGCTATCTTGACAATGAAGCCCGCTACAAAAAATGTTTTTCCAACGGGTTCTACCTGACCGGCGACTTGGCCCGGCGCGATGCAGACGGCTACTTTTGGTTCGTGGGCCGCGCAGACGATGTCATCAAGTCTGCCGGCCACTTGATCGGTCCGTTTGAAGTGGAAAGCGCCTTGATGGAGCACCCTGCCGTGGCGGAGGCTGGCGTAATTGGCAAGCCTGACCCTATGGTGGGCGAGGTGGTGAAGGCCTTTGTATCGCTCAAAGACGGCTTCACGCCTGACGAGACCTTGCGCATGGCCATCATGGCCCACGCCCGCAAGCGGTTGGGGGCGGCGGTGGCGCCCAAGGAAATCGACTTTTTGCCCGTGCTGCCGCGCACGCGCAGCGGCAAGATCATGCGGCGTTTGCTCAAGGCGCGTGAACTGGGTCTACCCGAAGGCGACACATCCACACTGGAGGCTGGCGCATGACTGACCTGAACGTCCCTGCTCCACCAAGCGGCCCAGTCCCATGGGACAAGGCGTTTTCGCGAATTGTGCTGTCTGACATGCTGCGCATTCGCCGCATGGAGGAGAAAGCCGCCGAGTTGTATGGTGAGCAGAAGATTCGCGGATTTTTGCACCTCTACATTGGCGAAGAGGCAGTGGCCACCGGGGCGCTTCGGGCTTTGCAAATGGAAGACAACATCGTCGCCACCTATCGAGAACACGGGCACGCGCTGCTCAGCGGGGTCAGCATGAATGCCATCATGGCGGAGATGTTTGGCAAACAGCAGGGGTGTTCGGGCGGACGGGGCGGCTCCATGCACCTGTTTGATCGCGCCACCCGCTTCTATGGCGGCAATGCCATTGTGGGCGGTGGCCTGCCGCTGGCGGCGGGTCTGGCGCTGGCCGACAAAATGACCGGCCGCCAGGCGCTCACAGCCTGTTTTTTTGGCGAAGGGGCAGTCGCCGAGGGCGCCTTTCACGAAGCCATGAACCTGGCCACCCTATGGGCGCTGCCGGTGCTCTATTGCTGTGAAAACAACTTGTACGCCATGGGCACAGCGCTGGCACGCGCCGAGTCCCAAACCGACCTGTGCGTGAAGGCAGCGTCCTATGGCATGCCGACGCTGCGGGTGGATGGCATGGATGTGGTCGAGGTGCATGACACGGTTCAGCGTGCCGCCCAGCATGTTCGAGCCGGCGAGGGTCCCATGTTTGTTGAATTGCAAACCTACCGTTTTCGCGCCCACTCCATGTTCGACCCCGACCTTTACCGGCACAAGGAAGAGATTGAGGCGTGGAAAACGCGTGGCCCCTTGCACACCTTCAGCGCACGCCTCAAGGCGCAGAGCCATTTGACCGAAGAAGAATTTTTAGCCTTGGACGCGCAAGCGCAGGCAGAGGTGGATGCTGCGGTGGCCTTTGCTGAAGCCGGCACTTGGGAGTCCACAGACACCCTGCTGCGCGATGTACACACCCCACCGGAGACCGCTTGATGGCCGCCACGACGCTCACTTACCGCGACGCCTTGCGAGAGGCCTTGCGCGAGGCGCTGATTGCCGATCAACGCGTGCTGTTGATGGGCGAAGACGTTGGCTCCTATGGGGGCACCTACGCCGTCTCCAAAGGGCTACTGGAAGAGTTTGGCCCGAATCGAATTCGTGACACCCCGTTGTCAGAGCTAGGGTTTGTCGGTGCGGGCATTGGCGCAGCGCTGGGCGGCTTGCGGCCCATTGTCGAGGTGATGACCGTCAATTTCAGCCTCCTGGCGCTGGACCCAATTGTCAATACGGCGGCGATGCTGCGCCACATGTCTGGCGGGCAATTTTCAGTGCCTGTGGTTATTCGCATGGCAACCGGCGCGGGCCGGCAACTCGCGGCCCAGCACTCCAACAGCTTTGAGGGCTGGTACGCCCATGTGCCGGGCTTGCGAGTGCTGGCACCCGCCACAGTGGAAGATGCTAGGGGCATGCTGGGCCCTGCGCTGGCCGACCCCGACCCGGTACTGATGTTTGAACACGCGCAGTTGTACAACCTCGAGGCGGAATTGCCCAAGGGAGGATTCCCGGCGGTGGACATTCAGAGCGCCAGCGTGCGGCGCACCGGAACCGATGTGAGCTTGATTACCTATGGCGGCTGCCTCGCCAAAGTGCTAATGGCAGCCGAGGAATTGGAGTCCCAGGGCATTTCCGCCGAGGTGATTGACCTGCGGGTGTTGCGCCCGCTGGATGACGCAACCATCATGACCTCAGTGCGCAAGTGCCGCCGCGCTGTGGTGGTGGACGAAGCCTGGCGATCGGGCAGCCTGGCCGCTGAAGTCATGGCGCGCATCATGGAGCAGGCCTTCTTTGACTTGGACGCGCCGCTGGCTCGGGTCTGCAGCGAAGAGGTGCCGATTCCCTATGCCAAGCACCTAGAAGAAGCTGCCCTGCCCCAAACGCCCAAGATTGTGGCCGCCGTGTTGACGCTGATGGGCAAATCGCCGTGATCGAATTCCGCCTGCCCTCTCTCGGGGCTGACATGGATGAAGGCACCTTGCTCACTTGGCATGTGAAAGCAGGCGACACGGTCCAACGGGGCCAGGTGGTGGCTGTGGTTGACACCTCCAAGGCTGCGGTGGATGTGGAAATATGGCACGACGGGGTGGTGGGTCAACTGCTGATCGAACCCGGCACAAAAGTACCGGTCGGTACGGCACTTGCGACCATTCTGGCACCCGGCGAAGCGGCCGATCCAATGGCAACCGCGACGGCACCGCCACCGCCCATCCAGAAACCCACCGTCCCCACCTCGCCGTCCCCCACCCCCAAACTTGCTCCGGAGACTGCAGAAAAAGCGATTACCCCAACCCGCCGCCCGGTGACGCCAGCGGCGCGCCGACGTGCGCAGGAATTGGGTATTGATAGCGACTCCGTGAAGGGCACTGGCGCGCAGTCGTCTGTCACCGTGGCCGATATTGAAGCGGCGGCCAGCACACAAAAATCCGGGATGCCTGCAATTGCCCTAGCGTCGTCCACACCGGCGCCATCGGCCCCAACCAGCCCAGCCGACCGAGCCAAGGAAATGCGCAAGGCCATCGCCGCAGCCATGGGGCGCTCCAAACGGGAGATTCCGCACTATTACCTCAGCGAGACCATTCCCATGGCATTGGCCCTGGACTGGTTGGCGAAATACAACGCCAGCCACACGATTGCTGAGCGCTTGCTGCCAGCTGTGCTGATGCTGAAGGCGGTGGCCGTGGCGCTCAAGCGCACGCCGCAGCTTCATGGCTTTTATGTGGATGGGGCGTTTCAGCCCGCCACAGCTATTCACGCCGGCGTCGCCATTTCGTTGCGGGGCGGCGGCTTGGTGGCACCCGCCATTCATGACGTCGGCAGCAAACCACTTGACCAGCTGATGCGTGACCTGACCGACCTCGTCAAACGGGCACGCGCCGGCTCACTGCGCAGCTCCGAAATGAGTGACCCCACCATCACCGTGACCAACCTGGGAGACCAGGGGGTGGAAGCGGTTTTCGGCGTAATCTACCCGCCCCAGGTGGCCTTGGTAGGTTTTGGCAGCGTCCAGACTCGCCCCTGGGTGCAAGACGGTGTCTTGTGCGCCCTGCCCCTGGTCACGGCTTCGCTCGCGGCAGACCATCGCGCCTCGGACGGCCATCAAGGTGCCTTGTTTCTGGCAGAACTGCGCGCCGTTTTGCAGCAACCGGACACACTGGCCGAAGCCGTTCATAAAACCCCGCCCCAAGGAGACCCCACATGAAAGCTGACCGCGCCACATTGACCGAAGGGGCCTTGACCGTATTAAGCACCATTGCGCCCGAGGTGGAGCCCCAAGACATCGACCCCGCCCGTGCCTTGCGCCACCAGGTGGATCTGGACTCCATGGACTGGCTCAACTTTCTGGTTGGCCTGCATGAGCGCTTTGGGGTGGAGATTGCCGAATCCGACTATGCGGGATTGATCACGCTCAATGACGTACTGGACTATGTGCAAGCCAGGCTGAAGTAGCGCGTTGCTCGGGCCACCGTGGCGGTGCTCTAATGGAAAGACAATGAATGAAAATATTCGCCGCCTTTTGGATCAGATGGCCACGCTGGATGACGATTTGCGCAAAGCCATCCAGGAGCAAGAGGCCAGCGCTTCCGCCCAATTCAGGGGAAAACGGGCAGAGTTTGAGACCTCCATTCGCGATACGCACCGGCGACTCAAGCGAGGCTTCTTCCATTGGCTGGTAACCAACCGGCCCCAAAACCTGATTACCGGCCCCATCATTTACAGCATGATTATTCCGATGCTGATTTTGGACTTGTGCGTGAGCTTTTACCAGGCCACTTGTTTCCCGATTTACAAGATTGCCAAAGTGCGTCGCCGCGACTACATCGTGTATGACCGTCAGCAACTCCAGTACCTCAACTTCATTGAAAAGTTTCACTGCACCTACTGCGCCTATGGCAATGGGCTCATGGCCTATGTCACAGAGATCGTCGCGCGAACTGAGGAATATTTTTGCCCGATCAAGCATGCCAAAAAGGTGTTGGGCGTGCACGCCCGCTACAGCCGCTTCATGAGCTATGGTGAAGCCGAGGACTACGCCAATAAGCTGGAAAAAATCCGTCAACAAATGGCGGACCCCAAGGCCGACGACAAGCCACCATCGCACTGACCGTCAATGCATGCCCCGGCGGCCCTTGTCACGCCCAGGTGTCACATTGAGGGCCAAGCTTCGCAGACCCGTCACGCGCCTCGCGGCGCTTTCTATCTGAAAACGAGTCTGAGGCGTGTCCACCCGGCCGCTCAAGGTGACCCGGCCGTTGTCCACAAACACATCAATTTCGGCACCGCTGATGGTCGGAATGGCGTCCAGCCGTTCCAACAAATCTGCGCGCATATCGTCATCTGATCTCATTTGAAACTCCTTGAACAGGGTGCACGGCAGTGGCACTCCTGGGTGCCCTCGTGTCAGTAACATCACTCTACGATCGGCTTCAAAACGTCCATTGAGATTGCGCAAAAAATCATCATGAGCGCGTTCGACCTTCGCGGGTCACCCGCGTGGGCGGCGGCTCCCGAGCCAAGGCGAGGTGCCGCGCCTTTGATGATTCGCAAGTCGCCCAGACCATGCGCTGAGTAGAGTGACTCGATTGACCCCGTCACGTGAACAACGCGAGGAGAAGCGGCATGCCGCCAGTCGGATGACAGTTGGCAAGCCCGCAACTGACCCCACCCCTTTCGGACACATCACCCTTGTTAAAAGGAGCATGACCATGGAAAAAACCTGGATTCTGATCGCCAACGCCCACCGGGCTCGTGTGCTGGAGCAGCATGGAAGCCACAAATTATTGACCGAGTTGGACGGCTTTGTTTATCCCAAAGCCCGCGCAACGCCCAAGGGAGACATCAGCGGCGATGCTGGCAAAGGCCATGGCCGGACGGCGCACCACGGCACCCAATTTGAGCCGCACACCGAGCCGCAGGACAAGGAGCGACTGGAGTTCGCCCGGGAGTTGGCCGGCTACCTGAATGAAGCGGCCAATAGTCAAACTTTTAACGAATTGAACCTGATCGCCACCAGCCCCATGCTGGGCACGCTGCGGCCCTTGCTGAACCACGCGGCCAGCGCAATGCTCAAGCGAGCCGTGCCGACAGACCTCACGATTTACCAGGATCGGGATTTGAAGGAGCGCGTGGAGCTGGCCTTGGCGTCTTCCGAAGGTCAAGTCCACTAAGCCTTGCGGGCCGAACTACCACAAGCTGGTCAAGCGTCCATCCACCAGACGCACACCGCGCCCGCCCATGGCACGCGCTTCGGACTCGTCATGCGTGACCAGCAGCGTGGCCATGCCGGCTTCTTGGATGCGCTGGCTGAATTCATCGCGCAGGGCGACCCGAAGTTCGGCATCCAGCGCGGAAAACGGCTCGTCCAGAAGCAGCGCCCGGGGTGCCGTGATGAGGGCGCGCGCCAGGGCCACGCGTTGTTGTTCTCCACCCGACAACAGCCAAACATTGTGAGTGGCATGGCTGGCCAGACCAAAACGGCTCAGTAGTTCCCGAGCCCGCTCACGGGCCTCCGTCTTGACGATGCGCTGCTCAATCAGACCAAAGGCCACGTTGTCCAGCACATTGAGATGGGGGAAGAGTGCGAAGTCCTGAAACATGAGGGCAAAGCCGCGCCGCTCGGGCGGCTGCGCGCTGATGTCTTGCCCATCAAACCACACACTCCCCGCATCGGCCACCTCCAGCCCCGCCACAATTTTGAGCAAGGTGCTTTTGCCGCTGCCCGATGGACCCAGCAAGGCCACGATTTCACCGGCGGCAACCGACAAACTCACGCCGTCGGCCACGGTGCGCTCACCAAAGTGTTTGTGCAAATCGCGCAGCTCAAGCATGGCTCAATTCCTTTTCTCGGTGCCCGGCAGCGACAGCAACCCGAGGACCACGCGGTGCGGGTGTCGCGTCCCGTTCAGACGCTGCATTTCGTTGAGGCCACTCAATCACCAGAAAGGCCAACAGCGCCAGCCCCATCAACACACAAGACAGCACCATGGCCACGTCCAGATTGGCCACGCCGGGGCGCCCCAGGCGCTGGTAGATGAGGGTCGTTAGCGTGGCCCACTCGGGGCGCGACAGAAACAGCGTCACCGCAAACTCCCCCAAGGCTGTGGCGGCGGCAAACGCCATGCCGCGCCGCAGCGCAGTTGCCAACATGGGCAGAGTCACCCGCCAGAAGGTGCGCCATGGACTGGCACCCAACGTACGAGCCGCCTGAGGCAGGTGGGGCGGCAAACTGTCCAGCCCTGCGGCCAGTGATTTGGCGACAAACGGATACGCCAGTACGGCGTACGCGGCCACCAGCAGCGGCAAGCTGGCGGTCCATTGCGGATACAGCAGCAGCAAACCAAAAGCCACCGTGACGGGTGACACCACAAACGGCAAAAATGCCGCCGCACGCCATGCCACCGAGCGGGTGGCGACCAGCGCGTGGGCCACGCCCAGCACCGTGGCCACGACCAAGGCCATGAACGAGAAGCGCAAGGTGTTCCACAAGGCGTCCAATGTCTCTTCGTCCAGCACCTGCGCCCAGGCCTCGCTACCGGCAGACACCGCGCGCCAGACAATGGCCAGCATGGGCGCCACACAGAAAAACACCAATACACCCAGTCCACCGGCCAACGCCACCCATTGCCAAATACCTTGCGGGCGACGCCGGGCCAGGGGGTCCACCCGCGAAGGGGCGGCCAGCCGCTTCTCAATGGCCGCATAGGCCAGGGCCACGCCGCCGGTGAGCAGAATCATCCACACCGCCAGCACACTGGCTTCGGCCAGCTTCAGCTCGTGGGCGACCAGAGCATAAATCTCCACTTCCACCGTGGCATAACGTTGCCCGCCCAGCACCAGCGCCAGGCCAAACCCGGCAAAGCAGTACAAAAAAACAAGGCACAGGCTGGAGGCCAGCCAAGGGGCAATGGCGGGCCACTCGATCCGCCAAAAGGCTCGCCAAGGTGTGGCCCCAAGCGAACGGGCGGCAGCGACTTGGCGGGCGCTGACCTGATTCAACGCGTCCACTCCCGCACGCACCACCAGGCAAAGATTGAAAAACAGATTGCCATAAAGCAGCAACCAAGGAGTGTTTTGCAGCGAGACACCTAGCCAGCCACTGAACACCCCATGCGGTCCCCACAAGGCCAGCACACCGAGCGCCGCCACCAGCGTCGGCACCACAAACGGCAGCATCAGCAAGCGCAGCACCAGCCGACGCAGCGGAAATTCAAAACGGGCCAACACCCAGGCCACTGGCAGGCCCAGCACCAGCGCCAGCACACAGGTGACGCCGGCTTGCGCCAGCGACCAGAACACCCGCCAGCGCAGGTAGTCGTCTTGCCAGACGGACCACAGCGAGACATTAGCGGTCTGGCCGAACTCAGGCGCCCCGCTCCACCCTTGCCATGCCAGGCGGGCCAGTGGCGCGACCAGCATCAGGCCCAGCGCCAGCAAGGGCAGCGCGGCCAGCATCCCGCGCCCGAGTCGCGACTTGAAGGTCATCGCGCCGGGCATCATGGATCTACTTCAGAACGACTTGCGTCCAGCGGCTGACCCACTGGCTGCCTTTTTCGGCAATGGTGTCGGTGCCCATGCTCTCAAATGTCGTCGGCTCTTGCGCATGGCGCATGACTTCGGCACGGGGCGTGCTGCTTTGGGCCGGGTACATCCACATGGTGGTTTGCAAGGCTTCCTGCACGGGGGCCGAGCGCATGAAGTTGATGAACTTCAAGGCAGCTTCCCGCTGCACGCCACCTTTAACAAGCGCCACGCCTTCCACTTGCTGGAACACGCCGCCCTTCAGAGACAGCGAGCCAGTGGGCGACTCGGTGATTTTTTCCTTGCTGTAAAACACCTCCGCTGCCGGGCTGGTGGCATAGCTCACCACCAGCGGGTAGGCGCCACCGTTCCGGCTGAACTCGGTGTAATAAGCCTCGCTCCAACCTTTGGCAACTTTGACGCCGTTGGCGCGCATCTTGGCCCACCAGTCATAGGCTTTTTCTTCCCCCATGCCGGCAATGGTGGCCAGCATGAAGGCATAGCCAGGGCTGGACGTGGCCGGGTTTTGCACCACCAGCCAGTTGCGGTAGGCGGGCTGGGTCAGATCGTCCAGTGTTTTGGGCAGGGCTTGCCCGCTTTTGGCAACGGCCGCTTTGTCGTAATTGAGGGTGACGTAGCCATAGTCCACCGGCACCACCAAGGCACCGAATTGTTTCTCAGCGCCGGCCACAGTGCCTGCCAGCGCTGGCAGGCCATGGGCCTCCAGCACGTTGGCGGCCTGCGCCTTGGCGACGAGGGCGTTGTCGATGCCAAACACTACATCAGCCACGGGTTGGGCGCGGGTCAGAATCAGTTTATTCAGCATCTCACCCGCGTCACCGCCTTTGATGACGCTGAGCTTGAGACCGCTTTGGGTTTCGAACTGGGCCAGCATGGGCTTGGGCAGGGAGAAAGAGCTGTGCACCATCACGCGCAACTCGTTGTCGGCGGCGTTGGCCGGGGCTGCCAAGGTCCAGGCCGCCAGGGCGACCGCTCCAAATACAAAAATCCGCTTGTTCATTGCTTCGTCTTTCATTGCGCCGTCGTGGTGGCGTCAAAAAAGGGACGAGTCTCGTGACAGCGGACCTTGTTTCACGCTCCCTACGCTGGCATGACCCAGATCAGGTGAGTGGGGTATTTCTCAGTCCGCTTCTCAGCAGACACCCCCGGTGAACTTTCGATTGTAATTGCCCGGCAATTCCGCGGCGCGCCTTTGCGGATGCTCAACCCGCGCCCGTCGCAAGCACAACGCAATCGCCACCTCTCGCCTTGGATTGGTACATGGCTTTGTCTGCACTTCGGGACAAGGAGACATTGCTGTCACCGTGGTCAGGGAAAAGGGCGACACCGACGCTGGCTGAGATGTTCAGATCCAAACCGTCGAGTTCAAAACGTTGATTCAAGGCGGTCCGGATTTTTTCAGCAACCACCAGCGCGTCGCGTACCTGTTCGATGGCCGGCAACAACACCACAAATTCGTCGCCGCCTAAGCGTCCAACGGTATCCGCCTCGCGCACACAACCAAGCATGCGCGTTGCCACACCCTTCAAAAGCCAATCACCCACATGGTGACCGTGGCGATCATTCACGGCCTTGAAGCCATCCAGGTCCACAAACAGCACCGCCATTCGACCGCGGTCCCGACGAGACTGAGACACGGACTGGTTCAGCCGGTCATTGAACAAAGCCCGATTGGGCAAGCCGGTCAACACGTCATGCTGGGCGAGATGTTTGAGCGACTGCCGGCTCTCGTTCAACTCACGCAAGTTCTCAACAATGGTGCTCTGCATCTCGTTGAGACTGCGTGCTAGCAGACCTATTTCATCCTGGCGGGAAGATGGCAGCACACTGATGGACTGCGACCGTGAAAAGCTGCCCACCGCTCTGACCATCGACTTCAATGGCCCAGTCACCAGCCGCGACACCACGGCTGCCAGAGCCAAGGCCAAGGCGGCCAGCACCCCAATGATTTGAACGGTGTTCCAACCCATCTGATTCGCAGCGTGGACTACCTCCGGCAAAGGCCGGGACAATCCCATGATCACAAATCGCTGCGCTGACGCATCGCCGAACGGCAAGCGGACAAACGCACTCACCAAACCGCCATTACCAGACTCAGCTTCCTCGACACGGGCCACGACTCCGCTCTTATGACCGGCGATGAGGTCGGAGACCAAGGGAAACGAATCCTGAATCAATACCCGGCGCCCGGTCTCAAACCCAAAGGTCTGCGAGGCATCAGGGTGGACCAGAAAATCACCCCAGCGATTGCTGAGATAGACCTGATAGGAGGCTGGCAAATCAAGCCTCAGTCGATCAAACACGCTGTTCAGGTCCAGATTGATCACGATCAGCCCTTTGACGGCGCCGTCTGGCCCAATGATGGGGGCCGCGACCCGCACCGTGGGCTGATCCATTCCCGAATGGGCGCCCTTCTCATGATTGAGCCGAATATCAGACACGTTGACCTCACTGGAACCCAATCTCACGGTATTGAACACATAGGGAAAATGCGCTTTTTCCTGAAGCGAGGAGCCGCTCACTTGCGTCAACTTGTCGTCATCGCGATCCACCCGAACTTGCTCCAACCCGTACTGGTCAGCGCTGATCAGTCGAACCTGAAAATACTCGGGGCGCACCGACATCAGCGACTTGAACGTCGCCGACAGAGTCGACTTCTCGGCCTGCACAGAAGCCTCCCCGAGGCCCTCAAGACTACGTATGGCCGACGGCAACCCAGCCAACATGCGAGCATCGCCGGATACGGCTTCAATCGTGACCTGAAAATTGCGACTGACCACCTGCGTTGCCGTGAGCAAATTGGTCTGGGCGTTGTCCAGCAAGCTGGCGCGGCTACTGACGTGAGAGTAGTAACCCACCAGGCCCATCGACGCAATACCAAACGTGGCCAACAGGAGCCCTAACTTGAAGCCAATTCCATTGCGCATGGACTAAAACCGTTCGGGTCGATCGCCCGACACAATTCGTGCCCACAGTTCACTGCGGCGCGTCCCGTCTTCGACGGTTTCCAACCAGTGGATTCGATCCGATCCATGGCCGCCAGCGCCAACGCTCATGGTACTCGACAGACCCTGCCGCTGGACCAAGGCGTCACTGGCTCCGCGGCCCAGCATGAAATTGATCCAGTGGTGAGCCAGCAACGGGTTCTGGGCACCCTGAGCGATGGACCAACAATCCAGCCAGGCCAGCGCACCCTCCACAGGAATCACGTAGCCGACGTCCGCACCTGCGTCCTGCAACAGCTTGAGTTGCTGGCGACCATAGTTGGCAAATAAAACAGCTACCTTGTGATCGCCAAATAATTCGACAGACTCTTCGGGCGAGGTGTAAAAGGCCAGCGCATTGCGGCGCAGGGCAATCAAACGCTCAGCCACTTTCTCGAAGCGACCGTCGTCAATCTGAAAGGGCTTGCCGCCTATGGAGAGTGAGGCAAGGGAGAAGTTGTGATTGCCATCATCAAAGGCCAGCACCTTGTCCTTGTAGATGGGATCCCACATGACCGCGAGCGAGGTGCGGACCCGCGTGGATTGCTTTCGGTCGTAAATCAGCCCCATTTCGGCATAGGTATAGGGCACAGCGTAAACCTCATCCCCCCGGGTGATGCCCGGGATGCGCTGCGTCTCCCGAAAACGGGGTAACTGATTGGCGACTAGGGGAATCCTGCTAAGGGTAAGCGGGCGCAGCAGCTTTTTCGTGACGAGATTTTTAATTTCAACCGTGTTGGCTGCAATCACGTCAAAGTCGCCACCTTGATTGGCCTGCACCTTTTGACGCAAGGATTCGTCTGAGCTGACGAAACTGAGTTGCACCCGAACATGGTGCAACGCCTCAAATGCATTGACCAGTTCCGGCTCCGCGTAGCCGGGCCATGCCAGCACACGCAATACTTCTTCAGCCCGGGCTGGCCAGCACAAGGCCAAGCCGAGAAACAGCGCCGTGAAAAAACGCTGTGCCATGTCGGGCTAGCTGCCCATGGCCTTGGCAACAGCCGCAACCAGCACCGTCATGCCGCCCAAGTAGGGCTGCAGCGCTGGAGGGATCGAGATAGAGCCATCGGCATTCTGATGGTTTTCAAGCATACTAACCAGTGTACGCCCCACGGCAAGCCCTGAACCGTTCAATGTGTGCACCAACTCGTTCTTGCCCTGCGCGTTCTTGAACCTTGCCTGCAAGCGTCGCGCCTGAAAGGCTTCACAGTTAGAGACCGAGCTGATCTCACGGTAAGTGTTCTGCGCTGGCAGCCACACCTCCAGATCATAGGTTTTGGTGGCGCCAAAGCCCATGTCGCCGGTGCACAGCGACATCACCCGGTAGGGCAATTCCAGCTTTTTCAACACAGCTTCGGCGTGCGTCACCATGGTTTCCAGCACCTCGTAGCTGGTGTCGGGGTGCACGATTTGCACCATCTCTACCTTGTCAAACTGGTGCTGGCGAATCAGGCCACGGGTGTCGCGCCCGGCGCTGCCTGCCTCGGAGCGAAAACAGGGGGTGTGCGCCGTGAGTTGGATGGGCAGGTCGGACTCGGCCACCACCTCGTCGCGCACAAAGTTGGTCAGCGTGACTTCGCTGGTGGGAATCAAATACAGCGCCGTGCTATCCGGCTGGGCTTCGCCCTCTTGCCCGCCTTTCCGGGCGGCAAACAGGTCGCCTTCGAACTTGGGCAACTGCCCCGTGCCACGCAGCGTGTCGCCATTGACGATGTAAGGCGTGTAGCACTCGGTATAGCCGTGCTCCAGGGTTTGCACGTCCAGCATGAACTGCGCCAGCGCGCGGTGCAAGCGGGCGATCGGCCCTTTCATGACCGTGAAACGGGCGCCAGTGAGCTTGACGCCCATCTCAAAGTCCAGCCCCAGCGGCTCGCCAAGGTCCACATGGTCTTTGACGGGAAAGTCATACGCTTTGGGCTCGCCCCAGGTGCGCACCACCACATTGCCATGTTCGTCTTCGCCCACGGGCACGCTGTCGTGCGGCAGGTTGGGCACGGCCAGCAACAGGGTTTGCAGCTCGGCCTGAATCTGGTCCAGCCGCGCAGCTGAGGTTTCCAACTCGGTCTTCAAACCACCGACTTCGGCCATAACGGCATCGGCCTCGTCTTTGCCCGCCGGGCCTTTGGACTTGAGCTGGCCAATTTGCTTGCTCAGACTGTTGCGCTTGGCTTGCAGTTCTTCGGTGCGAATTTGGATGGTTTTGCGCTCGGTTTCCAGCGCGCGAAAGGCGTCCACGTTCAGGAACACCTGGGGCGACTTGCGGGTTTCCAATCGGGCGACGGCAGAGTCCAGGTCTTTGCGGAGCAGGTTGATGTCTAGCATGGCATTCGTCTCGTATCAAAAAAGGTTGTTACGACCTCCGTTTTACAAGCCTTTTAGGGCTCTAGCCCTTATTCAACCTGCGGAAGTCGCTATAAATAAGTGAGTATTCAGTCTGCGCTGGGTGTCCAGCCGTCAGCATCCAGTTTCAAGCCTTTGGGCAGGGGAAACTTCACGGTTTCCTCAATGCCGTCCATTTTGCGCACCGACACGGCGCCCAGCGCCTTGATGCGGTCAATCACCTCGCGCACCAAAATCTCGGGGGCGGAGGCGCCAGCGGTCAGGCCCACACGCTGGCGGCCCTCAAACCAGGCCGGTTGCAGCTCGTTCGCGTTGTCCACCATGTAGGCGTCGGTGCCCAATTTTTGGGCCAGTTCACGCAAGCGGTTGCTGTTGGAGCTGGTGGGGCTGCCCACCACAATCACCAAGTCCACCTGCGGGCTCATGATCTTGATGGCGTCTTGGCGGTTTTGCGTGGCATAGCAAATGTCTTGCTGCTTGGGCTCGCGCACGCTCGGAAAGCGCGCTTTGACGGCGGCCGCAATGTCAGCCGCATCGTCCACGCTGAGTGTGGTTTGCGTCACCAACGCCAGCTTGGCGGTCTGAGCGGGCTGCACTTTGGCCACATCGGCCACGTCTTCCACCAGGTGAATGCCGCTCTCCAGCTGTCCCATGGTGCCTTCGACCTCGGGGTGGCCTTTGTGGCCGATCATGATGAACTCAAAACCTTCTTTGGCCAGCTTGGCCACTTCCACGTGCACCTTGGTCACCAAGGGGCAGGTGGCATCAAAAATTTGAAAACCTCGCGCCTTGGCTTCGTCCTGCACCGCGCGGCTCACGCCATGGGCCGAGAAAATCAGCGTTGCGCCAGGCGGCACCTCGTCCAGTTCTTCAATAAATATCGCGCCCTTGGCCTTGAGGTCGTTGACCACAAAGGTGTTGTGCACGATTTCATGACGCACATAAATCGGGGCGCCAAACTTGGTGAGTGCCCGTTCCACAATCTCAATGGCGCGGTCCACACCGGCGCAAAAGCCGCGTGGCTCGGCCAGCAAAATCTCCTGGGGGGTGTTGGCGGCGCTCACAAGATGCCAATCACTTGGACTTCGAATGTCACCGGCTGGCCGGCCAGCGGGTGGTTGAAGTCAAACAACACGGCATCGCCGCGCTCGTCCTGGCGAAACTGGCGGATGGCACCTGCAAACTGGCCAGCGCCATCGGGCGTAGGGAACTGAACCACGTCACCAACCACGTACTCCGCGTTGGCGTCCCCCATGTCGAGCAACTCCTTGCGGGCCAGCCACTGCATCATCTCGGGGTTACGCTCGCCAAAAGCGATGCCTTTGGCCAGCTCAAACGTGGCCCGGCCGCCTTCATTCATGCCCAGCAAATGAGACTCCACGGCAGGTGACAGCTCGCCCGTGCCCAGTGTTAAGGTGGCGGGCTTGCCTTCAAAGGTGTTGATCACATCGCCCGCTGGCCCGGCCATGCGGTAGTGCAGCGTGAGGAAGGAGCCGGGTTGAACGGAGGGCAATGGGGCGGTCATAAAAGTCCTGAGCGGGCCGGGCGCGGCCCTGGTTTGGCGAATAAACTGATCCCCCATTCTAAAAGCTTGCCCCATGCCCCTGAAAGACCTGCCCCTTGATGCCCGCCCCCGGGAGAAGCTGCTGGCGCGCGGGCCGGGCGCTTTGAGCGATGTCGAGCTGCTGGCCATCCTCTTGCGCACTGGCATTCAGGGCAAAGGCGTGCTTCAAATGGCCCAGGAACTGCTCCAACTCAAAACTGGCACCAACGACAACGACGGGTTTGACGGCATCGCTGGCTTGCTGCACGCTACCTCAAACGACCTGAAACGGATCAAAGGCCTGGGCCCGGCCAAACGGGCCGAGATTGTGGCCGTGCTGGAGCTGTCGCGCCGCGCATTGTCGCAGCAGCTCAAAGAACGCACGGTGTTTGCCACGCCTGACGCGGTCAAGCACTACCTGCAACTGCATTTGGCGGCCAAGTCCCATGAGGTGTTTGCGGTGCTGTTTCTGGACGTTCAAAACCGCTTGCTAGCCATGGAAGAATTGTTCCGAGGCACGCTCACTCAAACATCGGTGTATCCCCGGGAAGTTGTGCTTCGCGCCCTGCACCACCAGGCCAGCGCCGTGGTGCTGGCGCACAACCACCCGAGCGGTTCAGTGCAGCCCTCCCGTGCCGATGAGGCGCTAACCCAGACCCTCAAAACCACGTTGGCACTGATTGATGTGCGGGTGCTGGATCATGTGATCGTCGCGCCCGGAGAAGCATTGTCGATGGCTGAGAAAGGCTTGATATGACCCGCCCCCCCGTCAAAGTCAGCAGCCTGGCCGACCTGAAAGTCGTCAAACGAGAGATTGCCGAGCAAGCCGCCGCCCGCGCCAAACTCGCCGCCGGGCAGCTGGCGGCCCAGCGGCAAAAAGAAGCGGAGGTCAACCTCTTCGTCAGGGCCGCTGGCGCCGTCCGGCCCCTGCCAGACAAGCGCACTGCGCTATTGAAGAAGGAGCGCACCCCTCCTGCCTCCCTGCAATACCAGCGCGACGAAAAAGCAGTTTTGAAGGAGGCGCTCAGCGACGAGTTCGATGTCAGCACGTTGCTGGAAACGGACGAACATCTGAGTTTTCGCCGCCCCGGCATTGGCACCGACGTGACGCACAAGCTACGCCGGGGAGATTGGTCGATCCAACGCCAGCTCGACCTGCATGGCCTGCGCCGGGACGATGCCCGTGAGGCCCTGGGTCATTTCATTCGCCAAGCCCACAAACAAGGCATTCGCTGCGTGCGCGTGGTGCACGGCAAAGGCCTAGGCTCCCCCGGCAAAGCGCCCGTGCTGAAAAGCCGGGTGCACAGCTGGCTGGTGCAAAAGAACGAGGTGCTGGCCTTTGTGCAAGCCAAGCCCGCCGACGGTGGTGGCGGGGCCTTGGTGGTGTTGTTGATGGCGTCGCGGGGTTGAGGATCTTTGGCAAAAATTTTGATGAATTTAGCCTCTAGCGCCCGTCCAATAGGCGCAAGAAGCTATCAATTGGGTAGCAAACAGATTTCTGACCTCCCAATCACATGCGAAATGCCAATGATGTTGACACTCGACAACACCGCAAGCTGTTGATTTTTCAGCCCCGGAAGGAGTGCCATTTACTTGGGCCTCCTGCGTTTGCACCACTCAACTTACTATTTTTCGGGCGCCCGCGTGCAAAGCGGAGGTCGGTGACGCAGAGACTGGGACAGCAAAGCGGGCGAAAGCGGTCATTGACGGTGGACACCGCTACTTTGGCACTGACGGCACTTGCTGTCGTTCGCGAATAACCGCTGACAGGCGGTCAAAGCCCGCTTTGAAGCCCACGACGGTTCTGGCCCAATGGCCATTAGGCGCTGATCAGTTTGAGGTCAAAGGCGCGCTCGATCAACCATACCAGCGCAACCAACATCGTTAGCCAAGAGCCCAGCACGAACACGCCGCGCAAATAAAAGCGCGTATTTCGCAATAAAAAGGCCACTGGAAAAAACGCCGCCACAATGGCCATTTGCCCCACCTCCACACCGGCATTGAAGCCCAGCAGCGACAACGCCAGCGCGTCCGCGGGTAGACCCAGTTCGGCCAGTACGCTGGCAAACCCGAAGCCGTGGATCAGGCCGAATCCGAACGCCACCAACCAACGCCGGTGCTCCACCACGGGCCACAGATTGTTGGCGGCAGCCAACACCACCGATAGCGCGATGGCGGACTCCACCAGCCGCGAGGGCAGCGAAACCAGTCCTAGCGCTGCCAGCGACAACGTAATGGAGTGCGCCGCTGTAAACGACGTCACCACCCAAAGCACCTCCCGCAAGGCCACGCCAAAACGCTCCACGCCCTGCCAGTGCCGCATCCGCACGACCAGCACAGCGGGCAGCAGCAGCGAGAGCAAAAACAGAATGTGGTCAAAGCCGATCCAGATGTGCCAGATGCCTTCCATCAGGTACTGTTTAAACTGGGCCCAGCGCGACACCTGTTCCGCACTGAACTGCACCTTTCCGCTGGTCGGCGACAGCACCGTGGTGTGGGTGGCACCGTCTAGCGTGAGGCGCAGCAGGCCGCGATGCAAGTTGTCCAAATCAAATAGCAAACGATATTGCAACGCCAGGTCGCCTGCGGCCTCCGGGCACTCGCCAGTGATGTTCAGCACGGCGTAGCCGCCGTCCGTGTGGTCATCCACCTGCAGGCTTGAGACCTTGAGCAGGCAAGCGCCACCGCGCTCAATCTCCAGCCGGCTTAAGGCCCAGGCGGACAGATCGCTCTGGCGCGCACGCAGTTCACCCCAGGTGACCTCTGCATTGCCGTCGTGGTCCAAGCCCAAGGCAAAGTCGATGTCCCGCAGAGCAATGTCCCATTGGGCCGCAATGGTGGCCCCTTTGGCATCCACCACCAGATAGCTGTCACTGGCCTTGTGCGCCCAAGCCCCGGCTTGGCAAAACAGCAAGACCACCAGCAGGGCAAGACGCCTCATCATGGTGTACCCCCGGACTTGTTCGTGCTGGTGGGCAATTGCAATGTCTGCGCCGCCAGGGCACGCAGGCGGGCATCTTCAAAGCCGGTGCGCTGAAGCCAGTCGCGAGCGGCTTGGGCCGCTTTGCCATCCCCTGCTGCGAGCGCAGACTCCAGCAGAATACGCAGGTCGCGCGGCTCTTTTTGCACCATGTAGTTGGCAGCGGCCAACTCCACAGCTTGAGCGGGGTTCTTACGCAGTCGCAGTTGGAAGCGAGCCTCTTCGGCCCGGTGAGTCGTATCGCCGCGCAGCTTGGCAGCGGCAAAACGGTCGTCAAGGGCCTGAATATGCGCGGACGCGGCTGGCAGTTGCAGCGCCGCCTCAGCTTCTGCCAGGCGCAACAGCAGCCCATCGGATGCCTCCCAGCTTGCCAGTAACTTAACTACTTCTGTGGGGCGCCGGTTGTCCAGCAAAAAGTCCGCCCAGGCGGCCAACAGATAGCCATCGTCCTGCCCTAGCGCCAGGGCCTCGCGGTAGTGGCGCTCGGCCTTGGCGCTTTGCCCCTGCCACGCGGCCACTTCGCCCAGCCGTGTGAGCAGCCACAGACGCTGGTCGTCAGCATAGGTGAGAGCTAAGGCTTGTTGCAGTGTGGCGTAGGCACCTGCGAGCTGGCCGGTATAGGCCTGCGCGAGACCGGCACAACCGCCGTGAAGCACCGGGCGCTGCAGGCGCAACAACGCGGCGCACTCTTCGCGGGCATTGGCGTATTGCGCCTCCACCAGATAGATGGCGCCGCGCCAGGCATGGGCACCTGCCCGGTCAGGATCGAGCATCAATACGGCAGCAAAGTCGGCCAGGGCTGCGGCAAAGTCATGTCGGTATTGCCGCAACATACCGCGCACCATCAGCAACTCGGCGTCCATTCGCGTGCCAAAGCGAGTCACGATGGCATCGGCATAGCCTACGTAGCGTGGGTCGCCCCGGGCCAGCGCCAGATCGAAATACGCCTGCGCCAGCGCCACGGATGCGGATGTGTCTTCGGGCGCCTTCAGCACGTTTGCCCGCAAGTCGGCCAGCGCCCTGCTGCGGCTGTCGCTCGCGCGAAAGGGCAACCGCTCGATGACGCTGGCGTCGTCAATCGGTGTGCGCGGCGCCGACAAAACCGGCACGGCTAGCAGTGTGCCAAGCAAAGCCACACTCAACCGGAAAGTCCACTGACAATACTTGATATTCATAATTAAAGTAGATTCTGCCTGCGGCCTAAATGCCGTGTGTCTCACCCATTAATTCCCAGGAGATTGAATATGAAAAAGTTGTTTTCCAGCCTCGCAATTGTCGCCCTCGCAACTGCTTCCGTGGGTGCTTTTGCCGCGTCTCACGGCGGTGCCATGTCGGACAAGGATAAAGCGGACATGACCGAAAAATGCGCCAAGATGGACCCTGCCAAGGCTGATGAAAAGATGAAGGCCGATTGCAAGAAGTTCATGGAAATGAAGAAGTAATCTTTACGTCCTTCGAAAAAAGTGGACTGCAAGTCCACTTTTTTTATGGTTCGCCCGACAGGGCGTACCTCATTGAAGGTAAAAATCCTCCATCAGCCCGCCAGGGGACGAGTTAGCCAAGAGCCAGGGGTCGTTGGTGACTGCGAGCCGGAGAAAGACCGATGGCAGGCGTGACGAAAAGAAAGCGGGCACGAGGCGTCGTGCTGGGTGTGGCGGGAATATTCAGCAAGACCCGAAACTTGCGCGGAGTAACCAAAGCACACCTGAATCCACAGTTGAATGCCCTTTAGTGGTCTTCTGCAGCGGCGGCAAGCGATCTCTCTCAGCTAAATCGTATGGTCGCTTTCTATTTTTTTGGATGGGGTTTTCTCCGTTTCAGTGATTGGCTCCTGAACGCTTTGGCGAGTCAGTCGTGGGCAAAGCGCCAAAGACTGTTGGCGCTGCGTACCTGACTTTGGAGGGCACTGAGTGAACTAAGCCAGGGCGTCTGAAGCTGCTCCCCACTCGCCTGCCAAATGCATTGCCCCTTGAGGCTGCCAGCATTAAAAAGTCAAGCTGAACGATCTGGCACGCCACAAAACTGAAACACAGCTTGCTGGTGCAAAAAGACGAGGTGGAGGAATTTTTTAGAAAACCCTTTGGGTAAAACAGCCTCTACCCCTAGCTCTACTTGCACAGGAATCAATCAATCCCATAGCAAGCAATGAAGTTTGAGGCAGGTGTGCCGCAAGGGCCACCCCTCGATAGTGACATGTGCCTTGCCTTTGACGAAGCGCTTCTTTGACTCAACTGTTGCAGTGAATGTCATGAACCCCGACAGGCGCTGGTCTATAGTCACCGCAATCCCGGCTTTTTATCGTGCGATCTTGGGGCAAGCAACCTCTTTGTCCCCGGCGTCTTGGCCGCTGCCTAGCTGTTTGGTCAGCGCAGGCCGTGCGGTTTCATGGCCAAATCGATGGCACCGACCCGCCAAGCCAGTCATCTTGAACACTATTTTGGAATTCCCTCATGGAAATTAAAGTCAATTTTCTCGACAAGCTTCGTCTTGAAGCCAAGTTCGATGATTTCACCGTGGTGGCCGACCAGCCGATTCGCTACAAGGGCGATGGGTCGGCGCCAGGGCCGTTTGATTACTTTCTGGCCTCGTCGGCCTTGTGCGCGGCTTACTTTGTGAAGCTGTACTGCTCCACCCGCAATATTTCGACCGAGGGTATCCGGCTGTCGCAGAACAATATTGTTGACCCGGAAAACCGGTATCAGCAGATTTTCAAGATTCAGGTGGAGTTGCCGGCGGATATTTCGGCCAAAGACCGTCAGGGCATTTTGCGATCCATCGAGCGTTGCACGGTCAAAAAAGTGGTGCAAGCCGGGCCCGAGTTTGTGATTGAAGAGGTGGAGAACCTGGACGCCGATGCCCAGGCCTTGCTGACCCTGACTCCAGCTTCTGAGGCCAGCACCTTTATTGCGGGCAAAGACCTGCCATTGGAGCAAACCATTGCCAATATGTCGGCCGTGTTGGCGGGCTTGGGCATGAAGATTGAAATCGCTTCGTGGCGCAATCTGGTGCCCAACGTGTGGTCGCTGCATGTTCGCGACGCGCACTCCCCCATGTGTTTTACCAATGGCAAGGGGTCGACCAAGGAAAGCGCGTTGGCGTCTGCGTTGGGGGAGTTCATTGAGCGCCTGAACAACAACCATTTCTACGCGGGGTCGTTCTGGGGCGAAGACATTGCCAACGCAGCGTTTGTGCACTACCCGACCGAGCGCTGGTTCAAACCGGGCCGCAAAGATGCGTTGCCGAAGGAGATTTTGGATGACTATTGCCGGAAAATTTACAACCCCGATGGTGAATTACGTGGCTCGCACCTGATTGACACCAACTCCGGCAATGTGAAGCGCGGTATTTGTTCGCTGCCATATGTGCGCCAGTCGGACGGCGAGGTGGTGTATTTCCCGTCCAACCTGATTGAAAATCTGTTTGTGAGCAACGGCATGAGTGCCGGCAATACGCTGGTTGAGGCGCAGGTGCAATGTCTGTCGGAAATTTTCGAGCGGGCGGTGAAACGCGAAATTCTGGAAGGTGAAATTGCCTTGCCCGACGTGCCGCCCGAAGTGCTTGCCAAATACCCCGGCATTCTGGCCGGCATTCAGGGCCTGGAAGAGCAAGGCTTTCCGGTGCTGGTGAAAGACGCATCGCTGGGTGGGGTGTACCCGGTGATGTGCGTCACCTTGATGAACCCACGCACGGGCGGTGTGTTTGCCTCATTCGGCGCGCATCCGAGCCTGGAGGTGGCGCTGGAACGCAGCCTGACCGAATTACTGCAGGGCCGCAGTTTTGAGGGCCTCAACGACTTACCTCCCCCCACCTTCACCAGCGAAGCCGTGACGGAGCCCAACAATTTTGTTGAACACTTCATTGATTCCAGCGGCGTGGTGTCGTGGCGCTTTTTCAGTGCCAAAGCAGATTTCGATTTTGTGGAGTGGGACTTTTCTGGCCAAGGGGACGACTCCAACGCCGAAGAAGCCGCGACCTTGTTTGGCATCCTCAAAGACATAGGCAAAGAAGCGTATGTGGCGGTGTACGACCAGTTGGGCGCCACGGCCTGCCGCATTCTGGTGCCGGGTTATTCCGAGGTTTACCCGGTTGATGATTTGATTTGGGACAACACCAACAAGGCACTGTTGTTCCGTGCCGATATCTTGAACTTGCACAGCTTGGACGACACGCGCCTGGAAGACTTGCTGGATCGTTTGGAGAACAATGAACTGGACGATTACTCCGACATCGCCACGCTGATTGGCGTCGAATTTGACGAGAACACGGTTTGGGGACAGTTGACCGTGCTGGAGTTGAAGCTGCTGATCAATCTTGCCTTGAAGCAGTTTGACGCGGCAAAAGAGGGGGTGGAAGCCTTCCTGCAGTACAACGACAACACTGTTGAGCGCAAATTGTTTTACCAAGCCTTGAATGTGGTGCTGGAGGTGCAATTGGATGACGATCTGGCGCTGGAGGACTACCTTGTCAATTTCCGCCGGATGTTTGGCAACCCGCGGATGGAGGCGGTGTTGGGGTCAGTGGACGGCAGCGTGCGCTTCTTCGGGTTGACGCCAACGAGCATGAAGCTGGAGACGCTGGACCGGCACCAGCGCCTGATTGACAGCTACAAAAAACTGCACACGGCGCGGGCCAAAGCGGCGACGTCCAGCTAGGGTGGCAGGCTATTCACCAGTCAGAATTCCAAATAAAAACAGCCTCTAGCCTCCGTCCTACGAACACAGGCAGCTATCAACAAGATAGCAGCCTGCAATCCCGGTCAGGACGCGGCGCGGCGCAGGGTGTCCACCACCGGGCGGCGCAGGATGTCGCGCAACCCCCACCAGCCCGCAGCCCAGGCCAGCAAGGCCCCGCTGATGGAGCCAAACAGGGGCACCCAAAGCGATACGCTCCACGCAAACTCAAAAACATACTTGGCCAGCGCCCAGCCCACGGCGGTGGCCACCAAAGAGGCCAAGAAACCGGCCAGCAAGCCCACGCCCAGCAACTCGGCGCGTTGCACCTGGCGCAGCAAACTGCTTTTGGCGCCCACAGCCCGCATGATGGCGAACTCGCGGGCCCGCTCTTCCCGCGTGGCCGTCACGGCGGCAAATAACACCACCAAGCCGGCGGCCAGGGTGAAGGCAAACAGAAACTCGACCGCACGAATCACCTGGTCCAGCACGCGCTGGATTTGGGCGATGGTGGCCGTCATGTCCACCGTGGTGATGTTGGGGAAGCTGCGCACCAGGGCGTTGTCAAATCCGGGCGTGTCCGGCGCCTTGAACGCGCTCATGTAGGTGGCAGGCACATCGGGCAAATGCTGCACGGGGTACATGACAAAGAAGTTGGCCCGCAGGGAGCCCCAGTCGACCTTGCGCAGCGACGTAATTTTGGACTCGACAGGGATGCCGCCAATGTCGAACTTCAGGCTGTCGCCCAGTTTCAAACCCAGTGTTTCGGCAATGCCCTCTTCCACGCTGATGGCGCCCTGCTCTTCCTCAGTCCAGCGGCCGGCCACCACCTCGTTCTGCTCGGGCTTGACCGCGCTGTTGGACAGGTTGAACTCGCGGTCAATCAGTCTCTTGGCGCGGTCATCCGCGTAATTTTCTGGCGATACGTCTTTTCCATTGACTGCAATCAAGCGACCGCGAATCATGGGAAACCAGTCGAATTTCGTCACACCACCGTCGCGCAAGGCTTGGGTGAAAGCGTCGCCTTGATCGGGCATGACGTTGATGACAAACCGGTTGGGCGCATCTTTGGGCGTGGCCTGACGCCAGCTGCTGATGAGGTCGGTGCGCAGCAACACCAGCAGCACCAGCGCCAACAGGCCCACGGCCAACGCGCTGACCTGCACCACGGCGTAAGCGGGACGCGCCGAGATTTGTCGTGTGGCCAGCACCAGCCAGCGCGGCGCGGTGGTCTCATTCACGCTCGCACGCAGGGCCTTTACGGCCAGCCAGCTGAGCGACGCAAATACCACCACCGCCCCGGCGAAACCGCCGACGGCGATCAAGCCCAACTTCAAATCGCTGCTGGCGGCCAGCAGCAAGGTGGCAAATCCCGCCACACCCAAGGCCAGCACACCGATGGAGGCGGGCTTGAGGCCGCCCACATCACGCCGAATCACGCGCAGCGGCGGCACCTGGGCCAGTTGCAACACGGGCGGCAAACCAAACGCCAGCAAGAGCGTGAGGCCCATGCCCATTCCAAACATCACCGGCCATAAACTGGCGGCCGGCAGCGATGAATTCACCAAGCCCGCCAGCAACGCCACAAACACGTAGTGCACAGAAAAACCAAACGCCACGCCCAGCCCGCTGGCAATGAGTCCAATCACGATGAACTCAAACGCGTAGCTGGAGGCAATGGTGCGTTGGCTCACGCCCAGCACGCGCAGCATGGCGCAGTCGTCCAGATGGTTGGCGGCAAAGCCACGGGCGGCCAAAGCCACCGCCACAGCGCTCAAGAGCGCAGCCAACAAAGCCACCAGGTTGAGAAACTTCTCGGCCCGCTCCAGAGTGCGGCCCAACTCGGGGCGACCGCCCTCCAGCGAATCCAACTGGGCGCCACGGACTTCGCGGTTTTCAAGTTCCTTTTCGGCCCAGGTCACATAGGTCTTCACTTGCGGGTCTTCACCCGCGACGGCCATGCGGTAGGTCAAGCGGCTGGCGGGTTGAATCAGGCCGGTGGCGGCCACATCGATCCGGTTGATCATGATGCGGGGCGAAAAGCTCATGAAGCCAGCCCCCCGGTCGGGCTCAATGACGATGATTTTGGCGAGGCGAAGCTGAGCGTCGCCCAGCAGCAATGTGTCGCCAATCTTCAGGCCAATGGCATCCAGCACGCCAGCGTCCACCCAGGCATCACCGGCGGCAGGAATCGCTTGCACCACTGACTCCGGCCCACCGGGCTCGTCAGCCAGGCGCAGCTTGCCGCGCAAGGGGTAGCCGGGCTCCACCACTTTCAAAGCCACCAACTTGGTGGCGCCGCCCTGCGCCTGCGAGGCGCGCCCCATGGTGGGAAAGGTCATGGTTTGCACCACATCCAGCCCCAGTGAACGGGCCTTTTCAATAAAGGCCGCCGGCGTGGGGTTGTCGCTGCGCAGCACGGCGTCACCACCCAGCAACTGGCGCGCGTCGCGCTGCAAACCGCCTTTCAGCCGGTCCGCAAAAAAACCCACGGCGGTCAAGGAAGCCACAGCCAGCGTGACGGCCACAATCAACAGGCGCAACTCACCCGAGCGCAGATCCCGCCACAAAGAACGCCAGCCAAGGCGCCAAAAAGAAATAGTCATGGCGCGACCATAGCCGAAGCGGCGCGACTTGAATGGCTGCGGTCGAAATGAACCCACGTCACACCCCGAATTGCACACCCACATATTTACCGAATACAAATTCGGGTAAAATTCAGGCGTGAAACTCAAAGACGAGCAAAAACTGGAAGCCATCTCCCGGGCGGCCTATGCCTGCGTGCTGGAACGCGGCTTGAGCGCTTTGACTTTGGCCGACATTGCCCGCCAAGCGGGCTTGGCGACCAGCACGCTTTATGTGTACTACCCGGCCAAACAGGCCTTGCTGGATGCGCTTTATGAACGCGCCAAAACCGTCACCTTAGCCCGTTTGATTGACGGCGACAGTGAGCAACTGCCCACCAAAGCCCGTGTGCGCCTGATTTGGCAACACCTGCTCGACATCCGGCTGGACAACCCGGCTGAAGTAGTGTTCATGGAGCAATACGCCAGCTCGGAATACATGAGCGAGCCCAACCGCGCCTTGAGCGCCCGGTTTGTGGCGGTCTTCAATGCCCTGCTGGAGCGCGGGCAAAAGGAAGAAACGCTGAAGGCCGTTCCGCTGCCCTTTTTGGCAGGTACCGTGTCGGCCTCGGTTCAAGAAATTGCCACGCTGATTCAACAACAGGTGCTGCCCAACGACGAGGCCACACGGGCCACGGGCTTTCAGCTCTGCTGGGATGCCATCAAGGCGTGAACTTTTCACGCCCTTTTATTTATCTTTTAACCGAATTTAAATTCGCCTAACTTTGCGATTTATCGCTTTCACAACCCAAGGACTCTCATGAAAACCATTTTGATTTCTGGCGCTTGCTCCGGCATTGACCTGGCCACTGCCAAACACTTCCAGGCTGCCGGCTGAAACGTGGTCGCCACCATGCGCAACCCTGCATCTGTTCCCGAGCTGCAATCGCTCGATCGCCTGATCGTGTCACCACTGGACGTAACCGACCAGAACAGCATCAAGGACGCCGTGAGTGCCACACTTAAAAAATTTGGCAGCATCGACGTTTTGCTGAACAACGCCGGCTACGGACTGGTCGGCCCCATGGAGGCCGTGACTCCGGCTCAGTTGGAGCGCCAATTCGCGACCAATGTGTATGCGCCGACTTACACCATGCAAGCCTGCTCGCCACATTTTCGGGGACGCAAGGCGGGCCTGATCATGAACGTGACCTCGGTCGGCGGGCGACTCGCGCTGCCCTTCAATTCTCTGGACCACGGCACCAAGTTCGCCCTTGAAGGCTTGTCAGAGTCATTGGCGCTGGAACTCGCCCCACAAGGCATTCAGGTCAAGCTGATTGAACCCGGTGGCGCGCGCACGGATTTTGCGGGCCGCTCATTGGATTGGCTGAAGCAGCCCAGCTTGACGGCTTATGACCAATCCCTTCTGGGCGCCGTGCAACGCTTCATGGACCCAACCCGCGCCGTGGACTACTCGGATGCGTCATACATCGCCGAAGCCATCTTTGAAGCTACCACTGACGGCAAGGACCAGTTCCGCTACCTCTTGAGTAAAGACGCACAGGCCATGGTCGCCCACCGCGCCACCCTGTCGGACGAGGCTTATCGCGACTGGTCTGTTCAGACCTACCAGCTGTGAGCACACCACTGTCTGCTGTCATGCTGGGCGCCACGGGTGCGGTCGGTACACAAGTGCTGACCGCCTTGCTGGCGCAGCCCAGCCCGGTGTCCATCACCTCCTTGGTTCGACGCCATGATGCGTCGTTCAAGGACGCCCGATTGACGCAACGCGTTGTGGATGTGCTGGACCCGTTCAACTATCAAAGCGGACTGGCAGAGCACGAGGTCACCATTTGTACTCTTGGGGTCGGCCAGCCTTCCAAAGTGAGTGCAGAGGAATTCACCCGAATCGACAAGGACGCCGTGTTGGCGCTCGCCACAGCCTGCAAGCAGGCGGGGGTGCGGCATTTTCAGCTGTTGGGATCGGTCGGCTCTAACTCAGGCTCACGCAACTTTTACCTTCGCAGCAAGGCGGAGTGGCAGGACGCACTGATTGCACTGGACTTTGAGCGGCTGAGCATCTTTCAACCGTCCATGATCCTCACGCCAACCAACCGCTACGGCTGGCTCCAAGGCCTGACGCCTGGTGGTGTGGCCTTGGTTGAACCCGCTTCTTAAGGGTGCGTGGCAAGCGTATCGGGGTGTCAAGGTGAGCACGCTGGGCGCGGCCATCGCGCGCAATGACCAGGAGTCAGGAAAAACGTGGCGTTTTTGCGCTGGCCTGATTTTCAGGCCCTCGCGGTGCAATCGCAGTAATCAGAACGCCTAAGCGACGCGTGCCAGAGGCGGCGCCAACTGCGATGCATCCATCACCAGGCGCTGGGCGCCGGTGTAGCAAAGAAAGCGCTTGTTGGTGGCGCGGCCAATGGTACACAGGCCAATGCGGCCCGCCACCTCGTGACCCATTTCGGTGATGCCGCTGCGTGAAATTACAAACGGAATGCCCATTTGTGCGGTCTTGATCACCATCTCGCTCGTCATGCGGCCGGTGGTGTAGAACGCTTTGTCTTGCCCCAGCATGTCTTGCGGGTCTTGCAACCACATCCAGCCGGCAATGGTGTCCACGGCATTGTGACGCCCCACATCTTCCACAAACACCAGCATTTCCTCGCCGCGGAACAGGGCACAGCCATGCACCGAACCCGAGGTTTTGTAAGTGCTGGCCTGAAGACGAATGGCGTTGACGATGCCGTACAACTGGGACTGCTTCAAATTGGCGTCAGGCAAGACGAGTTGATCCACCTCCGCCATCATGTCGCCAAACACGCTGCCTTGCCCACAACCTGTGGTCACCACGCGTTTGCTCGTGCGCTCTTCAATGTTCGAGATACCTTGCCGAGTTTTGACCGCTGCTGCGCCCACTTCCCAGTCTACGGTAATGGATTCGATCTCGTGCACGGATTCCACCAGCCGCTGGTTGCGCAAAAAGCCCAACACCAGCAACTCGGGATGTGCACCCAGTGTCATCAATGTCACCAGCTCGCGCTTGTCCACATAGACCGTGAGCGCACGTTCACAAGGAATAAAGATGCGATCCGACTCGCCAAATTCGTTGACCGCGAGAATTTCCCGCACCAGCGGTGCGCGTGCTTGGGTGAGACGGGGCAGTAGTGCCATCAAGGTTTCTTGACTTCTGCGGCGGGTGCAGGTGCGGCCACGGGCGTGTAGGCAAATGCGCCAGGGTCAGCACAGGGTGGCGTGGCAGTCGGTGCATTGACCGATTTACCTGCCGCCTTGGCGGTGCCGTAGAAGCGACTGGCCGCCTTGTCCTGTGACTTGCACAACTGATAGCCGGCGACTTTGCCGCTCCACGCCGTTTTAGCAGTCGCCTCAGCCGCTTTGGCCTTGGCTTCGTCTGTCAAAACAGGGGCAGGCAATTTGGCCCATGCGGCGTTGCCCATTGTCAGCATGGCAGCGGCCAAAGCCAGTGTTTTCAGAGAATTTTTCATAGGACGTCCTGATTGAACTTAGACCTTCACGGTCTGGCTGGGGGCTTTTTCTTGCGTGCGTTGAGCCGGAATCTTCCCGCTCTTGATGTCGTCCAGCCACAACTCGTGGTGCTCCTTGGCCCAAGTCTCATCCACATAGCCCGTACGCATCGCCTTGTAGGCGCCCTGCATGCCGATCGTTCCCATGTAGATGTGGCCCATGAACATCACCACCATGACGAGGGTCGCCACCGCGTGCACCATGTGCGCAATTTGCATCGTGCCGCGCTCATAAATGAGGCCCGGAATCAGCTTATCCAGTACCAAACCAGATGCCACCACGATCAAACCCAGCCCGAGCACACCGCCCCAGAACACCACTTTTTCGCCTGCGTTGAAGCGATGAGAGGGAACCTCAGTGCCCGACAACAGGCCGCCGCCTTTCTTGATCCAGGTCAGGTCTTCCTTGCTCAGAAAGTTGTCTTTCAGAAACGTGAAGAACACAACCAGCAACGACACGGCGAACAGCGGTCCCGCAAAGTTGTGCAAGTTCTTCAGGGCATAGGTCAGCCAGCCAAAAAGCGTACTGCCCATGATCGGCAGCAAGAAGAACTTGCCAAACGCCATGACCAGACCCGATATGGCCAACGCGACGAACGCGATGGCATTGGACCAGTGGGCGGAGCGCTCAAACGGCGTAAAACGTTCAATTTTTCGGCCGGTCTCTACACCGTGCAGCATCATCATGCCTTTGCGCCAGTAATACAAGGCAATGGCACCGGCCACAATCAACAGCAGTGAACCGCCGTACGGAATGATCCAGTTGTTGCGCACCTGCCTCCAGGCTTCACCCGCGGTGGTTAGGCGGGAACCGGGGTACTGCACAAACGGCTGGATCAGGTTACCGGCTTCGGGCGCCTCACTTTTGGGCAGGCTACTGAAGCCTGTCACGCCTTCGCCCACTTTGCGCCACATGGGCGCATTGTTGCCTGGCTGCACCTTGGCACGCTCGGCATTGGTTTGCCCGGCATAGCCCGGCTCTGCACTGGCGTCCGGCTTCACTTCAAAAATATTCTGGCTTTGGATACCACCCGCCGCTGCGGCTGGCGCGGCCGGCGCATCTTGCGCTGACGCGACACCCCATGCCAGCACAAGCAACAACGCGGAGAGAAAGGCTTTTTTCATGACGGCCTCCTTTCAATTCATGCGGGAGTTGTCGTTTTGACCATACTGACTGCGGGCTTTCATGTGGGACTCCCAACTGGCCTTGTCGCCTGGCTTCCAGCCACTTTCCACGAATGCAGAGCCCGTACCCTTGAAGGGCTCAGACCCCGGCTTGCCCGTGCTGGCGGTTTGCGGCCGTTCGCCGCATGCCGACAGCAAGACCACAGCGGCGATCACACCAAGTGTTTTTTTCATGATTTGACTCCTTCAGGCGCGGCTGCCGGGGGCTGTCCCGCTTGCTTGGAGCCGTAAGCGGTGCCCCAGCCCCAGACCTCGGCGCCCTTGCCGCGCTTGAGAACCCGGCTACGGAAGATGTCGGCCACCACGTCACCGTCACCAGCGATCAGGGCTTTGGTCGAGCACATCTCAGCGCAAGCTGGCAACTTACCTTCGGCCAAACGGTTGCGGCCATATTTCTCAAACTCGGCCTGGCTGCCGTTAGCTTCGGGTCCACCGGCACAGAAGGTGCACTTGTCCATCTTGCCGCGCACACCAAACGTGCCCTGTGAGGGGAACTGAGGGGCGCCAAACGGACAAGCGTAAGAACAGTAGCCGCAGCCAATACAGACGTCCTTGTCATGCAGCACCACACCTTCGTCGGTGCGGTAAAAGCAGTTGACCGGGCAGACTGCCATGCAAGGCGCATCGCTGCAATGCATACAAGCCACCGAGATCGATTTCTCGCCGGGAACGCCGTCGTTGAGCGTGACCACGCGGCGGCGGTTCACGCCCCACGGCACTTCGTGTTCATTCTTGCAAGCTGTAACGCAGCCGTTGCATTCGATGCAACGCTCTGCGTCGCAAATAAATTTCATGCGTGCCATATTTTGTTCTCCTTATGCTTTTTCGACGTTGCAGACCGTCGTTTTGGTCTCTTGCATCATGGTCACGCTGTCGTAGCCATAAGTGGTTGCTGTGTTGATGGCCTCGCCGCGCACGATGGGCGCCGCACCCGCGGGGTAATGCGCCAACATGTCGGCGCCCTGCCAGCGGCCGGAAAAGTGAAACGGCATGAACACCGTATCTGGGCCAACCCGCTCTGTCACCATCGCCTGCACATTAAGTCGAGCGCCGGTGGGAGTTGAGACCCAAGCCCGTTCGCCATTGCGAATGCCTTTTTCAGCCGCCACCTTGGGGTTGATCTCAATGAACATCTCTTGCTGCAACTCCGCCAACCAAGGGTTGGACCGCGTCTCTTCGCCGCCGCCTTCGTACTCCACCAGTCGACCAGAGGTCATCACCAGCGGGAACTTCTCATGCACCTTGTCGGCGATGTTTTTGTCCTGCAAAGACTTGAACAGCGTAGGCAGACGCCAGAAGTTTTTCTTGTCTTCATGCGTCGGGTATTTAGCCTGTAAATCCGCCCGATTGCCGTACAAGGGCTCACGGTGCTGCGGAATGGCATCCGGAAAGTTCCACACCACGGCCCGCGCTTTAGCATTGCCAAACGGATAACAGCCATGGACCTGCATCACAACACGCTGGATACCCCCCGAAAGGTCTGTCTTCCAGTTTTTGCCTTCTGCGGCCGCTTTCTCCGTGTCGGTGAGATCATCCCACCAGCCCAGCTTCTTGAGCAGAACGTGATCAAACTCCGGGTAACCGGTGGTGATGTCTGCGCCCACCGAGTGGGAACCGTCTTCAGCCAACAAGCTTTTCCCGTCGCGCTCCACGCCAAAGTTGGCGCGGAAGTTTCCGCCACCATCCATCACATGCTTGGAGGGGTCGTACAAATTGGGAGTGCCCGGATGCTTGAGTTCCGGCGTGCCATAGCAAGGCCATGGCAGGCCGAAATAGTCACCGGTCAGGTCGTAACCCGTCTCAGCGTCTTTGCCGCCTTTGGCCTTGAGCGTCTTGACATCAAACATGTGCATATTGCGCATGTGCGCCTTGAGGCGCTCAGGACTCTGGCCGGTGTAACCAATGGTCCACATGCCCTTGTTGATCTCTCTCAAAATATCCTCAGGCACAGGCTCATCCATGCCGTTGACTTTCTGCATCTTGAAGTTTTTCGACAGCTCTTTGCCAAAGCCCAAGCGATCGGCGAACTGCTGCATGATCATGTGGTCGCTGCGGCTTTCCCACAGCGGCTCGATCACTTTTTCACGCCACTGAAGCGAACGGTTGGACGCGGTCACCGATCCGCTGGTTTCGAACTGGGTCGCCGCGGGCAGCAAATAGACGGCCCGGTTGGGGTTCAGGTCTTCCGGCTTGCCGGGCATGGCCGCCATTGCGGCTGTGGCTGACGGATAGGGGTCCACCACCACCAATAAGTCTAGCTTGTCCATGGCACGCTTCATCTCCAGGCCTCGGGTCTGCGAGTTGGGCGCATGACCCCAATAGAACACGCCGCGCAAGTTGGAATCCTGATCAATCAGCTCGTTATTTTCCAACACACCATCAATCCAGCGGGACACGGTGATGCCCGGCTTGGTCATCATGGCTGGCGAAGAGAACTGCGCCTTGATCCACTCATAATCCACGCCCCATACCTTGGCAAAGTGTTTCCATGAGCCTTCTGCAATGCCGTAGTAGCCGGGCAGCGAGTCAGGATTGGGGCCCACGTCGGTGGCGCCCTGCACGTTGTCGTGTCCCCGGAAAATATTGGTGCCGCCCCCTGACTTGCCCACATTGCCAAGCGCCAGTTGCAAGATACAGGAAGCCCGCACCATGGCGTTGCCAATGGTGTGCTGGGTTTGGCCCATGCACCAGACAAGCGTGCTGGGTCGGTTGTCGCTCATCATCTTGGCAACGCGAAACACCTGGTCTTCCTTGACCCCACAGGCCTCTTCCACCTTGTCCGGCGTCCATTTGGAAAACACTTCCTCTTTGATCTTGTCCATGCCAAAAACACGGTCATTGATGTATTTTTTATCTTCCCAGTTGTTCTTGAAGACGTGGTAAAGCACACCGAAGATGAAGGGGATGTCCGAGCCAGAGCGCAAGCGCACAAATTCGTCCGCCTTGGCCGCGGTGCGAGTGAAACGGGGGTCCACCACAATCATCTTGCAGCCGTTTTCCTTGGCGTGCAGCATGTGCAACATGCTGACCGGGTGCGCCTCAGCGGCGTTGGAGCCGATGTACAACGCGCACTTGCTGTTCTGCATGTCGTTGTAGGAATTGGTCATGGCGCCGTAGCCCCATGTATTGGCCACCCCCGCCACCGTGGTCGAGTGGCAGATACGCGCCTGGTGGTCGCAGTTATTGCTGCCCCAGAAGCTGACGAACTTACGCATCAGGTAAGTCTGCTCGTTGTTGTGTTTGGACGAACCGACGTAATACACGCTGTCCGGGCCGCTGGCCTTGCGCAACTCCAGCATTCGTGCGGTGATCTCGTTGAGTGCGGTGTCCCAGCTGATGCGTTCGTACTTGCCGTTGACCAACTTCATGGGGTAGCGAAGGCGATATTCGCCATGCCCGTGCTCGCGCAAAGCGGCACCCTTGGCACAATGGGCGCCCAAGTTGATGGGCGAATCAAACACGGGTTCTTGGCGCACCCAGACGCCGTTTTCAACCACGGCATCCACCGCACAACCCACTGAGCAGTGGGTGCAGATGGTGCGCTTGACTTCAATCTTGCCCGCGCCCATGCCCGCTTTACCAGAGGCCGCGCCGGCTTTCTTCACCAATGTCAGTTGAGAGGCGGCCAAGCCGACCCCGACGCCCAGGCCAGAGCGACGTAGAAAGCCGCGCCGATCCATGGTGGGCAAGGCTTGTGACAACCCGCGGCGCAGGCTGTGCACAAAGGGGGATCGCGAGGCGGTGTCAGTAACACCTGTTTTTTTGGTCAACAACATGGGACTCTCCAAAGTCGGCTTAACTCGGTATAGCGCGGCAAAAACCGGCGTGAAATCAGACGCGGGTCGTCTTGTAATACTGCTTGACGTGGGCGCTCAGGCTGTAGCCGCCGCCGTTTTCAGGCGCTGGCTTGAGGGTCTCAGCGACGGGCAACGCGCTGCCTTTTAGGGCAGGCATCACACTCACTGCAACTGCCACTGCACCGGCGGTTCCGGCGCCCGCGAACAAGGTACGCCGCGACAACTTGGTCGACGATTGAGTCATGATGTGTTCTCCTCATGCGTTCCGGCTTGGAACTGTTTTACATATCTAAACTCGTCTGAATTTACCAACCAGAAGTGTCTTCGGCAAGCGATATATTTACCTATGACAAACCCTCGCTGCACCGCAGATGTGTCGCGACCCACATCAAAAAAATTGATAGCAGAGTTCGTGCCACCCTTAATTTTTCGAGGACTTTCTTTATGAATCATGGGCTTGCGAATTACAAACACCTCCGGTCTCTTGAAACCTTCGTCAGCCTGTCAAGACTTTGCGACAAACTGTCGCAAAGTCTTGACAGCATTGGCTGCAAACAGGTGTCAAATTGAACAAGGCGCGTTGCCAAACCTCCCTAATTTTCCATTACCCGAGTAAATTAGTCGGGTCTATTTGGTTCACTTCCGCTAACATCAAAACTTCATCGTGACGCAAAACGCATCTCAATTAACCGACAAAGTCGCAGACGGCTGGCCCATGTGGTCGATTTTGATTGTGGACGACGAGCCGGGAATGAGGAACTTTCTGGTGAAGACGTTGGCGCCTCGCTGTCATGGCATTCGCCAGGCTGGCAGTGCCGAAGAAGGTGCCGAAATCTTGCAGCACCATCATGTGGACCTGATCATTCTGGACATCTCGCTGCCTGGAAAAAACGGCGTCATTTGGCTCAAAGAGTTGCGCGAGCACGGCTACTCAGGCAAGGTCATTTTGATCACGGCGTTTGCTGATCTGGACACCGCCATTGAGGCCTTGCGCGCCGGCGCATCTGACTTCATTCTCAAACCGTTTCGTGTTCCCCAAATACTCAACGCCATCAAGCATTGCTTTGAGAGCGCCCAACTGGCCCGCGAGAACTATGTTCTCAAGCACACATTGACGGCGCGCGATGGCGCCAGCACCGGACTCGTGGGCCACTCGCTGGCGATGACCGAGCTGAACCAGTCGCTGGGGCGCGTGGCGGCCGTCAACAGCACGGTGCTTTTGCAGGGGGAGTCGGGCACGGGCAAGGAGCTGGTGGCCCGGGCGCTGCACAGCTTGAGCCCGCGCTCGAGTGGCCCCTTTGTGCCGGTGAACTGCGCCAGCATGTCACCCGAGTTGATTGAGAGCGAGTTGTTTGGACATGCCAAGGGCGCCTTCACCGGCGCCATCAAGGCCAGAGATGGTTTGTTCTACTACGCCCAGGGCGGCACGCTCTTTCTGGATGAGGTTGCCGAGCTACCTCTGGCGCTACAGGCCACCTTGCTTCGGACGCTGGAAGACCATCAGATACGCCCGGTAGGCAGCACGCAATTACAGTCCGTCAATGTGCGAATCATTGCCGCCACCAACCAGCCACTGGCTGATGCCGTGGTCAGTGGCCGGTTTCGCAAAGACCTGTATTACCGCCTTCAGGTGGTCGAGATCACCCTGCCCCCACTGCGCGAGCACAAGGAAGACATTGCCGACTTGGTTAGCCACTTCATGGCGCAGCTGGTGCCCGTGCTGCGCGTGGCCCCACTGCACATCACGCCCGCCGAGATGGCCTACCTTCATCAGTACAACTGGCCTGGCAATGCCCGCGAGTTGCGCAACCTGATTGAACGCTCCCTGATTCTGGGCGCCCTGAACGTATCGGCGCTGTTTACGCTGGGTCAGCCCCAGTCGCCTGCCAATGCGTTGTCAAACCCCAGCACCGCCGCCACCGACTTGCAATCTCTGGAGAAACAACACATCCTGGCTGTGCTCGACTCGGTGCAAGGCGATAAAAGTCAGGCGGCGCAGTTGCTGGGCATCTCGCGGCGCACTCTGGAGCGGCGCTGCGCCGAGTGGGCCACGCCATGAGGCTGTCTGCGCCAGCCACCTCCGCGCTCTGGGCGCGCCTGACACCGCGCTGGATCAGCCAGTCGGTTCGCAACAAGTTGCTGGCCATGGCCCTGCTACCGCTGCTGGTCGTGCTGCCCTTGTTGATTGGTGCTTTGGTGTTGTGGGGCAATGCAGCCTATGACCGCTTGCTGATCACCAAGGTACGGAGTGATCTGGCGGTGGCGCGTGGCTATTTCGAACAAGTGCTGGGCGCCGTGGGCTCTGGCACCCAAGCAGTGGCCGGGTCTCATCAACTGCATGTGGCGCTTGCCAGCCGGGACCTCCCTCGATTGCAAACCCAGCTGATGGCCGCGCGTGCCCGTCTCGGCTTTGACTTCATCAACCTCTACTCACCACAAGGCCAACTTCTGACGGCCGATTGGACTCAGGTACATCCTTTGCCCGCCTCTGTGAACGACACCCGCGGCGCAGGCGGTCCCGCGGCGCAATCTCCCGTCGAACCTGATCAGCCTGCCGGATTGAAGCTGCTTGCTGCCGAGGAAATGCTGGCCATGGCCCCACATTTGAGAGAACGAATTTACATTCCGCTCATTGGCACCGCCAACGCTTCAGCCACGACACGAACGCAGGAAAACCGCGCGCTGGTGATGTTGTCCAACGCCCCGGTTTTGGGCCCAACAGGCGAGACGCTGGCGGTGGTGCGCGCCGGCGTGCTGCTGAACCAGAACCTGGACCTGATTGACCACATCAACCGCATCGTCTACCCGGACGGCTCCCTCCCTTTGGGTAGCCATGGCACGGCCACACTTTTTCTGGAAGATGTGCGCATCGTCACCAACGTGCGTCTGTTTCAAAACCTGCGCGCAATTGGAACGCGGGTGTCCCAGGCTGTACGCGAAACGGTTCTTGACCGGGGCGAGTCCTGGCTGAACCGCGCCTTTGTGGTGAACGACTGGTATGTCTCAGCTTACGAACCGTTGCTTGACCAGACCGGCCAACGCGTGGGCATGCTGTATGTGGGCTACCTGGAGGCACCGTTTCGCCAAGTCAAAACCGGCATGTTGGTCTTGATCATTGGTATTTTTGTGTTGGTGATCATTCTGGCGGCTGTGTTTTCGCTTCGGTGGGCGCGCAGTATTTTCAAACCCGTGGAGCAGATGAACCACACCATGCGCAAGGTGGAGCACGGCGACACAAGCGCCCGGGTGGGCGAGGTGCAGGCGCGCGACGAGGTAGGAGCCCTGGCCAACCACCTCGACCAGTTGCTGGACGTGATTGACGACAAAACCCGCAGCCTTCAGGAGTTTGCCGATGATCTGGACGCCAAGGTGATCGCCGGCACCCGCGAACTTGCCGAAAGCAACACCTCGCTCCAGCAGGCGCAGCAGCAACTCGTCAAGTCCGAGAAGCTGGCCGCCATTGGCCAACTCACCGCCAGCGTGGCCCATGAGATCAACAATCCGATTGCCGTGATTCAAGGGAATTTGGACTTGGTGCGTGAGCTGTTGGGCGACCAGGCCAAGCCGGTGGCCGCCGAGTTCAAACTGATGGACCAGCAAGTGGACCGCATGCGGTTGATCGTGACCCAATTGCTGCAACATGCGCGCCCCAGCGAATTCGCGGGCTACGTGGAGGCCGTTGACACCCGCCTGGCGCTGGAAAACTCACTCGTGCTGGTGGGCCACCTGCTGGCCCACACCGGCATCACGGTGGTGAAAGATTTTCAGGCCACCCAAGCGGTCGAGATCAACCGGCAAGAGCTGCAACAAGTGGTCATCAACCTGCTGATCAATGCCATTCAGGCCATGCCTGACGGTGGAACTTTGCTGTTGCGCACTCTCGATCAGGTGGACGACCCAAGCTCCCCCGGCGTCGTGATGCAGGTGTGCGACACCGGCGCCGGCTTGAGCCCAGAGGTGAGCGCCAAGCTGTTCCGCCCTTTCTTCACCACCCGACCAGACGGCAATGGCCTGGGGCTGTGGATCAGCGTTGGGTTGGTTGAGCGCTACGGCGGTCGTATTCAAGGCATGTCGCGCCGTGATGTTGGTGAAGACAGTCCCGGTGCGGTGTTCAGCATTCATTTGCGACGAGATGGCGTATCTGAGGGCGACTAACGCTTGAGTGGTTTTCTCGCGCCGGGAATCACTACTATTTTTATAGCTGCAAGCACTCATTAATCGGGGGCCATAGCCCGATTTGGCACTAAAAATCCAACTCAAACGAAATACCGTGACCCATCATCCAGAGATGTGAGCCCTGCAGGGTTCAGCTCAGCATGTCAAAACCTTGCGCCTCCACCCCCACGAAAGCGCGGGTGAGTTCAGCCACAGCGGCATAGAAACGGGCCTTGGGGTGTTTTTGGATGTCGTCACACATCGTCAGCACCCAGGGTTGCATGTGGGTGGCGAAGAAGGCCTGCTGGCGGGTCAAATTGGCCACGGCCACATCGTCGCCCGCAATCAGGAAGCGCATCACTTCGCACAGGTAAGCCATGTGGTCTTCGGTCTCGGACATGGCTTCGTCGCGGGCCAGCCCCAGCTCAGCCAGTTCGGTGCGCAGGCGGGCCAGTGGTTTTTCGTTCAAAAACCCGCTCATGAAGTGCGAGCCATAGAGATAAACCTCGGGCTTGCCCACCCCGCCAAACAAGGTGTTGTACTCGGCTTGAATGGCGGCGTCCGTCATCTCGCGGGCGACGCCCACCAAGGCTTGCCATGGCGCTTCCAGAAAGGCCCCGGCTGCGGGTGCCTCGGTGCTGGCAACGCGCAAGCTTGCTACAAAATCAGGAGCTGGTGGCGCATAGTACACGATGGTCAGAAGACCATAAAGCTCTGAACGGGCGGTTTCTTCATCGAGGGCGCTGCTGGCGGCGGTATCGGGCAAAGGCATCATGATTTAGAGGTCCGTGATTTTGGATTCGTTCTGGGCGGAGTGAAGGTCAATCACCCGGCAGTCGCTGCACATTTTCAGACGCTCCAGCGCGGCGCCTTGGAACATGCTGTGTCCAGCCAGCTTGCCCAGCATGACCTCGATGGCCTTCATGGTGCCAAAGGGCTTGCTGCAGCGCACGCAGGAATAAGGCTTCATCTCGTTGATGACCACCGCCTCTTTGCGCAGCGGGCTCAGGTTGAGCTGCGGCACCAGGGTGAGTGCTTTTTCCGGACAGGTCTTGACGCACAAGCCGCACTGCACGCAATTCTTCTCAATAAATTTGAGCTGCGGCGCCTCGGCGTTGTCTTGCAGCGCACTGGCCGGACAGGCGTTGATACAACTCAGGCACAGCGTGCAGGCGTCTTTATTGAGGCTCAGTGCACCCAAGGGCGAGCCGATGGCCGGCAAGGCAATGACCTCGGCCTGCACTGGGGCATGGGCCATCAGGTGGTCCAGTGCCAACTCCAGCGTCGCCCGCTTGTCGGCCTGCACCGCAAAGCTGGCAGCGCGGCTAACCACTTGAGCGGGTGCCGCGCGCAAGGCCCGGTCCAGCTCAGCGAGGTCGCGGGCGTCACGCGCCTGCAAGACCTTGAAGTGCTCGCCCTGGTAACCCATGCCGTTCAAAATAGTCTGCGCCACCGCCATTTGAGTGCGCAAGGCCTCGGCGTATTGCGGGGCTTCTTCGTCGGTCATCAGCACCCAGACTTGGGATGCGCCATAGGCCACGGCCGTCAGCCAGACCTCCAGCCCCAAGGACGAGGTATGCCACAGCGCCACCGGCAACACGCGGGCCGGCACCCCGTGCGTGCCGTCTTTGGCACCGCGCTCCAGCTGCGCCGCGCGGCCCAAGTCACCCAACAAGCGGCTGCCCGCTTCTTGGCTGTGCAAAAGCAGTGCGGCGTCTTTTCCGCCGTTGCGCGCGTAGGTGCTCAGCAGAGTTTTGAATTTGACCCCCTGGTCACTGGCCCGGGGATAGGCAAAGGTCATGGCACCGGTGGGACATACCGTGCTGCAGGTGCCGCAGCCGACACACAAATTGGGGTTGACCTTGATTTGCTGGCCCTTGCTGTCCGAGGTGATGGCGCTGGCCGAGCAGACGTCAATACAGGCCGTGCAGCCGGTTTTTTCATTGCGGCTGTGGGCACACAGCTTTTGCTTGTAGACAAAGAACTTCGGCTTCTCAAACTCGCCCACCAGCGAGCGCAAAGTGTTCAACGGTTTGAGGTCCTGGCCATCCCAGCGCAGATAGCCCTGTGGCAAAGCGTGCTGAGTGAAGGCGGGGGTTGCACGCAGATCAAGTACCAAATCAAATTTATCAGTAGCCGTTTCAGGCGCGCGGTTGAAATCAATCGCCCCGACATTGCAGACCTTGACACAGGCGCGGTGAGACTGGCACGCACTCATGTCCACCTGGTAGTCCAACCCAATCGCGTCTTCCGGGCAGGCGGCCAAACACGCGTTGCAGCGGGTGCACAAGTCCAGGTCAATCGGGTTGTTGCGAAGCCAAGTGAGTTCAAACGCGCCCAACCAGCCCGTCAAGGACTGGATCTTGCCGCCCAGCACAGGGTAGCGTCGCTCCTGCGCGGCACCCAAGTCGCCCGACCCTTGAGTGAACAGGGTCACGTCCAGCGCATCGCCCAGCATGTCGGCTGCGCGTTCGGCCGCGCCCAACTCGCCAATGATCAACACCCGTCCGGCGCTTTTGTAAGTGACGGTGGCCACCGGCTCGGGATCGGGTAAATGCGCGGCCGCCAGCAGCGCAGCCAACTTCGGCATGGCCTTGGCCGCATCCTTGCTCCAGCCCCCGGTTTCGCGAATGTTCACAAAGCGGATGGGCGCACTGGCCGAGGCCGTGTCGGCCAACTCGGTAAACAGGCGTTTTTCCTGCGTGCAGGCCACCACCACGTCTTCGCCGGATTTGACCGCGGCCAAAAAAGAACCAGCCTCACGGCGGCATAAGCTGGAGTGCAGGGTCAGCGATTCATTCAGTGCCGCGCCCAGGCTCTTGGGGTCCAGCGGCATGGTTTGGTTGCAGTCGCAAATCAAGGTAGTCATTTTTTTGTGTCTCATCCAACGCGTCGGGCGTCTGTTTGTCTAAGGGGTCAGATTCGGGCAGTGTCGGCGAAGCGGAATCTGTCAGGGCAGGATCGATCTCCTCATCCTGCCCCACAACCGGCACTGGGGTTTTAACTTTGGCCGCCTCGTCCTCGTCGTCGTCGTCGTCAAACAGCTTGAGGAAGTGGGCGCTGGCCATTTTTCGAAGCATGGACGCCGGCAAGGGGTCTGGCTTGGAATAGTCGTCAATATAAATGTCAAGGCCGTCCATCACGTTGTAGTGCGGGTCGGTGAACAGTTTTTTCATGGCCGCGTTGCGCACATCAGGCGCCACGGCCCGGTTCACAAACGGGGCATAGCTATCGTCGGGTGTCAGTGCCTTGACATCGTCCAGCGACAACACCGGTGGCTCGGCCTTGGGTGTTACGCCCTCCTCGGTGGAGGCGGATTTTTCAGCCAGCGGGGGAGTGGCATCCGCCCGGACCGGGGCAGGTGGCTTTGGCACCACCACCGGCTCAGCCAGCGGCTTGCCTTCGGCCACGGCCTGTTTGCGCTGGGACCAGCGACCCAGAAAGCCATCAGCCACGCCCACCTCCGCCAAAATTCTTTTCCGTGCTGATGGACGCCGGATTGCCAAACCGGTCGGTCAGCGAGCGAAAGCTCTCGGGTCGCTTGCGGCGTTTGAGTTCCACCACATGGTGCTCGTCCACAAAAGCTTTCACCCAGGCTACCACGGGCTCAGGGGCAGGCAATTGCTCCACGGTTTCCTGCGCATCCAGCCAGCGGCCGGCGTCGTAGTAACTCAGGCTCACCATCACCGGCAAGGCCAGCGGCTCATCAGCCACCATGGCTTCTTCTTCCATGCGCCACAGTACGAACCAACCGGGGTGGTCGGTGGTGACGTTCATGTGATAACCCTCGGCGTCATCCTTGAACAGTTCCACCTTGTAGCCCGGATGCAGCCAGCGTTCTTCGTTCTCATTTTTATAGAGCAAGCGCGGCGTGGTTCCAAAACCTTCTTCGTTCGTCACCACATCGGCCAGCACCCAGCGCCAAGCTTGCCAACGGCTCATGGCCCCTTCAATGCGCTCGCGCCGCATGATGACGGCGACTTCAATGGCGGGACGTTCGGTCATGACATGCTTTCTCAGTTTGGCGCGAGACTCTGCAGTCCCGACACTCAGGTGTCTTTGGAGATTTTGATAGACGGAAACTTGGACGAAAAGTCCTTGTTTTTCGCCGCAATCGACACGGCTACCTTGCGGGCCACTGCCTTGTAAATCTCGGCCACCTCGCTGTCCGGGTCGGACACCACGGTGGGTTTGCCGTTGTCGGCCTGCAGACGAATCTGCATGTTCAGGGGCAGTGCACCCAAGTAGTCCATCTTGTAGTCCGCGGCCATTTTCTTGCCGCCGTCGGCGCCAAAAATATGCTCGGTGTGGCCACAGTTGGTGCACACGTGCACCGCCATGTTTTCCACAATACCCAAGATAGGCACACCCACTTTTTCAAACATCTTGATGCCTTTTTTGGCATCCAGCAAGGCAATGTCTTGGGGTGTCGTCACTACCACGGCGCCCGTCATCGGCACGCGCTGGGACAAGGTCAACTGAATGTCGCCGGTGCCCGGTGGCATATCCACGATCAGATAGTCCAGGTCGCGCCAATTGGTCTGGCGCAGCAATTGCTCCAGCGCCTGCGTGGCCATGGGGCCGCGCCAGATCATGGCTTCGTCCTGGGCGACCAGGAAACCGATGGACATAACCTGCACGCCGTAGTTCTCCAGTGGGTCCATGGTCTGGCCGTCCTGGCTCTCAGGCTTGCCGGTGATACCCATCATCATGGGCACGCTGGGGCCATAAATATCGGCGTCGAGCAAACCGACGCTTGCGCCTTCAGCGGCCAACGCCAGTGCCAGGTTCACCGCCGTGGTGCTCTTGCCCACGCCGCCTTTGCCGGAAGCCACTGCCACGATGTTTTTCACATTGGGCAGCAGTTGCACGCCGCGCTGCACCGAGTGCGGCACGACTTTCACATTGACGTTCACCGACACGTTCTCGACTCCTGCCACGCTCTTGGCGGCGGCAATCAGTGCCTTGCGAAAACCTGGAATCTGACTCTTGGCGGGGTAGCCAAGCTCGACGTCAAACGCCACATCGCCAGCGCTCACGTTCAGATTTTTGATGGACTTGGAGGACACGAAGTCCCGTCCGGTATTGGGATCGACCACACTGCTTAGTGCGTCCATCACCATTTGTTCTGTCACTGCCATTGATTACTCCTGAAGCCCTGTAGTCTAGCCAACCCACCCATAACCTTGACTGACACAGGCAAATCAGTGTTTACCCTTTGAAGTGGCGGTTTTCCGGGCTTTTCTTTCCCTCACCTGGGCATAGCCGCTCATAATATTTTTTAATGCAAAAAAGCCCTCCTTCACGCCAAGCTTCGCGACCGGCCACGGCCTTGATGCTGAGCGGCGGTGGCGCCCGCGCCGCCTACCAGGTGGGGGTGCTAGAAGCCATTGCTGACATTCGGAAAGCCGTCGGCGCCTAGAACGATGCCAAACCCTTCCCCATCCTGACCGGCACGTCGGCCGGCGCCATCAATGTGGCTGCGTTGGCCTGTGGGTCAGACGACTTCGATGCCTCGGTTCGCACCATCGCCAATGTCTGGCGAAATTTTGAAGCCGAGCAGGTGTACCGGGCCGATGCGGTCAGCATGCTGCGATCAGGCGCCACCTGGATGACGCTGCTGTCGGTGGGGTGGCTGATTGCCAAGTGGCGCCGTTTAAAGCCACGTTCACGGCTGGACAACGCGCCGCTGGCCGAGTTGCTGCGAGAGTTGGTGCCGCTCCAGCGTCTGCCCTATTTGATTCGCAGCGGGCATATTCAGGCGCTGGCCATCAGCGCATCCAGCTATGGCACGGGAGAACACGTCACTTTTTTTGAAGGCGACAAACGCCTGAAGCACTGGGTCCGCAGCCAGCGACTTGCCGTTCGCGACAAAATCACACTGGACCATTTGCTGGCCTCCTCGGCCATTCCGTTCATTTTTCCGGCCAAGTCGCTGGACTATCAGGGGCGCAAAGAGTTTTTTGGGGACGGCTCCATGCGCCAATCCGCCCCAATTGCACCGGCCATTCATCTCGGGGCTGAGCGCATTCTGGTGATTGGGGCCGGGCGCATGCACGAGCCCAAGGTGGAGCGGACCGACAACTCGGATGGCAGTTACCCCTCCCTGGCGCAAATTGCCGGACACGCCTTGTCCAGCATCTTTCTGGATTCGCTGGCGGTGGACATTGAACGCGTGCGCCGCATCAACCAGACCATGGCGCTGGTGCCGCCAGAGGCTCGCAGTGGCAGTGCGCTGCGCCCGGTGGAGATTCTGGTGATCTCACCCTCCGAAAGGCTGGACAGCATTGCCGCCCGCCACGTGGGCCAACTGCCTGCCCCGGTGCGCACCATGCTGGGCGCAGTGGGTGTCTCGCCCAGCGCCGACGACGTCAAAGGCGCCGCCCTGGCGAGCTACTTGCTCTTTGAGAGCCACTACATCCAGGAACTAATGGCGCTGGGCTATGCCGACGCGAACAAACAATCCTTGGAGATTTGCCAATTTTTCGATTGGGACGCCACCCGGATCAGCGACGCGCCACCGCCCGCACCGGCCCAAGCCGAGCGGCGACGCGACCCCTTGCGACTGCGCTGAATCGGGGCCGACTAAAATCGCGCTCTCTCCCAGAAAGCCCGATTCATGTCACGTCAACTCTTTGTTACCACCGCCCTGCCCTACGCCAACGGCAATTTCCACATCGGCCACATCATGGAATACATCCAGGCTGACATTTGGGTGCGGTACCAAAAGATGCGGGGCAACGTGGTCAACTTTGTGTGCGCCGACGACGCCCATGGCGCCCCCATCATGATTGCCGCTGAAAAAGCCGGCATCACGCCTCAGCAGTTTGTGGCCAACATTGCCGCTGGCCGCAAGCCTTACCTAGAAGGTTTCAACATCGAGTTCGACAACTGGCACAGCACCGACGCGCCTGAGAACCACGAACTGGCGCGCCAGATTTACCGTGACCTGCGCGACAACAAAGATGGCTCCCTGATCGAGACCAAAACCATTGAGCAGTTCTTCGACCCCGAGAAGAACATGTTTCTGCCGGACCGCTTTATCAAAGGCGAGTGCCCCAAGTGCCACGCCAAAGACCAGTACGGCGACAACTGCGAAGTCTGCGGCGCGGTCTACGCCCCCACCGACCTGATCAACCCGTTTTCCGCCCTGTCTGGCGCGACGCCTGAGTTGAAAAGCTCGGAGCACTTCTTTTTCAAGTTGTCTGACCCGCGCTGCGTGGCCTTTCTGGAAAAGTGGACGCAAGACGGCAAGTTGCAACCCGAAGTGGCCAACAAGGTCAAAGAATGGTTTTCGGTACGCACCAACGCGGACGGCACACAAAGCGAAGGCTTGGGTGACTGGGACATTTCCCGTGACGCGCCTTACTTCGGCATCGAAATTCCTGACGCACCGGGCAAGTATTTCTATGTCTGGCTGGACGCGCCCATTGGTTACCTCGCCTCTTTGAAAAATCTGCTCGAAAAACGCGGCCAGGACTTTGACGCCTACATGGCCAACCCAGGCCTAGAGCAGTACCACTTCATTGGCAAGGACATCGTCACCTTCCACACGCTGTTCTGGCCCGCCACACTGCATTTCAGCGGCCGCAAGACACCGGACAACATCTTTGTGCACGGTTTCCTGACCGTGAACAACGGCGAGAAGATGAGCAAAAGCCGTGGCACCGGACTGGACCCGCTCAAGTACCTGAGCCTGGGCATGAACCCCGAGTGGTTGCGCTACTACCTGGCGGCCAAGCTCTCGGCCCGCAATGAAGACATTGACTTCAATGCCGACGACTTCATGGCCCGCGTCAACAGCGATTTGATTGGCAAATTCGTCAACATCGCCTCCCGCGCCGCCGGTTTTTTGACCAAACGCTTTGAAGGTCAACTCACCCAAGAATTTGGCGACACCGGTGCGGCCCTGCTGGCCGAGGTCCGCGCCGCCGCCGACGGCATTGCCGAACTGTATGAAAGCCGCGAATTTGGCAAGGCCACCCGCGAGATCATGCTGCTGGCCGACAAGGTGAACGCCTACGTCGATCAAAACAAACCGTGGGACCTGGCCAAAGACCCGGCCAACAACCTGGCCCTGCATCAGGTGTGCTCGGTGTTGATCAACACTTTTGCCGTCATCACCCGCTACCTGGCGCCCGTGCTGCCCTCGCTGGCCAACGCCGTGTCCACCTTTGTGAACTGCCCCATGACGAACTGGGATGTGGGCACCAACCTGGTCGCCATCACCCCCTACCAGCACCTGATGCAACGTGTGGACCCCAAACAACTTGAAGCATTGTTTGAGCCGCCAGCCCCCGCAGAGACTGCGCAAGCAGCTACTGAAATCATAGTACCCGGCGGCGAGCCAATTGCGCCGCTGATCACCATTGATGACTTCGCCAAGATCGACCTGCGAATTGCCCACATCGTCAACTGCGAAGCCGTTGAGGGCTCCAGCAAGCTGCTGCGCCTGACGCTGGACGCCGGCGAAGGCCACCACCGCAATGTCTTCAGCGGCATCGCCAGCGCCTACAAGCCTGAAGACCTGGTGGGCAAACTCACCGTGCTGGTCGCCAATCTGGCGCCGCGCAAGATGAAGTTCGGCATCAGCGAAGGCATGGTGCTGGCCGCCGGTCACGCGGATGAAAAAGAGAACCCCGGCATTTATGTGCTGGAACCCTCTCCCGGCGCCCAACCCGGCATGCGGGTGCGATAAGCCAGCCACCGCATGATCCCTCAGCTGCGCGGCTGGACGGCAGTCCAGCGGACTCCCCAGAACAATGTTCGCTTGGGGGTCACGCTCAGCTTTGTCGCTGGGGCCACCAACGCGGGCGGCTTTCTGGCGGTGGGTCAGTACACCTCCCACATGACAGGCGTACTGTCGTCAGTGGCCGACTCGGTAGTTCTTGGCCAACTTGCTTTGGCCGGGGTTGGACTGGCCTCGTTAATGGCCTTTCTGTTTGGTGCCATGACCACGGCCTGGATGGTGAACTGGGGCCTGCGGCGCCAGTTGCAAAGCGCCTATGGCCAGCCCCTGCTGCTGGAGGCCGCTTTATTGGTAGTGTTTGGCCTGTTCGGCACCGGCATCGATTTTTTCGCAGGCCTCTTTGTGCCGCTGACGGTTTTGGTGCTGTGCTTCATCATGGGGCTGCAAAACGCGGTCACCACAAAAATATCAAATGCCGAAATTCGCACCACCCACATCACCGGGCTGCTGACTGACCTGGGCATTGAGTTGGGCAAGCTGTTTTATATCAACCGCCTGACCCGTGACAGTCTCGTGAAAGGCAACCGAAAGAAGATTCGACTTCACGCCAGCCTGATTGGCAGCTTTTTCCTCGGCGGTCTGTCCGGGGCACTGGGGTTCAAACACATTGGGTTTATCAGCACCGTACCACTGGCAATGTTCCTGCTTCTGCTGGTATGGCGCCCCGTGCTCAACGACGCCCGGCATTGGATGGACCCCACACGGTCCGACCATGACGACTGACCACCGGCCCACGCCATGACCTCACCTGCCGCGACGCCCCGCGCTTCATCGGGCTTTCGCCCCCGTCTGCTGGACGCGCTAAAGGACTACAACCGGGGCCGCCTGCTGAAAGATATGGGCGCTGGCGTGACGGTGGGCGTGGTGGCCCTGCCTTTGGCCATGGCATTTGCCATCGCCAGCGGACTAAAACCGGAGGCTGGCCTCGTCACCGCCATCATTGCCGGCCTGCTCATCTCTTTGCTGGGCGGCAGCCGGGTGCAGATTGGCGGCCCGGCGGGCGCTTTCATCGTCATCGTGTACGGCATCGTCGAGCGCTATGGCCTGGCCAACCTGATCATTGGCTTCACCAACGGCATTGCGGTGCTGATCGCTGTCTCCCAGGTGAAAGACTTTCTCGGCTTGAGCGTAGTCAACATGCCAGCCAGCTTTTTTGGCATGTTTTACGCAATAAAGGGTGCCCTGCACACGCTCAACCCCTATGCCGCGGGTTTGGCAGTGGCTTGTCTGGCACTGCTGGCGTTCTGGCAGTTTGGCCTGTCCCGCCTGCGCCGCTCCCTGCCCTGGACCGGGCAACTGGCCACACTCCCCGGCTCTGTGGTGGTGCTGGTGCTCGCCACTCTCGTGGTGTCATGGATGGACTTGCCAGTGGAGACCATTGGCAGCCGGTTTGGCGGCATTCCCAGCGGGCTACCTGCCCTGGTCTGGCCCGATTTCTCTTGGGAAAGTGCCCGGTTTTTGCTGATTCCAGCCCTGACTCTCGCGCTCTTGGGCGCCATCGAGTCCCTGCTCTGCGCCCGCGTGGCCGACAACCTGATCGATGACCGGCACAACCCCAATCAGGAGTTAATGGCGCAAGGCATTGCCAACTTTGTGACGCCGTTCTTTGGCGGCATGCCCGCCACCGGCACCATCGCCCGCACAGTGACCAACGTGAAAAGCGGTGCCACCTCGCCCATTGCCGGCATCGTTCACGCGCTCACCCTGCTGCTGGTCATGCTGGTGGCTGCGCCGTTGGCGCAAGACATTCCGCTAGCGGCCATGGCAGCAATTTTGATGTTTGTGGCCTGGAACATGGGCGAATGGCACAAGTTTGTCCACCTGCGCCAATACCGCATGCCCTACCGGCTGACCTTGCTGGCGGTTTTCTTCCTGACTGTGGTGTTTGATTTGACCGTGGCCGTGGAAGTGGGCCTGGTGGCGGCCTGCATTACCTTCATTTACCGCATATCCAGCCTGTCGCGCTGTGTCGAGGTGTCGGCCACCGAATGCCCCGACTATCCACAGAATGCCGGCCAAGTCGCCGCTTTCCGACTGTATGGCGCCTTGTTCTTCGGTGCGGTGAAATTGATTGAAGACTTGCAAGACCATTTAACGGGCAAGTCGCTGGTGCTGGATTTGAAAAACTTGATCTACATCGACTCATCCGGTGCTGATGCGCTGAATGATCTGGCCCGCGCCTGTCGAAAGAATGACGTTCGGCTTTTTGTATGCGGCCTGACGCACCAACCATTGGACATTCTCCAGCGCTGCGGCTTTTTGGCCGTGGTGGCAGACGGCTATCTTTACCCTGATCTGGCAACGGCGATGGCGGCGGCGCTGCCTGCCCGAGTCGGGCCGTCTGGCGCCCCGTAAAATGCGACAAAGAGGTTTTAGTTCATGAATATTTTTTACCGCCCCAAATACCGCTCCGAGGTCACGTCTTTCATTGACGAACTCAAAACCAAAGACCCCGCGCTGGAGGCCAAGCAACGCGAAGGGCGCGATTTGCTATGGGACAAAAACATCGACCGCACCGCCTGGGTGGGTTTTCGGGACGCGGAAGTGGAACAACAGCCCTACGTTTACCAAACCAATTCAGATCATTGAACAAATTGACCTGCAGCCCTTGCCGAACCTGCGCAAGTAGCTCCTTTTTCAATAGCAAAATTCAACCATGGGTAAGAGCGCCAGCTTGAACGATCCGCTTGCGCTTGGCAGTTCCATCATGCCCGAGGTGGTGGACAACGTGGCGGTGGCGCGTCTTTATGGTGAGCCGCTGTTTGCCATGCCCAAGGATTTGTACATTCCGCCTGACGCACTGGAGGTCTTTCTGGAGGCCTTTGAAGGCCCGTTGGACCTCTTGCTTTACCTGATTCGCAAGCAGAACTTCAACATTCTGGACATCCCCATGGCGGGCATGACCCGCCAGTACTTGGTGTACGTTGAAGAAATCCGCAACCACAACCTGGAACTGGCCGCCGAGTACCTGCTGATGGCGGCCATGCTGATCGAGATCAAGTCGCGCATGCTGCTGCCGCCCAAGAAGGTGGCTGAGGGCGAAGAAGCCGAAGACCCGCGCGCCGAGTTGGTTCGCCGTTTGCTGGAATACGAGCAGATGAAAATGGCCGGGGCCAAACTAAATGCCCTGCCTCAATTTGGCCGCGACTTCCTCACGCCACAGGTGATCGTCGAACAATCTCTGCAACCCCGCTTTCCGGACGTAAACGTGGATGACCTGCGGGACGCCTGGCGCGACATTTTGAGGAGGGCCACACTGGTGAGCCACCACAAGATCACCCGCGAAGAGCTCTCCGTGCGCGAACACATGACCATGATTCTGAAAAAGCTTCAAGGCCGGCGCTTTGTTGAATTTGAAGAATTATTTGACCCCAGCCAAGGTACGCCCGTGTTGGTGGTGACTTTTATTGCGATGCTGGAACTGGCCAAAGAAACACTGCTTGAAATCACCCAGGCCGAGGTATTTGCCCCCATATACGTCCGCCTGGCCTACACCCCTGCTTAAGGTTTGCATGACCGCCTCCCACGAAACTTTGCCTGCTGTTCCCCCGCCTCCCCTTCAATTTGACGTACTGATCGTCGGCAGCGGCTTGGCCGGGCTGAGCGCCGCCCTGCTACTGGCTCCCAAACACCGCGTGGCCGTGATCACCAAACGTGCGGTGCATGAAGGCTCCAGCGGCTGGGCCCAGGGTGGCATTGCCGCCGTCTGGAGCAAAGACGACAGTTTCGAGGCCCATGTGGACGACACCCTGGTGGCCGGCGCTGGACTGTGCGACCTGGACGCCACCCGCTTTGTGGTGGAGCAGGCGCCTCAGGCCATTGCCTGGCTGCAATCAATGGGTGTGCCCTTCTCCGAAGAGGCCGGCCAGCTGCATTTGACCCGTGAGGGCGGCCACAGCGCCCGACGCATCGTGCATGTGACCGACGCCACAGGCGCGGCTGTGCAACGCACGCTGATCGAGCGGGTGCGCAACACCCCCAGCATCACCCTGTTTGAAAACCACACCTTGGTGGACCTGATCACCGCCGACAAATTGGCGGCCATCAATGACGCCGACTACAGCGCGGCCAATCAGTGCCTGGGCCTGTACGCGCTGGACGAAGTCACCGACGAGGTGCTCACATTTCAAGCCCCGCACACCATTCTGGCCACCGGCGGCGCGGGCAAGGTTTACCTCTACACCACCAACCCGGACACGGCCACCGGCGACGGCATTGCAGCGGCGTGGCGGGCGGGCTGCCGGGCGCAGAACATGGAGTTCATCCAGTTCCACCCCACCTGCCTCTACCATCCGCACGCCAAGTCCTTTCTGATCAGCGAGGCTGTGCGCGGCGAAGGTGGTCGCCTGTTGCTGCCCGACGGTACCCGCTTCATGCCGGGCCACGATGCCCGCGCTGAGCTCGCCCCGCGCGATGTGGTCGCCCGCGCCATTGACTTCGAGATGAAAAAAGGCGGTTTTGACTGTGTCTACCTGGACATCTCGCACCAGCCGCTGAGCTTTTTGATGGAGCACTTTCCCAACATCTACGCACGCTGCCTCGAGTTGGGCATTGACATCTCCAAGCAACCGATTCCAGTGGTACCTGCCGCCCACTACACCTGTGGTGGCGTGGTGGCAGACCTGTCAGGCCGCACTGACTTGCAGGGCCTGTATGCCATTGGCGAGACCGCCTGCAGTGGCTTGCATGGCGCCAACCGTCTGGCCAGCAACTCCTTGGTGGAATGCATGGTGTTCGCCCAAGCCACCGCCAAGGCCATCAACGAGGTAGCGGCTGGGCACTTGCCCGAGCTGCCGGCCTGGGATGAAAGCCGCGTCAGCGACCCCGATGAGATTGTGGTGATTTCGCACAACTGGGACGAGCTGCGCCGCTTCATGTGGGACTATGTGGGCATCGTACGCACCAACAAGCGCCTAGAGCGGGCCGCCCACCGCATCACCCTGCTGCAAAGCGAGATTCACGAGTTCTACGCCCGCTTTCACGTCACCCGCGACTTGTTAGAACTGCGCAACCTGGTGCAAGTAGCCGATTTGATTGTGCGCAGTGCCCAGGCTCGCAAAGAAAGCCGTGGCTTGCATTTCAGCCGGGACTACCCCGACATGCTGGAACAAGTCAGCCCCACGGTGCTGACTCCCAGCAACCTGCCCCAGCAACACCTCAACTTGAGCAAGACCTGAGCAAGCCATGACCTACAGCGTCAAAGAAATTTTCTACACCCTGCAGGGCGAAGGCGGCCAGGCCGGCATGCCGGCCGTGTTTTGTCGCTTTGCCGGCTGCAACCTCTGGAGTGGTCGAGAGAGCGACCGCGAAAGCGCGGTGTGCCGGTTTTGCGACACCGACTTTGTGGGCACCGACGGCACGCTGGGCGGCAAGTTTGCCCAAGCCGACGTTTTGGCCGACCGTATTGCAGCCCAGTGGCCCACCAGCGACCACGCCAACCGTCTGACCGTGCTCACGGGCGGCGAGCCCCTGATGCAAGTAGACACCGAGCTAATTGACGCCCTCCATGCACGCGGTTTTCGTATTGCGGTAGAGACCAACGGTACCCTGCTGGCCCCGCCCGGCATCGACTGGCTGTGCGTCAGCCCCAAGGCTGGGTCGCAGTGGATTCAAACCCGGGGCCAAGAGCTCAAGCTGGTCTGGCCACAAGCCGGTTTCGATTTGCACACCATGGCCACCACGGGCAAGTTCGAGCATCGTTTCCTGCAACCCATGGACGGCCCGGTGCAAGCGGCCAACATTGCGACCTGCATCGACACCTGCATGCAAAACCCCACCTGGCGCTTAAGCCTGCAAACCCATAAGGTCAGCGGCATTCGCTGACCAAGGAGGCCCGACTGGGCCTACGCAGCGCCTGACGGCCTGACCGGTTGGCGCACGCTCCCGCCCAATTCCGGCGGCACCGCCACCCCGAGGACTGACCCCATGCTTCACCCCCCGCCCACCGGCACGCTGGCCCAGCGCAGCTTGAAAAGCGTCTGGCACCCCTGCACCCAGATGCAGCGCGCCGCCACCGTGCCGCCTCTGGCCATCGTGCGGGGAAGCGGCCCTTGGTTGTACGACGATGCCGGCCAGCGTTACTTTGACACCAGCAGTTCCTGGTGGGTCAACCTGTTTGGCCACGCCGACGCGGGCATCAACGCGGCCATCAAGGCGCAGCTGGACGTACTTCCCCACGTCATGCTGGCGGGCTGCACCCATGCACCGGCGGTAGAACTGGCCGAGCGCCTCTCCGCGCTGACCAACGGGGTACTGGGTCATTGCTTTTTTGCCAGTGACGGCGCCTCGGCGGTAGAAATCGCGCTGAAGATGAGTTTTCACCACTGGCGCAACCGGGGCCAGGGCGACAAGCGCGAGTTTGTCTGCCTGCGTCGTGGCTACCACGGCGAAACACTGGGGGCACTGGCCGTCACCGACGTCGCCGTGTTCCGCGACGCCTACGACCCCTTGCTACTGAAGTCGCACCAGGTCATGTCGCCAGACGCCCGCCAGGCCCTGCCCGGTGAATCCGCAGCCGATGTCGCCCGCCGCGCCGCAGCCGAGCTGAAAGTGCTGTTTGAAGCCCGCCACCAGCACATAGCCGCCCTCATTCTGGAACCACTGGTGCAGGGCGCCACTGGCATGGCCATGCACGACCCGCTGTACCTGCGGGAAGTGCGTGCCCTGTGCGACCGGTTCGAAGTCACCCTGATTGCCGACGAAATTGCCGTGGGCTGTGGCCGAACTGGCACCTTCTTTGCCTTCGAGCAGGCCTCGTTGCCAGGTGAACTCCGAATCTGGCCGGACTTGATTTGCCTGTCCAAAGGCATCAGCGGTGGTTACCTGCCGCTCTCGCTGGTGCTCAGCCGCGACAGCATTTATGAGGCCTTTCTGGACGACGATGTGGCGCGCGGCTTCCTTCATTCGCACTCCTACACCGGCAATGCCCTGGCCTGCCGCGCCGCTTTGGCGGTACTGGACCGCTTTGATCAGGATGATGTACTCGCCAAAAACCAACAGCGAGCGCAGGCCCTGAACGCCGCCATGGCCCCGCTGCGTGCCGACACCCGGCTGGAGCACTGGCGTCAACGCGGCATGATTTGGGCGTTTGATGTCCGAGAAGAGCTGGTGGGCGCACGCTTTCCCGAGCGCTTTCACCTCGCTGGTCGCACCCATGAACTGTTGATTCGACCCATTGGTCGCACCGTCTACCTCATGCCGCCCTACCTGCTGGACGACGAACTCAGCCCCTGGCTTGCCCGTGCGCTCACCGCCACGCTGAACGACGTACTCAACCAAACCCCTACCGATGCTCATCTCACACCTGAACCACCAACTGCGTGAACGCGACGCGCTGGCGCTCACCCGCCAGCGGCGCATTGCCGAGTCCGCCAGCGCGCCGCACCAGCGTCTGACGCACGGCGCACAGCCCGCGCGCGATCAGCTCACTTTTTGCAGCAACGACTATCTGGGTCTGGCCAATCACCCTGCACTGATTGACTCCGTTGCCGAAGGCGCCCGACTCTATGGCGCAGGCAGCGGCGCCTCGCACCTGATCAACGGCCATTCCCGTGCCCATGTGCTGCTGGAAGACGCCCTAGCTGACTACCTGTCAACCTGCATCCCCGAGGCACGAGCGCTCACTTTTTGCACCGGCTACATGGCCAACATGGCGCTGCTGACCAGCTTGGGCTACGCCAACGCCACCCTTTTTTGCGACAAGCTCAACCACGCCTCCTTGATCGACGGCGCCCGCCTGGCCAAGGCCAGCGTCAAGCTCTACGCCCACCGCAACTTGCCTGACCTTGCCCGACAACTGGTCGAATGCACCACGCCTATCAAACTAATCGTGACCGATGCCGTTTTCAGCATGGACGGGGACTTGGCCGAACTGGATGAACTGTTGGCCCTGGCAGAGCAGTTTGACGCCTGGTTGATCGTGGACGACGCCCATGGCTTTGGCGTGCTGGGCGAACAGGGACGCGGCAGCCTGTCGCACTTTGGCTTGTGCAGCGAGCGTCTGATTTACATGGGCACCTTGGGCAAGGCCGCTGGCTTGAGCGGCGCCTTTGTGGCCGCCCACCCCAGCATCATTGAGTGGCTGATCCAAACCGCCCGCGCCTACATCTACACCACGGCCGCCCCACCCGCCATGGCCCACGCCTTGCTCACCAGTTTGGCCCTCATTGGGGGCGATGAAGGCAAGCAACGCCGCCAGCACCTGCAGACCTTGATTACGCAACTGCGCCAGCAACTGCAGGCTTTGATTGAAAAACATCCCACGTTGGGCTGGACGCTGACAGACTCACACACCGCCATTCAAGGCTTGGTGGTCGGCGAAAACGCCACGGCGCTGGCACTCTCCAGCCAGTTGGATGCGCGAGGCCTGACCGTGCCCGCCATTCGCCCGCCCACCGTGCCTTTGGGCACCGCCCGCCTGCGTATCACCCTGAGCGCAGCCCACACCTTGGCCGACATTTCGCAACTGATGAACGCCCTGACAGACATTGTGCAAACCCTGGAAAACACTCCGTCATGAGTCAGAACCCACCACTTCAAAGCTGCTTTGTCGCCGGCACCGACACCGGCGTCGGCAAAACGCACATCAGCGCAGCGCTGCTGCACTGGTGCGCCCTGCAAGGCTGGGCCAGCGCCGGCCTCAAACCGGTGGCGGCCGGCACCACCCTGGTCAACGGAAAAGCGGTGAACGACGATGTGCAGGCCCTGCAGGCCGCCAGTTCCATAGATTTAAGCGACGCTGAAGTCGGCCCCTTCCAATTCGAGGCCGCTTGCGCCCCCCACATAGCCGCTCAGCTGGAGGGGAAAACCATTGAGCGCGAGCATGTGATGGCAGCCACCCACGCCCTGATGGCCCGCGCAGAAATCACCGTGGTGGAAGGCGTGGGCGGGTTCTGTGTACCGCTCAATGACACCTGGGACACCGCCGACTTTGCCCAGGAACTGGGCCTGCCCGTGGTGCTGGTGGTGGGTATGCGGCTGGGCTGCCTGAGCCACGCCTTGCTCACGGCTGAGGCCGTTCGCGCCCGTGGCCTGGCGCTGGCCGGCTGGGTGGGCAATGTCATTGACCCCGACATGCCCCACCTGGTCGCCAATCTGGCGACCCTGCGCCAGGAAATGCAGCGCCGCCATCAGGCGCCCTGCCTGGGCAGCGTGCCGTGGATGAGCCAGCCCACCCCGGCCCTGATTGCGGCGCACTTTGACGCAGCAGCACTGCACGCGGTGCTGGCACCTGGGCGCCCGCTGAAGGCCATGGGGTCTTAGTGAGCCACGCCTATCCTGTACAAAGCCTCTGGTTTGATCGACTAGACTCCCGCCATTACCTGAATCGTTCTCGGAGACAGCCATGAACAGCCCACCCCCCGCTTCCAACACGCCTTACGGCACCCTGCCCACCACCAGCAACCCCACGGCGCGCAAGCCCGTGAGCCTGCCTCGTCTGCTTGACATGCGGGCCCGGGGAGAAAAAATCGCCATGCTGACCGCTTACGACGCCACCTTTGCCGCCGTGGCCGACGCCGCCGGCGTGGACTGCGTTCTAGTAGGTGACTCGCTGGGCATGGTTTGCCAAGGCCTGTCCACTACTGTAGGCGTCACGTTGGAGACCATGCGTTACCACGTCGAAAGTGTCGCGCGCGGCGCCCGGCGGGTGCAGGCCACCGTGTGGATCGTCGGTGACCTGCCTTTTGGCAGTTACCACGAATCAAAAGAACAAGCCCTGCGCAGCGCCGTCGTTCTAATGGAAGCAGGCGCTCACATGGTCAAGCTTGAAGGCGGCGGCTGGACCACCGAGACCGTGCATTTCCTGGTGGAACGCGGCATTCCCGTGTGCGCCCATTTAGGGCTCACGCCCCAAACCGTTCACGCACTGGGCGGCTACCGGGTTCAGGGAAAAACCATCGAATCCGCCGCCTTGCTGAAGAAACAAGCCCACGAATTGCAAGATGCTGGCGCCTCCATGCTGGTGCTGGAGATGGTACCCGCCGCCCTGTCAGCCGAGGTGACCAACGAGTTGCTGCATTGCCCCACCATTGGCATTGGCGCCGGCAAAGACACGGCTGGCCAAGTACTGGTGCTGCACGACATGCTGGGCATGAACCTGGGAAAAATGCCCAAGTTCGTACGCAACTTCATGGCCGATGCCCCCGGCATCAAAGAAGCAATGCAAGCCTATGTGGCTGCGGTCAAAGACGGCAGCTTCCCCGACAACGCTCAACACGCCTGGTAAGGCGTCCCCCCATGCAAATTGCCCGCACTGTGGCCGAACTGCGTCAGCAGCTCGGCCCCTTTAACCACGCCGCTTTCGTGCCCACCATGGGCAACCTGCACGACGGCCACTTGGCCCTGGTGCGCCAGGCCAAACCGCTGGGCGACGTGTTGGTCGCCAGCATCTTTGTCAACCGCCTGCAGTTTTTGCCGCACGAAGACTTTGACACCTATCCCCGCACTTGGGATTCCGACTGCGAACGTCTGGAAGCCGCTGGCTGCAACATCGTGTTTGCGCCCAGCGAAAAAGAGTTGTACCCCGAGCCCCAAACCTTCAAAGTGCATCCCCCGGCCGAACTGGCCGACATTTTGGAAGGTCACTTTCGCCCCGGCTTCTTTGTCGGCGTGTGTACGGTGGTCATGAAGCTGTTCGCCTGCGTGCAGCCCCGCGTGGCCGTGTTTGGCCAGAAGGACTACCAGCAATTGATGGTGATCAGGCGCATGGCCCAGCAATTCGCACTGCCCATTGACGTGGTCGGCGGCCCTACCCTGCGCGCCGCAGACGGCCTGGCGCTGTCATCACGCAACGGCTATTTGAGCGAAAGCGAACGCACGGAGGCTGTGCAACTGTCCCTGGCCCTGAAAACCATGGCTGACGCCCTGCGCGCTGGTGCCACCGACATCGCCGCGCTGGAAGCCCAAGCCATGCAGGCGCTCACGGCGCGAGGCTGGCAGCCCGACTACCTCGTCGCCCGCCGTCGCTACGACCTGCAAGCCCCGCAAGCGGGTGACGCGCTGGTGGTATTGGCCGCGGCCAAACTGGGTAAAACCCGGCTCATCGATAACCTGGAAGTGTGAGTCCGCGGTGACGGCTTGCCGGGTGCTGGCACGATGGCAGTCACTGACCCTTTTTTGCTACACATTCAGTAGCTGCTCCCGCTGGCTGAAAATGGACTACAGGCCTAAAAGGCATATAAAAGTTTGTCTGACATCCTGGTGGGCAGCAAGGACCCGTCACGGCCTTGATGCACCCCGCCCCCAGCCCGTCTCGCCCCCGCAGGGGCGAAAGGGGCACCGAACTGCCGAGTTTGGCCAACACTTTTGAGCGAACGCATTCAACTGAGAATTCGTCGTTCTAGCGGATTGCCGCAAGGCGGGTGGCTGAATTGGCCACCTGGGTTCGCCGGGAAATTTAAGTCAAAAATGGGCCTTGGCTGTCCGCATTGGGAGCGGCGGGAGTCATTCGACTTATGGCCGTGAGAGATTCTTCCCGACCAGGACCAACTATTCTAAGATGGTGTCGGCTTTTCGTGATGGCTATCACTGTTTCATCAAGCCTTCGTGGTGAGCATGACCTTCCATGACATCTTTGCCGTGGTCCGACAACTGGGCGTCAAACCACTGGTGCAATGCTGCAACCAGGGTAGCTACTGACGTTTTGTAGGTTAATTCGGCGCCGCCGTTGACATCCTTGTAAGCAATGTCAATTTGCCTTGGTTTCGTGTCCTTCAATTCGGCCAGACCAGGCATGTCTTGACCATGAATGTGGCCAGGCCCGGAGAAGTCACCCTTTAGAAACTGCTCACGGATTTCTTGGAGATGCTGGCGTACCAGCTTCACCTGGGCGGTATCGGACGGGTTCTTGGCCACTACACGCTGCACACCCCCCTGCGCGCCCTTGGTAAAGATGTGGGTGGTAGCTGCCAGTGTGAAAGGCATCACATCTTTGCCCCGCGTGGCGACTTCAGCCTGCCGCTGCGCGTCAGCCATCATCGTTATGTGAGCGGCATGGTCCATTTTCGAGTGGTCCATCATCGGCGAATCCATTGTTTGGGCATGGGAAAGTCCAGCGAGAACGGAAAGACAGAAAGGGATGGCGACAAATTTTCGCATGTAATTTTCCAAGGTTGAATTGGCTTGATCCTATGCCTTGACGGAAACAAGCAGATATGATCCAAATCACATGGAACCCAATAATGCCCCCTTGGAGTGGCCCAAGCTGGTTGCATCTGACCTTGCCCTCGAAAAACGTATCTCTTGCTGAGTGTTTAAATTCACGCAAGGAGAACGGAAATGACGAAGACAGCAAGAGCGCGCTACACGCTCGAATTCAAGCAAGAAGCAGTTCGACTGGTCGAAGGTGGCCAGAGCATTGCAGCCGCGGCACGCACGCTGGGAGTGGTCGACCAGACGTTGTTCAATTGGGTCAAGGCGCAGCGCCAGGGCCAGCTCAAGGGAGCTGACAGCAAGGTATTGGTCAGCGCCGAGCAGATGGAGATCAACCGGTTGCGGGCCGAGCTGGCGCGTGTGAAGATGGAGCGTGACATTCTGGGAAAAGCGACGGCGTACTTCGCAAAGGGATCGATTTGAAGTACGCCTTCATCCAGCGCCACCGCAGCACATGGCCGATCTCGGTACAGTGCCGCGTACTGGGGGTGAGCATCGCCGGGTACCACGAACACTTTGTGCGACTGGCCAGTCCGGCCCAGCTCCGCCACCTGAGCGATGACGCCTTGCTGGTGCACATCAAGGCCATCCATGCCGAGACGCGAGGCGGCTACGGCTGGCCACGCACCTGGAAGGAGCTGCTTGCCCGTGGCATCCGTGTGGGCAAAGAGCGCGTGCAAAAGCTCATGCAGTTGCACGGCATCCGTGCCAAGGGAAAGCGGCGCTTCAAGGTCACCACCGATAGCAATCACGATCTAGCGATCTCACCCAACCTGCTCAACCGGGAGTTCGATGTGGCAGCACCCGACAAGGTCTGGGTGGGTGACATCACGTACATCGCCACGGACGAAGGCTGGTTGTTTCTGGCCGTGGTGATTGACCTGTTCAGCCGCCAAGTAGTGGGCTGGTCGTTACGAGAGGAAATGACGCGGGACATCGTCATTGATGCGCTGCGCATGGCATGGTTCAAGCGGCATCCGGGCAAGCAGGCTGGCCTGATGTTCCATAGCGACCGCGGCAGTCAGTACGCCAGCAAGGACTTCCGGGAAGTGCTCAAGGAGTACGACATCACCAGTTCAATGAGCCGGCGCGGCAACTGTTGGGACAACGCCTGCAGCGAGACGCTGTTTGGATCATTGAAGGTGGAACGGTTATACGGACAGAAGTTCAAGACTCAGCGGGAGGCAAAGGATGAAACGATTGCTTGGATGCTTTGGTATAACCGGACTCGACTGCATTCGACACTGGCCTACGTCAGCCCGGTGCGGTTCGAGCAAAACTGGCTTGCTAATCAGCCCAAGCAAGCCAACTCATGATCTCGGTTATGGGATACGGATTCCAGGGGCAAGGTCAATCTCAATGTCTTTGGAACTCATTCCAAAGACATTGAGGGTGGTCGCCAAGCAATTCGCCGTCGATTCCGGTGAAACCCTATTTTGAGACCCATACCTGCGAATGGTACGGTGTAGTTAAGAAGGAATTGGAGCGATTGCTAAGTGATGTGAACAAGCCGTCCGAGTACTGAGGCGGACACCAGCCGCGCGTCCCAAACGCAATACCGGGGCAGTGCCATGCTGGCACTGCCCCGGTATTCACAGCGAAGTCAGAGCCTCAAGGAAGAACAGCGATCTCGTTGCGCACAGACACAACACCTTTGACACCACTCGCAATGGATTCAGCGGTGGTGCGTTCGTCAATGCTCTTGGCGAAGCCGGACAGCATGACGGTGCCTTTCAGGGTCTCGACCTTGATCGAAGAGGCGTCCACCTGTTTGTTCTCGACGAAACGGGGCTTCACCAAGGTGGTAATACCTGTGTCATCAATGTAGGAGCCCACAGTATCCTGCCCGCGTTGAACGGCACAGCCCGTTGCGGTCAAAAGAACGATGGTAGAAACGGCAACGGCGAGTGTGTAACGAATTTTCATATATATCTCCAGTGGGAAAAAAATTGAAACAGACTGACCTGTCAACTTTAAAAAAATGTGCTTCGGCGGTCGGTGCGCTGACGCACATTGCGGATCGAAAGATCAGAGTTTCTGATGGCGTTGTGCCAATCAATCGCCCCAACAATGACACTAACCGGCCCAACGAGCGCCCTCATACCTAGACTCGACCTACCAACAGCAGAATCAGCACAATAGTGGCGATCAAACCCAGCCCGCCACTGGGGCTGTAGCCCCAAGACCGACTATGTGGCCACGTGGGGAAAACGCCCACCAACATCAGTATCAGAAAAACCAGAAGAATGGTTCCCAGGCTCATGTCAGTCTCCTCAAATCGTTGAAATTTGCAAGCAGCGTCCATTTGAAAACGGGCTTTCGCTTGTGATTGCAGCTTAGGGTTAGGAGGCACCTAGGTCTGTTCGCTGGCGCACCCTCAGGTGGCTTGCCGTCAAGCTGTGCCGGCTTCCCCTGTCTCGGCACCCATGCCACCTTGGCAGCGTGACTGCATGGGGCCCACTCAGCGGGGCATTCGCCCAGCTGCTGCACTTTGGCCTGTCAGTAAAATTCGTGTAAATTTGGCCACTCAGCCTTGATTTCTAGTTTTGGACTTGGCCCCGCTACAGTTTCAGCCTTGTTATGGTTCACGGTCCTGAACTTTGGGCACCGTATGACACCGACCACAGCGCGTAATCTATCCAGAACTACCTGATCGGCTGACCCCAGGCGATTTGCAGCAACTCTTCAATCCGAGTTTCGATGAGCGGAAGTGGGCGCCAAGCATTGCGCGGGCAACGCATAGCCAAGACCATGAACTGGCTTGCCTGGGCTAAGCCGCAAACCGTTCTTCTCGAACCGCATTGACCGACATGAGCCAGAGTTGAATGCAGCCGTGCTTTGTTGTACCAGTGCAGCCACGCGATAGTTTCATCTTTGGCCCGGCGCAGTGCCTTGCATTGGCTTTGCAGGAAGGCAATGCACGAATCGATGGAATTGATCAAGAACTCATAGGTGGCGCGACCAATGGCTTACTCACGGCGGTTCTGCTCGCGCCGAACATCTGCCTCCAGACCGTCCAAACGCATCAACATTACGTTGAAGTCCTGCAATTGAACAGCTACAGGATGCCACGACCGTGACGGGGAGATCTGAATTGAACCACTTAGCAAGGGATACGTTTTTAAGGAGAAAGGCCACATTTGGAAAGGCCGCTACTACCCCTCCTTCAGCGAAAGACGGGATGTTCCACCATCGATATTTTTCGAACTGTGTGCCAGCGAACAGACCCGCCGCTGATCAAACCTTACTGTCTGGACTCCCAAGCCTTTGCTGCTTGCGAAATTCTTAACACTGAGGAATCTCCATGGTGAAATCCCTCAACTTGCGCAGTGGCGTGGCAATGGTCGCTTGCCTGCTGTTTGGCGCCAGCGCGATGGCGCAAACGATGTCATCTGGCGATATCAGTGCCAGCAAGACCCGCATCAAAACAGAATACAAGGCTGACAAGAAAGCCTGCGCTTCTCAGGCCAGCAACGCCAAGGACATCTGCGTGGCCCAGGCCAAGGGCAAGGAGGCCGTCGCTTTGGCCGAGTTGGACAACAGCTACAAGCCAACTTTGAAAACCCAGTACAAGGTGAGTGTGGCCAAGGGTGAAGCCACCTATGACGTGGCTAAACAAAAATGCGATGACTTGGCCGGTAACCCCAAGGATGTTTGCATCAAAGAGGCCAAGGCCGGCCTGACTTCGGCCAAGGCCGATGCCACTGTGGCAATGAAAACATCGCAGACCAACCAGGTGGCCAGTGAGAAGAAGTCAGATGCCAACGTCAAGGCCAACACTGAGAACAAGGAGGTTCGCGCCGATGCCGCCGCTGACAAGCGTGCCGCACAACTCAAGGTGGCCGAGGAGAAGTGTGATGCGCTCTCCTCTACCGCCAAAGACAACTGTCTGGCGGCCGCCAAAGCCCATTTCGGCAAGCGTTAAAACGAGCTGACCGGCGCAAGTCGGTCAGTCTGCCCCTTAACCTATCAGGAGACCTCTCATGTTGCATTACGCCGTTGTTTTCTTCGTCATCGCCCTGGTCGCGGCTCTGTTTGGCTTTGGTGGCATTGCCGCAGGCGCCGTGGGCATCGCCAAGGTCCTGTTCTTTGTCTTCCTCGTGCTCGCTGTTGCCAGCTTCGTCTTCGGGTCGATGAAAGGGCGTTAAGCCCGATCGATCTCCCCCTTCCCTACTTCCAAGGATTCCCTATGTCACTCATCTCTGATACCGATAAATCCAGCCATTTGATCGAACAAGCTTCGCGTTCTGCCGATCAAGCCATCCGCGCCACCCAGCATGCCGCCTCGGGCGCGGTGGACAGCGCACGCGACACCTCCAACCAAATGCGCGTCAAGGCCGAACTCGCCTCAGACACCATGGTCGCAGCGCTCGCGGACAAGGTCAGGCAGGTGACTCGCTCCCGGGACCGCGGATAGCCGTTCGACAAATGACCCTTGATGCCCCCAGCGCTCCGACCATGACAGTGGCGTGCACAGGAATGCCTGAGGCATGGTAAAAAACCATGTTCTTTCCCGGACAGAGCAAGGTCGATGCGCCAGCGCACTGAAGTTGATCCGGCAGGCCGTTACGCTGACTCAACTTCTTTTATTGCTTCAAAACCATGTCGCAACTCTTCAACCAACGTCCTCAAGGTGTGGTCCTGCTGGCCCTCGTCGTCTTCAGCACCGCTGGGTGTGCAAGCTTGCCCGACACCGAGCCCATTCTGGCGCGCCACACCGCCCAGGCCGCCCGGTTTGAAACGGCCCGCGGCCCTGTGTCTACCCGGCAAAGTGCCGCCATCGTGGCCGCACTCAAACGCCAGTCTGGCGACCTGGACATTCTGGACAAGCAAATCGCGCTGGAGCAATCCATCAACGCGAGCTCACTGGTGCTGGGCAACAAAGTCACCCTTCTGATAGACGGGCCGGCCACGCACGCGGCCATGCTGGCCGCCATTTCCAGCGCCAAGGACCATATCAACATGGAGTCCTACATCATTGAGGACGACGCGATGGGCCAGGAATTTACGCAGGCGCTTCTCAAGCAGCAAGGGCGTGGCGTTCAGGTGAACCTGATTTATGACAGCGTGGGCAGCCTGAACACACCCAAGTTGTTCTTTGACCAGCTGACACAGGCCGGCGTGGCGGTGCTGGAGTTCAACCCGGTCAACCCGTTGTCATCGCGCGACGGGTCATGGTTAATCAACAACCGCGACCACCGCAAGTTGTTGATCGTAGATGGCCGCACGGCGTTCCTGGGTGGCATCAACATCAGCAACGTGTATTCGTCAGGTTCGATCATTCACTCATCCCGCAAAGCCAACGCGAGCGATGGTGCTTGGCGCGACACCCACCTGCAGATCCACGGCCCGGTGGTGGCTGACTTCCAGAAACTCTTCATGCAGACTTGGGCCAAACAACATGGACAGGCGCTCAGGGTCAAAAACTACACTCCCTTGCTTGCTCCCGTGGGAAAAGACATCGTGCGTGCCATTGGCGGCACGCCGGACGACCCCTTCAGTCTGGTTTATCTGACGCTGATCTCGGCCATTGGCAACGCCGAGAAACAGGTTTTCCTCACCAACGCCTACTTTGTGCCCGACCCGCAATTGCTGCAGTCGCTCATCAAAGCCGCCGCCCGCGGGGTCGATGTGCGACTGATCCTGCCCAGCTACAGCGACTCGTCTTTGGTGTTTCATGCCGGCCGTGCGCAATACGCTCGCCTGCTGGCCAGCGGGATGAAAATCTTTGAGCGCCAGGGTGCCCTGCTGCACGCCAAAACAGGCATGGTCGACGGCGTTTGGTCCACCGTGGGCTCCAGCAACCTGGATTGGCGCAGTTTCATGGACAACGACGAGGTCAACGCGGTGATTCTGGGGCGGGATTTCGCCAACCAGATGGCCGCCATGTTTGCCCTGGACCAGGCAGCGTCGCTGCCTATTGACCCTCAAACCTGGGCAGACCGGCCGATACAGTTCAAACTCAAGGAATGGTTGGCCCGTCTGTGGGAACGCTGGCTGTAGCGCCAACTTCGCGCCACAGCTGGGATTTTTCCCCCATCACTACCGGCGGCAACTCGACCAAGGCGCCTCATTCGCCGGGCATGCCGCTTTCGAATGGATCAACAACGCCCTTTTATAGCTCAGATTTTGGTTTCTACAACGTATTGCAACAAAAAACATAGTCAATGACGGGCTACTGGACGCCCACGCTGACGGCTGCGACACCGCGCAGGCCTTGTTGCACAGGCGATGACCAGCACCATCAACACATGCCGCCTCGAAATTCATTGAAGGGGTGGTTTCGACACCAAGCTGCATTGAACAAATGCCGACAGCGCGTCAATATCGGGAATGAGCACATTCCGGCGCCCCTTCTCTGTGAATCCAATCACCTTGGCACGGGCCAATTTGGACATCACACGACTCACCGTTTCCAGCGTCATGCCGAGATAGTTGCCAATTTCGGCACGCGTCATGCGCAAGGTGACTTGGTCGCTGCGGAGCCCGCATTCTGCGAGTGACTCGGCGAGGTAGCGCAGGAATTCCGCGACGCGCACTTCCGCTGGCATGGAGCATACCGACATCAGTACGCCACGGTCGTGCGCGATCTCGCGGCTCATGGCCTCGTGCAGCAACGTGAGCAGTGCAGGCGTGCCAACGCAGGCGTCCAGCAGTGCGTCGCACCTGAAGGTCCAGATTTCACCGGTGTCCATCGCGATCGCATCGCACGAGTACTGCCCAGTAGCAATGCCGTCGAAACCGAGCCAATCACCCCGAAACTTAAGTCCTACCACCTGCTCACGCCCATCTCCTGACAGACCCACTATTTTTATGAAGCCGGCATTGAGCAAATGCAAGTTGCCGAAGCGCTCGCTTGCTTGGTAAATCACGTCCCCAGCATGCACAACATGGCGCCGCGGTGTTAGCGCTTCTCTCAATAGTTTCAGCATGTCTGCCACATCGAGATTTTTGCTGCGCTTAACGCCAAGTCGAGGGGTGGGCAACGCACGTTGGCTAGCGAGTGCGGAAACGAAGGTCGGACTGGCCGTCATGTTCATGTTGCGCTCCAGGTTGTTTGGCGGAATTCGTCGACAACCACCCTGGGCAGGCCTGCACAACACAACTCCAACCGCGCAGCCGCCTCCAGCACCTGCGGCAAGCGCGAACTCAGGCATTCGATGGGGCTGTGGTTCTCCAACCAGGCATTTGGCCTTACAAACCAGCTTGCAATCACCCACCCATCGAATCCGCGTCCCAGCTGAGCGGTAATACGCTGCGGCCCAAGCGCCACCTTCGGTCCGGGCATGTCGAACTGGAACAGCGGTATCCATACATCGTCGTGCCAATGAAAACCAAACAGTGCCCCCTCGTCAACGAGTTTCCCGACAACACTTTCTCGCCCCTCATATTCGACGTGCCCGCCCGCTGTCAAACCAAGCAGGCGTGAAAGGCCTCCGTAGGGCCGATAAGCGTCCAACATGGCGATAAAGGCGCGGTCCTGAGACGAGGGGTTGCCCGACTCAAGCCCTGATTTTCCAAGCACGGGAAACCAACCGCCAGCGCCAACACGGGGTGCTTTTGTGCCGCGTGTAAACGCGGCCGGAGTCATGCTGCGGGCAAGACAAGTGATTTCTTTTGGCGCTGGATCGGTGTTTGGGTTCATGACGGTTCTCCTGCCACCGATCATCTGATGACCGATGTGCGTTGGTCTGTTCGCCAGCGCACGTAACAGCCAGGGCCATTCACCCCGCAACGCGACAAAATAGGGGAGTCGCAGGAACGGCAGCACGCACAGTCGAGCAATCAGCCGATGAAAAGAATTTTCACGCTGTTTCGAAAAGTACGCCGACCAAGGCGAAAACATACAAAGAATGGTCATCACCGTGTCACAAAATAGCTTGTACTCGTCTCCTGCGTGCGGCACCGCACAGACCAGATGACATTCAAACCACACACTAGGTTTATGTCCCTGACATTGAAGTAATCCCATGAAGACTGACAGTCCACAGCGGCACGACGCAATCGAAGAGCCTAGCTGGATCAGGCCATTGGGTGAAGGCGGCTGGGGCTTTCAACGACAAGCAGTCAACAGAACAGCCTGTTGCCGGATGGGTGTCAACGTTGGCGCTAACCAGATCACCTTGAAACCGGTGATGTCAATGAGCATGGTCAAAACCGATATTGATTCCATCCTGACTCCAACCTCTGCATCAAAAGGCCCATTGATCACTGACGAGACTCATCAAAATCGACCAGTGTGGACGGATAGCGCACGGCGATGCGGTGAAGACAGAAAAAGCGCGCACCATTCTGCAATGCGCCAATGCCAGGACGACAGCCTGAGCGGAGCCCAGGCGACCCAGTTTGCACCATGAGATCGTCCCGAAACCACAAGGAACACCACCGCACGGATCGTGTGGGTTGGCTACGCGCTGCCGTGCTTGGCGCCAATGATGGCATTGTTTCTACCGCTAGTTTGTTGATGGGCGTGGCTGCAGCCAGTGTCAGCCACAGTGGCCTCTTAATGATCGGTGTGGCCGGGCAGGTGGCGGGAGCCATGTCCATGGCCGCTGGCGAATATGTGTCGGTCCATTCCCAGGAAGACACCGAAAACTCGGATTTGGTGCGCGAGCGCGCCGAGTTTTTGGCCAATCCCGCTGCCGAGGCGAAGGAATTGACAGCCATTTATGTCACTCGCGGTCTTGATCTTGGGCTGGCGCAACAGGTGGCTGAACAGCTGATGAAACACGATGCTTTGGGCGCGCATGCACGTGACGAACTCGGCATCACCCAGGCTCTGAGTGCGCAGCCTGTTCAAGCTGCGCTGGTCTCCGCCGCCAGCTTCGCAATCGGTGCGGCGCTACCACTCGGCGCAGCTGCATTGATGCCTGCGTCGATTCTTTTTGTCGGACTGGCCGTCCTGTCGCTGACATTTTTGGCCCTATTGGGCGCCATTGTCGCCTGGACTGGCGGCACCCCCGTGGCCATCAGCATGTGGCGAGTCACGCTGTGGGGTGCCATGGCCATGGCAATCACCGCGGGTGTCGGTTCGCTCTTCGGCACCGCTACTTGAACTGAGAGCAACATGCTATGAAATACAAAGACTATTATGAAACACTGGGCGTGTCGCGCGACGCCGATCTGGATCAGATCAAGAAGGCCTACCGAAAACTGGCACGCACTTACCACCCGGACATGTCGAAAGCTCCGGATGCCGAAGGCCGCTTCAAAGAAGTGGCAGAAGCCTACGCCACACTGAAAGACACCGCCAAGCGCGCGGCTTACGACGAGCTGGGGCACCCTCCGGCAGGCGCTGAATTTGCGCCACCTCCACAGTGGCGGCAGGACTTCTCTGCGGACGGGTCCGCCTTTGATGACCTTGACTTGGCGGATTTACTGGCGTCATTGGGTCGCGGGCAACGGGGAGCCGCGTCAGCGTCGATGCCACGAAAAGGTCGCGACTATGAAAGCGCGGTCACCATCACCTTGACGGATGCCCGTCGCGGTTCGACCATGAATTTGACCCTGGCAGATGCCGCCGGAGAGCGAACGCTGGAGGTCACCATTCCGCCAGGCGTGCGACAGGATCAGAAGCTGCGCCTGCGTGGCAAAGGCGGCAAAGGCCACAACGGTGCACCAGACGGTGATATTTACTTGCACATTGCGTTGGCACCCCACGCCGTGTTTCGTCCGGACGGTCTGGATCTGTACTTTGACCTGGCGCTGGCCCCTTGGGAGGCCGCTTTGGGCGCAGAGGTAGAAGTCCCCACGCTGGCTGGCCCAGTCTTGCTCACCGTCCCCGCGGGAACGCGCTCGGGCCAAAAACTGCGCTTGCGTGGGCGCGGATTGGCCGAAGGCAGCAGCGATATCTACGCCATTATTCACATCGAGGTACCCACCACACTGACTGATCCAGAACGCGCTCTGTATCTGGAGCTGGCCCGCATCTCACATTTCAACCCGCGCAAGGTCGCGCCCAAGGAGAACCCACGATGACCCAAGAACAAGTCGAATGGCGCTGGCTCGACACCCGGGAAACAATTACCTTGGCAGAGTTGTCAGACTGCTGTGGCATGAGCGAGGCTGAACTCGATGAACTGGTTGACTATTGCGCGCTGGTGCCGGTAGCGCCGAGCAACCAGCAACGTGCTTTCAGTGCGAACTGGGTTGTACCTTTGCGTACCGCTTCCAAAATGCGTGCTGATTTTGATCTGGACATTTTTACCGTCGCCATTTTGCTAGGCAACCTGAACCGCATTGAGGAACTGGAACGCCAGGTGCGCTCGCTTCAGGCTTTGCTCCCTCCTGACCTGCGCTCCAGCATGGGAATCCAATAGTCATTGTTCACCACCCGTGAACCAGCAAAGCCGTTTGTGTATGGCCACCACTACCAGCGTCAGGACGGGCCTTGAATTTTTTATAGTGGCCGCCCTATCGGTCTCGCGACGTAGCCGACGCTCCAATCTCAATCTTTATTTGCGCCATTGTTGGTTTGAATTCAGCCGTATCCGGAAATGGCGTGATAGTTGAATTTCCCGGCCAAGGCGCCGACCTATAGTGCTGTGACTTAACAATGACTGGCCCTGACCGAAACGTTGGCTTTCCGACGCAAAAACCCAAACCCTGCACTGCCAGGTGGTGGACACACTGTGCGACCCTTGTACGGTCGGCAAAGAAGCCAGCTATGTCCTACCCTGTCAGACAAGGTCTTGACCCCCGAGCCACTACACGAAGCATGACATGAAGGTTAGATCGAAGCTTTTCTTAGGCGCTCTCTTGTTGGGTCTGCTTGCCTGCGTGTATTGGTTGATGCATGAGAGCGGCACGCTGATGACGATCCTGGATCCCAATGCACTCCATGCGCGGGTCATCCAAATGGGCGCGTGGGGGCCGGCCGCGATCATCGGGCTGATGATGCTGGCAATATTGATCAGTCCGATCCCGAGCGCGCCCATTGCCTTGGCTGCCGGCGCCGCCTATGGACACGGCTGGGGCACCCTGTATGTTTTGCTGGGTGCCGAAGCCGGCGCTGTGGCGGCGTTCGCCATCAGCCGTTTTGTCGGCTTTGATACCGTGCACCGGTGGTTTGGCAACCGCCTGTCTGTTGGCTTGGTCGGTTCCCAGAGCGCACTGATGGGCATTGTTTTTGTCAGCCGGATCCTGCCGTTCATTTCGTTTGACATCGTCAGCTATGCCGCTGGAATCACGGTGTTGACGTTCTGGCGCTTCGCCATTGCGACCCTCGCAGGCATCGCACCGACGAGCTTTTTGCTGGCCCACTTTGGCAGCGAGATCGGGACTGGACAAACCAACAAGGTCTTGTTTTCAGTGCTGGCGCTGGGCGGCCTGACCTTGATCCCGGTCGGGGTGAAACTGTATCGAGGTTGGCGTGCCAGGCGGCGTCTCGACAGCAAGGAAAATTAGCTTCGTCCATTGAGACGATGCACACATCCAAGTCCGAGCCGTGCCGTGAACCTGCTTCACGGTGGCCAGGGCGCGACAAACACCGCAGTTTTCTTGGCGCGGTCACTTCTGGTCGTCATGACCTCGCTGACTGAGGTTGCGGTGTCAGGCCGCCGTCACGGCCCCGTCTTGGCTTGTCCGCCAGTCACCTTCCCGCTGATTCGGCCGACGCGACTGTCGCGCCCCCCTGCGCGGTGGGCTCGTAAAACATGTCCCTTGTCCCATCCTGACGGGATCGAGATGCGGGGTCACGACCTCGGGCTCCGCGCGGGTGGCCAGACGAGAAGGTACTTCTGGCTCGGGCCGTGGTGATGGGAGCGCAGCGTTGTCTGCATTGGTGGTCAGAAACGTTGAACTGGGAGGCAAGGAACGGATGAGACGGGGTGCTAATTCAGCGGTTCAGGCCATTGTCGTATGCCCATTGGTGGCGCGCCCTTCGCGGCGCCAACGCCTCGCTAGCCGATGAATCTTCTGACCGAGTGATCATCGGTTTGCCGCCTGATTGCCCACGATAGGAATGAAGCCGGCGAAGATACTCCGTTCCGCCGGCTTCATTCTGTTTTTTCTGCTGGCGTGGCGTGCGCGAGCGCTGCGTCCAGCGTGTCCATGAATTCGTTCAACTTGATGGGTTTTGTCATATAGCGGAAAAACCCCGCCTGCAAACCCTTCTCTATGTCGTGCGGCATGGCGTTGGCACTGAGCGCCACCACCGGAATGTGTGCGGTCATGGGGTCCTCGGCCAAGATGCGCAGGGCAGTGATCCCAGTCATGCCCGGCAGGTTGATGTCCATCAGGATCACGTCGGGTTGTTGGGCGCGTGCCATCTCGACACCACGCTGGCCGTCAGCCGTGCTGAGCATGCGAATGTCTGTGCGGCGCTCGAGCAGCCGCTGCACTAACAACAGGTTGGCCGGGTTATCCTCGACACAGAGCAACGTTTTTCGGACGGCACAAGTCACCGTGCTGTGAGCTGGTACCAAATGGGTATCGGTTAAATCAATGTCCGACTGTGGCGCGTGGCTGGAATCGAGTTCAAACCAAAACACACTGCCCACGCCCACGTTGCTATCCACGCCGATGCGCCCGCCCATGAGATCCACTAAGCGTTTGCTCGTCACCAGGCCGATCCCCGTGCCCTCTTGAGTTCCCCCCTCCTGCCCAAGGCGGTTGAAAGGCTGGAATAACTGTGACAGCTTGTCGGCAGAGAGGCCTTCACCCGTGTCTTGCACGCTGACGCGCGTGCGCCCCGATGCGCCCACATCGCAACGCACGTTCATCTGGCCCTGAATCCGGTTGTACTTAATCGCGTTGGACAGAAGATTCAACAGCACCTGCATGACGCGTGTCCGGTCTGCCATCACCACCCACGCAGCACTCTCGGGCGCCGGAAAGTGGACTTGAATGCCACTTTTTTGCGCCTCCGGGTTGATCATGGCCTGACAGTCCACCAGTACTTCCGCCAGCGAAATCGGCTCGAGTGACAAGGACATCTTGCCCGATTCGATCCGCGCAAGGTCAAGAATCTCGTTGATCAACTCCAGTAGATACCAGCCAGCCTGCAGAATCTGCTTGAGGCTGTCCGCTTGTGCCGCAGTGGGTGGCGGCGTGCCGGATTCGATGAGTTGCGCAAAGCCCAGGATGGCGTTCAGCGGCGAGCGCAGCTCGTGGCTCATCGACGACAGGAAGTCTGATTTGGCCAGGTTGGCCTCGTCGGCCTCGACCTTGGCCTTTTTCAGCTCCAGCAGACTGTCTTGAAGCACCTCGGTGAGGCGCATGCGCTCGGCCTCGGCCAGCTTGTGTTTGGTGACATCGCGCGCAGCAGCGAACACGCCAAGCACGTTGCCCTGTACATCTTTGTAAACAGAGGCGTTGTAGAGCACGTCAGTCAGGCGACCGTTCTGGTGCCGAATAGTAAGCGGGTAGTCGGTGACCGAGCCATTCAAGAACGCCTCCTGGTAGCCTTCACGCGCTTTCTCGGGCTCGGTGAAGTAGTCGGAGAAAACAGCCCCGATGAGCTTGTCCCTCGGCACACCCGTCACTCTGACCGAACCCTCGTTGACGTCGGTGATCTTTCCTTGCGGGCTGATGGTCACGAGCGGGTCAAGCGACGCCTCGATCAGACTGCGCGCGTACTGCGAGGCTTGCTTCTGTTGGGTTACGTCGCGAATCGAGCTGGAGATCAGGACACCCGCCTCCGTTTCAAGGGGGCTGAAGCTGACCTCGATGGGGAACTCGGAGCCGTCCTTTCGCCGCCCGTAGAGCTCCAGGCCGGCACCCATTCCTCGAGATTTTGGCTCCTCAATGAAACCGTCGCGATGCTTTAGGTGTTTGGTGCGGAAGCGCGATGGCATGAGAAGCTCGAGTTTCTGCCCCAGCATTTCATGGCGCTCATAGCCAAAGAGGCTCTCTGTTTTGGCGTTGACCAGCACCATTTCCCCCGTGGAGTCCACGACGACCACGCCGTCAGGAGCTGACTCCACGAAACCACGAAACTTGGCCTCTGTTTTTTTCTGGTCCGTCACGTCGCGTGCTGCAGCGAAGACGCATAGCACATTCCCTTGCACATCTTTGTAGATAGAGGCGTTGTAGAGCACGTCGGTCAGGCGCCCATCACCGCGCCGAATGGTGAGCGGGAAGTCCGTGACCGAACCTTTCAAGAAGGCCTCGCGGTAGCCTTGACGCGCCTTTTCTGGCTCAGTGAAGTAGTCTGAGAAGTCCGTGCCGATCAGTTTCTCGCGCGACACGCCGGTCACTTTGACGGAGCCCTCATTGACGTCGGTTATTTTTCCAGCCGGGCTAATGGTCACGAGCGGGTCGAGCGAGGCCTCAATGAGACTGCGCGCGTACTGGCCTGCCGAGCGTAACTTGCCGTCGGCCAACTGGCGCGCGGCATTGTCGGTTCCGATAAGCAGGTAGCCGATGATGGCGTCCTGCGCATCGCGCAGGGCTGTCACCGAGACGACCGCCGGAAAGCGGCTGCCATCCTTGCGGATGTAGGTCAGCTCGTAGATGTCCTCGATGCCGCGCGAGGCCTTGAAGACCAGCGCCTCGAATCCGGGCGAGATCGGGATGTCGAGTTCGGCACTGAGTTGCCTGGCGCGTTCGATCAGTTCCAGGGAGTCGGAAATATCGGCCGGGGTAATTTTATTCACCACGTCGGCAGCAGCGTAGCCCAGCATGCGCTCGGCGCCAACGTTGAAGATCTGGATCACGCCCCGAGCGTCAGTCGCAACGCTGGAGAAGTTGGCGCTTTCGAAGATTGCGCGCTGAAGCGTGCCGGCCTTGAGCAAGGCCGCTTCGGCCAATTTGCGCGCCGTAACGTTGCGGAAAACGATAGAGACGTTGCGCTGGGCGTCTTCACCAAATCGATGAGCGCTCACTTCGTACCACCGATTTAACGCCTTGGCTTCGTTTTCAAAATGTGCTGGCTCGCCCGTCAGGGCGACCTTGCCGTAAATCTCAAACCAATGCTCCTCAAGCGTTGGCACAAGCTCTCGCATCCGCTTTCCCTTTGCGTCTATCAAGCCGGTTTGCGCCTCAAACGCCTTGTTGGTTTCCAAAAAACGATAGTCGATTGCCTTGTCGTCCCCATCAAACATCACTTCGATGATGCAAAAGCCCTCAAACATTGTGTTGAAGATCGTGGAATAGCGCTCTTCAGTCTTGCGAATAGCCTCTTCGACCTGCTTGCGGGCGGTGTTGTCGGTGCCGATCAGCAGGTAGCCGATGATCATGTTGCTGGCATCTCGCAGGGCTGTGACCGAAACAACGGCCGGGAAGCGGCTGCCATCCTTGCGAATGTAGGTCAGCTCGTAGATGTCCTCGATGCCGCGCCGCGCCTTGAACACCATGGCATCGAAGCCCGGCGCAACGGGCGTGATCAGCTCGGCGCTCAACACCTTGGCCCGCAGCAGAAGCTCCTCGGGGTCGGAGATATCTGCCGGTGTGATGCGATTCACCACTTCCGCGGCGGTATAACCCAGCATTCGCTCGGCGCCAACGTTGAAGATCTGGATCACGCCATGCTCGTCGGTGGCAATGCTGGAGAAGTTGGCGCTGTTGAGGATCGCGGTTTGCAGTGCACCCGCCTTGAGCAGCGACTTCCGACGCTGGTCTTCGGTCAAATCTTGGTCACGATCGGAGGGGATGGCAGCGTCAGCAGGCTTGTCAGCTCGGGTTTTCATGTAGGTTTTATGGGTTCGACGAGGAGGATCGGGGCCTAGGAAGGGACAAAGTCGCACAGGGTTGGGTCGGGCACACGCGCTCACATGCCCGCGCAACATCGTGCCGTCACGGGTTGGCGTCGGTGCTCCTGCGCATACAGGCCACTGTAGCGGCCAATTCAGGACAAGTCCAACACATCCTGATGCCCGTCACCGATGCAGATAGGTCGCCGTTCGTCGACGGGGGACCGCACAACCGGTCGGACCCTAAAGACCGCCGCCGCCCAGCGGTAGCCCGTCGCGCAGGGCCTGCAAGGCGCTAGCCCACGGCTGGCGAGCCCTCCATTCGCTCACTGCCCAAGAGGTGAAAGCCAGCGCCGCCGCAACAGCTTTCGCCCTTCGCTGAACCAGAGAATCCCGCTGGCCATCACCACACACAAGCCCCATTGGGCCGCCGAGAGCGCCACGGTGCCAAAGGCGAGGTTGAGGAAAGGCAGGTGCACGACCGCCACTTGCAGCGCCGCCGACAGCGCCACCGCGACCCACAGCCAGCGGTTCGAGAACGCGGCCCGGAAGGCGGATGCGGACTCCGAGCGCGCGTTGAAGCAATTGAACAACTGCGTCAGCACCAGCACAGTGAAGGCAGCTGTACGCGCCAGTTCCAAGCTGTGCGGTCCAGGGCCCAGCCAGGCATCAACCGGCTCAATCAGCCCGCCGGGCAGAAACAGATCCAGCGTGAGCAAAGTCAGCGCCGCCATCACGATGCCGCCCTCAAGCACACCCAGCCCCAAGCGGGCGTCGATGATGCGCTGGCTGCGCGTGCGGGGTTTGCGCGCCATGACGTCGTCGGCGATCGGGTCCACGCCCATGGCCAGCGCGGGCCCGGTGTCGGTGACCAGGTTGATCCACAGGATCTGGGTAGCCAGCAGCGGCAACGCCAGCGTGCCACCCGAACCAGTGGCGGTGGCTTTCAGTCCAATGACACCTGCCCCCACCACGCCGACAAACACCGTCAGCACCTCGGCCAAATTGGACGACAGCAGGTAGCGCAAGAATTTGCGGATGTTGTCCAGCACGCCTCGCCCTTCGCGCACCGCCAGCACGATGGTGGCGAAATGGTCGTCGGCCAGGATCATGCGGGCCGCTTCCTTGGTCACCTCGGTGCCCGCCACGCCCATCGCCACGCCGATGTCGGCGGCCTTCAGCGCCGGGGCATCGTTGACGCCGTCGCCCGTCATGGCCACCACGTTGCCGCTGGCCTGCAGCGCTTGCACGATGCCCAGCTTGTGCTTGGGCGCCACGCGGGCGAACACCGATGTCTTTTGCACTGCGGCGGCGAAGGCGGCTTCGTCCAGCTTGTCGAGATCAATGCCCGTGAGCACCGGCGCACCGCTGTCGACGATGCCCAGATCGGCCGCAATGCGCACCGCCGTACGCGGGTGGTCGCCGGTGATCATCACCACGCGGATGCCGGCCTGGCCCGCCTCCTCAATGGCAACGGCGGCTTCCTTGCGAGGCGGGTCGATGATGCCCACGGTGCCGAGGTATTCCAGGTCCCGCTCCAGCGTGGCCGCCTCTTGCGCATCGGCCGGAATTTGCGCGTCGGAGGCCAGCGTGCGGCGCGCCACGGCCAATGTGCGCAGAGCGTCATCGGTCATCGAAGCCACGTCGGCCGATACCTGCTTGTGCAAAGCGGCATCGAGCGCCACCGTGGCTCTGCCGCGACGGGCCTGGGTGCAGTGCGTCACCAGCACATCGGGCGCACCCTTGGTGAAGAGCACGTGCGCGTCGCCTTCGGCATGGTCCACCACCAGCACCGACATCATCTTGCGCTGGGAGGTGAAGGGGATCTCGCCGATGCGCTCGAAGCGTTCTTTGCGCTCGGGCGCGGCTGCGCTGCCCAGCTTGTGTTCGGCCACCAAAAAGGCGGCTTCGGTCGGGTCGCCCTGGATAACCCATATACCGGCGTCGTCTTGTTGAAGTTGGGCATTACCGGCCAAGCTGCCGCCTCTCAGCACAGCTTGCAGTTCCTCGTGCAAGGGGCCTTCGGCCAGCGCGGCTCCGGCCTGCTCGGCACGCCCTTCGGGGGCGTAACCCACGCCGGTGATGTCGATGCGCCCTGAGGCTGTCATCACCCGCTGCACCGTCATCTCGCCGCGCGTCAGCGTGCCGGTCTTGTCCGACGCAATGACGGAGGCCGACCCCAGAGTTTCGACCGAGGCCAGCTTCTTGACGATGGCATGATGGCGCGCCATGCGGCGTACCCCCATCGCCAGCACCACCGACAAGATCGCCGGCAGGCCCTCGGGCACGGCAGCCACGGCCAGCGACACGCCCAGCAGCAGCACCGTGACGACGTCGGACACGCCATGGATGTCCGAGATGAACAGGATCGTGGCCACTACGGCACCGGCGACACCCAAGGCAGCGATGCCTAGCACCTTGCCCAGATGCGCGATCTCGACTTGCAGCGGTGTTGGCGCGTCGGGCGTGCTCTCCAGCAGTATGGCGATGCCACCCATCTCGGTCTGCATGCCGGTGGCGGTGACGACGGCATGGCCGGTGCCCTGCGCGACTGCCGTCCCCTTGAACACCATGTTCAGGCGGTCGCCGAGCGCCACAGGCCCGGGCAGCAGCGCGGCATCCTTCAGCACCGCCTCACTTTCGCCGGTGAGCGGCGCCTCCAGCAGCTTCAACGCGACGGCCTGCGTCAATCGCGCATCGGCGCCCACGGCATCGCCCTCGGCGAGCACCAATACATCGCCCCTGACGAGTTCGGCGCTGGGCACACGGGCCACTGCGCCATCGCGCAACATGGCCGAGGTGGCGGTGGTCATCTTCGCCAGTGCCGCCACCGCCTGCGCCGCCTTGGCTTCCTGAAGCCAGCCTAGCACGGCGTTCAGCACGATCACAAACAGTATGACGATGGCGTCCAGCGGCCAGCCCGCCGCGCCTGGCTGGCCCCGCCCCTCGAACCACCACGCGGCCAAGGCAACGAGCGCCGCCGCCGCCAGCAGGTAAACCAATGGATCTTGCACCTGCGCCAACGCGCGGCGCCAGACGGGCACGGGGGGCGCCGCGCGCAGTTCGTTCGGGCCGTCCGAGCGCAGACGGGTCACAGCATTTTCTGCACTGAGACCGTGGTGCAGATCGGTGCCGAGCGCCAGCGCCAGATCGGCGATATCGATCAGTGACGGATCGTCCACCGGCTCGGTACGCGATTCGGGATCAGGCATCGGTGCGGTTGGCGACGGCCCTTTCCGGCTGGCCCGAGGGCGGCAATGCCGGGTCGGACCAGTGCGCCTGTGTAAGAGTGTCAGGCGTCAAGTTGACAGTCACGGTTCGTTTCACCTCCAGTAAGTTCTTCGTTTGACGAAGCAGCAACGGCGCCGGGCGCGTTGCCAAGGTCCGTGAATCCAAGTGTGCGCGTTTGGCGCCGGCCGTCTGTGCGCCAGCGCACAGACGGCCGGCGCTTGACGGCACAGACTGACAAGTCAGCTCCGGCCTAGATCTTGCGGCTTCGCCGCCTAGCCTTGCAACAGACACAAAGGACTCCCCTCATGAACCACACAATCCATGCATCGCGATCCCGCGCTATGGCAGCAATGGCTCCATTAACGCGGATTCCGAGGAGTAATGCACTCATGCCTCGCCTAGTGAACATCGGCTCTCAACGTGAAGGATCGATCACATGAACACCCCTATCGAAATGAAGCCGGCGCTGGGGCGCACTGGCACAGAGGACCCGAAGCATGCCAATCAATGACCCTGAATACGTCGTCGAAGAGTTTCGCAAACGCGCTGACGCGATCGGCAGTCGACCAATTGTCGCAGCCATTGCTGGCGCGGTGCTGCTCTTTTTCCTTTGGTCAACCTGGTTCACCGTGCAGCCCGAAGAGACGGGCGTCATCCAGCGTTTTGGCGCGGTCAACCGCACGGTGGGTCCGGGCCTGCACTTCAAACTGCCGGATGGCATCGAACGCGTCCGACGGGTACCTACGGAGCGCGTCCTGAAGGAATAGTTCGGCTTTGCCACGACCTCCACCGTAGGTGGCGAAAGAACACAGTACGCGCCCGACAAGAAGCCCTTCAAGGAGGTCTCGCTGATGCTGACGGGCGATCTGAACGTGATCGATGTCCAATGGATCGTGCAGTAGCGCATCGAGGACCCGGTGCGCTACCTGTACCAAGTTCGGGAGTCACGGCAAACCATCCGCGACGTCGCCGAGGCCGTCATGCGACGGGTCGTCGGCAACCGGCTGGGCAGCGACGTGCTGACAGTCGGCCGCGTGGCCGTCTCCACCGAGGTCAAGGTGGAGATGCAGAAGATCCTCAGTGCCTACGAGACCGGTGTTCGGCTGGTCACGGTAGAGCTACAGGACGTGACGCCGCCGGACACCGTCAAGCCCGCCTTCAATGAGGTGAACGAGGCACGGCAGGACCGCGAGCGCACGATCAACCAGGCGCAGGAGCAGGCCAACCGCGAGATCCCCAAGGCGCGCGGCGAGGCCACGCGCACCGTCACCGAGGCCGAAGGCTACGCCGTCGAGCGGGTCAACCGTGCCAACGGAGAAGCTACGCGATTCACGGCGATCCTGGCACAGTACCTGCTCGCTCCGGAAGTCACGCGTCGGCGCCTGTATCTGGAGTCGATGGGGGACATCCTGCCTCAGGCCAAGGCGCTGTACATCGTCGACAGTGATCAGAAGTCGCTGCTGCCGCTGCTGCGCTTTGACTCGCCACAACTGCCTGCGCAATCCAGGACGGCAGGAGGACAACCATGAAAAACATACTGAAGGTCGGTGGGGGCCTAGCGGCGCTCGCACTCGGGGTAGCCGTACTTGGCAGCTTTTACACGCTCGAGGAAGGTGAACAGGCGGTGATCGTGCAGTTCGGCCGTCCCGTGGGCGCGCCGGTCACCGAGGCCGGGTTGCACGTCAAGTTGCCGTTCGTGCAGGACGTGCGGCGATTCGAGAAGCGCATTCTCATCTGGGACGGCGACCCCAACCAAATTCCGACCAAAGGACGCGAGTTCATCTGGGTCGATACGATGGCACGCTGGCGCATCGCGGATGCCAAGAAATTCCTTGAAAGCATGGCGACAGAGGCCGGCGCCACCTCGCGCCTGAACGACATCATCGACTCCGTGGTGCGTGACCAGGTGTCGGGCAGCGAACTCGTGGAGCTGGTGCGAAGCGCCTCTTGGGTGATTCCCAAGGATGCGCTTCTGGAGGAAGTGCCCGCCGAGGTGCAAGCCGAGCTAAAGAAGGAAGTGGCGCGCGGACGTGAGGAGCTGACCCGCACCATTCTTGAGAAGGCGCGCGAGGTCGTTCCCCAATATGGGATCGAACTGGTGGATGTGCGCATCAAGCGCCTCGACTATGTCGAGAGCGTGCGCGAGAAGGTCTACGCGCGCATGATCTCCGAGCGCAAGCGCATCGCCGCCCGCTTCAGGTCCGAGGGTGAGGGCCAGAGTGCCGAGATTCTCGGGACGATGGAGAAGGAGCTGCGCCAGATCCGTTCCACTGCCTACCGGCGTGTTCAGGAGGTGCGCGGTAAGGCAGATGCAGAGGCGACGCGCGTGTACGGCGCGGCGTATGGCGCAGACGCCGAGTTCTATGCCTTCTCGCGCACCCTGGAAGCCTACAAGGAGGGGCAGAACAAAAACGCGACGGTGATCCTCACGACCGACAGCGACTATTACCGCTACCTGAAGCGGGCCGAAGCGTCGCCAATGGGGCGGTCAGCAGCGAATCGTAAAGCGCAGGTCGACCAAGGCCGGTGAGCGGCAGCGCGTGTCAGCCAGATCGGCGGCCGCGGCGATCTGCTGAGTGTCAGGCATCGGTCCGATCGAGGGCTCCTTTTTTCGGCTGGCGCGCTTCGTCAGCCCAGTAGCCCTTGCGCCCGTGGTGTTGAAACACGGCGATCTCCATCTCGCGCGTCAATGAGTTTGACGCGTCGTAGATGGGCGCTTGTTGAAGGGCCTCACGATTCAGGTCGACGACCACGGTCTGGTCCTCCCAGCTCACGCGCTTAATCCACTGCGGGGCCACCAGAACGTCATGGCCGAGCCACCAGTTGCTTGTGCTCACCACCAGGTATCGGATGGCCCAGCTTTCTTCGTCGACGAGCAGGCCCTTCACGTATCCGATCTCGCCGTCACTGGCTTCGATGTGGTACCCGTCCACTGCATTGCAGCTGCGCAGGTGAGGATCCTGGTCACGCTGGCGTGCCTCCGTTCTTGCCTGGGCGTTGTCCGCTTCTGCGCGGGCCGCAGTGGCAGATCCATAGCCGTCGTAACCGGGCAAGAGCATGTTCGGAGATCCGCCACGGCCCCACAAGCCCATGCCACCCCAGTAATACGGATAGCTGTAGTAGTCAAGATATTCAGTCTCGTGCTGTCGGGTGATCGGCATGTCGGTGTCGATTTCGGGGCTGTTCTTGACTTGCTCACGGGTCAGCGTAACCGGCAACAACTTGGCATCCCAATCGGGCTTGCCGGCGGCAATGGGCGAGATCAATACCTTGCGGCTGGACAGCCACGAGCCGGCGTCGACGACGAGGTAACGAATCACCCAGGCCTCGTCATCGAAGTAGAAATCCTTCACGTCGCCGATGGTGCCATCGGTGGCGCCAATGGCGAGATCCTGCAGGTCTTTGGTTTGGCGAATCATGGTGTTCTCACTTTCAAATGTTTAGAACGCAGCGCGCTCAACAAGGACAGGAGCAGCGGATGCACAGTAGGGTGCATCTCCCGCAGCACTTTGTCCAAGGGTACGGGGGTGCAAATGGGCGCGTCTGTGCGGTAACGAACAGACCTTCTCGGATTGATCAGTCAAAGTTCAACGGCGAGGAACTTCGAACCGCTCGAACCGCAGTCTGCGCTGCTCACCACGCCTTGCTCGTGGCAGCCAGCACTGTTTCAAACACAGGTCCGGCGAGCCGATTCCATCGCCGGTTTTTCTGGCCTCGCCCAACAAGGAGAACCCCAAAATGGTATTGACATTGATCACCGCATGGATCCTCATCCTCCTCGGCGCCGCCCTTGGTGCCGGGGGGCTCTGGCTGGCAGCGCTGGGTGGTAGCTGGGCGTATGGCGTCGCCGGCATGGCCTTGGCGGTGTGCGGCGCCTTGCTGGTTCGCCGTCGCCGCATGGCACTAGGGGTGTATGCCACGCTGCTGGTAGCGATGGCAGTCTGGTCGCTGTGGGAGGTGGGGCTCGATCGCTGGGCGCTGATTCCCCGGGGTGCGCTGCTCGCCGTCGTCGGCTTGTGGCTGCTGGCCCCCTGGATCGACCGGACACTGGGCGAAGCAGGCGTTGTGGGGCGGGCTGAGCGATCGTCATGGCGCGGTCCACGCGGCTGGCTGGCAGGGGCCATGCTGTTGGTGGTTTCCCTGACGGCGATTTCGATCACGCGCGACCCCTTCGATGTCGCGGGCAGCTTGCCAGAGTCGCCTGTCGCAGCGGTTGCGGCGCAAGGTCGCGCGGATGCCCCTCGCGTCGCGGGCGACGACTGGCCGGCCTATGGCGGCACTGGGCAAGGCCAGCGCTACTCGTCGCTGGCCGACATCACGCCCGACACCGTGAGCCGATTGGATCTGGCGTGGACTTTCCACACCGGCGAGACGCCGCGACCGAGCGACCCGGTTGAACGCACTTTTGAGGTCACGCCGTTGAAGGTTGGCGATCTGCTTTACTTGTGCAGCGTTCGGCAACACGCCATTGCCCTGGACGCCGCCACCGGGCAGGAGCGCTGGCGCTTCGACCCGCACATTGAAGTGGGCCACAGCAGCCAGCATCTGACGTGCCGCGGCGTGGCCTACTTCGATAGCTCCGGCGGGGCATCGCAAGCGCCTGCCAGCGCGCCGGCCGCAGCTCAGCTGCCAACTTGTACCCGTCGCATCTTCTTGCCCACCATCGACGCGCGTCTGTTTGCGCTGGACGCGCTGACCGGCAAGCCCTGTCTCGAATTTGGTGACAAAGGCGTGGTCGACCTCAACACGGGTATGCCGAACCTGCGTGCTGGTTCCTACATGCAGACCTCGCCACCCGTGGTGGCCGGCGGCGTGGTGATTGTCGGTGGCGCAATCAACGACAACGCGTCCGTGCTCAACCCGTCCGGTGTGATACGGGCGTTCGATGCGCACAGCGGGAAGTTGGTTTGGAACTTCGATCCAGGCCGACCAAACAATACCGAGCCGCTGTTGCCGGGCCAGACCTATACCGCTGGTGCGCCGAACAACTGGGCACCGTCCAGCGTCGATGCGCAGCTCGGGCTGGTCTACATCGGGCTGGGCAACCGCTCGCCCGACCAACTGGGCGCGGGCCGCAGTCCGGAGGTCGAACGCTTCTCCAGTGCCCTCATCGCGCTCGACGTGGCGACCGGGAAGCTGCGCTGGCTGTTCCAAACGGTGCACCACGACCTTTGGGACCGTGATGTGCCGTCGCAGCCGTCATTGATTGACTTGACGATTGACGGCAAGCTGGTGCCCGCAGTGGTCCAGCCCACCAAACAAGGCGACCTGTATGTGCTGGACCGCCGCAACGGCAAGCCAATTCTGCCGGTGCGCGAGTTGTCGGCCCCCGCCAGCACGGTGCCCGGCGAGTTCGCGGCGCCGACACAACCCCATTCGTCGCTGAGCTTCATGCCAGCCGCCCTGAGCGGGAAGGACATGTGGGGCGCCACACCGCTGGACCAGCTCATCTGCCGCATCGAGTTGCGCAGAATGGAGTATGACGGGCCCTACACGCCACCATCGACACAGCGCACGCTGGTGTATCCGGGCAATCTGGGGGTCTTCAACTGGGGCGGCGTGGCGGTCGATCCGGTGCGCCAGATCATGGTCGGCACACCGGCGTTCCTGGCCTTCACGTTCCAGTTGATTCCACGCCCCAATGCCGTGACGAATGTCGTCAGCGCCGGTGCCAGCGAGCACTGGAACGAGAACCTCGGTGCGGCCTACGCGGTCAAGATCAGTCCGTTCCTGTCGCCCATCGGCCTGCCATGCCAAGCGCCGCCCTGGGGTGCGATCGCCGGGGTCGATCTTCGCAGCGGTCAGCGCGCGTGGATGCACCGCCACGGCACCGTGCGCGATCAGATGCCGAGCGTGCTCCCCATTCCTTTCCCGATGGGCGTGGCCAGCCTGGGCGGGCCCTTGATCACGGCCGGTGGTGTGGTGTTCTATAGCGGAACGCTGGACAATTACCTGCGCGCCTACGACGTGACGACGGGGCGCAAGCTCTGGCAAAGTCGGCTGCCCGCAGGCGGCCAGGCGACCCCCATGACCTACCGCATCGGTGGCAAACAAATGGTGGTCGTCGCAGCGGGCGGCCATGGCTCGTTCGGTACCACGACGGGCGATTCTGTCTTGGCTTACGAGTTGAAGTGAGATTTCATGACAACACGGCTCCCGCAATGCGGGGACCGGTTCGAGACAGCAACGTGCCCAAAGCACAACGAGGAGATTTTGATGAAGGCAATCTTGAAAAACACGGTCGTTACCAAGCAGGTCAATGACCGAGTGGCATTTTGGCGCGGCGCGCAGGAGGTGGCGTGATGGCGACCGAATCGTTTGACGCCATCGTCATCGGCGCCGGACAAGCCGGCCCCTCCATGGCCGCCAAGCTGGCAACAGAAGGCCGCAAGGTGGCGCTGGTGGAGTCCCACGAGTTGGGCGGCACTTGCGTCAACCGGGGCTGCACGCCGACCAAGACCCTGCGCAAATCAGCCCGGGTGGCGTATCTCGCGCGGCGCGCGGCCGAGTTCGGCGTTGAAGTTGGGACGGTCCACGTCAACTTCGAAGTGGCCATGCAGCGCATGCAAACTCGCGTGGACGAATCGCGTGCGGGCCTGGCGTCCTGGCTGGGCGGATTGGACGGGCTGACCATCGTCAAGGCGCACGGCAGGTTGGCGGGCCACTCGGGCGATGACCTCCTCGTGGAAGCGGGCTCGCGCACGCTGCAAGCCCCCATGGTCATTTTGAACACCGGCACGCGGGCCTTCGTGCCGCCCATTCCCGGGCTGGCGGACAACCCTTATCTTGACAACGATAGCCTGCTGAAACTTCGTGAGTTGCCGCGCAAGCTCGTGATCATCGGCGGCGGCTATATCAGCCTGGAGATGGGGCAGATTTTCCGGCGGCTGGGCAGCGAGGTGAGCATCATCGAAATCGGGCCGCGGCTGACCGCGCGCGAGGACGAGGATGTGTCTGCTGCCATTGCCGACATGTTGCGTGCTGAGGGCATCGAACTGCAGATGGGCGTGGACATTGCGCGCGTGTTGCCGGGCAAGACCGAAGGCGGTACCCGCGTTGAGATGGCTGATGGTCGGATCATCGAAGGCAGCCACCTGCTGGTGGCCGTGGGGCGATCGCCCAACACCGGCGATCTGGGGTTGAAGAGTGTCGGCCTTCAGACCAACGAACGTGGTTATCTCCTCACCAACGAACGGCTCGAGACCGGCGTGCCGGGTATCTGGGCGCTGGGCGACATCAATCACCGCGGCGCATTCACCCATACCAGCTACCACGATCACGACATCCTGGCCGAGAACCTCGACGGCGGGCAGCGCAGCGCGGATGCGCGCACAAGCATTTACGCCATGTTTACCGATCCGCCCCTGGCTCACGTGGGCCTGTACGAGGCCGATGCCAAGCGCCTGGTGGCCGAGGATGGTCGGCACATCAGCCAGGCCGTGTACGCCATGAAGGACGTGAGCCGCGCCAAGGAGGAGAGCGAAACCACCGGGGTCATCAAGCTGCTAATTGACGAGGACAGCGGACATTTTCTCGGCGCCACGATGCTCGGAATGGCGGGCGACGAGGTGATCCAGGCCATCGGACTGGTCATGGCCAGCAAGGGTAGCTGGCGCCAAGTGCGCGAGGCGCTGCCGGTGCACCCGACGGTGACCGAGTTGTTGCCCACCATCATTGATCGTCGCAAGCCACTTGCAGCCTGACCCGATAGTGCAGTCGAAGAAAGACAGTTGTCGGCACCAACGAGCGGTAGTGAACAGCGTGTCGGGGGCTGAGAGTGCAGGATCTACTGATTGCGTTAAGTTCTAGCATGGGCGCTTCGTTCTGGACTCAAGCGTTAAAGGGAGGTTTTTTTGAAAACACTGCTGCTGAAATACTGGGATCGACTTCGATCCAGCTTCTGGTTCGTGCCAACGGCTATGGCGTGCCTGGCCGTGGCACTGGCCTTGTCTGCCGTGGAGCTCGACAAGGCCGTCACTGATGACTGGATGCGCCGCCTGGGCTGGAGCTATTCAGGGGGTGCTGAGGGTGCAAGCTTGCTGCTGAGCAGCGTCGCTGGGTCGATGATTGCCATCGCCGGGACCGTGTTCTCGATGACGCTGGTCGCGCTATCGCTTGCGTCCTCCCAGTTGGGCCCGCGCCTGCTGGGCAACTTCATGCGCGACACGGCCAACCAATTGGTGCTGGGCACCTTCGTGGCCACATTCGTGTACTGCCTGCTTGTGCTGCGTACCATCCGGCGCGCCGACGAGGGGGCTTTTGTGCCTCACATCTCCGTCAGCATCGGCGTGCTGCTGGCCATTGTCAGCGTTGGGGTCCTGATCTACTTCATCCACCACATCTCTGTCTCGATCCAGGCGGATCAGGTCGTGGCCCGGGTCGGCAATGAGCTCGATGACGGGATCGACAAGCTGTTTTCCGTTGGCATTGGCAAGCCGGCGTCCGGGGCCTCAGGCGCGCCAATCCCTCCTCGTGAAGCCGCGCTGCCAGCCGCGTTCTCGAGCGAGTGCCGTCCAGTGGTTGCCCCGGGTGACGGCTATCTCCAGATGATTACCCTCGACGCCCTGATGGAGTTGGCCAGCGAAGACGATCTACGGCTGAGGTTGGAGTGCCGGCCTGGTCACTATCTGGTCAAGGGCCAGTCGATGGTGATGGTCTGGCCCGGGGACCGTGTCACGAAGGCCTTGGTGGGTAAGGTGAACGCCGCCTTCGTGCTGGGCAACCAGCGCACCGCCACCCAGGACATCGAGTACCCTTTTCGCCAGTTGGTCGAGATTGCGGTACGGGCCCTGTCCCCAGGCATCCACGACCCGTTCACGGCGATTACCTGCATAGATCGGCTGGAATCGGCCTTGAGCCGCCTGGCCCGACGCGACATGCCCTCACCCCTGCGATTCGACCCTCAGGGGCGGCTGCGTCTGGTGGCGCCGGGATCTTCGTTTGAAGGGATCGTGGACTTGGCCTTCAACCAGATCAGGCAAAGCGCTGGGCCCAACCCCGCTGTGGCGATCCGCATGCTCGACGCCATCGCCCAGATCGCAGGTCACGTTCAACGCGGGCAGGACGCGGCCTGCCTGCAGCGCCACGCCGCCATGATCGCCAGAGGGGCGCGAGAAGCAGTGTCCGAAGCCGACGATCTGCGCGCCGTCGAGGCGTGTTTCACGGCAGCGACGGGGGCACTGCGTGGGTCACGCAGCTCACTCCACGACGACTCTCACAGTCAACCCTTCACTTCGAGCCGGTCGCCTTCGACGTCAGCAAAACGGAGATACCGATCACAGCGGCCAGCAATGAACCGATCAGAATGGCCAATTGGGCCTCGCGCTCGAAATTCGTTCCGGCAAACGCCAGGCCGCTGATGAACAGCGCCATGGTGAAGCCGATACCGGCCAGAAAGGCCGTGCCGATCAGTTGCTGCCAGGTTGAGCCTTCGGGCAGTTCTGCCAGCCCGGTCTTCACGGCCAACCAGCTGGCCAATCCGATGCCAAGCGATTTGCCGAGCACCAGCCCGACCATGATGCCCAGCGGTACGGCGGTTGGCAGCGTGCGCAATACCTCGGCGTCGATCGCGACACCTGCATTGAACAAACCAAATACCGGCAGGATGCCGTAGGTCACCCACGGCTGCACCGCGCGCTCGAATTGCTGCAGCGGTGCCGTGGCGGCGTCCAGGCTGCCCTCGACCGCGCCAATGATGGCGACACGATCGGGGTCCATCGCGTCGGGCTCGTTGTCAAGGGCCTGGGCCTCGATGTCGTCGGCGCCGCGGCGAATGACCTTCGGCAAAGCGGCAGGCGCGATCTTCACGCGCGCAGGCACGAAAAGTGCCGTCAGCACACCGGCCAGTGTCGCGTGAAGTCCGGACAGAAAGAAGCCAGCCCACAGACCCAACCCGAGCAACAGGTAGATCCAAGCTCGGCGGGCACCGATGCGGTTGGCTTCCCACAGCGCCAGCAGCATCACGGCGATCACGGCGACGCCGTGCCAATTGATCGACGGCGTATAGAAGATCGCAATGACCAGCAGCGCGCCGAGGTCGTCGACGATGGCCAGGGCCACGAGGAAGACCTTCAACGCTTCGGGGATGCGAGAGCCTAGGACGGCCAGCGCGCCGAGCGCAAAGGCGATGTCGGTCGCCATCGGAATGCCCCAGCCCTGGGCGCCGGCGCCATTGAAGTTGAAGCCGGCATAGATCAACGCCGGAACCACCATGCCGCCCACCGCGGCCACGATTGGCAGCATCGCCTTGCGTCTTTCGGCTAATTCACCGACCAGGAACTCGCGCTTGATCTCAAGCCCGACGCTGAAAAAGAAGATCGCCATCAGTCCGTCGTTGATCCAATGGCGAAGGTCCAGCCGCAGCGTCTGCTCGCCGAGTGAAATGGTGAGTGGAACGCCCTGCATCTGCTCGTAAGCCCATGCCCACGGCGAGTTGGCCCAGGCGAGCGCCAAAATGGCGCAGCCCAGCAGCACCGTGGCGCCAGATGCTTGCCGCTGTGCGAACAGCTGGAACGGCCTCGACACGCTGTCCGCTGCGCGCTCGGCCTTCGTCCGGTCCAGCAACTCTTCATCACGCGCCAGCCCATCCGGCTTCATGGTCGGCGGAATCCGCGAACCGTGTCCACACACCGGATTCTCGGTGTACGGGGCGGCAGATTTGTCTGTGTGGGAGTCATACTCAATGATTATCACGATCTGAACCTGTTGCACTGTGCGCTGCCGCACAGACGAGCTCACTCAGGCCAGACAGACTGAACACTTGCCCAGGACGACTTGCTGGTTGCCGTCTTGGTCAAGAACCATGTGACATACCCGTTTCGCTGCCGACATGGCCGGTGCGCTATCGGTTTAACCCGTCCAGGTGGAGCCGAACCCGGCCCCGCCTGCCCGGTCCGAAACATCACAAGAGGAAGCCACATGAAGACCACACACACCCCCGACGCACTCACCCTTGACGGCCTGACTGAACTGGCGTCGTTCCAGGGGCGGCCCTGCCTGTCGCTCTACCAGCCGACCCACCGCCGCCATCCGGACAACCAGCAAGACCCGATCCGCTTTCGCCAGCTGGTGAAAGCACTGGAGACCTCATTGCGACAGCGCCACTCTGCTGGTGCCGTCCAGTCCCTGGTGGAACCGTTTGAAGCGCTGGCACAAGACCACGACTTCTGGAACCACACGCAGGACGGCTTGGCCGTGCTGGGCGCACCGGGCCTGTTTCGCGTGTTTTTGCTGCAAAGCCCGGTGCCCGAGCTGGCCGTGTCAGCCGACAGCTTTCACACCAAGCCGCTGCGCAGGTCGCTGCAGTCGGTCGGGCGCTACCAGGTGCTGGCGCTGAGCCTGCACAAGGTGCAGCTCTTTGAAGGGGACCGCAACGCGCTCGATGCCGTGGCGCTAGCACCCGACGTACCGCAGACGATGACTGCGGCACTCGGCAACGAGCTCACCGAGCCGCACAGCAGCGTCTCGTCGTATGGCGGCATCGGTGGCGACCACATGGCCATGCACCACGGCCAAGGCGGCAAGAAAGACGAGGTCGACAGCGACGCACAGCGCTTCTTCCGTGCGGTAGACCGTGCCGTGCTGGAACATCATTCGAGCCCATCAGGCTTGCCCTTGATGCTGGCGGCCTTGCCCGAACACCACCACCTGTTTCGCGAGGTCAGCCATAACCCATTCCTGATGGCCAACGGGTTGATGGTTGACCCAATGGGGCTGACGCAGGACGCCTTGCGCCAACGCGCCTGGGACGTGGCAGCACCACAGCAACAGGCGCAGCAGGCCGCATGGAGCGACGCTTACGCGGCCGCCGCGGCCAAGGGGCTGGGCAGCGAGAACCTGTCGGCGGTGGCCCATGCCGCAGTGGCCGGCCGTGTGGCGATGCTGCTGCTTGAGGCTGAGCGCCAGGTGGCGGGCCGGATCGACGGGTCGACCGGGCGCATAGACCCTTCCGATCTCAACAACCCGAGCGTGGGCGACGTGCTCGATGACTTGGGCACGCTGGTCGAGAAGATGGGTGGCCAGGTCCATATCCTGCCGGGCGAACACATGCCCAGCAACACCGGCGTGGCGGCGAGCTTTCGTCACTGACCCGCCACCACTGCTTTTTTGTCATGGCGGTAGTGCCGCACCGCACACCGCCTTGGTCCCCTACCCCACAGGAGTTCCCATGAAAATTTAACTCAACACCGACGTCAACATCGAAGGTACCGAGGCCCTGGCCGCGCAGGTGAGCGCCACGGTCGAGCAGGCGCTGGAGCGCTTTGACGAACACATCACCCGGGTCGAAGTTCATCTGAGTGACGAGAACGCCGGCAAGAGCGGACAGCACGACCAGCGATGCATGCTGGAGGCCCGTCTCGAAGGTCGGCAACCGGTGGCGGTGACTGAGCATGCCGCGACGCTGGAGCAGGCAGTACACGGCGCGGCGCACAAGCTGGCGCATCTGCTGGACAGCACGCTCGGGCGCTTGCACGACCATCGCGAAAAGACCTCCGGCCTGCCCATGTCTGGGACCGACCCAAAGAATTGGAGTGACAGCCCGGTGGAGTAACAAGGCTGATGAGCGCCACAACCGCCTTTCGCCGCCAGATCGGCAGCGCGGGTTCGGTGTGTGCGGCGCTTAGGCCAGATCAACGCAAGGAGTAAGAAATGGAAAAAATGAGAGTTGTGAATATCTTCGGGCGTTGTCGCAACGGCTTCTACAAACGGATCGTCCCGAGTTGCTCATGCACAGAACATGCGGCAACTTGCACACGAACTTACTGCACAAAATGAATCGCCGCCTTTGGCGCCCAGCGGCCACCCACTACCATTTGCTGACGATATGGCGCATCCAAGCCCCTTTGGCGACAGTTTATGCGGCGATCCTGGACTCGCTGCGTTGGCCCGATTGGTGGGTGGGCGCACAGTATGTAAAACAAACTGTTGTGAGTAGTGGCAATGGCATCAACAACGTCCGTCGCTATGCTTGGCAGGGTGAGTTGCCGTACGCGGTGTTCGACGGGTGCGCCACACGCATCGAGCGACTCGTAGCCATTGAAGGCCGCGCCCAAGGGGACCTTGACGGGATAGGTCGCTGGCACTTCTTTCAACGCGGTGCGCACAGCGAGCTGCATTACGAGTGGCATGTTCACAGCTCCCGGTGGTGGATGAATTTGATGGCGCCAATGGTGCGGCCCTTGTTGATCCGCAACCACAATCTTTTGATGACACAAGGCAGTGACGGGCTTGCACGCCTGCTCAAGGTGCCACCAGTGGATCAGAGAAATATTGACTTGACGAAAACCGGCGTTCAGTATTTCGGTGATCGTTATTGACGGCGGGGTTCGCAATGCACCCACCCATTGCCCGTTGGCTCGCCTTTTAGCCACTGCGTGCGCTGGCGCACAGAGAGTTCCAGCAATACCCGCCACACTAAATGCTTTACTTATCGGAGTTGACCATGTCCAAAAAACCTGAATTGGAAAATCAAAAAGACCTGCGCACAGTTGCGCGCAAACACTTGGAACAAGGTGCGGTGACAGAGGGCTACAGCGCCGACCGCATGGCTGTTGTGCAGCAGCTCAACCAGGCCCTGGCCACCGAATTGGTGTGTGTGCTGCGCTATAGGCGCCACTATTTCATGGCCAGGGGCATCCATTCACGCAGTGTGGCGGCCGAGTTTTTGGCGCACTCCAACGAAGAGTTGGGCCACGCCGACCGCATCGCCGCGCGCATTGTGCAGCTCGGCGGTGAGCCCAACTTCGACCCCGATCAGCTCGCGGCCCAAAGCCATGCGCAATACGTGGCGGGCACATCCCTTGAGGACATGATCCGCGAAGATTTGGTGGCCGAGCGCATTGCCATCGACAGCTACCGCAGCCTGGTGCAATTTTTGGCCCATGACGACCCCACTACCAGCGACATGATCAAAGCCATTTTGGCCGTCGAAGAAGAGCATGCCGATGAGTTAGCTGACTTGCTGGAAGACTTCCCCAACAAGGAGTAGGTTTTTTCGTTGGCTACTAACCGGATTGAAATTGATGGGACTTGTTCAGCGTAGCCCTAACGTTACCCTAGGACGCTGCCCGCACGACAAGAACCGCATTCGTACCACCGAAGGCAAACGAGTTTGACAACATGGTTTTTACAGTCGTGTTGGTACGGATCGCGTTGGGTACATAGTCCAGATCACACTCAGGGTCTGGCGTTTGCAGGTGCAGGGTTGGCAACACCACGCCATGCTGCATGGCCAGCAGCGACAACACGCATTCAAGTGCAGCTGTCGCACCCAACAGGTGTCCGTGCATCGCCTTGGTGGCACTCACGGGAATGGCGTAGGCCCTGTCACCAAACACCAACTTGATCGCAGCAGTTTCCACCCCGTCGTTGGCCGGTGTGCCGGTGCCATGCGCATTGATGGGATCAATCGCACAGGCCTCCAGCGCTGCCGATTGCAGTGCCGCCCGCATGGCTTGCGCCTGGCCCTCCACACTGGGGCGGGTGATGTGGCCGATATCCGTGGTCACCCCATATCCCAACACCTCGCCGTGAATCGTGGCACCGCGCGCCACCGCGCTGTCCCAGGGTTCAAGCACAACCATCGCCGCGCCTTCGCCCAGCACCATGCCACTGCGATCCTTCGAGAATGGCTTGCACGACCTGGCTGGGTCATCTCTATCCACCGTCGCCAGCGTGTGCAATGCCTCCCAGGCTTTCAGCGAACCAAACGAGAGTGGGGCCTCGGTCCCGCCAGCAATGGCCAGGTCGAGGCTGCTGCTGGCAATGCGCAACCAGGCCTCGCCAATGGCCACGGCAGACGATGAACAGGCCGTTGAATAGGTCAGGCTGGGCCCCCGAAAATTGTGTTCGACGGCAATCCAAGCGGCGCTGGCGTTGTGCATGCCCATCAAGATCGTGAACGGCTTGATGCGGTCCGAGGCCTCGCCGTAAAGCGTCTGGTAGCCATCGTCATTGGACTGCGATCCACCCATGCCTGTGCCCACAAAGGTGCCGGCCCGGCTTGGGTCCACCGCATCCCGGTCGCAATGAGCATCAGCAAACGCTTGCCGGGCGGCCACCAGTGCGAACTGGCTGGAGCGGTCGAGCATGCGAAGTTTAGGCGGCTCAAAATGGGCCGCAGCGTCAAAGTCGACGGTTGCTGCCAGTGGCGCATTCAGCCGCTGAGAAAACGGCGCCTTCAGGCGGTGGATGCCAAAGTAGCCGCTTGCTGCGTTGCCATAGACCTCAGCCACGGAGCAACCGAGTGGCGACACCACGCCCATACCCGTGACGGCGACGCGTCTCATGTGACCGGCATGCCAGGTGCCACGGCTCCGTCAGGTTGGGGCGCAGTGCCGTGTTGCGCCAGGATGAGTTCATCAATGAATCTCACCACATCGCCCAGGGTCAGCAATTGCACCGAGTCGGGCGACAGCGTGATGTGGAATTCGTCCTCCACATTGAACAGCAGTTCAGCGATGCCGAGCGAGTCAATGCCAAGCGCCTCCAACGGTGCATCCAGCGTCAACAGGTTGGGTTCGAGTTTGTAGTCTTTGACCAGAATGGTGCGAAGGTGTTCAAAAGTGGTCTTCATGTCATGCTCCTTGCTGCCTGATGGCGTGGTCACAAAATTCGTTTTGAATGGCAATGGCGCCCGGGTCGGCGGCGCAGCGCGTCTTGCCGCCCCACCCCGCAACCAGGGTCAGCAGTGCCGGCCAGCGCAGCATCAGGGCCAGCACGGGCTTTGCCAGCACCGGTCGCATCGCCACATGTGCAAACAAGGCGGCAAGTCGCAAACGCGCGGCAAAGGCGTGACGCCACTGCGCCTCATAAATCCGCGCAAGCTCTCGTTGCCAGACCGGGTCTGACAAGCCCGGCCCCGGCGCGCCATGGCGCAGCTGTGCGCACAGTAGCCAGGCCGATTACAGCGCCATGCTCATGCCTTCGCCAATGATGGGATGAGCCTCGCCAGCAGCATTGCCAATTCGAAAAATGTCATCGCCCTGTCCCAGGTGGATGCCCGTATCTAGTGGGCCAGCAGCCAGCCAGGTGCCCTCACGGGTGGCTCCCTGCAACGCCGTCTTGACCCCGGAACAGCGCTCCTTAAGCAGCGTCTCAATCACCTCCCCCGCACTCAGACCGGGGGATGCGCGCCGACTCGCTTCAAGCTGATCGCGGCGGATGCAGCAAGCCAGCGTGGTGATGTCGCCGTCAGCCCTGAACATGCCCCCAAAACCTCCCCTGAATGCCAGCACGGGCAGCAAGCCCTTTTCCAGTCTGGCCTGGCGAAAGTTGGCCTTGAAGGCCAACAATGTTGGCGCCAATCGAATACTGGCCACCGGGGGTGCGGACAATAACCTGGACTACTTGGAGGTAGTTCATGTATTCATACGAAGAGCGAATTCGAGCCGTCAAGCTCTATGTCAAGCTCGGTAAACGTACCGGACCGACCATTCGGCAGTTGGGCTATCCAACAAAGAATTCACTCAAGGGTTGGTATCGAGAGTACGAACGGGATCGGGACTTGCAGGTGGTGTATACCCGATCCAGGGTGAAGTACACGGCTGAGCAAATCCAAGTGGCGGTTCAGCATTACCTGGACCACGATCGTTGCATGGCCTCCACCATGAGGGCACTGGGATACCCATGCAGGGAGTTGCTCACTGAGTGGATTGACGAATTGCATCCGGAAGTTCGACCGCGTATCGTGGGGCGTGCACCGAATGTTCAGCACCCTCAGGATCTAAAGAAAGCCGCAGTGGTTGAGCTGTGCACCAGGACGACCAACGCTTTAGCCGCTGCCCAATCAGTGGGAGTGTGCCGGCCTACGTTGTACAACTGGAAGAATCAACTACTTGGTCGAGAGGCCTCAGCATCCATGAAGCGGCACAAAGATTCTGGGCCAATCCCCAAACAGAAAGACCTCACAGAATTGCAGCAGCACGTCACACTGCTTGAACGTGACATCCGGCGCTTGCAGCTTGAACATAACCTACTGAAGAAGGCCAATGAACTGTTAAAAAAAGGCCTGGGCGTCGCCCCGCAGCACCTGAGCAATCGGGAGAAGACCCTGCTGGTTGACGCCCTGAAGCACACGTATGCACTCGCAGAGCTCCTTGGCGAACTTGACCTGGCCCGTAGCTCCTACTTTTATCACTGCGCCCGGCTAAGGAGTCCTGACAAATACGCTGACGCTCGGGTTGCCATTGCCGATGTCTTCCAGAGCAATCACCGTTGCTACGGTTACAGGCGAATTCGTGCAGCACTTGGCCGGCGCCATCTGCATATCTCCGAGAAAGTCGTGCAACGCTTGATGAAGCAGGAGTGCTTGGTCGTTGCCGCCAATCGAAGGCGTCGGTACGGGTCTTACCTGGGAGAAATCAGCCCTGCACCAGAGAATCTCATCAATCGGGACTTCCAGGCTGCGACCCCGAATGAGAAGTGGCTGACTGACATCACAGAGTTCCATATCCCGGCTGGGAAGGTGTATCTCTCCCCTGTGATCGACTGCTTCGATGGTTTGGTAGTCAGCTGGACCATTGGCACACGCCCCGACTCCGACTTGGTGAACACGATGTTGGATGCTGCTGTTGAGACAGTAGCCGACAGCGAAATCCGGCCTGTCATTCACTCTGATCGTGGTGCTCACTATCGCTGGCCTGGATGGCTCTCACGGGTACACAATGCAGGACTGATTCGATCGATGTCGCGCAAAGGGTGTTCGCCAGACAACGCAGCCTGCGAGGGTTTCTTCGGGGGATTGAAAACGGAGCTGTTTTATCCTCGGAGCTGGCAGGACATATCAATCGATCAATTCATCCAGGTCGTTGACTCCTACATCCGCTGGTATAACGAAAAGCGCATCAAGATCTCCCTTGGCTCACTCAGTCCCATTGAATATCGGGCGAGCCTCGGAATCACGGCATAAACCAGTCCAAGTTTTACGCCGCACCCCCAGATTGACTAGTTTTCGGCTGGCGGCAACACTCTTGACCGACTCATACAAAACGTTTGCCGCTATTTTTTAGATTATCCGTGATTGCAGAACCCGGAATTTCAGCACCGGTTACAAATCCAAAGGCTAGACCGGAAAACTTGGAGAACCCTGCCGCAAGTCGTCCAAGCGCGACCGCGAGAATGGCAATCGATAAACAGTGAATGATTTTCAAGTCTCGCCTTAACCTTTTCTGAGGAAGTTCCGGCCGGAAAATGTCTTCGTATTCAAGAATGACCGCTCATTGGTCGGCACTTTCCCGCCGCGACCCAGGCTCCAATAATTCAGGCCTCGCGGGTGACGTAGCCTACAGCTGAGACTTGAAATAATTGAAGGAATGTGTGAACGCATCGCGGACTTTCTCCGTCTCTGCGACCATCGCTTCCCACTTATCTTCACCGGCATCCTTTAGCTCATCGAGTTTGGCTTTAGAAAGTTTGGATTGCTGACGCAGTTTGGCCATTTCCTCCTTGTATTTCGCGCGTGCGTCTTCTTTGACTTCCGCCGCTTTCGCCTCCAACCGGTCTGCCTTTGCGTCCAACTCGTCGAGTTGAAGTTTCATTGTTGCAATGTACTGGTCTCTTTTCGACATGGAAATTCCTTTTGGTTGAAATGGTGGGAGGATTCCCGGGCGAGCAAGAATTGACATAGGTCGATTTCATGCTTGTTGATGTGTGCCACCAGAATAGTCGGGAAGTGTGGCGAAGTCCTTGATGTATGTCATTGCCGATATACCAATCCGGAATCCGTCCCCCGGGTTCCTGTCCAAACTGGTGCGGTACTGCTCCATACCCGCAGTTGACGCCAAGGCGTGAGAACTCGCGTTCAAGCCCCTACGCATAGTTTCGAACTGTGCCTAGGGGTCGGGCGGCGACATTCCAACGTCGTCCGACCCTGAGTTCCTAGACCTCCAGCCGTTCTGCCAAGTCAAGGGCCTCATCGACCTCGATGCGAAACCAAATCGTAAATCGTCGCTTTAGCGCGATCAGTTGCGCTGTGCGCCGAAAGCGCTTTATCCCATTCCACTCCCGTGGCACCTACGCTTGGTGTAATGCCCTTGATCATCGAGGAGACCTCCTCGGTATTCGCATCGAATTCCGCAGCTTGTTCTCGATTTTCGAGGAATAGCCGCGCTATCGGACTGTCCATCACAGGGACAATCACCAAGTACCTTGTTACGCTGCGGAGATTTTCCCGAACATGTGGCCTCGGCATCTCCTGACCAAATCCCTGTCCCATGGTCTACCTCCATTCAATGTCAGGCCATCGTGGCCCATCGGTATTTTGCTCCCCCGGCACACTTCGCGCTGCTTCGCGGGGACTGTCTTTAAGATATTTCAGCAATGTGCGTGTGTGCGACCCATTGAATGAAAGGGAGTCCCCCTCCCCAGCGAGTCGCGTGCCATGTAACTTGCGATGAACGTCCACCGCGTGCCACGAGAGGGAATTCGGGATTTTCATTAATTCACTCGTTATGGAAGAGGATCACCGTGTCTGAAATGGTCACGATCGGTATCGATCTTGCCAAGAACTTGTTCGCTATTCATGGCGTAGATGTCACGGGCCCGCCCACTCTCTTCGGCCCCAGCGTGCCGCGAGCGAACCCATCGTCGAGAACACCAGTCATGTGGGTATCGAGCAGGACAACGACACGCCACCAAAATACCGGCACTCATTTGTGCTGTTGACTCTTGCCTGCCCAATGGATGGGGCCGCGGCAGCTTCAACTTGAGGTTGTTTACCTTTTCCGAGTAAGCGAGCAAACTAGGCTGATGAGCGATACCTCCTACTTCGCTCCACACCACGATCCTTCGAAGGGAAAATCATGAATACTGTTGCGCAGATTACCGGCTCCAAAATCGACCAGGTCACCTACACAATGGAGCCGAGCACCACGGTCCACGAGGCGGTTCGCTTGATGGTCGAGAAGAACATCGGGGCGCTGGTGGTGGTTGAAAACGGAAAGGTCGTTGGCATTGTTTCAGAGCGCGACCTTGCACGCAAGCTCGTGCTCATGGCCCGCTCGCCCATGGACACGCAGTTGGGCGACATCATGTCGAGCCCGGTGATGTGCGTTCGCCCCCACCAGACGAGCGACGAGTGCATGGCGCTGATGACTCAGAACCGCGTGCGCCACCTTCCGGTGATGGACCATGATCAGCTAACTGGGCTCATCTCGATCGGAGACCTAGTCAAAGTCACCATCAAGGAGCAGCAGTTCATCATCGAGCAACTGGAGCACTACATCGTCGGGGAACGGGGCTGACGCCTGGCAGCGCGGTTTTCCGGCCATGGACGACGACGCCAGGATCGAAACGGTGATGCGCTATCAGGAGCGCACCAAGCACCACATCAACCGCTACGCGCCCGGGCCTGGTGAATTCGATTGGGCGAACCAGCCGAATCCGTTCCGTCGCTTAGAAGGCGCACCGCTCGTGCGTCTACCGTTGCGTGGCCCCGACGACGAACCGGAGTCACCCGGTCCGAGGACCTGTACCGTCGCGGTGCGGAGCCGAGCACGCCGCTCACAATTCTCTCTCTATCGCGGTTGCTGCAATACGAGCTGGGCATTTTCGCCTGGAAGCAAGCCGGTGCCACGCGCTGGGCGTTGCGCTGCAACCCGTCCAGCGGCAATCTGCATCCGACCGAGGGCTATCTTCTAATGGGCGCGCTGCCTGGACTCAGCGACACGCCGGGTCGGTGCCACTATGCACCCCGCGAGCACGGGGTCGAACGCCGAGCGGAGTGCAGCACTGACCTGTTCACGGCGTTGATGGATGAGTTTCCGGCGCAGGCATTTCTGCTTGGGCTTTCTTCGATCCACTGGCGTGAGGCATGGCAGTACGGTGAACGTGCGTTCCGCTATTGCCAGCACGACGCTGGGCACGCGATCGGTGCGCCGCGCATCGCCGCAGCGACTCTGGGCTGGAGCGCTTCGCTGCTGCATGGCCTGAAAGACGAGACGATCGACGGCCTCGAAGTTTGAGACGGCGTTGATGAGTTGACGGGCGCTGGACCAGCCCCCATCACGACTCCTTTTTTGCTACATATTAAATAGCATTTTCAGCAGGTATATCAAGGGCCTAAGGCCTAAAAACCACATTAATTATCCGATCGCTTTATGGCAAGGCTGCAGAGGAGCAGGGGCCTTGGTCACTCCCTTTCCCCAGCAGCGAATGGCACAGCACTTTGGGCCAAGGGAACGAGTGGCAAGTCACACTGCCCTGTACTGGCCGCCATGCTGGAGCCAGTCAAACCGACCCTGCTTGGCGGTAGATTTCTGCCTGAAAAAACAGCGGCATACGCGAGGGCATTTGCAGCGAATTTGCATGTGTAGAAAGAAATGGGAGGGACGCAGTTCCAAGAGCATCGATTGGCGCCGGTCTTGCGCGCCAATGCTCCAGATTCTCAGTGACTTTCGCTTTCGCCTATGCCCAGGGCGCTGACGTGTAGACCGCTACTGAGGGCGGTCTACACGGGGTTGCGATCACAGGGCTGACTCTTTAGCCCTCTAACGTTCAGCGCCCATAAACCATATCGGGCAGTCCCGTTGCGATCACCGGAAAGATGACGACCAATGCCAAGGCGAGCACCTGAATCCCCAGGAACACCAAGGACGAACGGAAGATGGTTGCCATGGTGATTTCGGGTGGAGCGACGCCGCGAATGTAGAACAGCGCGTAACCAAACGGAGGCGACAGGAAACTCATTTGCATGTTAATAAGGTAAAGCACGCCAAACCACAACACCACGGCATCCGGCGACGGACCGGGCATCCCGAATAGGCCGTCAAATGTGAGTGATTGGACGATTGGGACGAAGATGGGAACCGCCAACAGAAGAATGCCCACCCAGTCCAGAAACATGCCAAGAATCACCAGCAAGAACATCATCAGGAACAAAATTCCGTAAGAATTCCAGCCCGTGCCCAGAATGGCATCGGTGATGAAGGCCTGACCGCCTTGCAAGATGTACAAGCCGACAAAAATCGATGCGCCAAAGATGATCCACAGCACCATGGAAGTGGCTTTCACCGTTTCAGCACTCGCCGCAATTAATGCTTTGAGCGTGAGCCGCTTGTGCAAGGCCGCCACTGCCATTGCGCCCAAACTGCCCAGACCAGCCGCTTCAACCGGCGTTGCAATACCGGCAAACAGCAAGCCGAGCACCATGGCCACCAACAGGATCGGGGCAATCAGACCGCGCACGAGCAACAGCTTTTCCTTCAGGCTCAGTCGCTCCTCAACCGGAACAGGTGGGCCCAGTTCAGGCTTGAGCGTGGTACGAACCACCACATACAGGATGTACAGGCTGGATAGCAACAAGCCCGGCATCACACTGCCCAGATAGAGTTCACCCACCGATTGTTGAGCCACAACAGCGTAAAGAATGGCCAAAATCGAGGGTGGAATCAACACACCCAAGGTGCCGCCAGCCATGATGGAGCCAATCGCAATTTCGGGATCGTATTTGCGTTTCAACATCGCTGGCAACGCAATGATGCCCATGGTGACAATCGCTGCGCCCACCACACCCACCATGGCCGCCAGCAAGGTGGAGGCGACGATGGTGGCAACGGCCAAGCCGCCGTGCAGCCCGCCCATCCACTGGTAGACCGCGTCAAACAGTTCTTCAATCAAGCCTGCTTTCTCAAGCATGGTGGCCATGAAAATGAATAACGGAATGGCCGCGAGATCCGGGTTGGTCATCATCGGGAAGATGCGACTTGGAATGATGTTGAGCATCGCTGCATCACCCAACAGATAAAGAAACACCACGCCCAATCCGCCCGCCACAAAGGCCAGCGGTAGCCCGGCCATCAGCAGGGCAAACAACGAGCCGAACATGATCCAGGTCAGGGCGGACATCGACACACCGGCAAGAATGCCTTGCATGCGAAACAGGAAGAAGTCATCTCCCCATGGATCGTAAAACCCAATATTGACCGCCTCGACCAGCACCACAGCCAACACGAGCAGCGAAAGCCCATAGGTAATCAGACGTGAACGGGTTGCCGCGCCTTGTGCCGCGGCGTTCATGCTGCCACCTCTGACTTCAACTGGGTTTCATAAATACGAATGTCCTTGATCAGCCGGGAAGTGCCAGCCATAAAAAGGAGAACCGCACCCAGCAGCATGAAACCTTTAACGGGCCAGTACTGAATTTGCCAGGTCTCGACGGATCGCTCATCCATGGACAGGCTACCTGAGAAAAACCGGTAAGAGGTAGTGATCATGGCCAAAATAAAGATGAAAAAGAACACTGATGTGACGACGGAAAAGGCGGCTTGCTTGCGCGCTGAAAGCTTGGTGTAGAGCACGTCCACACGCACATGGGAGCCGTGCAACAGGCCATAGGCACCAGCCATCATGTACTGCATGCCGAAGAGCAAAAAGCTGGCCTCATGTACCCAGATCGTGGGCATGTTGAAGAGATAGCGGGCTGCCACTTCGTATGAATACGCCAGGACGGCACTCACACTCCAAAGGGCAACAAACAAGCCGGTCCGGTCGCTGATCCAGTCCAGCATTCGCTCAAACCCACCTGCGCTGGCGTCGTAAGGAACCGCCGGCAAAACATCTTGTTGCTTTCCAATGAGCAACAGGACCAGCGGCACGACCGCCAACCAGCCCCAGTAAACCCAGTGGGGCAATACAAACCCAATGCTTTCTGATGACATATTAGGATTCCAAATAAAACGAGCGGCTCGGAATGAGCCGCTCTGAAAGTCCGCCTGCGCTTGATGCGCCTGCGGGGTTAACTAGCGGTCAGGGCTCATTTAGAGCTTCTGTCCTTTGAGGTCGGCGTCGGTCAGGTAACCCATCACGCCGTTTTTCATGTAGTCCAACTGCAGCTTAAAGACCTTGGCCGCATCTGCGTCCTTGCGGGCCCAGTTGTACCAAACCGGGATGGCGGCGCGACGGAACTTGTCCACATCCTCCTGGCTCAGGCGCGACACTGATGTGCCCGCCGCCGCGAACTTGCCCATGGCTTCAATGTTTGCCTTCTGGATGGCTACGTAATGCGACAAAGAGTAGGTCTTGACCTGATCTTCCACGAAAGCTTGCATTTTGGGTGACAGCCGCTTCCAAGCGCCCATATTCACCGTCAAGTCCATCAAATCTACGGGTTGGTAAATACTCATGGTGCCAGGAGGGCCCATCAAGATGTACTTGGTGACTTGGTGGAAACCAAGGTCGTAGTTGACCGCAGGGCCGACGAAGTCAGCCGCGTCAATCGTGCCTTTTTCCAGCGCGGGAAAGATGTCCGACCCAGGCAGTGCCACCGTTGAAACGCCGAATTGCTGGAACACTTCAGAGACCATGCCGCCGGGCAGACGAATCTTCTTGCCCTTCATTTCCTCAAGCGAGGTGATTGGCACTTTAGAGTGAATGACATTGGCGTCGTGCTGGATGGTGCCGACAAAGTACAAGCCTTGCTTGGCGTAAATATCACGGGCCATCTGGAGCATGCCAAGACCGTAGTACATGGTGTCCCATTGCGCCGGCTGATCAGGACCGGCGGGGTAGCTGGAGAGAAAAACGGTTGCGGGCATCTTGCCTGCCCAGTAGAGGGTCCAAGGATTCATGCCCTGAAGCACGCCCGACTTGACCGCTTCAAACAGTGCATTGTTGTCGGCTGCCACGGACTTGGCGGCGAAAGGCATGATCGTCAGTTCCCCGCCCGATTTTTCCTTAAAGCCATTGCACCAGGCTTCAAACAGCTTGTAGCCGGTTGTTCCAGCATCCCAAGTCGACTGGACCTTCCAAGTTTGACCGGCCGCAGCTTCTGCATTGCCAATAAACGGTGCCGCCATAGCGCCGATAACACCGGCCTTGATGAGGCCTCGGCGAGATTTGATATCCATATTTTTCTCCTAAGGGAACGGTTGAGACAACAGCAAATTACATTTGTATCTATTAGTTTGCGCTCATCTCAGAAAAGTAATGATCGGGTTAACCCGAGTAATTACTATCATTTAAGTCACAAACACTATGTGCGCTATATACATAAGAACACTCTGTGCGGCGTGATTCGATGAGAGCTTGTTGCCAGCAAAGGCTACTCGATGCTTGCAATGAAAAATTCGTCGTTCACGTTGAAAATTGACTGCTATTCTTCTTAAAAAAAAGGGGCATGAACACTTATTGATGGGAAATTTTTAGTCTGATTACCCGTATCGCCCAAAGGATTAGTCAGAGAAGATTGAAACTCCTCTAGCCAGCACAACGACACCGATGGCGACCGTAGTCAGAAGCATCCGCGCGAGATGGGCAAACACCCCCGGCCCTTCCTAACACCGCGTCGGCGCATGGTCGTACGGCAGGTTTACGCGCAGATCGTGCTTGTTGCTTTGCCAGGGGACTCAACGGACCATGGGCCAATCAGAGGAGCTTAGGTAGAGTGGCTTGGGCATGGCCGCAATGGGCCACGACGGCAAAAAAGGTGTGAGCAAGCAACCCGCCGGAGGGGGAAAGTAGCCAATGCCATTGAACAGCACACCAGTGAAGCCACAGTGAGTATTGAGCCAAGTGTGAGGGTGCCTGGTCGCGCGGGAGGTGCGGTGCCGCCCCGCCACTCCGACGGCGGGTTGCAGACGTTTCGTCTTAGGGGCGTATTGGGTACGGATTGCGGATCCACTCTTCCGGCCCTGCTGAGGCAAGCAGGCCTGAACGTGACGCCACGCAAAGGATGGTTGGTCCAGCGTTGGGCGAGGGTGTAAGAAGTTTTGTGTAAACGGTTATTTGGCAGGAAACTGCTGTCTTGCATGGAGCCGAGATGACCGTAGAGATGAAACCCTTACCCGCCGAGCTGATTGACGCCCTGTTGGCCGACTACAAAAAGCCCGAAGACCTGATTGGCCAGAATGGCCTCTTGACGCAGCTCACCAAAGCCTTGGTCGAGCGAGCTTTGCAAGCCGAATTGACCGGCCACCTGGGTCACGGCAAGAACCAGTTGGTTGCCAATGAAGCGGGCAACACCCGCAACGGGTGCAGCAAGAAAACGCTCAAAGGCGATTTTGGCCAGCTACCCATAGAAATCCCCCGTGACCGCGCCGGCACCTTCGAGCCCCAACTGATTGGCAAACACCAGACCCGCTGGAGCGGCTTTGACGACAAGATACTGTCGCTGTATGCCCGAGGCATGACGGTACGCGAGATTCAAGGCCATCTGCAGGAGATGTACGGCGCCGAAGTGTCTCCTACCCTGATTTCATCCGTGACCGACGCCGTCATGGACGAGGTCAAAGCCTGGCAGTCGCGCCCCTTGGAGGCGCTGTACCCCATCGTCTACATGGACTGCATTCACGTCAAGGTGCGCGACAACGGTACTGTGCGGGTCAAGGCCCTGTACTTGGCCATTGGCGTCAACCTGGACGGCCTCAAAGAGGTACTGGGCCTGTGGATGGCCCAAACCGAAGGGGCCAAGTTCTGGCTGCAGGTGGTGACTGAACTGAAGAACCGGGGCGTGGCTGACATCTTTATCGCCTGCGTAGATGGGCTCAAAGGTTTCCCTGACGCCATTGAGGCAGTCTTCCCCAAGGCGACGGTGCAGCTTTGCATTGTTCACATGGTGCGTCACAGCCTGAACTTCGTGGGGTGGAAACAGCGCAAGGAAGTCGCCGCGGATTTGCGGCTGATTTACGCTGCGCCCACTGAATCCGAAGCTGAGCGACAACTCACGGCATTCGAGGTCAAATGGGACGATTCCTTCGCTCCGATTGGGCGCTCCTGGCGGCGCAACTGGACACGCTTGATACCGTTCTTTGAATACCCGCCAGACATCCGAAAAGTGATTTACACGACCAACGCCATTGAGTCCGTGAACATGAGCCTGCGCAAAATAACCAAGACCCGCGGCTCGTTCCCAACTGAGGACGCAGTGTTCAAGCTGTTCTATCTGGCACTGAACAACATCAGCCAGAAATGGACGATGCCGATTCGGGATTGGAAGGCTGCTCTGAACCGCTTTACCATTCAGTTTGACGAGCGCATGCCGCGCGTCTAACTTAACCGCCGTTTACACAAAATTCGGGACACCCTCCGTTGGGCGCCAGTGTCGGCACAAGCGCGGCCTATGGGGTTGAGCTGATCGACTACTTCGCCAGCGTGGCACCACCATATGACCTACCCAAAAACGACCAACAAGTTTGGCAAGACCTCTCTGCCGATCCAGAAGCCCTCGTCAATCAGGCCGATTTTTTTTATCGAGAGTTCTTTGTGCTTGCTGTCTGCGAAAAAGCTGACTGCTAATAAATGGATTGAGTCGACTCCACCAGACAAGCGATCTCGTCGTCCAGTGGTTCGTCAAAAATGTCCCGGCACAGTTTCAACATATGGACGTTGTCATCTTGGTTGCGCACAAAATTCTCGAAGATGCGGTCAATGATGGGCTTCGTCCAGTACTTGCAAAGGTGCTTCTCCAACCTGTGATGCGGCCTCGCCGATCCAGAAGGAGACATCCACCGATTACCGGTTGGCCGTCGTTTGTCTATAACTAGAGATCCTTAGCTAAAAACACCACGTAAGTGCGTCCAATAGTGGGGCTGGACTCGGCGAAAAATTAGCTACAAAGGTTGACTCGTTCTTTGCGGAGAGGTCTTTTTTTTGGCAAGGACTCATTGCCGTAATGTTGACCTGGTTGGTTACCTTGGTTATGGGCGCTCCAGGCAAGGTGATGCGTCTTCGGCGGCGAGTGGCGCTGGTGGCCGTGGCCACCTATGCTGGATTTGCTGTCGTGCAACAAATGGGGGAGCCTCGTGACCGCTTACGCTCTTGGTGCGGTCAGCGACGCGACTTCCTCGAGCGCGTAGGCGTATTGGCCTCACAAGATGAATTAACCGGCCTTGTGAACCGCCATTCGAGCGAATTGATTGCCAATGTGCAGACCCGGATCCCACCCAACGGATACTCGATGTGTCTTGCGCTCATCGACATCGACATCGATCATTTCAAACGAGTCCACGACACGCATGGACATCAGGCGGTCGACGCCGCGCTAAAGGCTTTTGCCACATCGATGGCCAAGGGCCTGGGTGGGGCCGACATGCTGGCACGTTGGGACGGTGAGGAATTTGTACTCATGGTGCCCAACACCAGCGCTGAGGAGGGCCTTGAATGCCTTGAATGCCTGGAGCGCATGCGCGCTGCTCTGATGACGGAGATGTTCGATGGCATTGCCTCTGGCATGCAAAATACCTTCTCGACCGGCCTCAAACGGCCCGGTGAGCCCAATCAAACCACTCGCTCAATCGACACCGGGTGCAGTACTTCCCCACGGTCCTCGAACGCGTCGATATTGGCCAGCGTCGTCTCGGCAATGGCGGTCAGAGCGTCTTCGGTAAAGAAGGCCTGATGGCCCGTGATAAACACATTCGGGAAGGTCAGCAATCGCGCAAATACATCGTCGCGCAGCACCTCGCCTGAAAGGTCTCGGAAAAACAGATCCCCCTCCTCTTCATAAACGTCGAGTCCGAGGCTGCCCAGCCTGCCGGATTTCAATGCTGCGATCACGGCGGGCGTGTCGATGACCGCGCCGCGGCTGGTGTTGAGCAGCATCGCCCGCGGCTTCATGCGGGCCAACGCGTCGGCGTCGATCAAATGGCGGGTATGCGGTGTCAGCGGGCAGTGCAGCGTGATCACGTCGCTGGTGGCCAGCATCTCTGACAGATCCACATAGCGCATACCCAACGCCACGCAGGCCGGATTGGGGTGGGGGTCGAAACCGAGCAGCTGGCAACCGAAGCCGGCCATGATGCGGGCGACACATTCACCGATCTTGCCAGTGCCGACCACGCCAATGGTTCGCCCATGCAGATCGAAACCGAGCAGCCCTTCCAGGGCAAAGTTGCCCTCGCGCACACGGGCATAGGCGCGGTGCAGATGGCGGTTGAGCGCCAACAACAGAGCCACGGTGTGCTCGGCCACGGCATACGGCGAGTACTCAGGTACGCGCCCGACCACAATGCCCAAGGCAGCCGCCGCTTCCAGATCGACGTGATTGAAGCCGGCCGATCGCAGCGCCAGCACGCGCACGCCGCCAGCATGCAAGCGTTGCAGCACTTTAGCGTCCAGGTGGTCGTTGACGAAGGCGCAGACGGCCAGTGCGCCTTCGGCGGCCCCTGCGCTGTCGGCATCCAGGCATGACTCATGGAATTCGAGCTGGTGGCGCCCGGTCGCATTCGCGCGCGACAGGAAGAGGCGGTCGTAGGGTCGGGTGCTGAAAACGGCAACGCGCATGGTTGTGCTCCTTGATCCACCGCGGCGTCAGCCTGCGTCGGCGGGGGTTTAGGGCTGGCTCATCGCTGGCCAGTAATGATCCAAGCCGAGCATAGACCGGAGTGCACGAGTAGGCCAGCGGGTCTGGCACGCTCAAATTGAAATTTATGCAGCCCCAATGTTCGGGACCAAGCTACCGGCATCTTGCCCACCTTTGAGCGCCGAGGTGAAGGCCAGCATGCGATCAATTGGCACGCGGGCGCGTTCGCCCAGGGATGCATCAATGCGAATCTCATTGGCGCCGATTTCCAGAACGCGGGCCACGTCAGCCAAGCCGTTCATGGCCATCCAGGGGCAGTGGGCGCAGCTTTTGCAGGTGGCGCTGTTGCCGGCGGTGGGCGCTTCCAGAAACACCTTGCCGGGGTTCAGCGTGCGCAGCTTGTGCATCATGCCGTTGTCAGTGGCCACGATGAAGGTTTTGGCATCCATCTCGCTGGCCGCCTTGAGAATGGCCGAGGTGGAGCCCACCGCGTCCGCCAGAGCCACCACGTCCAGCGGGGACTCGGGGTGCACCAGCACTTTGGCGCCGGGGTGCTCTTTCATCATGGCTTCCAGCTCGAAGGCCTTGAACTCGTCGTGCACGATGCAAGAACCGCCCCACATGACCATGTCCGCGCCGGTCTCGCGCTGAATGTAGCCACCCAGGTGGCGGTCAGGGGCCCACAAAATTTTGTGGCCTTTGTCTTTCAGGGCACTGACGATGTCCAGCGCGCAGCTGGAAGTCACCAGCCAATCTGAGCGGGCTTTGACGGCGGCGCTGGTGTTGGCATAAACCACCACGGTGCGGTCCGGGTGAGCGTCACAGAAGGCACTGAAGTCGTCTACCGGACAGCCCAGATCGAGCGAGCAATTGGCACCCAGGTCGGGCATCAGAATAGTTTTGTTGGGCGAGAGAATTTTGGAGGTTTCGCCCATGAAACGCACGCCGGAGACCACCAAGGTGGTGGCTTCGTGGTCACGGCCAAAGCGGGCCATTTCCAGCGAGTCACTGACGATGCCACCGGTTTCTTCGGCCAGGTCCTGCAAATCCGGGTGCACGTAGTAGTGCGACACCATGACCGCGTTGCGTTCTTTGAGCAGGCGGCGAATTTTGTCTTTGAGTTCCGCACGCTCGTCGGGGCTGGGCTCAGAAGGCACGCGGGCCCAAGCGTATTTGATGGCGCAAACATCAGTGCCCAAGACGGCGTCTTGCTGCGGCAGTTCATATTCAACATTCAACAGATTGGACGACATGGGGCACACCTCACAATTTCTACAAAATTCGGCTTACTTTGAACGGAAGCCGTCGAACCGGGATAAAAGCCTACTTCAGGCCAACCCGGTCAGGATCAAGGCGTCGCTGCCTATTCGGCGCTGAAGCGCATGGAAAAGTCGATCGCCTGCACATCTTTGGTCAGAGCACCAATGGAGATGCGATCCACCCCGGTGGCGGCGATACCGCGAACGGTGGTCATGTTGACGCCGCCGGACACCTCCAGAATCGCGCGCCCGGCGTTGATTTGCACGGCCTCACGCAGCATGTCGGGCGTCATGTTGTCCAGCAACACCATGGTGGCACCGGCGTCCAGAGCCTCGGTCAACTGGGCCAGGGTCTCAACCTCGATCTCGACGAAGGTGGCATTGGGGGCCACTTGCGCCGCTCGCGCCAAAACCGCCGAGACACTGCCCGCTGCGGCAATGTGGTTTTCCTTGATCAGCACCGCGTCATAAAGACCGATGCGGTGGTTGGTGCCGCCGCCGGTTCGCACCGCATATTTCTGCGCCAGACGCAGACCGGGCAGGGTTTTACGCGTGTCCACAATCTGCGCGCGGTTGCCCGGCACGGCTTGCACGGCATCCACGTAGCTGGCGGTTTTGGTGGCCACGGCGCTCAAGGTTTGCAAAAAATTGAGTGCCGTGCGTTCGGCGGTGAGCAGCGCGCGGGCCGAACCGGTCATCTCCAATACCACCTGATCGGCGGCGCAACGCTCGCCCTCGCCCACCAACCATTGAATTTTTGCGGTGGGGTCCACCTGCTGCAAAGTGGCTTGCACCCAGGGCGCCCCACAAATCACGGCCGCTTCGCGGGCCAGCACCCGGGCTTTGGCTTGGGTGGCAGGATCAATCAAACCCGCGGTGAGGTCGCCAGCACCGACGTCTTCCGCCAAGGCACGTGCGGCGTCGGTCTGAGCGAGTGCGGCCAACGCGGCGGGAGAAAAATCGAAATGAGTGGTCATGGAGAGCCCGCAAGGTGGCACACTGCCCATGGATCAAGGTGCAACAATTACTATCAAAATGATAGTTACTTCCGCATACTAAATAGGGGCTAGAGGCTAATTTGTTATAGAAAACGATCCATGATTCTACGGCTCTCCTTGCTGAGCAGCGAGAGGTCACGAATCTTGAACTGAATGCCGTGGGAGTCGGTGACTAGCAACACGGTCGGCCCCACGCGACGGATGTCTTCGTCGCCGCGCAGCACAAAGCGGGTGTCACCCCGGTCGGTCTTGACGCTCCAAGTGCAAGGGGTGGAAAAACTGGTAACGCTGACAATATCCTGAATCTCGGGCATGAATTCCCGCGTGTCCAACGCCTCTTGGATCAAGGCCTGAACCGGCGCCGGGGCATCGGTAAGCCGGTCCAACCAGCCCACCTCATGGCCGTCGGTGGCCACCAGGGCGACGCCATCTTGCGGCGCTTGAATGGGGTAGGCCCGCACGGGTACCACGCCCTCGAAGACCTCGCCCTCGGCATTGGTCAAAACCAACCGTCCAAAGGCGTCGCGAGTAAGTTGAAAACGAGACTTGTTCATGGGGGTGATCTGGCTCATGGGGCATCGTCCATGTCGACGTCCATATTGCGGGCTTGGGCCTGGTAGAGGTTGAAATAAGCGCCTTCGCGCGACATCAGGTCATCATGCGTGCCAATTTCGACCACCTGTCCGCGGTCAAGCACCACCAGCCGGTCGGCCCTGTGCAATGTCGACAAGCGGTGGGCAATGGCGATGGTGGTGCGACCCTTCACCAAGTTTTCCAGCGCCTTTTGAATTTCTTTCTCTGTCTCGGAGTCCACCGACGAGGTGGCTTCGTCCAAAATCAGAATGCGGGGGTCAATCAACAAGGCGCGTGCAATCGAGATACGTTGACGCTCACCACCCGACAGGCCCTGGCCACGTTCACCCACCATCGAGTCGTACCCCTGCGGCAAGCGCAAGATGAACTCATGCGCGTGGGCAGCACGGGCGGACTCGATGATTTCCTCGCGGCTGGCATCTGGCTTGCCGTAAGCAATGTTTTCCGCAATGGTGCCAAAGAACAAAAACGGCTCTTGCAGCACCAAACCGATGTTGCGCCGGTAGTCCGCCACCGCATAGGAGCGCACATCCACGCCGTCGACCTTGATCGAGCCCTCGGATACGTCGTAAAAACGGCAAATCAGGTTGACCAGAGTGCTCTTGCCCGAGCCGCTGTGGCCCACCAAGCCAATCATTTCCCCAGGTGCAATGCTCAGATTGACGCCGCGATTCACTTCGCGGTTGCCATAGCGAAAGCTCACATCGGTCAGCTCGATGCTGCCCTTAACGGTGTCCAGCGGCACAGGCTTGATTGGCTCTGGTACGCTGGAGACGTGGTCCAAAATGTCAAAGATTCGCTTGGCTGCAGACGCTGATTTCTCAGTGACCGACACAATGCGGCTCATCGAATCCAGGCGCCCATAGAACCGGCTGATGTAGGCCACGAAGGCAGTCAACACACCCACCGTGATGTTGCCCTTGGCCACCAAATAGATACCAAAGCCCCACACCACCAGCAGACCCAGCTCGGTGACAAAGGACACACTGGGCGAAAACAGCGACCAAATCTTGTTCAGCTTGTCATTGACGGCCAGATTGTGCTTGTTGGCTTCGCGAAAACGGGCGGACTCGCGAGTCTCTTGGGCGAAGGCCTTGACCACCCGAACGCCGGGAATGGTGTCGGCCAGCACACTGGTCACCTCGGACCAGACCCGGTCAATCTTCTCAAACCCGGTTTGCAGCTTGAAGCGCACCGCATGAATCATCCAGATGATGAAGGGCAACGGCACCAAGGTGGCCAGGGCGAGCCAGGGATTGATGGAGAAAAGAATGGCCGCCGTCATCATCAGCATGAGCACATCGGTCGCAAAGTCGAGCAGGTGCAAGGACAAGAAGACGCAGATGCGGTCACTCTCGCTGCCAATGCGTGACATCAGATCACCCGTGCGTTTGCCACCAAAGTACTCCAGCGACATGCGCAACAAATGGTCGTAAGTGGTGGTTCGCAAATCTGCCCCGATGCGCTCCGACACCAGCGCCAGCACATAGGTCTTGGCCCAGGACAGGCCCCAGGCCAGAAAAGCGGAAGCAAACAAGCCCGAGAGGTACATCGCCACCAGCGAGGGTTCGATGTGCTGACCGTTCTGAAACGGAATCAACACCTCGTCCATCAAGGGCATGGCTAAATAAGGCGGAACCAGACTGGCGGCCGTGCCCAACAACGTCAGGCAAAACCCCAACAGCAACTGCCCTTTGTACGGTTTGGCAAAGCGCCACAGCCTGAACAGGGTCCAGGTGCTGGGCGGTGTGTGCATGACCTTGGTGCAAATCGGGCACTCTTCCTGGTCCGGCGCCAGCGGGGCCTTGCAGCTGGGGCAACGGTTGCCTTCAGCCACCACGGGTGCCTGGCCGGTGACATGGCTTTGCAACTGGATTTGAAACTGATCTTGCAAGCGAATAGCCTGCAAGTTTCGCCCCAGTGTGAAGCGCCAACTGCCCAGCAGGCCCTGGTCGCTGATCAGACTCAAATTTCCAACACCTGCATGGTCATGGTGGGTGAGCGTCAGACCCGCCTGGTAGGGCCAGGACTGCCACCCCGACGGGCCGGCTCGGCTAAGCAGCCGCTGGTCGGTGACCAACACCAACGAATTCACAAAGAAGAGACGTGTGTCAAGGTCCACCTCAAGCACTGCGAGGACGTTTTCGCCACTTTGGAGTTGCGTCTGTACATCAGAGCGCCACTCCTGCGGGATATCGTTTGTTGGCAAAGCAGAAGCGATGGCGAGGGAATCGTTTGTCATTGAGACCAGAAAACTTTCAATTTCGGTGTGGAATTGGGGTCAAATCGTGAGTCAGCGCGGGCATTTGTAGTGAAAATCCAGATTAGCACGATGTTTCGAGGTGCCCATCAAAGTTTAAAACCCACTTTAGTTGACAATTATCCGTGGGAGCGGGATTCCATCAGGGTGCTATGCTAAAAAACAAAAGAAGCATGCCGAACCAGATAGTCACACTTGTTGAGATTCATGACGACAACTACCATTAAGTTACTGCGTGTTACCTATTTGCGCGGCCCCAATATCTGGACCTATCGTCCGGTCATCGAGGCTTGGGTCGACATTGGGGCACTGGAAGACCAACCCTCCAACACCATTCCAGGTCTGTATGAGCGCCTGACTGCCCTGCTGCCCGGGCTGCAAGCCCATCGCTGCGGCGTGGGCGAGCCTGGCGGTTTTCTGCAGCGCTTGCGAGATGGCACGTGGGCCGCTCACATTCTGGAACATGTTGTTATCGAGCTGCAGAACCTGGCCGGCATGCAGAGTGGCTTTGGGAAAGCCCGTGAAACCTCGGTGCGCGGGGTGTACAAAATGGCTTTTCGCACCCGCCAGGAACAAGTCGGGCGTGCCGCACTGGCCGCAGCCAATGACTTGCTCATGGCCGCCATTGACGACCTCCCCTATGACCTCGACTCCACGATCGTGAAGCTGAGAGACATGGTCGACTCCTTGTGCTTGGGACCCAGTACCGCCCACATTGTGGATGCGGCAACCGACCGGGGAATTCCTCATATTCGGCTAACGGAGGGTAATTTGGTTCAGCTGGGCCATGGCAGCAGCCAACGCCGCATCTGGACCGCCGAGACCGATCACACCAGTGCGATTGCCGAAGAAATTGCCGGCGACAAAGACTTGACCAAGTCGCTGCTCAGCGCTTGTGGCGTACCGGTGCCTCAAGGTCAGTTGGTACAAACAGTGGAAGAGGCTTGGGAAGTTGCTCAAGACGTGGGCCTTCCCGTGGCCATCAAGCCCGAAGACGGCAACCACGGCCGGGGCGTGTCACTGGATCTGGACCAACGCCATGACGTGGAAGCAGCGTTTACTCTGGCCCAGGGCCAAGGCAGCGGTGGCGTCATCATCGAGCAATTTATCCCGGGCAACGAGCATCGTCTGCTTATTGTCGGCAAACGTGTGATTGCCGCCGCTCGGGGCGAAACTGCCTCGGTGACTGGAGACGGCCAATCCACCATTCTGGAACTGGTGAACAGCCAGCTCAACTCCGACCCACGGCGCGGCATCAACGAAGACGCACCGTTGGGGCTGATTGAGCCAGACAAATCAGCGGAGATTCAGCTCGATTTGGAGCGCCAAGGGTTCACGGCGGCCTCCATTCCGGCCAAAGATAAAACTGTGCTGATTCAACGCAACGGCAACGTCTCCAATGATGTGACCGACATCATGCACCCCACCGTGGCCGCCATGGCTGCCCTGGCGGCGCGGGTGGTCGGGCTGGACATTGCCGGTGTTGACATGGTGCTGGAAGACATCTCCAAGCCGCTGACTTCACAAAGAGGTGCGGTGGTCGAAGTCAACGCCAGCCCCGGCCTGCTGGCCCATTTAAAGCCCGCTGCGGGCTCGCCTCGCCCCATTGGCAAGGCAATCATTGAGCACCTGTTTGACGCCGACAAGAACGGACGCATTCCTGTAGTGGGCGTAACAGGCACACGCAACACCACGCGCATCGCGCGCTTGGTGGCTTGGCTGCTTTTCATCAGCGGCAAGCATGTGGGCCTGTCCTGCCAGGATGGATTTTTTCTGGGCAACCGCCAGGTTGAGGCCAAGGATGGCGTCAATTGGGAGGGGTCCGAGCGGGTGTTGATCAACCGCGGCGTGGACGCAGGCGTGTTTGAGAATAGCAGCCGAATGATCCTGAGCGAAGGCCTGGCCTACGACAAATGCTCCGTGGGCGTAGTTACCGACGTCAGCGACTTTGAGAGTCTGAGCGAGTTTTATATTGACACCTCGGACAAGCTCTACAACGTGATTCGCACCCAGGTGGACGTGATTCTCCCCTCCGGCACCGCTGTGCTGAACGCGGCTGACCCACAAGTCGTCCAAATGGCCCCACTGTGTGACGGCAACGTTATTTTTTACGGGCTGGACGCCAAACTCCCTGCCATTGCCAACCACCGTGTGGGTGGTGAACGTGTGGTGTATCTTCACAAGCAACACATTGTGTTGAGCCAGGGCATGGAGGAAGTGGGCAGCATCCCACTCAATACCCTGAAGCCCAGCAAAGCTGACCAGCCCGAAATGGTGATGGCCGCAGTCGCGGCCGCCTGGGCCTTGGGCCTGTCACCCGAACTGATTGGTGCCGGACTTCGCACCTTTGATTCAACATCGAAAAAGAGTATTTGAGCCATGGAAGTCTCCCGCATCCGAGCCCTTCGCGGCCCCAACCTATGGACACAACACACGGCTATTGAGGCAGTAGTCACGTGCACCGCTCAAGAATGTGCAATTACCGCTGAAACTGGTTTTGAAGTTCGTCTGCGTACCCGTTTTCCAGCGATCAGCCCCCTTCAGCCAGCCGGACACGACGACAAAATCACCCTGGCACACGTGCTGGGCGTCGCCGCCATTGACCTGCAATCCCAGGCCGGCAGCCCCGCCACTTTTCGCCGCACCGCGCCAACGGTTGATCAAGGTGTTTACCAAGTGGTCTTTGGTTATTCAGAGGAAGCTGTTGGCCGTCTGGCACTGGAACTGGCTGAGGCCCTGTGCCTGGCCGCTCAAAACGACACCGAATTTGACCTCGACAAAGCGCTTGAGCAGTTGCGGAATCTGGACGAAGACGTGCGATTGGGACCCAGCACGGGCTCGATTGCGGACGCCGCATTGGCGCACAATATTCCCTATCGGCGCATGACTGAGGGCAGCATGATCATGTTTGGCTGGGGCAGCAAACAGCGTCGCATTCAAGCCGCCGAGATGGACAGCACCAGCGCTATCGCGGAAGCTATTGCACAAGACAAACAACTCACCAAAAAACTGTTAGCCGCTGCTGGCGTCCCTGTGCCGATGGGTCGCGAGGTCGATACGCCTGAAGACGCCTGGGCGGCCGCGTGCGAAATTGGGCTACCCGTGGTGCTCAAGCCTAAAGCCGGCAATCAGGGCAAGGGTGTGACAGTCAACATCACGTCACGGGAGCAATTGGATACGGCGTATGCCGCTGCCGCCCACTTCAGCGACGACATTCTGGTCGAGCGCTTCATGCCGGGCCACGATTTCAGGCTGCTGGTCGTTGGCGACAAGCTGGTGGCTGCCGCCAGACGAGCCGCGCCTCACGTCGTCGGTGACGGGGTTCACACAGTGCGGGAGCTGGTTGACGAGGTAAACAGCGACCCCCGCCGTGGCACAGGTCATTCCACTTCACTCACTCAAATTCGGTTCGACGATATCGCGTTGGCTTGCCTGGCCACGCAGGGCCTGACAGCCGAGTCAATCACCCCCTTCGGACAGCGCATTCCCTTGCGTCACAACGCCAACCTCTCCACCGGTGGCTCGGCCACCGACGTGACCGACGATGTGCACCCCGCCATTGCCGAGCGCGCAGTCGCGGCCGCTCAGATGGTCGGTCTGGACATTTGCGGCGTCGACGTGGTGTGCGACAGCATTGCGCATCCACTTGAAGGCCAGGGCGGCGGCGTGGTCGAGGTGAACGCGGCGCCAGGCTTGCGCATGCACCTTTCCCCGTCTTATGGCAAAGGTCGCCCCGTGGGCGAGGCGATTATTTCCAGCATGTTTGGAGACACAGAAAACGGTCGCATTCCATTGGTCGCGGTCACCGGAACCAACGGAAAAACCACAACCGTGCGGGTTATTGCCCACTTGCTAACCCACAGTGGCCTGCGAGTTGGCATGACCAGCACGGATGGTGTCTACATCGAAGGTCAGCGCATTGACACGGGCGATTGCAGCGGCCCCAAGAGTGCACGCAGCGTGCTGCAGCACCCTGACGTCGACGCAGCGGTGCTTGAGACAGCCCGTGGCGGCATGTTGCGTGAGGGCTTGGCCTTTGACCGGTGCGACGTGGCCGTGGTCACCAATATCGGCAGCGGCGATCACCTGGGCTTGAACTACATCACCTCGGTGAATGACTTGGCGGTGCTCAAGCGCGTCATTGTTCAAAACATCAAAGACGGCGGCGTAGCCGTCCTGAATGCAACGGATCCGAATGTTGTCACCATGGCTCCGCATTGCCGGGGCACAGTGACTTACTTTGCCTTGGACCGCTACCACCCCGTGATGACCACTCATTTGGCGTTGGGGCGGCGCGCAGTGTTTGTCGAAGATGGGCACTTGGTGGCCGCAGAAGGCAGTTCAGTGCATAGGATTGCATTGGCTCAAATCCCGATCACCCGCGGTGGAACCATTGGTTTTCAGGTTGAAAACGTGATGGCCTCCGTCGGCGCAGCTTGGGCGCTGGGCATCGACTGGGGCACGATTCAAAATGGATTGGCCAGTTTTGAGAACGACGCCAATAACGCCCAAGGGCGTTTCAACCTGTTCAATTACCGCGGCGCAACGCTGATTGCCGACTATGGGCACAACCCGGATGCCATTGCCGCTCTGGTTCAGGCCGTGGACAACATGCCGGGCAAACGGCGCTCGGTCGTGATCAGTGGTGCCGGCGATCGGCGGGATGAGGATATTCGCCAACAGACCGAGATCCTGGGCGCTGCATTTGACGAGGTGGTTTTGTACCAAGACCAGTGCCAACGCGGACGCGCAGACGGTGAAGTTGTGGCGCTGTTGCGCGCAGGTTTGTCCAACGCCAGTCGAACGAAGGTCACCAAGGAGATTCAGGGGGAGTTTCTGGCCATTGACACTGCGCTGGCAAGTCTGAGTGAAGGCGACTTGTGTCTGATTTTGGTGGACCAGGTGGAAGAAGCGCTGGCCCATATTGCGAGCCGAATCGCGCAAGACGCGGGCTAGCCGATTTGAGCCGAGAAAGAGTCTGGCGCCTATCGATTGGCGCCAGACCCTGACTCAGACCACCTCGTCGACCGGGTCCCGTCCCATCAGATCGGCCACGGCCTGCTCAGGCTGCACCCGTCCATCAAGCAGCGCCAAGACGCCTTCGCTGATGGGCATCTCAACCCCCAGGCTCTGGGCACGCCGCACAACCGTGCGGGCGCTGTAGACCCCCTCGGCAACATGCCCCAGCGAGGTGACCGCTTGCTGCAAAGTTTTCCCCTGAGACAACAACAGACCGACCCGACGGTTGCGGCTCAAGTCACCGGTCGCTGTGAGTACCAAGTCACCCAAGCCGGACAGGCCCATGAAAGTTTCGGCCCGGGCGCCCAATGCGAGCCCCAAACGGGTCATTTCCGCCAGCCCCCGCGTAATCAGGGCGGCGCGGGCATTCAGACCCAGATCCAGTCCATCACAAAGGCCTGTGGCAATAGCCAGCACATTCTTCACGGCTCCACCCACTTCCACACCGACGATGTCATCGTTGGCGTAGACCCGAAGGTTGGGGCTATGAAACGCCGTCACCAACGCGTGGCGCACCGATTCGTGCGCACTTGCCGCTACCAGGGCGGTGGGTTGACCACCCGCCACTTCTTGCGCAAAACTGGGACCACTCAAAACACCCGCCACCAGATCAGGGGCAACTTGCGATTGAATTTCGTGACCCAAAAAGCCAAGACGACCATCTTCTGCGGCTTCAAAGCCTTTGCACAACCAAGCCACAGGCACCCGCGTCGATGCAATTTGGGCCAGCATGTCTCGCAGGCCCGCCATGGGCGTCGCCACAATCACCAAATCGGCATGCTGGACCAATTGTCCAAGTGAGGGGCTGATCGCCACTGAGCTGACGGCCAGTGACGCTGGGAAAGGGCTTCCTGCCAGATAGCGAATGTTTTCCCGATGAAGCTGCATGGCGGCGGCCTGCTCGGCGTCGCGCGCCCACAGAGTCACCGCGTGCAAGTTCAAAGAATTTTGGGCAGCGCTGATGGCCAGCGCTGTGCCCCAGGCCCCTGCTCCGATTACTACCATATTCATAGCAGCCTATCGAGCAAGGACGGAGACTTGTCGGGGATTTGACCCCAAAATTTACTGAGTAACAATGCTGGGAGCTTCCTCTTCGGCGTTGGCTTTTTGCTGCTCGTACATGGCCTGGAAATTGATTTCCGACAAATGCACGGGCGGGAATCCAGCACGCGAGATCAAGTCGGCCACGTTACCGCGCAAGTAGGGGTAAACAATTTGTGGGCAAGCAATGCCCATGATCTGCCCCATCTGCTCTTCAGGCAGGTGGCGAATCTCGAAAATTCCGGCCTGTGTGGCTTCCACCAGAAAAACGGTTTTGTCTTTGATTTTGGTCTGCACCGTGGCAGTCACTGAAACCTCGAAAACGCCTTCTGCCACGGGCGCTGCATTGACACCCAGTTGAATGTCCACCGTTGGGGACTCTTGTTCCAACAGGATGGCAGGCGAATTGGGCTGCTCCAGAGACGCCTCTTTCAAATAAACGCGTTGGATCTGGAAAATTGGGGTTTCTTGTTCTGCCATGGTATTTCTCTTTCGTTAAAACAAAGTCCGCGCCGCGATACTGGGAGCGGACACAGGGAATCGATCGCCGATTATCTCAGGCGGAATTCAGCAAAGATTTCAAGCCGCCCTGACTCTCCAGCGCCACCAAATCATCACAGCCACCCACATGGGTCGCGCCAATGAAAATTTGGGGCACGGTGCGCCGACCGGTGATTTTCATCATTTTGACGCGCTGCTCGGGCACCTCATCAACACGAATTTCGTCCATCTGCTCGACACCATTCGCTTGAAGAATTTGTTTGGCGCGGATGCAATAGGGGCAGGTTCCTGTGGTGTAAATTTTGACAACTTGCATGCAATAGCTCCTCAATCAATTCAATGCGTGATTTCAAGACTTCTCGACGGGAAGATTGGCGGTGCGCCAAGCGGCCAGACCACCCGACAAGGACTGTGCCTTCTCGTAGCCCAATTTCTTGGCTATCGCCGTCGCCCGGCCTGAACGCGCACCGGACTGGCAAACCAAGATGAGTGGCACGCCCTTGTTTTTCACCAAAGAAGGCAGCTTCTCTTCCAGTTGACTCAGCGGGATGTTCTTGGCACCGCCGACGTGACCAGTGGCAAACTCGGAGGCTTCACAAATATCAATGACCACCGCTTTTTCACGATTGATGAGCTGAACGGCGGCTGCAGCGCTCAAAGCGCCCGCTCCACCCCCCATCAGCGTAGGCCACAGGAGCATTCCCCCAGAGGCCAGTGCGACGCTCAGGATCATCCAGTTGTCGAGAATAAATTTCACTTTGTTCCTTGTAAGTAACCGACGGTAAACCTGACATTTTAGAATGCAGGCGCGCGTCGCGCTCTCATTCTCTGTTTTGCCTCACCCAATGTCCTGTTTTCAGAGACGTTGGGGTAACCTGATTGCTTACACACCATGTACAAACTAGTGCTTATCCGCCACGGCGAATCCACTTGGAACCTTGACAACCGTTTTACAGGCTGGACGGACGTTGACCTTACGCCCACCGGCATTGAACAAGCCCAGGCAGGGGGAAGATTGCTCAAGGCCGATGGCTATGAGTTTGACATTGCCTACACCAGCGTGCTCAAGCGCGCCACGCGCACGCTTTGGCATGTGCTGGACGAAATGGACCGCACCTGGTTGCCCGTTGTCAAAAGCTGGCGCTTGAATGAGCGCCATTACGGCGCTTTGCAAGGCCTCAACAAAGGTGAGACTGCCAAAAAATACGGCGATGCCCAAGTGTTGATCTGGCGTCGCAGCTACGACACGCCACCTCCTGCTCTGGAAGCGACTGATCCTCGCTGCGAACGCAGTGACCTCCGCTACGCCAAGCTGACACCCGATCAAGTGCCACTGACCGAGTGTTTGAAGGACACGGTCGCACGCGTCATGCCCTTTTGGGAGGACGCATTGGCTCCTGCTATCAAAGCAGGCAAACGGGTGGTGGTCGCGGCGCACGGCAATTCGATTCGCGCCTTGGTGAAGTACCTGGACGATATTTCCGACGACGACATCGTCGGTCTGAATATCCCCAATGGCATTCCGTTGGTGTACGAGCTGGATGAAAACCTTAAACCAATTCGCCATTACTACCTCGGCGATGCAGAAGCGGCGGCCAAAGCGGCGGCCGCTGTGGCATCTCAGGGTAAAGCGTAAGTAAATCCGGAACCTCTTCGGCGAGCAACGCTCCAACCGTGTACATTGGAATGACACAGGAATATATATGGGTCAAAAACTGAAAATTACGGGTTGGATTTCGCTGGGCGTGATGGCGGGGGCCTTGACCACCGTCTCATTGCAAACAGTGGCGCGAGGCACTTTGGAGCCATTGCCGATGGAGGAGATACAGCAACTGACAGCTGTGTTCGGCATGATCAAGAGCAACTACGTTGAACCAGTCGACGACAAAAAGCTGATCACCGATGCGATTGCCGGCATGGTGGCGGGTCTGGATCCACACTCCGTCTACCTCGACAAAAAAGCCCTCAAGGACTTCAATGAGGGAACCACCGGCAAATTTGTCGGTGTTGGCATCGAGATCTCCCAAGAAGACGGCTTGATCAAAGTTGTGTCGCCCATTGAGGGCTCCCCCGCTTTTCGCGCCGGCCTCAAACCCAATGACCTGATCACCAAGATTGATGACACCCCCGTCAAAGGGCTGACGCTCAATGAAGGCGTCAAACGCATGCGAGGCGACCCCAACACCAAGGTGGTACTGACCATTTTCCGCAAGGCTGAGAACCGGTCGTTTCCGGTCACGATCATCCGCGAGGAGATTCGCACACAATCGGTCCGCAGCAAGGTCATTGAACCCGGATATGCCTGGATTCGCCTCAGCCAGTTCCAGGAGCGCACGGTTGAAGACTTCGCCCGCAAGATGGAAGAAATTTACAAGCAAGAACCCCGCCTAAAAGGGCTGGTGCTTGATTTGCGCAACGATCCGGGCGGCTACCTGGACGCAGCGGTTGCCATCTCTGCCGCCTTCCTGCCTGAGAACGTGACGGTTGTGTCGGCCAACGGCCAATTGGCAGAAAGCAAATTCACGTTCAAGGCGTCGCCACAGTTCTATCAGCGCCGCGGTGGGCCTGACCCACTGAAGCATTTGAACGAAGTCACCAACGGTGCACTGAAAACCGTGCCCTTGATTGTTCTGGTGAATGAGGGTTCCGCATCCGCGAGTGAAATTGTGGCCGGGGCGCTCCAAGACCACAAACGGGCCGCCGTCCTGGGCAACCAGACTTTTGGCAAAGGCTCGGTGCAAACGGCAGTTTGCCTGGATTCCTCGTTCCGCATGGACAACTGCCCCACAGCAGCCCTCAAACTGACGACCAGCCGCTACTACACCCCCAGCGGCAAGTCGATTCAAGCCAAAGGCATTATTCCAGACGTGATGATCGACGAGACGGAGGAAGGCAACCTCTTTGCCGCGTTGCGCACTCGTGAGGCCGATCTTGAAAAGCACCTGAATAACCGTCAAGGCGGAGAAGTGAAGGACGACACCCGCGAGAAAGCCCGGGAAGAAGCTCGCAAGCGACTGGAAGAAGAACTGAAGAAACCTGTCGCCGACCGCGTCATCCCTGAATTTGGCTCTGACAAAGACTTTCAGCTCAAGCAGGCTATCAATCAGCTCAAGGGCTTGCCCGTCCTGGTCAGCAAGACCATGGTGGCACGCGAAGAAGAAAAGAAAGAAGAATAGTCGCTGGCATGACCGATGAAGAGCTTCTGCGCTACTCGCGCCACATCTTGCTTGATGAGATCAGCGTAGAGGGACAGGAGCGCATCATGGGCAGTCGGGCCCTGATCATTGGCGCAGGGGGACTGGGATCCCCTGTCGCGCTATTTTTAGGCTCGGCCGGTGTAGGGCACATCACCATCGTGGACAACGACACGGTGGACATGACCAATTTGCAGCGTCAAATTGCCCACAGCATGAGCCGGGTGGGTCAGCCTAAAGTGACTTCCGCCCAAGTAGCCATTGCCTCGCTGAACCCAACCGTCACCGTAGAGCCCGTTCTTGCCCGCGCAGACCCCACCTTGCTTGATCTCCTGGTTGCGAAGGCTGATGTGGTCCTGGATTGCTGTGACAACTTCGCCACGCGCCACAGCATCAACGCCGCCTGTGTCAAACACGGCAAACCGCTTGTTTCGGGCGCAGCCATTCGTTTTGACGGTCAAGTGTGCGTGTACGACCTGCGTGACACAAAGTCTCCTTGTTATGCCTGTGTGTTCCCACCTGATGAGGGATTAACAGAAACCCGTTGCGCCACGATGGGCGTGTTCGCCCCCTTGGTCGGCATCATTGGCTCCATGCAGGCCGCGGAAGCTCTTAAGTTGCTGAGTGGTGCTGGTCGCCCGCTCACCGGGCGCTTGGTCATGCTGGATGGTCGTGCTATGGAATTCACCGAGGTCCGCATTGGGCGCCAGGCCGGCTGCCCCGTTTGCGGCGCGCCTCACTAGCACTAAGGTTTTCGGGGAAAGCAAGAGCCGTGCTGCTGCCGGAACTCTCGCGGCAACTGTGCGCCAGCCTGCGAAAAGAGACCTTTCCGATCATGCCGCGCAGCCTGCTCTTCCAAAGCGTAGGGACCCAAACTATTGCGCCATCTATAAGACCAAGCCTGTCCACTGCGGACCATTTCTGCACCGACATCTTGCCCCTGATAAATCAACCGGGCCAGGCCGCGCCCATAGTCGTCATAGCTGCGAGTGCTGACCGTCAGTGTTCGATGAATTGTGAGGGTGCTCAACGCATTGCGCGACGCCTCGCCGCCCGTCTGACAAATCTCAGGTGCATCAATGCCTTCCAGGCGAAGTTTCAACGGCGAACCTCCAGAGTCCGGCTGCACCCACAAGGTGTCGCCATCCGTCACATGGGTCACTCGGGCCGTCATCAGCTCCGTACCATGAGCCGAAATGCTGAACAACAAAAATGCAAAGACGCAGTCGCGGTGATTCACCAACGATAAATTGAGAGGTAGTGGCAATCGCATGAGCAGGCGCGAGGATAGCTGACCTGATACGCTTCACGGCCATGTCTCTGTTGTTTCGCCTTTTTCCTTTCCTGACCTGGCCCCGCCCGACCCCCGCCTTGCTACGTGCCGACATGCTGGCGGGTCTGTCAGTCGGCTTGATGGTGATTCCGCAGGGAGTGGCCTATGCGGCGTTGGCCGGAATGCCCTTGGTGACGGGCATTTATGCAGCGATGTTGCCCGCTTTGATTGCCGTTCTTTTCAGTGCGTCAAGACGCCTTTCTGTGGGCCCCACCGCGCTGACCTGCTTGCTGGTTGGCACATCGCTGACTGGGCTTGCTGAGCCTGGCAGCGCACAGTGGGTGGAGTTGGCCGTATGGCTGGCCTTGTTGACTGGCGCAATGCAAGTATGCCTGGGCTTGATGCGATTTGGCTGGCTACTGAACCTGGTGAGTGCGCCTGTCCTGATGGCGTTCACCCAAGGGGCCGCCTTGCTGATCATTGGCTCCCAGTTGCCGGCCCTGCTGGGAATGAAAGGTCCATGGTTCCAGATGTGGAGTCCGTCCAACTGGCATCTTCCTTCAGCTGCATTCGGCTTGAGTTGCCTCATACTGTTGACACTGGCCAAACGATGGAGGCCCACGTTTCCGGCAGTTTTGCTCATCGTGCTGGCTTCCGCCGGCATAAGCCACTGGACTGGATTTGCAGCCAGCGGTGGCGCTGTCGTGGGACCCTTGCCGCAAGGGTTGCCCGCACTCTACATTCCCGAACTTCCTGGTTGGCGAACGCTGAGCAACCTGCTCTTGCCCACCCTGGTGATTGCGCTGGTCAGTTTTCTGGAGACTGCCGCCAGTGCCAAGGTTGACAACGAGAAGGCCGGTCGTCGATGGAACCAGGACCAAGACTTGATCGGACAAGGCATGGGGAAAATCACTGCGGGCTTGTGCGGCGCATTTCCGACCAGCTCCTCATTTTCCCGTTCGGCACTGACCTTGTACGCGGGCGCCCGTTCTGGCTGGGCCACGGTGGCTTCAGTCGGAGTGGTTCTGATTGTGTTGCTGGCTTTCACCAGCATCTTGAGCCACGTGCCTCAGTCGATTCTCGCGGCCATCGTCCTGACAGCAATATCCGGGCTGATCAAGCCGCAGGCGTTCACCCAACTCTGGCGCGTCTCTCGAATTGAGACCAGCACAGCTGCTGTGACGTTGGGCATCACTGTGGCGGCCGCGCCGGCATTGCATTGGGGCGTTTTGACCGGCATGCTGATGGGGCTGAGTTATTTTCTGTACCAACGCTTGCATCCACGCATCATCGAAGTGGGTTTGCACCCCGACGGCAGCTTGCGTGACCGTCACCTTTGGCATCTGGACCCGATTGCCCCCGACGTGTATGCGCTGCGCATGGACGCTGAGCTTGATTTCGCGTCGGCCAGCAGCCTGTTGCAAGCAATCTCCGAGCATCTTGCCGCGCACCCTGGACTGCAGCACGTCTGCTTGTTTGCCCAACCCATCAACCGGATTGACGCAACCGGCGTTCAAGCCTTCTCCCAACTCCGCGAAACACTCGTTGCGCAAGGGGTGACACTACATTTAAGCGGACTCAAGTTGCCGGTTGAAGTGTTGCTTCGAAAGGCGGGTGAACTGGAAAACCCTGATCAGCCTGTGATGTATCGAACCGACGCTGAAGCACTGAAGTCGTTTCATGATCTGGACACTTAATTTGGCCCAGAAGTAGCCAGGCAATTAGGCTGATTTCAACGCCTCATCCATTCCTGTCCTGTTAGACTTAATTTTTTGAATTTCCAGCTTGCCTGTGGCCACTATGATTCCATCGTCAGCGATCGATCTGCGTGAATTGCGCTTGGATGACGCACGCGCCCTAGTTGGACATGACCCGGCAAACCGCTTGTCCGAGCTGGAAAGCTCTCCGACGCAACTGCTGCAAAGTATTCTTGATGGTCTTTGTGAACTTTCGCTCAAGGATCCACTCACTGGACTGGCCAATCGACGGCATTTTCATACTGTTCTCAGCCGGGAAATTGATGTCGCCGCTCGGTCTGGTGAACCTGCACTCCTGTTGATGCTGGACATTGATCACTTCAAGAAGGTCAACGACACCTACGGTCACCATGCTGGCGATCTGGTCCTGCAAGCGATTGCGAAATGTCTGGCGTCGTGCGTGCGTCCGATGGACACCGTGGCCCGATACGGTGGAGAGGAGTTTGCAGTGATATTGCCCAGTTGCTTGGCCTCGTTTGGAAAAATTGTGGCCGAACGCATCAGGGAGGCCGTCAAAGCACTCGCCGTCCCCGTGTCACCAGTTCAGAGTATCGAGGTGACGGTCAGCGTCGGTGGGTCATTTGCACCAATCTGGATCCGCTCCACACCGGCCCTGTGGGTGGAGCGCGCAGACGCCCTGCTTTACCGCGCCAAAGCCGAGGGACGCAATCGCGCTTGCATTGACGTTCAACAAGAAATTTCTGTGAGTGCCGAGGAAAAAAACATGCTATTCGGTCATTTGGCCGCCGGTGATCCCGCGTGGATCGAAAGTATTGGCAGTGACGCCTCCAGAAGTACCCCCACCGGTACAACGACTAGGATGAACTGATCATGAGCGATGTCCTCAACCCGCCGCTCGAGCAGACTACCAATGTCGCTCCCCCGTTAAAACCATTGGCCAAAGTGCTGGCCATTACGAGTGGAAAAGGCGGCGTCGGCAAGACTTTTGTGTCCGCGAATCTGGCTGCAGCCCTTGCCAAACGGGGACTTCGTGTCCTGGTGCTTGATGCCGACCTTGGCTTGGCGAACCTTGATGTCGTTCTCAACCTTTACCCCAAACTCACGCTGCATGATGTGTTTACGGGCAAAGCCAAATTGGAAGAAGCCATTGTCAAAGCGCCAAGTGGATTCTCGGTACTGCTGGCGGGTTCTGGAATGGTCGAGTATTCAAGATTGACACCCAAGGTACGCGACGATTTCCTGCAAGTCATGGGCAGCCTAATCCCCCACTACGACATTGTCTTGCTCGACACCGGCGCAGGCATTTCGGACGTGGTGCTGTTTGCAGTCTCGCTGGCCTCAGAAGTACTGGTGGTCGCAACGCCTGAGCCGACCTCGCTCACGGATGCATATGCCACCATCAAGGTGCTTGTCGGTCAGCAAAAACGACAGACTATTCGCGTCGTGGTTAATCAGACGGCCCGCATGGGCGACGGGCGAGCCATCACGGCTCAGCTGCAACAGGTCCTTGCTCGGTTTGTGCCCAGCGAGCCCGGACGCGCGGTGCGTTTGATCCACATGGGCGATATTCCGGCAGACCCCTCCGTGCGACAGGCCGTGATGCGCCGTCAATTGCTACTGCAAACAACCCCAGGTTGTCCCGCCGCCATGGCCATCTCCCAATTGGCAGGTAAATTGGCAGATTCCGTGGTGGATCGACCCACAGCGATCTGAAGCCGGCTCAAGCGGTGACGATCCAACCCTCGAGCAAATCCATGTCAGTTGGCAGTCCATAGCAGGGTTCACCGTTGGACTGCTGGGTCTGCGCCCAACCGGCCTGCATGAGGCAAAGCACCGCGTCCAGGGAGTCACCCCGTGCATCATCCACCAGCGCATCGCGTTGGGCATGACTGAGCTTGAGCCGCAGACCCAAATGCGTGCGACCCTGTTCCAGGGCGGTGACCAGATCCTTGCGGGCAATCAGGCGATCGGCGGATTGCTTGGCGCGGTCATCACTCTTGTAACTTCGTCGGCCCAGAATCTCACGCGCCAACATGCCCGGGTAGGCCTCCAGAGCCACGCGACGTGGTTGACCGGCGTCGTTCAGGTTGTCGAGAGCGCCTGAGTGCAAGCCCGCCAATTGAACGCCAGCATCTAGCAACAAGGGCACGCCCGCGTGCAACATATACGCCACTGGTGGATTGACCCACCGCATCGAGGGACTGGATCCGGCCAAGGAGTCTGTGGCTCGGTGGGCGAACTTTCCACCAGCAGGTCGCGAGTTACAAAAATCGGAAAACACCTGTCGGATTTCAGGGCGGCTCATCGCGCAATAGTGCCGAATGCACGGTTCCCATGCATTCGGCCATCCCAAGGCCTCGATCAATTCACGCGGCAATCCAAACGGCAGATCGAAACCACCCACCCAGTCATCCGCTTGTTTCAGCCAGTCCCCAAAGTCAGGCAAGGACTGGAAGTACTTCAAATTTAATAGCTGAACCCGACCACCTAGCAATGCTCCCAGTGCTAAAACAATTGGTTTCTGGCGACTGGGGCTACTGGAGAAATCACAACCCACCAAAGAAACTGGCAGGGGGACTGGCACAGCAAACGGAATAAAAACAGGAGACTCGGCCCTTCGCTTGTCTGCGGCCGGTGTCTTAAGCCCGTCCAATGATCGAAGCGGTGGCCATAAGTTCCTCCAAAAGGGCCAGCGACACACTGCCCGACACCGAGTAGGGGTCCAACACTGGTTTTTCAGCGTATTTGAGCAAGATAGACGCGTTGATCTTGGACATATTGACCTGGCCCATGGTCCAGCCGCCAAAGCGCCTCTCCTGGATTTCCTCGTAGTGCAGAAGCACCACATCTTTGTGCCGCGGATCTCGCTGGATATGGCTGTACAACTCGCTCACAGGCATGCGTCCGCCCTCGATGGCTTGCAGGAAAATACCACCGCCATAACAAAGAATTCCGGTGATGCCGCACTCCGGATTGTGCTGACGAGACGTTGCAAGAATCGTTTCAATAGCGGAGGCGGTGGTATCCACCGCGCGGCTTGCATAAAGTAATCGAACCAACATAGTCAACCTTTCTTGGGAAGCAAAGACAGAAACTCGCGGCGCAAATTGGGATCTTTCAGGAAGCTGCCGCGCATGACGGAATTGATCATCTTGCTATCCATGTCCTTCACGCCGCGCCAACCCATGCAAAAGTGGGTGGCTTCCATTACGATCGCAAGTCCGTCGGGCTGCGTTTTTTCCTGAATCAGATCTGCCAACTGAACGACGGCTTCTTCTTGGATTTGGGGCCGCCCCATCACCCATTCAGCGAGTCTGGCGTACTTGGACAAACCAATGACGTTGGTGTGCTCGTTGGGCAAAACGCCAATCCAGATTTTCCCAATGACCGGGCACAGGTGGTGGCTGCAAGCGCTGCGCACAGTGATGGGTCCCACAATCATCAGCTCGTTAAGATGCTCGGCATTGGGAAACTCCGTGATGGCCGGAGGATGAACGTAGCGCCCGCGAAACACTTCAGTGAGGTACATCTTTGCCACTCGGCGCGCGGTGTTGTCGGTGTTGTGATCATGCTCGGTGTCAATCACCATGCTGCTCAACACGCCCTTCATCTTGTCTTCCACCTCGTCGAGCAAGCGTTCCAACTCGCCCGGCTCAATGTACTCGGCAATGTTGTCGTTGGCATTGAATCGCTTGCGCGCCGCAACCAGTCGCTCCCTGATTTTGACGGAGACTGGTGTTCCTTCGTCGGAATCGCTAATGTTCATGGTTCGTTGATTTTTCATTGACAAGTGAGGATGGTATCAGCGTTTTAACAGTAAGGTTTTTAGGCCAAAGCCCTCTATCATCTTGTACATAATGCTACCAAATTAATAGCGCTTACCAAACAAAAACAAAACCAACCGCATTAGTCCAAATGCCAATCGCTCCAAAATTTGCTGGCGCCAAGGCCGATTGGCAAAGGCAGCCGGGTTGACCGGCGTGCCACCCTTTGCGATGGCATCCTCCAGTTCCGCCCTCAGCTCCTGCGCAAACGCGGCATCCTCGACCACCACGTTGGCCTCACGGGCCAGAAGAAGACTCAGCGGATCAAGGTTTGAGGAGCCCACGGTGGCCCAGTGTCCATCGATTACCGCCACTTTGGCATGCAGGAAACTGATCGCGTACTCATGAATCTCAACACCAGCGTCGAGCAGGGCGCCGTAAACCGGTCTCGTGGCATGGAATTGCATGAAATACTCATACTGCCCCTGCAGCAACAAGCGCACCCGAACACCCCGTTTTGCGGCGTGAATTAAGCCTTTGCGTAGTTTTCGGCCCGGCAAAAAATAGGCATTGGCAATGATAATTTCTTTGCGGGCGCCACCTATGGCCTGCCGGTAGGCCCGCTCGATTCTCGCGCGATGGTGCAGATTGTCACGCAGCACCAGCTCTGCCACCGCGCCATGTGAAACACTGCCGGGTTGTTGTGGCGAAGCGTCCTCCCGACCCTGCTTCTTCACACGCAAGGCGAGAGCCACGGCGGCTTGGAGAATGTGCCAAGAGGCTGAGAAATCGACCTCACGCACCTTGCGAACGGCTTGCATACGCCACCAGAACTTAATGGTTGCCGCGTGCGCGTCCTGAACCAATGGACCCGTCACCCGCACGGTGAAGTCCAACCTCGGCACCTTCAGGACGCCATGGTTAGGATCGAAAAGGTCATCCAGCACGTTGATCCCTCCGCAAAACGCCACCGAACCATCGACAACGCACAACTTGCGATGCATGCGTCGCCAACGCCCCGGTATCAGCAGGCCCAGCCAACCCAGCGGGGAAAATATCCGCCACAAAACTCCCGCGGCGTTAAAACGTGTCACCCAAGCCGACGGAATACTTGGGGTCCCCGCACCGTCCATCACAAGATACACCGCGACGCCGCGCTGCCCGGCCCGCTCCAAGGCTTCGGCAATCAGGCCCCCCGTACCTTCGACACTGAAAATATAGGTTTCCATGCGCACTTCATGGACACTCTGGTCGATGGCGCTGACCAGTTCGGGGAAAAAATCATGTGCGCCCTTCAGCAATGCAACTTGATGACCGGCTTGAAGTTGCGACATGGCCTGCTCTTTATTCCGGGAGTCCAAACTCGGCAATCAAGGGTAAATGGTCCGACATACGCCACCAGTTCCGCCCACGCGGCACCTCGACGCCCAAAGGCGTAAGGCCCCTTGCATAGACATAGTCCAACTGCACCAACGGCAAACGGGCGGGAAAGGTGCGTTGGCGCGGCCCCAAAAAAGTCTCCAGCCCCGACGTCATCAGGGCTCGTTGCACCATGTCTCCCCAGTCATTGAAATCCCCGGCCACCAACAAGGGGGCGTCATGGGGGACCTCACGCAGGATAAAGCGCTGCAATTGGAGAATTTGTCGGGCACGACTTGCACGAATCAGTCCCAAGTGGACGACTACCACGTGCACAGCCTGATCATGCAACAACACTTCGGAGTGAAGCAGACCTCTCTGTTCGAAACGGTGATCGGACATATCCTCATGTTGGTGGCGAGTCACCGGCCACCGGGAGAGCATGGCGTTGCCATGCTCTCCATCGCGCGTATAGGCATTGGTGCGGTAAATGGCCTCATAGCCTTCTGGCGCGAGGAAGTCTGCCTGCGGCAAATCGGGCCATTGGGTAAAGTACTGCTCCTCGCGTCGGTGCACTTTACGCACTTCTTGCAGGCAAACAATATCTGCGTCCAGCTGTTCCACCGCGTGGCCCAGGTTGTGAATCTCCAGACGGCGCTGAGGCCCCATTCCCTGCACCCCTTTGTGAATGTTGTAGGTGGCAACCCTCACGGTATTCATGGACCACTCCCTTGATCAAGCAATCTTGGCAACATCAAAATCGCCTCTGCATTGGACGGAGAAAAGCAGGCCTCAGCGGCCTCCCGGTAAGGCAGCCAAAGGTAGTCGGTATGCTCTCTTGGGCTCAGAATCACCGGCGTAGCTGCAGGCACCTGCAAGCCAAACAAATGCTCCCGGTTGTGTGTCACCTCCGGTGCATACCGGTGTCGCCACTGAGGGTAAATTTCATAGACGTTTTCAAGGCGCCAGTCACACAATCCCCCAGCCAATGGCGTGCCAGGGAGGCAAACGATGCCTGTTTCCTCTTGGACCTCACGCACAGCCGTCTCATTGAACTCGTCGTTCTCCGCATCCTTGCTGCCGGTCACGGACTGCCAGAAATCGCCCGCGTCAACTCGCTTGATCAACAACACGTCCAAAGCTGGGGTGTGAATCACCACGAGCACGGATTGGGGAATCTTGAATTGAGGGTGCATAAAAAAGGGCGCTTTTGAAGCGCCCTTTCATTCTGCCTGAAGCCTTGCTCAGGATTTCATCAAACGACCTTCGCAGGCTCAATCGTGCGCAAACGGATGTGCAATTCGCGCAGTTGCTTCTCGTCAACCGGGCTAGGTGCTTGGGTCAGCAAACATTGCGCGCGCTGGGTCTTGGGGAACGCAATCACATCACGAATGGAATCGGCACCGGTCATCAACGTAACGACACGGTCCAGGCCAAAGGCCAATCCACCGTGAGGAGGTGCGCCATATTGCAAGGCGTCAAGCAGGAAACCAAACTTGAGTTGGGCTTCTTCCGGCGTGATCTTCAGTGCATCAAACACTTTTTTCTGCACCTCGGCACGGTGGATACGCACAGACCCACCGCCCATTTCCCAGCCGTTAAGCACCATGTCATAACCCTGGGAGATGCATTTCTCGGGCGCCGATACCATCCAATCTTCGTGGCCGGCTTTGGGCGCGGTGAAGGGGTGGTGAACAGCGGTGTAGCGCTGGTTTTCCTCGTCGAATTCGAACATCGGGAAATCCACCACCCACATCGGACGCCAGCCAGCGGTGAACAAGCCGTTCTTCTTGCCGAACTCGCTATGTCCAATCTTGACGCGCAGGGCGCCAATGGCGTCGTTGACGATTTTTTCCTTGTCCGCACCGAAGAAAATCAGATCGCCGTCTTGCGCACTGGTTCGCTCAAGAACTGCGGCCAAGGCTGCGTCATGAATGTTCTTAACAATCGGACTTTGCAGACCGTCACGCCCCTTGGCCAATTCATTCACGCGGATGTAGGCAAGGCCCTTGGCGCCGTAAATTTTGACAAACTCGGTGTAGGCATCGATCTCGCCACGGCTGATACCACCGCCCTCGACCGAGCCACCCGGCACACGCAGGGCGACAACTCGGCCGCCTTTCATGGTCGCAGCACCTGAGAACACTTTGAAATCCACGTCCTTCATGACGTCGGTCAATTCGGCAAATTGCAGGTTCACTCGCAAATCTGGCTTGTCCGACCCATACTGATGCATGGCGTCCTGGTAGGTCATGACCGGGAACTCGCCCAAGTCCACCCCAATGGTGTTCTTGAACACCGTGGTAATCATGCCTTGGAACATGGTGCGAATGTCTTCCTCGGTGAGGAACGAGGTCTCAATATCAATCTGGGTGAACTCGGGCTGGCGGTCAGCACGCAGATCTTCGTCGCGGAAGCATTTGGTGATCTGGTAGTAGCGATCAAAACCGGCCACCATCAAGAGTTGCTTGAACAGTTGGGGGCTTTGTGGCAGCGCGAAAAACTGACCGTCATGCACTCGACTGGGCACAAGGTAGTCCCGCGCGCCCTCGGGCGTGCTCTTGGTGAGCATGGGGGTTTCGATATCGACAAAACCGTTGGCATCGAGAAATTTACGCACTTCCATGGACACGCGGTAGCGCAGCATCAGGTTGTTCTGCATGTAGGGGCGACGCAGGTCCAGCACGCGGTGCGTCAGGCGGGTGGTCTCAGAAAGATTCTCATCGTCAATCTGAAACGGGGGCGTGACGGAGGCGTTGAGTACCGTCAATTCATGGCACAACACTTCAATCTTGCCGCTCTTCAGGTTGTCATTGGTCGTGCCGTCTGGACGTGCACGCACCACGCCTTTGATCTGAATGCAAAACTCATTGCGAATGCCCTCGGCCGTCTTGAACATCTCGGCCCGGTCAGGATCGCAAACGACCTGAACGTAACCTTCACGGTCACGGACATCCACAAAAATCACACCACCGTGGTCACGGCGACGATTCACCCAGCCACACAATGTGACGGTTTCACCTAACAGGGCATCGGTCACAAGACCACAATAATGGGAGCGCATCGCCATATTCAGCTTTCATTGACCACCCGAACGGGTGGCACAGGTTGTCAAAACTATTTCCGGGGGAGATTCATTGGCGCAGTTGGCGCCACAGAGCCCATGGAAATCACGTAAGTCAGTGCTTCGTCCACACTCATTTGCAGCTCGATGACTTCAGCGCGCGGCAACATGAGGAAAAAACCACTGGTCGGGTTCGGCGTGGTGGGCACATACACACTCACCAAATCCTCACCCAGATGTTTGGCGACTTCGCCACCCGGCGTACCGGTTTGGAACGCAATCGTCCACACGCCAGCGCGGGGATATTGAATCAACATGGCCCGGCGAAACGCATTGCCATTGCTGGAAAAAAGCGTGTCGGACACTTTTTTCACACTGTTGTAGATGGACTTGAACACGGGAATATTCGTGAACAGCCGACTCCACTGCCGCAGCCACCAGCGCCCTGCCACGTTGGAGACCAAGGCCCCCGTCAGCAACAGCGCAGTGAACACCAACACCACGCCTAGCCCGGGAATATGCCGCAGCCTCTCGATGATGGGGCCCGCGGAATCAGGCGTGAGTGCATCCAAGCCGGTCAAAAAACCGCCAAAAATGGCGTCCAGGAGACCTACCAACCACAACAAGACCCAAATGGTCAGCGTGAGTGGCAACCAGGCGAGCAAGCCCGTCAGCAGATATTTTTTAATGTGCACGACAAATCCAGAACATCACTCAATCCGATTCAAGGCGCCAATCAGGCGTCAGATTTTCCTGCTGACGGAGCTGGTGCAGGTGCGGAGACTGCCGGTTTGGCGCTAGTGGTCTCTGTGCTTGTCGCCCCGTCCGTGGACTCGGATTTGGGTGCCGTACTCGCCGAAGGTCCACCTTTGAAATCGGTGGCATACCAACCCGATCCCTTGAGCTGAAAGCCCGCGGCAGTGACCTGTTTTTTAAACACCGGTGCGTGACAGTCGGGGCAGTCCGTCAACGGAGCGTCCGACATTTTCTGCAGCACATCCTTGGCAAATCCGCAGGACTCACATTTGTAAGCGTAAATAGGCATGGAATTGGGCTCAAACTCAGGTTGCAAAGCCTTCCATTATAGGGCGTCGCCTGAAATCGAGGCCAGAGGGCAGCGCAAGCTAGAAAAGCCGAACCCGCACGATCAATTGCATGACAAGCAGACCGAGTACAAAGCCAACCCCGGCATACAAAAAGCTCTGCAACAGCCGGTTGGTGCGTTTTTGCTCCAACAACAACTCTTGTAAAGCGCGACCGGACGTCGCATTGTCCTTCTGAAGAAAGCTGTACAACAGACGCGGCAACTCCGGAATCAGCTTGGCATAGCGGGGGGACTCATTTCGAAGCTCGTCCAACAACTTCTTGGGACCGAGTTGGTCAATCATCCACTTCTCTAGAAATGGCTTGGCCGTGGCCCACAGGTCAAGGTCTGGGTCCAATTGGCGCCCCAGCCCCTCGATATTGAGCAACGTTTTCTGCAGCAGCACCAACTGGGGCTGAATTTCAACCTGGAACCGTCGCGAAGTCTGAAATAAGCGCATCAGCACCATACCCAGAGAAATCTCCTTGAGCGGGCGATCAAAATAAGGCTCACACACGGATCGAATCGCGGATTCAAGCTCATCCACGCGCGTGGTTCGAGGCACCCAGCCGGATTCAATGTGCAACTCGGCCACTCGTTTGTAGTCGCGCCGAAAGAACGCCGTGAAATTCTGAGCCAGATACTCTTTATCCGTCTCCGTCAGAGTGCCGACAATGCCGAAGTCCAGAGAAATGTAGCGGCCAAAGGTGTCTGGCGCGAGGCTAACCTGAATGTTCCCCGGATGCATGTCAGCATGAAAGAACCCGTCACGGAACACTTGCGTGAAGAAAATGGTGACGCCGTCGCGAGCCAGTTTGGGAATGTCGACCCCAGCCGATCGCAGTCGCTCCACCTGGCTGATCGGAACGCCTGTCATGCGCTCCATCACGATCACCTCGGTCATGCAGAAATCCCAGAACATCTCCGGAATCAACACCAGATCCAGCCCCTCCATATTGCGACGCAATTGCGCCGCACTGGAAGCTTCTCGAACCAGGTCAAGCTCGTCGTGCAGGTATTTGTCGAATTCAGCCACCACCTCGCGTGGCTTGAGGCGCTTGCCGTCGCTGGACAAACTCTCAACCCAGCCTGCCATCAGGCGCATCAAGCTCAGGTCTTTTTCAATCACCGACAACATGCCGGGTCGCAAGACCTTGACTGCCACATCTCGATCGACGCCATTGCGGTCCTTGATCACCGCGAAATGAACCTGGGCTATCGACGCACTGGCGATGGGCTGGCGGTCAAAGGAGACAAAAATATCATCCACTTTTTTATTGAACGCGCGCTCTATGGTGGCAATGGCCACCATAGAGGCAAATGGGGGCACCCGGTCCTGCAGTCGCGCCAACTCATCGGCAATATCCACCGGCATCAAGTCCCGGCGCGTTGAGAGTACTTGCCCAAACTTGACGAAAATTGGACCTAAACGCTCCAAAGCCTCGCGAATCCTTTGTCCGCGGGGGGCTTTTAAGTCGCGGCCGATTGAGACGACTCGGGCAATAACCCGCAGCCACGGCTTTTGAAAGCTGGTCAGGACCAGTTCGTCCAGCCCATAGCGCAACATCACCCAAATGATGAAAACGCCCCGAAACAGGCGCCTCATGGCGTTGGCCCGCTGGATCCCGCTGCCCTGTTTGTTCTCAGAAACTGCCGCAATGCCTGCGTGGCGCTGAGGGCGGCTTGGCTCAAGGTATGGGCCGGCGCGTCACCCATGACACGGGCCAGGTCTTCTTCGATGTCCCAGCGGACGTGATCGGTCAACCAATTCAACTCGGCAGCCAGTTGCACGTCGCCTTCAATGCGGACGGCAGGCTTGTCACCTCGCAAAGCGCTTTGCGCCAGTACCAGCGGTGAGGCCTCGGTCAGCGCCAGCACCAAGTCGGGCTTGGCGCCGTCTGTCGCCCGGTCCAGCAGCCCGGCGGGCGTTGCCACCAATTTGATGGAAAAGGCGCGCCAGTGCATTTGAACCACCCGGTTCTTTTGACGAACAAGGCGGGCCATTGCCTCGCTCTCCTGCATCAAGATATGGTTGAGCAGCAGGACGATGCGGCGTTGAACCTCGTCTACCACCCAGGCAGGGGGCTCAATGGCCGGGAGAGGAAGATTTTGGAGGAATCCCTCCAGCAATGAAAAAGGGGACTGTGTTGCCATAGTCCCCGATTATTCCTGAATTCAGATTGCCTTCGCCCCCATGAGGGTCCAACAACCGACTCACACCCAACGCCGCTCGGTAAAAGCGGCTGGGCAACTGGCCTATTGAAGCGCCTGAACGCCCGCCACCAACCAGCCGCTCGGACCCGTCTTGCGCTTGGTCATGTTCCAGACTTCGCGGAAAGGACTCGGCCCCGCAGACGGCTCTTCGCGGATCATTCCGGAGAACTCGACGCTAGCCATGTATTCGTCACCCAGATCTTCAATACCGAGCAACTGTGCTTCGATCATCACCACATCCGTCAAATTGACAGGCCCACCGGTGTGCACTTCACGCTCAGTCAATTGAGCCTGAATTTCCTTCAGCATGGTGTCGGTCATCATGACGCGCAACGCGTTGATGTCAGACTTGTCCCAAGCGGCTTGCAGCGACACGAAGTTGGCTTTGGCCGACTTCAAGAAGCCTTCGCTATCGAAATCAGCGGGGACACCCCAATTTTGTGAACCAGACAAACCAGAACCAATCATGGAGCCAGTGTTGGGACGTGCGCTGTCAAACTTGGCGGTCGTGCGCTCCCAAGGGCGGGCAGACGCATCATTGCCGACATTCTCTGGACGATAAGTAGCGGGAGTCTTGGCCGTCGCGCCGGGTGAGGCACCTTGAAAGGCAAAAGGTGACGCACTGCCTGGCGCTTGCGCCGACTGGCGGGAGCGACGGAACCAGCCAATGGCCATCATCACGCCCAGAGCCAACAAACCAAACATCAGAATCTGACCAAACTCCTCTCCCAAACCGAGAGAACTGGCCAACCAGGCCAAGCCCAGACCCGCTGCCAATCCACCCAGCATCGCGCCCCATGGCTTGCGAGGAGCCGCAGGAGCGGCTGCACCTGGCGCGGCAGCAGGCTTGGCGGGCGCGGCTTGGCGCGGTGCGACGTTGCTGGACTGCTGCCCAAAGGATTTGCCACCGCCAAACCGTTTGGCTGCCTCGGCATTGATACCTGACAGCATCAAAAACAGGGCCAGAAACACAGACCAGAATTTCATGAAATCTCCAGAGATTGAGTTTTTGCGTTCAATTGAGCGCGTTGATTTTTTCAACCAGGGTCAGTCAACACTTGATCCCGGCATGCAAGGCTACCAGCCCACCGGTGAGGTTGTGGTAATCCACATGCCCAAAGCCACTAGCTTTCATCAGGGCTTTTAACTCTTCCTGGCCGGGATGCATGCGAATCGACTCCGCCAAGTAGCGGTAGCTGGAGTCATCGCCGGCCACCAGCTTGCCTAACTTGGGCAAAACCTTGAAGGAATACCAGTCGTAGATTTTCTCCAGTGGCGGTGCCACCTTGGAGAACTCCAACACCAACAACTTGCCACCGGGTTTGAGGACGCGGTTCATTTCTGCCAGCGCCACGTCTTTGTGAGTCATATTGCGCAGGCCGAAGGCCACACTGACCACGTCAAAGTGATTACTTGGAAACGGCAGCTTCTCCGCGTCACAAACAAGCGTGGGCAAGGCGATACCCGCATCCAGCAACCGGTCGCGGCCGGTGCGCAACATGGCTTCGTTGATGTCGGTGTGCACCACCCGGCCAGTTTTGCCCACTTTTTTGGAGAAGGCCATGGACAAGTCGCCTGTGCCACCGGCAATGTCGAGCACCTGGTGGCCTTCGCGCAGGTTGGCTACCATCACCGTGTAGGCCTTCCAGGCACGGTGCAGGCCACCTGACATCAAGTCATTCATCAAGTCGTACTTGGGCGCCACCGAGTCGAACACGCCACGCACGTGTTTTGCTTTTTCTGCCTCGTCTACCGACTGGTAGCCAAAATGTGTAGTTGTCATGTCCGTCATCCTAGACGATGTGCATTCAAAGGGACACCGCAACCCTGAGGCGGGTCAGGGTGGTGTTGCTTCATTAACAAAAACCGCCTTTGCCCCTTATAGATCAGGAGCAGGCAGCTATCTATTTTATAGCTTGGGTATCAATGACTGCTGCAGCCATGCCCGGCCTTCTCGGGCATGGGCGAATCACGCCCCACCCCGGCGGCCTGCAGGCGTGCTTCGTAATCCAGCCAGAGCTTGTCTTGCTGCGAGCCCAGGAAATACAGGTAATCCCAGGAAAAAATGCCGGAGTCATGCCCATCAGAAAACGCCGGTTGCACGGCGTAGTTGCCAACCGGCTCCAAGCCAGCCAACTCCACCTCGCGCTTGCCGGTCTGCAGCACCTCTTGGCCCGGTCCGTGGCCCTGCACCTCGGCCGACGGCGAATACACGCGCATCAGCTCAAAGGGAATGCGGAACTCCGCGCCGTCAGAGAAGGTCACTTCCAGCACTTTCGACTGGCTGTGCACCGTGATCGACTGTGGCGTCGGAGCGCCTGATTGCAAACCTGCCATGAGCTCACCTATTCAAAAAATCTAAAGGGACCACACCCCAATTGGCGGTGTGGCGGGATCGTTCAGGGAAGACGCGGTTGCAGTGTTGCTTAGACCAACACGCGTTCGATCCCACCTTCGTTGGCCTTTTTGACGTAATCCGGCATCCACTGGTCGCCCAGAATTTGGTTGGCCATTTCGACGACGATGTAGTCTGCCTCCAGCAGACCATTCTTCAAGTCATCGCCATAGCGGCTCAAACCCTGAAGACAGGCGGGGCAGGAGGTCAACACCTTGATGTTTTCCTTGGGCGCCACACCACCCATTTCACGCAATTGGGCTTCGCCTTTGAGAATTTCTTCTTCTTTGCGAAAGCGCACCTGGGTCGAAATGTCAGGCCGGTTCAGCGCCAGCGTGCCGGACTCGCCACAGCACCGCTCTGACTGGATCACGTTGTTGCCCAACAAAGCCTTCACCGTCTTGATCGGTTCCTGCAACTTCATGGGGCTGTGGCAGGGGTCATGAAACAGAAAAGAGCCCGCGTTTTGCAGCGTGATGCCTTTTTCAAGCAGGTACTCGTGGATGTCAATGATGCGACAGCCCGGGAATATCTTATCGAACTCATAGCCCTGCAGCTGGTCGTAACAGGTGCCACAGCTCACGACAACGGTCTTGATCTCCAGGTAGTTCAACGTGTTGGCCACCCGGTGAAACAGAACCCGGTTGTCGGTGATCATCTTCTCAGCCTTGTCGAACTGACCGGACCCGCGCTGAGGGTAGCCGCAGCACAGGTAGCCGGGCGGCAACACAGTCTGGACGCCGGCGTGCCACAACATTGCTTGCGTCGCCAAACCGACTTGACTGAACAGCCGCTCGGAACCACAACCAGGGAAGTAAAACACCGCCTCGGTCTCGGCGTTGGTGGTTTTGGGGTCCCGGATGATGGGCACATAGTCCTTGTCCTCAATATCGAGCAAAGCACGGGCCGTCTTCTTAGGCAAGCCACCAGGGAGCTTTTTGTTGATGAAGTGAATCACCTGCTCCTTGATGGGTGCCGTACCCAGGGTGGCTGGCGGCGCCTTGGTTTGCTTGCGGGCAACCACCTTGAGCACATCCGCCGCAATACGCTGCGCCTTCATGGCCACATTGACCATGGCTGAGCGGGCGAACTTGATGGTCTCAGGATTGGTCGCGTTGAGCATGAACATGGCCGCAGCACCTGCAGGGCGGAAACTCTTTTTGCCCATTTTGCGCAACAGGTTGCGCATGTTCATCGTGACGTCACCAAAGTCGATTTTCACGGGGCACGGCGACAGGCATTTGTGACACACCGTGCAGTGGTCGGCCACGTCTTCAAATTCCTGCCAATGCTTGATGCTCACACCGCGGCGCGTCTGCTCTTCGTACAGAAAAGCTTCCACCAGCAGGGAGGTGGCCAAAATTTTGTTGCGTGGGCTGTAAAGCAAGTTGGCGCGCGGCACGTGTGTTGCACACACGGGCTTGCACTTGCCGCAACGCAGGCAGTCTTTGACGCTGTCGGCAATGGCGCCAATGTCGCTTTGCTGCATGATCAATGACTCATGCCCCATCAAACCGAAGCTTGGGGTGTAGGCATTGGTCAAATCAGAGCTTGGCGACCGTCCGTCTTGCGCGAGCAGCTCTGAATTTCGTAGCAACTTGCCTTTGTTAAAGCGGCCTTCCGGATCCACCTTGGCTTTGTAGTCGGTGAACGGTTGCAGCTCTTCGTCCGTCAAAAACTCCAGCTTGGTGATGCCAATGCCGTGCTCGCCCGAAATCACGCCGCCCAGCGATCGTGCCAGTGCCATGATGCGTTTGACTGCGCCATGTGCCGCCTGCAACATTTCATAGTCGTCGCTGTTGACTGGCAAGTTGGTGTGCACATTGCCGTCGCCGGCATGCATGTGCAGCGCCGCCCAGACGCGGCCTTTCAACAATCGCTTGTGTACGGCAGTGCATTCTGACAAGATCGCCTCGAAGGCACTTCCCGCAAAAATTTGCTGCAAAGGCAGGCGCAACTGTGTCTTCCAGCTGGCCCGAAGGGTGTGGTCTTGCAACTGGGGAAACAGGGTTTCCACGTCAAGCAACCAACCGCTCCACAACTTGCGAACGTCGCGCACCAGCTCCAACGCCTGGCCGACGCGGTCTTCCAGCAACTCGGCAGAGGGGATTTCGTTGGCGTCGTCTTGCTTGCCCAGCGGCAAATTGCCCTTGGCAAAGAACTCCTCCAGGGCATCACACAGCGCCAGTTTGTTGGTCAGGCTCAGCTCAATATTGATGCGCTCAATCCCATCGGTGTACTCGGCCATGCGGGGCAGAGGAATCACCACGTCTTCATTGATCTTGAAGGCGTTGGTGTGGCGCGAAATCGCCGCTGTGCGCTTGCGGTCCAACCAGAATTTTTTGCGCGCCTCCGGGCTGATGGCAATAAAGCCTTCGCCGCTGCGCGAATTGGCAATGCGCACCACCTCGGAGGTGGCCCGTGCCACGGCGTCAGCATCGTTACCGGCAATGTCGCCCACCAGCACCATCTTGGGCAGACCGCCGCGTTTGGATTTGGTGGCGTAACCCACCGCTTTCAGGTAACGGTCATCCAAATGTTCCAGGCCAGCCAGCAATACGCCAGTGCGCTTCTGCTCGGCAAACATGAAGTCTTTGATTTCGACAATGCTCGGCACCGCGTCTTTGGCGTTGCCAAAGAATTCCAGACACACGGTTCGGGTGTGGCCAGGCATCTTGTGCACCACCCAGCGGGCACTCGTAATCAGGCCATCGCAGCCTTCTTTCTGAATGCCGGGCAGTCCGCTCAAGAATTTGTCGGTCACGTCCTTGCCCAAACCCTCTTTGCGGAAGGTTTTGCCAGGAATGTCCAGGCGCTCGCTGCGCAGCGGCGTTTTGCCGTCGGCCTTGAAATACTGCAACTCAAAGCTGGCCACGTGCACGTCATGGATCTTGCCCATGTTGTGGTCAACCCGGGTCACCTCCAGCCACTCGGCTTGAGGGGTGACCATGCGCCACGAGGCCAGGTTGTCCAACGCCGTGCCCCAAAGCACGGCTTTTTTGCCGCCTGCATTCATGGCAATGTTGCCGCCAATGCACGAAGCCTCCGCGGAGGTGGGGTCTACCGCGAAGACATAGCCTGCACGCTCAGCGGCGTCAGCCACGCGCTGGGTCACAACACCGGCTTCGGTCCAGACCGTGCCAACCGGCTCTGACAAACCAGGCAAGGTCAGCATCTCAACCTCGGTCATGGCTTCGAGCTTTTCGGTGTTGATGACAACGCTCCTCCAAGTAAGAGGAATCGCTCCACCCGTGTAACCGGTGCCGCCACCACGTGGAATGATGGTCAAACCCAGCTCAATACAACCCTTGACCAGCCCTGCCATCTCGGCTTCGGTGTCGGGCGTCAGCACCACAAAGGGGTATTCCACGCGCCAGTCGGTGGCGTCTGTCACATGAGAGACACGGCTTAGACCATCAAATTTTACGTTGTCCTTGGCCGTCAGCTTGTTCAATACGCGTTGCGCTTTGCGCCGCAAGGTGGCTACTTCCACAAAAGCAGCGTCGAAATCAGCCACGGCACGCCGGGCGGCCGTCAACAGTTCACCCACCATGGCGTCGCGAATGGGGTCAGTTTCCGGCGTCCGGCGCTTTTGCACTTCAGACAAACGGTGCTGCAAGGCCTCGACCAACTGGGCACGGCGCTTGGGGTTGTCCAGCAAATCGTCTTGCAAGTAGGGGTTGCGCTGCACCACCCAAATATCACCCAGCACCTCGTACAACATACGGGCGGAGCGCCCGGTTTGCCGCTCGTCACGCAGTTGATTCAGCCAGTCCCACGCCGGAGCACCGAGCAGTCGAATCACGATCTCCCGGTCGGAAAACGAAGTGTAGTTGTAAGGAATTTCGCGAATGCGAGCATGACCGTGCGACGTTGTCGTCGCCTCGGAGACCAATGGAGTAATCTGAATGGGGGCGTTCATCGGGTTCTGTGGTTGCAGCCAGAGCGAAAAACATGAGTCGCGCGACTCAAAATCCAGCTGAGGGTTGATATTAACGCAGTGCACAATTCACGCGTTGTCATGATGGAAACCCTGATCTACATGGGTGCAAATCTGATGTCTAATCACTCTCTCTTTTTTATGACACTGAAGTGTCAAAAAATTGACATAAGGCCGGGATACGCTCGCGCCTTTCTTTCACATTAGGAGACTTCATGAAACTGAAATTAGCGACCGCGGCCCTTGTAGCCGTCTTCTCTCTCTCAGCACAGGCCCAAACTGAAGTCCAATGGTGGCACTCCATGGGAGGCGCCTTGGGAGAGTGGGTCAACGACTTGGCCAAAGACTTCAACGCCAGCCAGACCGAGTACAAAATTGTTCCCACCTTCAAGGGCAGCTATGACGAGTCCATGACGGCGGCCATCGCGGCCTTCCGCTCCGGCAACGCGCCCCACATTCTGCAAGTGTTCGAAGTGGGCACTGCCACCATGATGGCCAGCAAAGGCGCCATCGTGCCTGTCGGCAAAGTCATGGCAGACTCGGGTGTCAAGTTTGACGCCAAGGCCTATGTGCCTGCGGTGGCCGGTTACTACACCGCCCTCAACGGTCAAATGTTGAGTTTTCCCTTTAACAGCTCGACGCCCGTCTTCTTCTACAACAAAGACGCCTTCAAGGCGGCGGGTATGGACCCTGAGAAGCCACCAACGACCTGGCCTGAGGTAGCATTGGCGGCCGCCAAACTCAAGACATCTGGTCAAAAGTGTCCGTTCACCAGTAGCTGGATGAGCTGGACGCAGCTGGAGAGCTTCTCTGCATGGCACAACACCGAGTTCGCCACCAAAGGCAACGGCATGCGCGGTATTGACGCACGGCTGAACTTCAACAGTCCTCTGCATGTGCGCCATATCGAGAACCTGGGCAATATGGCCAAAACCGGCCTGTTTGTGTACAAAGGCCGTGGCAATGCAGCCGACGCCACCTTCGTCTCAGGCGAGTGCGCCATGTCCACCGCATCGTCGTCTTTGTACGGCAACGTCAAACGCAACGCCAAGTTTGCCTTTGGTATTTCCACCCTGCCTTTCTACCCAGACGTGGCCGGTGCGCCTCAGAACACTGTGATCGGTGGAGCCAGTTTGTGGGTGATGTCGGGCAAAAAAGCGGCCGAATACAAAGGCGTTGGTCAATTCTTCGCTTACCTGTCACGGCCTGAAGTGGCAGCTGCCAGCCACCAACGCACTGGCTACCTCCCCGTCACACTGGCATCATTCAAACTGACCGACGAGAGCGACTTCTACAAGAAGAACCCTGGCACCGACGTGCCTGTGACACAGATGATTCGCAAAACAACAGACAAGTCGCGCGGCATTCGCTTGGGCAACTTTGTGCAGATTCGCACTATCAACGACGAAGAACTCGAAAACGTCTGGGCTGGCAAGAAATCAGCCAAAGAAGCGCTGGACACCGCGGTTCAACGCGGCAATGAGCAACTCGAGCGCTTCCAAAAAGCCAACAAGTCTTAAACCCACTGGCTCGGGTTTCACTCGAGCACCCACTCGCACGCCGCAGCCGGCTTTCCGGCTTCGGCGTGTATTTCATTTCCAAGTCAATAACCGCCTCTTCTCCCTATGGAAAAACGCGTTCGATTCAAATCAAGCTGGCTGCCCTGGGTCTTGATTGCACCGCAGATGGCGATCGTGCTGATCTTCTTCTTTTGGCCTGCGGCGCAAGCGCTCTACCAAAGCGTACTCACCCAGGACCCCTTCGGCATGTCCACCGAGTTCGTTGGCCTGGAAAATTTCAAGCGACTCTGGGATGACGCGACCTACTGGGGGTCCTTCAGAACCACCGCCGTGTTCTCCATTCTGGTGGCGGTCATTGGCCTGTCGCTGGCGTTGATGCTGGCGGTCATGGCGGACCGGGTCCTCAAAGGTGCGGCCATCTACAAAACCCTGCTAATCTGGCCCTACGCTGTGGCGCCCGTGGTGGCAGGTGTGCTGTGGCTGTTCATGTTTGCCTCGCCAATGGGCGTGGTGTCGTATTACCTGCAGGCGTTTGGCATCGAGTGGAATCACCTGCTCAACGCCAACCACGCGATGACCCTGATCGTCGCCGCCGCCGTGTGGAAACAAATTTCGTACAACTTCCTGTTTTTCCTGGCCGGCCTAAATTCCATTCCCAAATCACTGATTGAAGCTGCGGCCATTGACGGTGCAGGTCCGTGGCGCAGGTTTCGAACCATCGTGTTTCCGCTCTTGTCTCCCACCACCTTCTTCCTGCTGGTGATCAACGTGGTGTACGCCTTTTTTGACACCTTCGGCATCGTGGACGCCACGACACAGGGCGGTCCTGGCAAAGACACCGCCATTCTGGTCTACAAGGTGTATTACGACGGATTCAAGGCGTTGGACATGGGTGGCTCGGCGGCCCAGTCGGTCGTCCTGATGACCATCGTCATCACGCTGACGGTGATCCAGTTCCGGTTTGTTGAAAAGAAAGTGCAGTACTAATATGCGAGGAGCCCAACATGATTGAACGACGCCCTGTCCTGACGGTCATCTCGCATCTGGTGCTAATTTTGGGGGTGATGGTGGTGGCTTTCCCGCTTTACCTGACCCTGATTGCCTCCACCCAGAGTGCCGAGCAGATCGTGCAGTCCTACCCTATGTCGCTGCTCCCCGGTGGGCACATGATTGAGACCTACAAAACCGCCCTGTTTGGCGGCTTCACCAGCGCCGGCAGCAAGATACCGGCGGCAGCCCCCATGATGTGGGTCAGCATGCTCAGCGCCCTGATCATTGCCATTGGCAAGATCGCCATTTCCCTGCTGTCAGCGTTTGCCATCGTGTACTTCCGCTTCCCGTTTCGCTCGGTGGTGTTCTGGATGATCTTTGTCACCCTGATGCTGCCCGTGGAAGTGCGCATTGGCCCCACCTACGAGGTGGTCTCCAACCTGAACATGCTCAACAGCTATGCGGGCCTGACGGTGCCGCTGATTGCGTCCGCCACCGCCACGTTCTTGTTCCGGCAGTTTTTTCTGACGGTGCCTGACGAGTTGGTGGAAGCCGCCCGCATGGACGGAGCGGGCCCGATGCGCTTCTTCAAGGATGTGCTGCTGCCCTTGTCCAGCACCTCGATTGCGGCGCTGTTTGTAATTCAGTTTATTTACGGCTGGAACCAGTACCTGTGGCCGCTGCTAGTCACAACTGAGGAAGACATGTACCCGGTGGTCATGGGCATCAAACGCCTGATCACGGGTGAGTCCTATGTGGAATGGAACGTGGTCATGGCCACCGCCATTCTGGCCATGGTGCCCCCGGCGCTGGTCGTCATCCTGATGCAACGCTGGTTCGTCAAGGGCCTGGTAGACACGGAAAAGTAATCTTTTTCGCCACCCGTTGCCCCAAACCACCTTTTAATTCAAAGAATTCGAAACCATGGCTTCCATTTCTCTGCGCAATGTCGTCAAGCGCTACGGCAACTCAAAAACCGGCCTCCAGGTCATTCACGGCGTCAATGCCGAGGTGGCAGATGGGGAGTTCATCGTCATCGTCGGCCCCTCGGGCTGTGGCAAATCCACCTTGCTGCGCATGGTCGCCGGGCTGGAAGAAGTCTCCGGCGGAGAAATCTGCATTGGCCCCCGTGTGGTCAACGACCTGGAACCCGCCGAGCGTGACATCGCCATGGTGTTCCAGAACTACGCGCTCTACCCTCACATGAGCGTGTTTGAGAACATGGCCTACGGCCTGAAGATCGCCAAAGTGCCCTCCGCCGAAATCCAGGCCCGTGTGGACAAAGCGGCCAAAATTCTGGAAATCGGACCGTTTTTGCAGCGCAAACCGCGTGAACTGTCGGGCGGGCAACGCCAACGCGTCGCCATGGGCCGCGCCATCGTGCGCCAGCCCCAGGTGTTTTTGTTTGACGAGCCACTGTCCAATCTGGACGCCAAACTGCGCGCGCAGACCCGTCTGGAAATTCAGAAATTACACCGCGAACTCGGTATCACCTCTCTGTTTGTGACGCATGACCAGGTGGAAGCCATGACGCTGGCCCAGCGCATGATCGTCATGAACGCAGGCGTGATGGAGCAATTCGGCACCCCGGAAGAGGTCTATAACCGCCCCGCTACCACTTTTGTCGCCAGCTTCATCGGCTCGCCCCCCATGAACCTGCTGAAAAGTGCCCCTGATGCCGTGCCGGGCACCATCACCGGCATTCGCCCGGAGCACCTGGACATCGGCAGCACCGGCTGGGCGCTGCGCGTCGAAGCGATCGAGATGCTGGGAGCCGAACGACTGATTTATGGTCGTTGGGAGCATGGCAGCGGCGATGAACTGGTCATCATCCGCACCGAAGAGTCGCAGGCAGTGCCTGCGGTGGGCAGCACCATCCACGTCATGCCTCGCCCCGACAAGCTGCACTGCTTCGATGGCAGCACCGGCAAACGCATGGAAACACGTTCCTAAATGCTAGTCACTCACGACAACTGGCCCTACCCCCGCTGGATCGCCCATCGGGGTGCCGGCAAGTTGGCGCCGGAGAACACCCTGGCCGCGTTCCGCCTGGGCGCCAGCCATGGCTACCGCATGTTTGAGTGCGACGTGAAATTGAGCGCCGACGGCGTGCCCTTTCTCATGCACGACGACACGCTGCCACGCACCACCAATGCGCGTGAGGTACTGGGCGCCGGCCAAAGCGCAGTCGGTGGTGACCACCCCTGGGGTGAGCTGGCGCAATTGGATGCTGGCAGCTGGCACTCGCGCACCTACGCCGGTGAGCCCTTGCCAACGCTCGACAACATCGCCAGCTACTGTCTGCGCAACAGCTTCTACCTGAACATCGAAATCAAACCCACGCCGGGTCAGGACGCACAAACCGGGGAAGTTGTGGCCAACGAGGCCGCGCGCCTGTGGCAAGGCGCCGACGTGCCGCCGCTGCTCACCTCGTTCAAGCCAGACGCACTGGAAGCCGCTCAGGCGGCCCAGCCCCAGTTGCCCCGCGGGCTGCTTCTGGACACGCTCTGGACCGGTTGGTTGGAAACCGCGTTGCGTCTGGAATGCGTGGCGATCGTCTGCAATCACGCCTTGTGGGACACCTCCAGCGTGACTCAGGCCAAAAGCGCCGGGTTTCGGACCCTGAGCTACACGGTGAATGACGAATGGGCCGCCCAGCGCCTGATTGAGCTAGGAACCGACGGCATCATCACGGACCGGGTGGATTTGTTTGCGCCCTGGACACGGTAGTCCTGCCTGAGCCGTGGGGCCGGCGTGCCGGCTCGGGAAAGGTTTCAAGTTCGACAAACCCCGCCTTTCGCATCATGCCGGCTGAGGCGGCGTTTTCTTCATGCCGGTCGATGTACACCGAAAAAACGCCTTGGCCCGCCATCAACGCCACGACTTCTTTGAGCAATTGCGTTCCCACACCCCGCCCCGCCTGATCGACGCGAACCACCGCTTCGCAGACATAGCCGTGTTCGGTTTTGGCCTCAGCGGCAGATTGGTATCGGCTGAACTCACGGGTGAGGCAAAACGTCACGGCTCCCACCAGACGCCCCTCATCCAGAGCGAGTAAGGCGCCCGCCCGGCCTTGCGCAATGTCATCCACATGGGCTTGCACCCCGGCCAGCGGTAACCAGTTCCACTCATTGGGGCCCTGCGTGAGGATCAAGTCCAGCAAATCGGGCAAGTGCTGCGGCTCCGCCTCGACAAAAATCAAAGACATCGCCCGCCTCAGGCCTTCCAACCGCGAAGCAACACCCATTGGCTGGTAGCGCACACCAAGCCCATAACGGCATAGGTGGCCATCTTTCCATCACGACCAAAGCACCATAACCCCAACACCAACACGGCTAGGCTCACTACAAAATTAATAGCTGCCTGCGCAGAAAATGCAGGGGCTCCAGCCACTTTTTTCATAAAAAAGGTCGCCAGCAGACTGACCATCACGGCCATCCATAGAGCGGGCGCCGCGAAATTCACCAAGTGATTCAGGAGATCAAGTAGGCCCATAGTGCGGAATTTGATGTGATTTGATATGGGTCAAGAAACGAGACAAGCGGGATGGTTGGCGCTGATTTTATAATCTACACATGGCAGTCTGGGCTTTGGGCATCAATCACACGACCGCACCGCTAGATTTGCGCGGTCGGTTTGCGTTCGCCCTGGATCAGGTGGGCCCCACTTTGCGGGGCCTGCGCGCCTCGTATTCGCGCCAACCCGAAGCCGCCCTGATCTCCACCTGCAACCGCACCGAAATCTATTGCGCTGGGGAACAAGTCGAACTGGAGCACACGCTGGACTGGCTGGCCCAGGCCGGTGGCGTCTCACCCACTCTGCTTCGCACCCACTCCTACGCCCTTCAAGACGGCTTTGCCGCGCGCCATGCGTTTCGTGTGGCCAGTGGGCTGGACTCCATGGTGCTGGGCGAGCCACAGATTCTGGGACAAATCAAAGACGCGGTCCGTGCCGCTGAGGCCGAAGGCGCCTTGGGCACCACACTCAGCCAGCTGTTTCAGCGCTCCTTTGCCGTAGCCAAAGAGGTTCGCACGTCTACCGAAATTGGCGCGCATTCCATCAGCATGGCGGCCGCAGCCGTTCGCTTGGCGGGTCAATTGTTCGAAGACCTGGCCGAGGTCAAGATTTTGTTTGTGGGTGCCGGCGAGATGATCGAGCTGTGCGCCACGCACTTTGCGGCCAAAAATCCCAAATCCATCGCCATTGCCAACCGCACGCTGGAACGCGGCGAAAAACTCGCCACCCGCTTTGGTGGCGAAGTCATGCGTCTGGCTGATTTACCTGACCGTCTGCACGAATTTGATGCGGTGGTGAGCTGCACCGCCAGCACTTTGCCCATCATCGGTCTGGGCGCGGTCGAGCGCGCCATCAAACGGCGCAAACACCGCCCCATGTTCATGGTCGATCTGGCCGTGCCGCGTGACATCGAAGTCGAGGTCAAAGCGCTGGAGGACATTTACCTCTACACCGTGGACGACCTGGCCGGTGTCGTGCAAACCGCACAGGCCAGCCGCCAGGCCGCCGTGGCGCAGGCCGAAGCCATTGTGGACGCCGGTGTGCAGAGCTTTTTGCATTGGGTGGACCAGCGCGGCTCTGTTCCCTTGATTCAACAACTTAACGCTCAGGCTGACGAATGGCGTTTGTCCGAAATTACCCGGGCCCGCAAACTACTGGCGCGCGGTGACGATGTGGACGCCGTGCTGGAAGCGCTCTCCAAAGGCCTGACGCAAAAGATGTTGCATGGCGCCATGGCGGAGTTGCGCGCTGGCGACTCTGAGGCACGCGACCGGGCCAGCGCGGCCATTCAGCACTTTTTCCTGCGCAAAGAACGTTAGCGACGCTGCTCGCCGCGTGCCCCGCCCTGCGGTTGCCACGCCTTGTCGGCTGACCGTGACACCCACAGTGCCCGTCCGCCCGCTGATTCAGGACAAGCGCTGCGCTTGCCTCCCCCTTTTGACGAATGACCCGATTACTCGACCATGAAGCCCTTTCTCCGCCACCAACTTGAACGTTATGCCGACCGCCTCGGCGAGCTTGAATTTTTGCTGTCCCGCGAGGACATCATGAGCGACATGAAACAGTTTCTCGTGCTCTCACGGGAACACACCGAGGTGTCGGGCGTAGCAACCCGCTGGGCGCGCTACACCCAACGTGAAGCTGATCTGGCCGAGGGCAAGGACTTGTTGGCCAGCGCGGCGGGTGATGCCGACATGGCGGACATGGCGCAAGAGGAGATCGACGGGGCCACCGCCGAGCTTGCGCAACTGGACGGCGAGTTGCAGCGCATGTTGCTGCCCAAAGACCCGGACGATCAGCGCAACGCGTTCATGGAGATTCGCGCGGGCACGGGCGGCGACGAATCCGCCTTGTTTGCGGGCGACTTGCTGCGCATGTACACGCGCTACTTTGAGCGTCGAGGCTGGAAGGCCGAAATCATGAGTGAGTCCGCCAGTGAACTGGGGGGCTACAAAGAGGTGGTGGTTCGTATCGAAGGTGAAGGAGCCTACGGCAACCTCAAGTTCGAATCGGGCGGCCACCGGGTGCAACGCGTGCCCGCCACGGAAACCCAGGGCCGCATTCACACCAGCGCCTGCACGGTGGCGGTGCTGGCTGAGCCGGATGAAACCGTGGCGATCCAGATCAACCCCGCCGACTTGCGCATCGACACCTACCGTGCCAGCGGCGCCGGGGGCCAGCACATCAACAAGACCGACTCTGCGGTGCGGATCACCCACTTGCCCACCGGCATCGTGGCTGAATGCCAGGAGGGCCGCAGCCAGCACAGCAACAAGGCGCAGGCGCTCAAGGTGCTGAACGCTCGCATTCAGGAAAAAGACCGCTCTGAGCGTGCCGCCAAAGACGCGGCCCAGCGCAAGAGCCTGATTGGATCGGGCGATCGCAGTGACCGCATCCGCACTTACAACTTTCCCCAAGGGAGGCTGACCGATCACCGCATCAACCTCACGCTGTACAAACTGCTCTACATCATGGAGGGCGACATGGACGACGTGATCCAAGCCCTGCAGGCCTATGAGGCGGCCGAACAACTGGCCGCGCTGGAAGTGGGCGCTGGCGCGTGATGCCGTGTTTGAGCATCATATTGGGCTCTAGCCCAGATCAATCGAGCGCAATCAGCTATTTTATTGATAGCAGCTTCCTCTCATGACGAGCCCCTGCCCCAAGCCCCTCGTCGCCCACACCCTGGCCGACCTGCAAGCCCAAGGCCTGCCGCGCCTGGACGCGCAATTGTTGTTGCTGCATGCACTCGGACAAGACCTGCACAACCGCGCCTGGCTGATGGTGCATGACACCGAAGAGGTGTCTGAAGCTGCTCTGCAATCCGTCACCACAGCCGCGCAACGGCGGCTCCAGGGCGAGCCGATGGCTTACATCACGGGTCACAAAGAGTTTTTCGGCCTGGATTTGCTGGTGGATGCGCGGGTGCTGGACCCCCGGCCCGACACCGAAACACTGGTGGACTGGGCGCTGGAGGTGTTGCCACCCCAGAACGCTTACGCGCCCCGTGTGCTGGATCTGGGAACAGGCAGCGGCGCCATTGCCCTCGCCCTCAAGGCGACGCGACCCGAGCTGACCGTTCATGCCACCGACTTCAGCATCGACGCACTAGAGGTGGCCCACGCCAATGCCCAACGACTGGGTTTGAACGTGTCTTTCAGCCAAGGCGCCTGGTTTTCCGCGCTGGCGCCGGACACGCCGCGTTTTCATGCCGTCGTCTCCAACCCTCCCTACATTGCGGCCGAAGACGAGCACTTGGCGGCCCTCACCCATGAGCCCTTGCAGGCTCTGGCCAGCGGCGCTGACGGGCTTGACGACTTGCGCCACCTCATCGCCAACGCCCCAGCCCACCTGCTCCCCGGCGGTTGGCTTTTGCTGGAGCACGGCTACGACCAAGCCCTAGCCGTGCGCGCGTTATTGCACGACGCCGGATTCGAACTGGTTCAGTCCCGCCAAGACTTGGGCGGCCTTGAGCGCTGCAGCGGCGGACTACTCCAGACCTGACCACATCACCCAACGGCCGGCCATTCAGCGCCTGAACTCGGCCCATTGTTCAGCGGCTGCTATGCTGACCCGCCCGACGCACAGAACTTGCCCCCTACCTCATGAAAAACCTGTCTCAATATTTCTTCCGTGGCCTGTTCACCCTGCTGCCTCTGGGCCTCACGGTCTATGTGCTTTACCTGTTGATCGCGTGGACCGAATCGCTGGCCATGACCCTAATTCGCCCTTTTGTGGGCCAGGTTTACCTGCCCGGCATGGGCATTGTGCTGGGGGTGGGCGTGATTTTGGGGGTCGGATTTTTGATGTCGCAAGGCGGCACTGCTCGCCTGTTGTCGTGGGTTGAGCTGCCTTTCACCAACCTGCCGGTGGTGAAAAGCATTTATTCATCGCTCAAGAATTTTGCAGACTTCTTCGCGCCGCACGACCAGGACAGCCAACAGGTCGTCGTGCTGCGCGTGCCTGACCAAGAGTTGTCGATTGTGGGTCTGGTCACCCGCCAAAGCCTCATAGGTTTGCCCAAAGGACTGGCACGCGACGACCAGGTCGCCGTTTACCTGCCCATGGGCTACATGATTGGGGGATACACGGTGTTTGTGCCCCGCAGCTGGGCGGAGCCGATTGACATGACCGTGGAAGAAGCCATGCGCTCTTCGCTGATCGCCTGGATGGCCTCCAGCCGTTCTAATACGCCCTGAGGCCCCAAGTCAATGGGAGTGGCTTACCAACCCCAAACCAATTTTCCGGACACCCAGCCCGATTTGCCGCTGCTGGGCTGCACTTTTACCCAGCCTGATTTTTTGCCACGGGTGCGCAGTACATCACCCCGCTCAGCTTTTCCCACAATGGAGTATTTGGTGCTGGGGCCGCTGCGAATATTGACCGTATTGGACTTGACCACGTGGTACGGGGTTTTGCTGGTGAGCTTGCGCGATACCCAGCCCCGGTCGTTCTCAAAATCTTGCACCTGAAGCCAGCTTCCCTTGCGCTTGAGCACTTTCAGGGGGTAGCCTTTTTTAAGTTCCCATAGCGCATCGGTGCGGGTGCTGGGGCCCGACCTCATGTTCACAATCGAGCCCTTGATGCTGACCATTTCTGCGGCAAATGCACTGGTCAAACTCGCTACACCCAAACTGGCAACGACTATTAACTGGCGTACGGTAACGGCTCCAAACATGCGTCAAAGCTCCTTTTCTGAAAAATAAAATAAGAAATTCACTGGGAAATCGGGGTTCACCCCGATTTCCCAATAGCCAACAGTTTATTTCATTCGTTCAAATGTATCCAGGGTCGGGCGGGACAAGGCCCGTGACAAGGCCGACACGCTGGCGTAACCGGACTCGCGTGCGGCCCGCTTCAGGCCCAAACCGGCCCGCACCGCGCGACTGGCAATTGACAAGCGCAACACCCCCAGATACCTGCCCGGCGGTTGGTTCATCAGCTCACGAAACCGGGTGGCAAAGGCGGTGCGGGACATGCCGGCGGTGTGGGCCAGCGTCTCCAGCGTCCACGCCTGTTGCGGTTGGGTGTGCATGGCCACCAGTGTGGCGGCGATGCGAGGATCGGCCAAGCCGTTGAACAAACCCCGACTGGTGCGCGGGTGGGCGACCAGATGGCGCAGCATGCCGATGAACAAAATGTCACCCGCGCGGTCCAGCAAAGCGGGTTGACCACAGCGCGGATCAAGCAACTCACCCGCTATCAACTGAATCACCTGCTGCAAGGAGGCGTCGGCCTCAGCCAGCGACACCACCATCGGCTGGGCAAACTCGGCCAGCAACAGCGCCGCCGCGGGTCCATCGAGCGTCGCACGTGCGCAAATCATGGCCTCAAACGCAGGTACAGACGAGGCCGACAAGGTGTGAGGCATGTCCCCCCGACACAACACGATGGCAGGCCCCTGCACTGGCAGGTCCGCGCCGCCCTCCACACCAAGCTCAAACAAGCCACCCATGATCAAATGCAAGTGCAGCATCGGCTGAGCCACAGCGTCCCAACTCAGCACCGGTTGCAAGGGTTGAGGACGCGCGACCTCCACCCGGGGGGCCAATCCACTTAGCAAGGCAGACAATCGGTCCAAACGACGAGCAACCGAGGTCATTTTGAACGATTTGCAAACTTAAATGTATTTTTCATAGCCAATCGTACCGCACAATCACCACATCCGCCATTGGCAGAGTGACTGATGGCGGCGCGTCACGGGTTTAAACCCGCGCACCCGCCGCCCGCCGATACTGGCTCCCTCTCTTTTTTGAAAGACTACCCCATGCGTACTCAAACCCTCATGCCCCGCTACCCCGTTCCTGCCCTGAACGTGGCCCTGACCAATGGAGAGCGTTTTGTGCTGGGTGCGGCCCCCGCCGCGCACTTTGACATGCTGGTTTTCTACCGCGGCCTGCATTGCCCCATTTGCGCCAAGTACCTGCTCGAGTTGGAGCGCCTGGCCCCTGAGTTCGCGCAGCGCGGTGTCAACCTCGTTGCTGTGAGCGCCGACGAACTGGACCGCGCTCAATTGATGGCCGACAAGGTCAAAGTCAGCGGCGTCAAAGTTGGCTACGGCATGAGCCTGCGAACCGCCCGCGAGTGGGGGCTGAACATCAGTGCCGGCCGTGGCAAAACCTCCATTGGTATTGAAGAGCCAGCGTTGTTCAGCGAGCCCGGTGTATTTTTGATTCGCCCAGACGGCACGCTGTATTACGGCGCGGTTCAAACCATGCCGTTCGCACGTCCACCGTTCCAGGACTTGCTGGGCGCGGTTGATTTCGCCATCGCCAAAGACTACCCCGCCCGCGGCGAGTACACCGGCGAGGTCTGAGCCCATGCGCCCTGCCCGTGTTTTATTGCTGACCGCCCTGGCGATGCTGGCGTTTTCCGGCAACTCAGTGTTGTGCCGGTTAGCGCTCAAACACACGGGCATTGACCCGGCCACCTTCACCTCGGTGCGCCTGGTCTCGGGCGCGGCCGTGTTGTGGCTGTTGGTTCGGGTCAGAGACGGCCACACGGCGCCCGCAGGCAACTGGCCTTCTGCCCTGGCCCTGTTTGCCTACGCTGCGGCGTTCTCATGGGCCTATGTGAGCCTGCCCACGGCGGCGGGCGCCTTGTTGCTGTTTGGGGCAGTTCAGGCCACCATGATTGGCTACGGCCTGTGGCAAGGCGAACGTTTGGCGCCACGCCAGACGCTCGGCTTGCTGGCCGCTTGTGTTGGATTGATCGCCTTGCTGTTGCCCGGTCTGTCTGCTCCGCCACTGGGTGGCGCCTTGTTGATGATGGCCGCCGGCGTGGCGTGGGGGGTTTACTCCCTGCGCGGCAAAGGCGCTGGCGATGCCACCCAAACCACCAGTGGCAACTTTCAACGCGCGTCGGTATTGACGCTGGCTCTCAGTGCCCTCACTTTGTCCCAAGCCAATTTTGACAACACGGGTCTGGCCTACGCCGTGATCTCGGGCGCGTTGACCTCTGGCCTGGGTTACGCCGTCTGGTACACCGCCGTACGCGGCCTGCCCGCCACCAGTGCCGCCACCGTGCAACTCAGCGTGCCGGTGATTGCGGCTCTCGGCGGCGCCCTCTTCCTGAATGAACCCCTCACTTTGCGCTTGATTGCGAGCTCCCTCGCCATTCTTGGCGGTGTGGCATTGGTGATCGTGGGCCGACGGCCCAACTGAGGCCCCAAAAATGCGTGGATGAAGGGGTCAATGCCCCTGTCTTGTCATTTCGCAAAGGGTGCATCCATACTGGCAGGCTAAATAAGCCAATTCACATCACCCGGCTTCCTGCAGCCTTGGCTACGTTGTGAGACTCACCGAGAGGATGTCATGTCGCTTTTGTTTGCCCCCACCACTCTGGGCCCACTGCCACTTCAAAATCATTTGGTCATGTCGCCGATGACGCGCAATCGCGCCACTGGCAACGTTCCAAATGAGTTGATGGTTCAGTACTACGCGCAAAGGGCCTCGGCGGGGCTGATCATCACCGAAGGCACCTCACCATCTCCCAATGGACTGGGTTACCCCCGCATTCCAGGCGTTTTTTCACCCGCGCAGATCAACGGCTGGCGCCCGGTCGCTCAAGCGGTTCATAACAAGGGCGGTCGGATCTTCATGCAACTGATGCACTGCGGGCGCATCGCCCACCCCCTGAATCTGCCCGAAGGTGCCCGAGTACTGGCGCCGTCGCCGCTGGCAGCTACGGGAGATATGTACACCGATGCCAAGGGACCCCAGCCCCACCCTGTGCCCGTTGAAATGACACAGACCGACATCAACGCGACCGTGGCCGAGTTCGCACAGGCGGCCAGCAACGCACTAGCAGCCGGTTTCGACGGCGTCGAATTACACGCTGCCAACGGCTACATCCTGGAGCAATTCCTCCGCCCGACCTCGAATCAACGCACGGACGCCTACGGCGGCTCCATTGAGCACCGGGCACGGTTTGCGCTGGAGGCGGTCGAAGCCGTGATCGTGGCCATCGGCAAAGACAGGGTCGGCATTCGTCTGTCCCCTTTTGGGGTCTTCAACGATATGCCTTTGTATAACGACATGGAGGCGGACTACACCTATCTCGCGCAGCAGTTGGCTCACCGAACATTGAACTACATCCATCTGGTTGACCATGCTGCCATGGGGGCGCCAGAGGTGCCACAGTCGATGAAAGACATGTTCCGCCGCACCTTCAAAGGAAACCTGATTCTCAGCGGCGGCTATGACGTGGCCCGGGCAGACGCTGACTTAATGGCGCACAAGGCCGACTTGATCGCCGTGGGCCGGCCCTTTTTGGCCAACCCGGACCTCCCGGCTCGGTGGCAGTCTGGCGCGCCACTCAATGCCCCCGACGCCAATACGTTCTACACGCCAGGTCCAAGCGGTTACATTGACTACCCCGCCACGACGCCCTCCAGCTAGCTTGCGCTGACGTCGCTCAATAAACATCAAGAGAGGTCTGCCGTCCCATGGCCCACCCTTTCAGACAACATGACTCATTTCAAACACCTTAAGGCGCCCGCCTTTCCAACCCTCTACAGCTCCATCACCGGGAGCCACGCATGAGTTTCTACGGCGTCACCGACATTTGGACTTACGTCATTGGAGCGATTGGCATCATTTTGTTGCCCGGGCCAAATTCCATTTATGTGCTCTCCGTGGCGGCCGCACGCGGCGTCAAAGCCGGCTACCAAGGGGCGATGGGGGTGTTTGTGGGCGACACCATCTTGCTGCTGCTGACGGCACTGGGCGCAGCCAGCCTGCTCCGCACCTACCCTGACTTGTTTATTGGGGTGAAGTATGCGGGCGCTGCCTACCTCGCGTGGGTGGGGCTGAACTTGATCTGGGGTGCCATTCAAAAAGCCCGCAGCCCTGAACTGGCGACAGAGGTGCCTCGTGAAAGCGCCGCCAACCTGCAACACCCATTCAAGCGGGCCTTGGTCATCAGCCTGCTCAACCCAAAGGCAATTTTGTTTCTGCTGTCGTTTTTTGTGCAGTTCATCGACCCAAGCTACGCCAGGCCGGCCGTGCCATTTTTGATCCTGAGCGCGATCATCATGGTGTTCAGCGGCATTTATCTGTCTGCCCTGATTTTCCTGGGCACCCGGTTGGCACAGGCCTTTCGGGCCCGCAAGCGCCTGAGCGCTACCCTGTCGGGCGGCGTGGGTGGCCTGTTCATCTGGTTTGGCAGCAAACTGGCCACAGCCACGCTGCACTAGGCCCCACGCCTGAAGTCACATCTCAATGGTGATGACCGTGCTCACCATGCACGTGGCGGTGTGCAATTTCTTCTTTTGAAGCCGCCCGCACATCTGACACGGTGACACTGATTCGCAGGGCTTTGCCGGCGAGCGGGTGGTTGCCATCCAGCATGACCGTGTCACCCTTGATTTTCATCACGGTGAAGGTTTGGGCATGGCCATCTTCGCCCACCCCTTGCAACTGACCGCCCACTTTGACGCCGGCCGGAAACTGGGCTTTGGGAATCGTTTGAACCAGGCTCTCGTCATGCGCACCAAAAGCATCTTCAGGCTGAAGATCCAGGGTGGTCTGAAAACCTTTTTCCTGGCCCTCAAGGGCGGCTTCCAGCTTGGGGAAGGTGTTGTCGTAACCGCCATGCAGGTAAACCATGGGAGTTTTGCTTTCTTCAAGCAGTTTTCCTGTGGTCTCGGCTAATTTGTAGCGCAGTATGACTGCCGTGTTTTTTTCAATCTTCATGAATACTCTCCGTTGAGGCTCCATTATCGGTGCTTCGCCCATGGGCCCCACTGGCACCCAACGCTGACTCCAATGGCGATCGCCGTCAAAACTTTATGAAATAAGTGCCGCCAGTCCTTGATAAATGAGCGCGTGAAGCTATCTATTCATTAGCAAAATCGAGCCAACCCTGCTCAACAAAGGGTCGCGCTGCGCCCCACTTCGGCGAAGATGAAATAATTACGCCATTTCTAACCAAGGATATTCAACATGAGCGACACCCAACAGCGCATTGCCGAACTGGTCAAATCCAACGACGTGGTTCTTTTCATGAAGGGAAATGCCAGTTTTCCCCAGTGCGGATTTTCCGGACGCGCCATTCAGGTCTTGAAGGCCTGCGGTGTGGATGCCAAAGCCATCAAAACCGTCAACGTGCTGGAAGACGATGAAGTTCGCACCGGCATCAAGGAATTCAGCAACTGGCCCACCATCCCCCAGCTCTACGTCAAGGGTGAGTTCATTGGTGGCTCGGACATCATGATGGAAATGTACGAAAACGGCGAACTGCAACAAGCCCTGGGAAACCAAGCTTAATTCGTCTATTGCCTGGGCCTGACGGCGCCTCGCCGTCCGCCTGCCAGAAACCACCGCAAGGTGGTTTTTTTACGTCGTCTCGAATTGCCCCTGAAACCCGCGGCTTTTCTCTCCATGGAGTAGCTGGCATCTTGTGTTTCAATGATCTCGCGCATGTCGCTTGGTCGTTACTACTCAGGAGTCCATCATGGAATCTCGCAGTCTGGTTTCCCAGCCCTCGCCATTTCACCTCCCACTGGCTCAATTGCGCCGCGTGTTTCAACCGGAGGAGGTTGAACGCAAACTGGTCAAGTTGCGGGACTACGAGCACGACGCGCTTCGCGCCACTTACCAGCGCATGCTCGAACGTGGCCCCCAACGGTTTCAGGTCAACCCCTCAGGCATTCCTGACATGGCTGCGTTGTACGAGATGCTGCCCAACTTTACCGATGTGCTGGACGACGTGAAGCGTCACGTGGCACTGCCCCAGGACAGCCACGACGGGCTGGAAGTCACCCCCATCCTCCTGCTGGGCCCACCCGGCATCGGAAAAACGCATTTCGCTCGCAAGCTGGCCAACTTGCTGGGAACCGGCATGAGTTTGTTGCCCATGAGCTCAATGACAGCCGGCTGGCTGTTGTCAGGGTCATCCTCTCAATGGAAAGGCGCCAAGCCGGGCAAGGTGTTTGAAGCACTGATCGATGGCGAATACGCGAACCCCGTGATCGTGGATGAGATTGACAAGGCCAGTTGCCATGCCCAATACGACCCCTTGGGCGCGCTGTATGGTTTGCTTGAACATGACACCGCCGGCAGCCTCACGGACGAATTTGCCGAAATCCCGATTGATGCCAGTCAGGTCATCTGGATCACCACCGCCAATGACGAGCGATGCATTCCCGACCCAATTTTGAACCGCATGAATGTCTTCACGGTCGAGCCTCCCTCTCCGGAAGCGGCCCGCCAAATCGCCCGCAGCCCGTACAAGTCCATTCGCAGCGACCACGGCTGGGGCGAGAAATTTTCACCAGAGCCCAGTGACGACGTGCTGGATCAATTGGGCGACATGGCTCCCCGTGACATGCGCCGCGCCCTGATGACTGGCTTTGGCAATGCCCAGTTGGCCCGCCGTGACACCATCTCGTTCATTGATCTGCCCAAATCCACCCAAAAGAAGGGGCAGCTTGGCTTTATGCAGTGAATTCCCAACGGCGCTGGGCGCCGAACACAGCATTTGGGTAGGGCGACTTGCCGCGAGAGCCGTTGTAGCGCCCCAGCGCCATAAAGAGGTTGCCGTTTTCCCGGTCCAGGTAGTGACGCAATATGACGCAGCCAAAGCGAAGGTTGGTCTGCATGTGAAACAACTTGCCCGCGTCACCATCCGCCAACACGCGGGTCCAGAACGGCATGATCTGCATATAGCCCCGCGCGCCGACACTGGAGATCGCAAATTTGCGGAAATTACTCTCTACCTGAACCAAGCCCATCACCATGGCGGTGTCCAGCCCGGCACGACGGCTTTCATACCAAATGGTTTGAAGAAACTCCTGGCGGGCGCGCCAGTCGGGCTTTTTGGTGCGTAAACGGTCACTCATTGCGCCTTGCCAGCGCAGAAATTCGAGCCGGGACCCCGTGTCCGGAAATTCAGGCACAGGCGGGGCCTGGTTGGCAATGGCGGAGCTCAAGGCGGTGCGCACCGAGTCCACCAGCGGCTCCTCCAACTGCCCACCGGCTTGCGCCGACTCGGGAATGGAAAGCAGCCCCAAGCCGCCCGCCAACGAGGTGATGACTGATCTTCGAGTCAACATTCCTGGTGTCAACCCCTTCAAATCTTCAGCCGGGATTGAATCAAGGCGGCAATGTCAGCCACGGGAACCTGGGTTGATTCCGCATCGCGACGGTGTTGGTACTCCACCATGCCTTCTTTCAGGCCCCGGTCACCCACGGTGACCCGGTGCGGCACACCAATCAACTCCCAATCCGCAAACATGGCACCAGGACGCTCGCCCCGGTCATCCAGAATCACGTCCACGCCGGCGGCCAGCAAGTCGCCGTACAACTGTTCAACGGCCGCCTTGACGTCGGGAAACCGATCGGCGCCAATCGGGCAAAGCACGACCGTGAATGGCGCCAGCGCATCAGGCCAGATGATGCCGCGCTCGTCGTGATTTTGCTCAATGGCAGCGGCTGGCAAACGGGTGATGCCGATGCCGTAGCAACCCATTTCCATGAACTGAGGCTTGCCATTGACATCCAAAAAGGTCGCCTTCATGGCCTCGCTGTACTTGGTACCCAAATAGAACACGTGCCCCACCTCGATGCCGCGCTCAATGGCCAGCACACCTTGACCGTCGGGCGACGCATCGCCCGCCACCACATTGCGCAAGTCAGACACCAGCGTCGGTTCTGGCAAGTCACGTCCCCAGTTGACCCCCGTCATGTGGAAGTCGGGCTCGTTGGCCCCACAAATCCAATCACCCATCACGGCCACGTCACGATCAACCACCAAGTTGACCGACTGTTTCAATCCAATAGGGCCGAGGTAGCCAGGCTTGCCACCGAAGCGGTCTTCAATTTCAGTCAGCGTGGCGAAACGGAATCCCGCCAAACCGGGCAGCTTCCCGACCTTGACTTCATTCATGTCGTGATCGCCACGCAAGAGCAGCAACCACACTTGTGACTTGACGACTGCGCCTTGTGCATCCAGCGTATCGGTGGCCAGAACGAGTGATTTGACGGTCGTGGTCAATGGCACGTTCAAAAATTCAGCAACAGCTACACAGGTGCTCGTGCCTGGTGTTGATGTTTTATCCATACCCCGCGTCGGTGCTGGCCGCGCGCCTGCGGGCGCCAGTGATTCCGCCTTCTCCATATTGGCGGCGTATTCGCTGTCGGTGCAGTAAACAATGGCATCTTCGCCGGTCGCGGCAATGACCTGAAACTCTTCGCTCAAATCTCCGCCAATGGCACCGCTGTCCGCGGCAACGGCACGGTAGGTCAGTCCAAAGCGGTCAAAAATCCGACGGTAAGCCTGCGCCATGACTTGGTAGCTGGCCTTGGCTGACACGGGGTCGCGGTCAAAGCTGTAAGCGTCTTTCATGATGAACTCACGTCCCCGCATCAAGCCAAACCGGGGACGACGTTCGTCACGGAATTTGGTTTGAATTTGGTAGAAATTTTTCGGCAGCTGTTTGTAGCTTTTGATCTCCTGCCGAACAATATCCGTCACCACCTCTTCACTGGTGGGTTGAATTACAAAATCACGATCATGGCGATCCTTGATGCGCAGTAGCTCAGGCCCCATTTTCTCGAAGCGCCCGGTCTCCTGCCAAAGCTCTGCAGGCTGCACAACTGGCATGTTCAACTCAACTGCGCCGGCCCGGTTCATTTCTTCACGAACAATCGCCTCAACTTTGCGAACCACGCGCAGGCCCATGGGCATCAGGCTGTAAACACCGGCACCCAGTTTCTTGATCATGCCGGCGCGGGTCATCAGCTTGTGGCTCACGACCTCGGCATCAGCAGGTGCTTCTTTGAGGGTTGAGATAAAGAATTGGGAGGCTTTCATGGGGGGAATCCGGGAATAACTGAGGGCTGTCGCCCTTGAAGCGCAGCAAGTGCTGTGCATAATGGCAACAGTTTAAAAATTGGGGTTTGATTATGCTTGACCGTGACGGCTTTAGGCCCAACGTCGGCATCATCCTGCTCAACCAGAAAAATCAAGTGTTCTGGGGCAAGCGCATTCGAACACACTCTTGGCAATTTCCACAAGGTGGCATTGATCGGGGGGAGACGCCAGAACAGGCCATGATTCGCGAATTACGCGAAGAAGTGGGCCTCTTCCGTGAGCACGTTCGCATTGTGGCCCGAACCCGAGATTGGTTGCGCTACGAGGTGCCGGACAGATTCATCCGCCGCGATGCTCGCGGATTCTACAAAGGCCAGAAACAAATCTGGTTCTTGCTTCAATTGGTTGGTCATGACTGGGATTTAGACCTACGTGCCACCGACCATCCTGAGTTTGACGCCTGGCGATGGAACGACTACTGGGTGCCGCTGGATGCGGTTGTAGAGTTCAAACGGGGCGTTTACGAAATGGCGCTCACAGAGCTCGCCCGCTACTTGCCTCGCGCTGACCATCGGAATCGTTTCCTGCGCCAGGGAATGCGCCCTCACGACCCCACGTTTGTGGAGGAGCAGGTGCCGGGTGCAAATATGGAACTTCCGCCTGGCGCAAGCTTCGAGCCCGACCCACAGACTGCCATTGACGCGGCTTCATCGGAGAGTACGCATCATGGCGTCCAAAAAACTTAGCATATTACTTTTATCACTGTTTACTGGGGTTGCATTCGCCCAAATCGTGGCACTGGACCCAGACTGGAAAGAGAGCGAAGCCCCTTCGCCTCCCTCTTTTACTCAGAAGAATCTAATTCCGCTGAACATGCCGAACTATGTGAGTTTGAAGTTTGGGGTTGATCCTCAGACCCTGACAATCACCTCGGATGGCATTGTTCGCTATGTGGTTGTCGCCACCAATTCCAGCGGCTCCATGGCAGCCATGTACGAGGGAATTCGATGCGCCACAGGCGAGGTGAAAACCTACGCCAGATTCAACTCTAGCGGTGAGTGGGACACCCTCAAACGACCCGAGTGGTTGGACCTAGCGGGCAAACAACCATCCAAACATGCCCTAGTATTGGCGCGACAAGGCGTTTGCGAAGGGGCAACATCCACTGGGCTCTCAGTGACCGATATAGTGAGGGCTCTGAGAAAATAATCACCTGAGACAGGTTCTACCGGGTCACCACCATGTTGTCGCGGTGCACCATTTCCGGCTCGGCGGTGTAGCCCAGCAACTTCTCGAAGTCGCTTGACGGTTTGCGGCACAGCAGGCGGGCCTCGGAACTTGCGTAATTGGCGAGCCCCCGCGCCATTTCCACGCCGGCGTCGTTACGCACCGCAATCACATCTCCACGCGAGAAATCACCAAAGACAGCGGTCATGCCGATGGGGAGCAGGCTTTTTCCTTCGCTGCGGACCTTGGTCGCCGCGCCCGCGTCGACAGTGACCGCACCGCGAAGCTGCAGGTGATCAGATATCCATTGTTTGCGGGCTTGAGACTTCCTGGTTTGGGCAACCAACAAAGTTCCGATGGATTCCCTTTGAACCAACCGCATCAGCACGTCCGGCTCACGACCCCAAGCAATCACTGTGGAGGCACCAGACCCGGCAGCACGTTTTGCAGCCAATATTTTGGTGAGCATGCCACCGCGCCCAATGCTGGATCCCGCGCCCCCAGCCATCATTTCCAAAGCCGGATCGCCAGCCTTGGCCTCATGAACAAACTGCGCAAATGGATCTTTTCTCGGATCGGCCGAGTAAAGTCCTTTTTGATCCGTAAGAATGATCAAGGCGTCCGCCTCGACCAAGTTGGCCACCAACGCACCCAAGGTATCGTTGTCGCCGAATTTGATTTCGTCATTGACAACGGTATCGTTCTCATTGATCACCGGCACGACGCCATGCTTCAACAGCGTCAATAACGTTGACCGCGCGTTCAAATAGCGCTCACGATCAGTTAAATCGGCATGCGTTAGCAGTACTTGAGCACTCTTCAGATTGTTCTCACGCAACTTGGTCTCATACGCGTGAGCCAGTCCCATTTGCCCCACGGCCGCCGCCGCCTGTAGTTCATGGATGGCGTGGGGTCGCTTCGCCCACCCCAAACGCTTCATGCCCTCAGCAATCGCACCGCTGGAAACCATGATGACCTGACGTCCATCCTGGACCAGAAGCGCCATCTGACGGCACCATTCACCAATGGCCGCGTCGTCCAAGCCCCGGCCCTCATTGGTCACCAGGCTTGAACCGACTTTGACAACGATACGCCGGGCATCACGCAGGGCGGGCGAGGAGGTTTTTAGGGTCATAACAGGGTACAGCTCAAACCTATATGGCGAACATCGCTACTACTTTAATAGCAACGCGTTCGCGGATCAATTACTCAGCAGTTGACGGAAAACGCGGGTCAACCACAACTGGGGCCTGTTCGGCCAATTGCTGCGCATTGACATGTTGGTAAATTGTTTTGATCAGCGGTTCACAACCTTCCCGGGTCAGACCGGAAATTTCAAAAACCGGACCCTTGAATTTGAAACGCTTCACAAAGTCCTTGACCAACGCGGCACGCTCCTCCAAGGGGATCATGTCCAGCTTGTTCAGAACCAACCAGCGTGGCTTTTCATACAACTCGGCATCGTACTTTTTGAGCTCATTCACAATGGCTTTTGCCTGGGCGACCGTGTCCACGCCTTCATCAAACGGAGCCATATCCACTACATGCAATAAGAGTCTGGTGCGCTTCAGATGCCTCAGGAACAAATGCCCCAGGCCAGCGCCATCCGAGGCGCCCTCAATCAGGCCAGGCAAGTCGGCCACCACGAAACTTTGCTCTGGACCCACGCGAACAACACCCAGGTTTGGATGCAGCGTCGTGAATGGATAATCGGCGATACGCGGGCGGGCGTTGGATACAGCTGAAATGAGGGTTGATTTGCCTGCATTAGGCATCCCCAGCAAGCCCACGTCCGCTAAAACCTTAAGCTCCAACTTCAAACTGCGCTTGTCACCTGGCCAGCCAGGCGTTTTCTGACGCGGCGCACGGTTAATTGCGCTCTTAAACCGCATGTTTCCAAAGCCGCCATCCCCACCCTTGGCAATGGTGATGACGTCACCGTGGGTTAGCAACTCAAACAATACCTCACCGGTTTCGGAGTCTGAAATGATGGTGCCAACTGGCATTTTCAGAGTGATGTCTTCGCCGGCTGCGCCGAACATGTCGGACCCCATACCATGTTGCCCGCGCTTGGCATCATGACGGCGAGAGAATCGAAAATCGACCAACGTATTTAAATTCGAATCGGCAACGGCAAATACATGTCCGCCACGCCCACCATCTCCCCCGTTGGGACCACCAAATTCCTTGTACTTTTCATGGCGAAACGAGACGCAGCCAGCCCCGCCGTCTCCCGCAGAGATTTCAATATAGGCTTCGTCAACGAATTTCATGATTTCAGACTTTATAAACGAAAAACCCCGCGCAGCGCGCAGGGTCTTGATACGGAGTTACCAGCGACTTAAGCCGAGATAACGTTCACCGTCTGCTTGTTCAATGCGCCTTTTGTGGCGAAAGACACGTGGCCTTCAACCAATGCAAACAGAGTGTGATCTTTGCCGATTCCGACATTGGCGCCAGGGTGGAATTTAGTACCCCGTTGACGAACAATGATTGCGCCAGCGCTAATCAATTCGCCACCGAACTTCTTCACACCGAGCATCTTGGGCTTGGAATCGCGCCCGTTTCGCGTAGAGCCGCCGCCTTTTTTCTGTGCCATGACCCTTGTCCTTTAAGCGGCAATAGCGCCGATCAGCAGTTCAGTGAACTGCTGGCGATGCCCTTGACGTTTCTGGTAATGCTTACGACGGCGCATTTTAAAAATGCTGACCTTGTCGTGTTTGCCGTGAGCCACAACAGTGACACTCACGGTTGCGCCGGACACCAAGGGTGTACCGATCTTGATTTCTGCGCCGTTTCCGACTGCCAAAACCTGATCGAACACAATCTCTTGGCCCACGTCCGCAGCAATCTGTTCTACTTTAATTTTTTCGCCAGCAGCAACCCGATATTGCTTGCCACCGGTTTTTATGACCGCGTACATTATGACCTCTTCAATTTAGCTCTGGAACGAATTTTCGCAGAGCCAGTCATTATAGCGCAACGTAAAATCCCAATCAACCCGGAGCCAGCCCACTGGCGCTAAGCAATGGCGGTTTTCTATAATGCACGGATATAACTGGCCAACGTTTTGCAAGCAACTATACCCACCCCACCCACTTTGATGTCAATCATTGCGCAAGACATGCGCGAGGTTGACCTGGTTATTGCCAACCGACTTGACTCCAGCGTTCCTTTGGTGGGCCAAGTGTCGAAATACATCATCGCAGCCGGTGGGAAGCGCTTGCGACCGGCGTTGCTGCTGCTGACTTGCGGGGCATTGGGTTACACAGGACCCCAACGATTCAACATGGCTGCCGTTGTGGAGTTCATCCATACGGCGACGCTGCTGCATGACGACGTAGTTGACGACTCCGCCATGCGCCGGGGCAATGCCACTGCCAATGAAACCTTTGGCAATCCCGCCAGCGTGCTCGTCGGCGACTTTCTGTATTCTCGTGCTTTCCAGATGATGGTCGACGCGCAAGACATGCGCATTATGGCGGTGCTTGCTGACGCCACAAACGTCATTGCAGAAGGAGAAGTGATGCAACTGATGAATATGCACAACGCGGAATTGGATGAAAGTGCATATCTTCAGGTTATTCGTTCAAAAACGGCCAAGCTATTTGAAGCCAGCGCACGGGTTGGAGCAATCCTTGCTGGCGCATCAACAGATATTGAAACTGCCTGCGCAGAATACGGACAGGCTCTAGGCACGGCCTTTCAGGTCGTCGACGATGTGCTTGACTACACCGGAAATGCAGAACTCCTGGGAAAAAACCTTGGGGACGACTTGCGGGAAGGGAAAACAACACTTCCGTTAATAGCCGCCATGCAGCGCGGGTCAGAAACAGAGCGTCTCATTGTTAAAAGCGCCATTGAAAAAGGCGACACGGCTATGCTTGATGAGGTCGCTCGTATCGTCAAAAAAACCGGCGCCTTGGAGGTGACCCGAAAAGCAGCGCTCGCTGAAGCCAGTCGCGCAGTCTCGGCTGCCAAACGCCTGCCTAAAACTCCCTACTCGGATTGTTTGATCGAATTGGCGACGGGTCTGTTAGCTCGTCAGGCCTAATCAACCGACACCGCGCTGCCAAAGGGGACAGAATGAGAAGTAGCCCAGGAATTTGAGCACCCCGACCTCGTCACCGAAATACGACATGTTGAACTGGTAGTCTGAACCACTTTCGCCACAAATCGATGGCCAATCTGGGGCACTATGCTCAGGCGACTGTCAACGACCCACCGACTCGAATCCTGACGTAGTACATTCTTGCTCTATGCCCTCAGTTGATAACACTCTCCGAGACCCTACCCCAACAGCTTTGCCTGGACTGGGGCGTGCGTTAGTTTTAGCTGGAAAACTGGAGCAAAAGCTTGCAGAGGATCTTTACCGTAAAGCTGAAGACAGTCGCACTGGCTTCATAGCAGAACTCACCGGCTCTGGCGCGGTTTCCGCTTTCGATTTGGCACACACCATGTCCGTCGCCTATGCGGCACCATTGATTGACCTCAACGCACTTGATGTAAAAAGTCTTCCCACTGGATTACTGGACCCGAAAATTTGCAGCGACTACCGTGTTGTCGTTCTCAGCAAACGGAACAACCGACTTTTGGTCGCCACAGCTGATCCATCCGATCAACAAGCAGCTGAAAAGATCAAGTTTGCGACGCAGTTGGGCATTGACTGGGTTATTGCGGAATATGACAAGCTTCTCAAACTTGTCACGAGCAAAGCGGCAACAGCTGCGGAAACAATGGAAACGCTTATCGGTAGCGATTTCGAGTTTGATGAATCAGCCACCGAGTCCATTGCGGACTCAACCGACACAGCGGCATCAGAGGTAGATGACGCGCCCGTCGTCAAGTTCTTGCACAAAATGCTTCTTGACGCATTTAGCATGCGTGCATCGGATCTCCACTTCGAGCCCTATGAACACAACTATCGGGTCCGCTTTCGAATCGATGGGGAACTCAGAGAAATTGCGTCACCGCCGGTAGCCATTAAAGACAAGCTTGCATCTCGGATCAAAGTGATCTCCAGGATGGATATCTCCGAAAAGCGTGTCCCTCAAGACGGCAAGATGAAACTCAAAATCGGACCTGACCGGGTTATCGATTTTCGAGTCAGCACTTTGCCGACCCTATTTGGAGAAAAAATTGTTATTCGGATTTTGGACCCCAGCAGTGCAAAGCTGGGCATTGACGCGCTTGGCTATGAGCCTGAGGAGAAAGAGCGACTTTTGAAAGCAATCAGTCGACCGTATGGCATGATTTTGGTCACCGGCCCAACCGGGTCCGGAAAAACGGTCTCGCTTTACACCTGCTTGAATCTTTTGAACAAGCCAGGGGTCAACATTGCGACCGCAGAAGACCCTTCCGAAATCAACTTGCCAGGCGTCAACCAAGTCAATGTCAATGATAAAGCAGGACTGACATTTGCCGTTGCACTCAAGTCGTTCTTGCGCCAGGATCCAGACATCATCATGGTCGGGGAAATACGTGATTTGGAAACCGCCGATATTTCGATCAAAGCGGCGCAGACAGGCCACCTGCTCCTTTCGACACTTCACACAAACGATGCGCCTGCCACTTTGACCCGCATGCGCAATATGGGCATTGCGCCGTTCAATATTGCATCAAGCGTCATCCTGATCACGGCGCAGAGGTTGGCGCGCAGGCTTTGCCCAAACTGTAAAACTGCGGTTGACATCCCCAAGCAGGTCTTACTTGACGCAGGTTACAAACCAGAAGAGTTGAGCACCCCATGGGTGGCCTACCAGCCTGTTGGGTGCTCGATGTGCAACAGTGGATACAAAGGCCGTGTGGGTCTGTACCAAGTGATGCCAATCACTGAAGAGATTCAGCGCATTATTCTCCGGGATGGAAGTGCGCTGGAAATCGCCGAGCAAGCGGCCAAGGAAGGCGTTCGCTCACTTCGACAAGCGGGCCTGAACAAGGCCAAACTCGGTTTGACTTCGCTTGAAGAAGTCCTTGCCGTAACCAACGAATAATTGATTCATACAAGGGACCGTATGGCAACCGCAAAGTCAAAAACGACCAAAGAATTTGTCTTTGAGTGGGAAGGGAAGGACCGCAATGGCAAGCAAGTTCGCGGAGAGACCCGTGCGGCAGGCGAAAACCAAGTGAAAGCTGCCCTGCGTCGTCAGGGAGTTTTGCTATCCAAGATCAAAAAGCGCCGGATGAGCGCTGGGCGGGCCATCAAGCCGAAGGATATGGCGATATTTACCCGGCAACTTGCCACGATGATGAAGGCCGGAGTACCGCTGCTGCAAGCATTTGATATCGTTGGACGGGGTAATCCCAATCCCAGCGTCACTCGGTTGCTCAATGACATTCGGTCAGACGTGGAAACCGGAACATCCCTCAGCGCGGCGTTTCGCAAATACCCACTCTACTTTGACAACCTGTACTGCAATCTAGTCGAGGCCGGCGAGGCCGCAGGTATCTTGGATCAACTTCTGGATCGGCTCGCTGTTTACATGGAGAAAACAGAGGCGATCAAGTCAAAGATCAAGTCTGCGTTGATGTACCCCATTTCAGTTTTGGTGGTGGCGTTCGTAGTCACCGCCGTGATCATGATATTTGTGGTGCCAGCATTTAAAGAGGTATTCTCAAATTTCGGAGCCGATCTGCCGGCGCCGACCCTTGCCGTTATCGCAATCAGTGAGATATTTGTTTCCTACTGGTGGCTTATTTTTGGCGGTATCGGAGGAGGAATTTACTTCTTTATGCAGGCTTGGCGTCGCAACGAAAAGATGCAGCAGGTGATGGATAGGCTTATGTTGCAAATGCCTATTTTTGGCGTCCTTGTCGACAAATCTTGCATCGCCCGGTGGACTCGGACCCTTGCCACGATGTTTGCTGCGGGTGTGCCACTGGTAGAGGCCCTTGACTCAGTGGGCGGGGCCTCTGGCAATTATGTCTACCAATCAGCCACCGTAAAAATTCAACAAGAAGTCTCTACAGGCACTGCGTTGACGGTGGCGATGACCAATGCCAACCTCTTTCCTTCAATGGTTCTGCAAATGTGCGCAATTGGTGAAGAGTCCGGATCCATCGATCACATGCTGAGCAAAGCTGCTGATTTCTATGAGGGGGAAGTCGACGACATGGTTGCCGGCATCTCCAGCCTCATGGAACCCATCATTATTGTGATCTTGGGTACTGTCATTGGTGGCATTGTTGTCGCGATGTACCTGCCGATTTTCAAGTTGGGACAAGTTGTCTGATGATCGATTTGCAAGGAATGAGTACGATTGTTTTCGCGGGCTTGGGGTTGCTGGTCGGCAGCTTTTTAAATGTCGTGATTTACCGGCTTCCTCTCATGCTTGAAGCCCAATGGAAATCTGAAGCGGCTGAATTTTCTGGGACGAAGCTCTCGGATGGGTTGCCATTCAACTTGATGACCCCCCGTTCGCGCTGCCCAAGTTGCAATCATCAAATTCGTTGGTTTGAGAATATTCCAGTATTGAGCTATGTATTTTTGCGAGCAAAGTGCGCGAAGTGCAACACACCCATCAGCTTGCGATACCCAAGTATTGAACTCGCCACCGGCACATTGTTTGCCTTTTGCGGCTGGCAATGGGGCGCAAGCGCTACAGCCCTGGCCTGGGCGGGATTTTGTGCCTGCCTAGTCGCACTAACCATGATCGATTGGGACACCACTCTGCTCCCGGACGACATTACCTTGCCTCTATTGTGGGCTGGGCTGATTGCGTCAGCAGTTCAATGGACCTCTGTAAGCCTATCGTCTGCGGTCTGGGGATGTATCGCTGGTTACATCTCCCTTTGGCTCGTCTACTGGGCGTTCAAGCTCGCGACTGGAAAAGAAGGAATGGGATATGGAGATTTCAAACTCTTTGCGGCGTTGGGTGCGTGGTTTGGCTGGCAAGCGTTGATTCCTATTATTTTGATGGCATCCGTCATAGGCGCGGCTGTCGGCATTGCCATGAAGTTCTCCAGCGGACTGCGCGAGGGAGGCTATGTGCCATTTGGCCCCTTTTTGGCCGGAGCAGGCTTGATGGTCATGATTTTTAGTCCCCAACCCATCATGAGTTTTGTGGGGCTTTAAACGTGCCCTCGTTCTTACGCGTCGGATTAACAGGTGGAATCGGCAGCGGGAAAAGCACTGTCGCGAAACTTCTGGCATCCCATGGCGCCAGAATCATTGATGCAGACGCGATATCCAGGCAAATGACTGCGGCGGGCGGCGATGCGATCCCCTTGATTTCAAAAACATTTGGTCAGCTTTTCATCGATGTCGATGGCGCATTAAACAGAGACAAGATGCGTCAGCTGGTTTACACCGATGCAAAAGCGCGAGAGGCACTCGAGTCAATTATCCACCCCTTGGTTGGGCGAGAGATTCAATGGCAAACGAATGTGGCGCTTGATGAGCAATGCCGAGTTGTGGTCTTTGACGTCCCCTTGCTCGTTGAATCGCCGGTGTGGAGAGAAAGAGTCGATCATGTGCTGGTCATCGACTCGACCTCGGAGCTTCAAATTGAAAGAGTCAATATTCGAAGCGGCATGAGTCGTTCCGAGGTTGAAAAAATCATGGCCTCACAGGCCAGTCGGAAAACTCGCCTGAGCGCCGCAGACACTGTAATCTGCAACATCACGCAATCGCTAAGTCAACTTGCATTGGAAGTCCGCTACATCGCCAGCGGCTTCGGGCTATCATGCAATTGACTTGGCAAACAACGAAATTAGTGTGATCCTTTACGAGTACCCCTTTAACGAACGTATCCGAACCTACTTGAGGCTGGAGCAACTGTTCATTCGTCTGGCAAACCTGATCTCCAGAGAACAGGCTCTTGACCATCATTTTGCGATTACCACGCTCTTTGAAATCATGGACGTTGGCGCCCGAGCGGACCTGAAGTCAGATGTTCTGAAAGACCTGGACAAACAAAAGCACGCAATGGATGCCTTCCGAGGCAACCCAGCGATCGCTGAGGGTGTGCTGGATGAGGTTATCCAGCAACTGGACCAGTGCTTTCAGTCCCTTAGCGGCCTATCAGGCAAGGCTGGCCAATCGCTCACTGAAAATGACTGGCTGATGAGCATCCGCAGTCGAATTGGAATCCCTGGTGGCACCTGCGAGTTCGACCTTCCCGCCTACTACGCGTGGCAACATCGGCCCAGCAGCGAGCGAACAAGCGATCTTGTAACTTGGAGCAAGACACTGACGCCTCTGGCCGACTCAATTCAATTGCTTCTCAAACTATTGCGCGACTCTGGTGCTCCTCAAAAGGTGGTTGCCAGTAGCGGACAGTTCCAGCAAAATCTGCCGCAAGGTCGAACGTTTCAACTGCTCCGTCTAGCTCTGGATCCAACGCTAGAGCTCGTTCCAGAAATCAGTGGAAACCGGCTTATGGTGTCCATCCGAATGATGCGCCAAGGTGAAGACCACCGACTGCATCCTTGCCAAGAGAACGCGAGTTTTGAAGTCGCATTGTGCTCATGACCATTGAGTTTCAATTGTCAAGCCATAAACCCAAAGTTGTACGATGCCCAACCTGCCGTGGCGACAGTATTTTCGCGCCGTCCAATGCCTTCCGGCCCTTTTGCAGCGAGCGTTGCAAAAACATGGACCTGGGAGCTTGGGCAAATGAAGAGTTTCGGGTAAACAGCTCTGACGCAGAGGTCGAAGACGACGTAGACGGCAGGCCCGCCACATGAAGCCGACTAGCTCAAGCCGGCTAGGCTGAGAACGGGTATTTTGACCTTCGTCAACTGACTAGTCTAAGTTGGTCGCGCCGATATGGCCTCGTTCTTGGGCCAGCCAATCAAGCACTGGCATGGTCCCCGGCAAAATAGGCGTCACTACGACGGGCAATCGCTGCCAAGAAGCTTGCTGGCCTTCTCTCATTTGCAGTTCACCCTCCCAAGACAATACCTTGCAAAAATGAAGCCGAACCAGGGCATGGGGATAGTCGACAGTCTCATCTTTCCAAGTTGCTACCTCGCCAATCGAGATGCCTAACTCCTCCTGCAACTCGCGGGCCAAAGCTTGGACAACAGACTCGCCGGACTCAAGCTTCCCGCCGGGAAACTCCCAATATCCGGCGTAAACCTTGCCGTTCGGTCTTGAGGTCAACAAAAAGTCTCCGTCAGACCGAATCAAAATGCCAACGGCAACCTCAGTCAAGGGCCGATCCAAGCCACCTTCCCTCGGCAACTGAGCGTCTGCGACCAATGGAGCCGATTTCATGGCATGGTGCTCTGTTTTCCGGAGAAATCCCGCGCAAACTGATAAGCGACACGCCCGCTGCGAGAACCTCGCTCCAAAGCCCAAACCAATGCCTCAGGCTTGGCGAGTTCAATGGATTCAGTGCTCGCACCAAAGAAAGTTAGCCACTGTGCTATCACGGCCAAATACTCATTTTGTGTAAATGGATAAAAACTTACCCAGAGCCCAAAACGCTCCGACAAAGACACCTTTTCCTCGATAACCTCACCCGGATGAACCTCCCCATCTGGCGTATGGGTGTAACTGAGATTTTCCTTCATGTACTCGGGCAACAAATGCCGGCGATTGCTTGTCGCATATACCAGCACGTTAGGTGTCGTTTCCGCCACTGAGCCATCCAAAATAGATTTGAGGGCTTTGTAGCCTGGTTCGCCATCTTCAAAGCTCAAATCGTCACAGAACACAATAAAACGTTCTGGCCGCTCCGACACCAAGTCGACAATGTCGGGGAGATCAACCAAGTCCGTTTTGTCGACTTCAATCAAACGTAAACCTCGGCCCGAGTATTCGTGGAGGCAGGCCCTGATCAGGGATGACTTGCCGGTGCCGCGTGCGCCCGTCAGCAGAACGTTGTTCGCCAGACGCCCATCGACAAACCGAGCCGTATTGCGACTGATTTTCTCCTTCTGCTGGTCGATCTCCTGCAAGTCCGAAAGATGAATAACGCCAACATGGCGTATTGGTTCCAGCGCACCTCGGCCATTGCTTCTCTTTCGATAGCGAAAAGCGATCGAAGCGGTCCAATCCGGTTCAGTAAGTGACTGCGGCAATATCGCTTCGATCCGGCCAATGAGTCGCTCAGCGCGGAGCATCAATTTCTCAAACTGCTCGCTCATGATCGGTAATCGGCATTGATGGTCACATAGTCTTGGCTCAAATCACAAGTCCAGACTGTGTCCTTTGCGTCTCCCCTGCCCAACTCCACCTTGACCGTGATTTCGTTTTTCTTCATGACGCGCTGTCCGTCTTCTTCGCGATATCCTGGATTTCTCCCCCCCTTCACCGCAACGAGGACATCGTCCAAGCGCAAGTCAATGGTGGATTGATCCAAATCCTCTATTCCAGCGTACCCCACAGCTGCAAGAATTCGACCCAAGTTAGGGTCGCTTGCGAAGAACGCCGTTTTCACCAGGGGTGAATGTGCAATGGCATACGCGACCTGGCGACATTCCTGGGTCGATTTTCCACCTGTCACCTCAATTGCTATAAACTTAGTAGCGCCCTCTCCATCTCTGACAATCGCTTGAGCCAGCTTCTTGGCCACCTCGAGCATGGCAAGCTTTAACTTCTGACCAGCCGGACTGGTCAGCGAGTCAATTGGGGCATTCGCCGCTTTGTTTGTGGCAATGACCACGAAGGAGTCATTGGTCGACGTATCGCCATCGACCGTCACCCGATTAAACGATCCGTCTGCCAACTCGGTGGCCAATTGCTTCATTAATGTGGCGCTGATGCAAGCATCCGTCGCCAGAAAACCGAGCATTGTTGCCATGTTCGGGCGAATCATTCCCGCACCCTTGCTAATCCCTGTGATGCTGATCGCGACACCGTCGATGATGACCCGCGTGCCAAACGCCTTCGCCACAGTGTCAGTCGTCATGATGCCTTCAGCTGCTCGCATCCAATTGCCCTCCTGGGCATCAGCCAAGGCTGCTGGCAACCCCGCTTCTATGCGGTCACTGGGCAAAGATTCCATGATCACACCGGTTGAGAACGGCAGGATTTCCTCGGGCATGATCCCAATTCGAGCTGCCAATGCTCTGCAGGTACTCAAGGCGCGCTGACGGCCATCTTCCCCTGTTCCGGCATTGGCATTGCCCGTATTGATCAGCATGGCCCGAACACCCACATTGCTTGCGAGGTGATCTCGGCATATTTGTACTGGCGCGGCACAGAATCGATTTTGGGTGAACACCCCAGCGACTGACGCCCCCTTATCAATCAAGACCACGGTCAGGTCCTTGCGGTTGGCCTTGCGAATACCTGCCTCGGCGACACCAATGCGCAAACCGGCAATGGGAAAGAGTTCAGCGGGATTTGGATTAGATAGGTTCACGGGCATGGTAATTCCTTCATTGATAGAGTCATTGTTCCAAAAAATCTGTCCCATAAATGGCAAACGGGCCATTGGCCCGAATGTTTATCGTGTTTTAGCTTTTACGCCAGCTTGCCATGGCAGTGCTTGTATTTATTGCCACTGCCACACGGACACAATTCGTTGCGACCAACACGAGGAACGTCACCTGTCGCTACGCCGACTGAATTACCCGGAATGGCATTCGCCAGTCGGGTCTCAACTTCCCCGGTTTCATTCGGTGCAGAGTAGGTCACGTTCGCCACGCTTTCACCACGATTCTCCATGTCATCAGCAGCTTGCTCCAATTGGTCGTTGGACTGCACCTTAACCGTCATCAACAACTTGGTAACCTCATTTTTGACAGAGTCGAGCAATTGACCGAACAACTCAAAAGCTTCACGCTTGTACTCTTGTTTGGGTTGTTTCTGGGCATATCCCCGCAAATGAATGCCTTGACGCAAATAGTCCAGCGAGCCCAAGTGATCGCGCCAATGCGTGTCAATGCTTTGCAAAAGAACCATGCGCTCAAACTGAGTGAAATTTTCTCCACCGACAAGCGTCACCTTGGCTTCAAACAACTTGTCGGCTTCGCTTTTGACACTTTCAACGATGTCTTCATCGGTGATAGCACTCGCCGAGCTCACAGCCTCCTGAAGCGCAATTGGCAATTGCCATTCCTCAGACAAGACCTTTTCCAAAGCGGCGATGTCCCACTGCTCCTCAACTGACTCAACTGGCACGTATTCACGAACCAAGTCCTGAAAGCACCCTTCTCGCAATGAGGCTACTTGAGCGGTGAGATCAGTGGCATCGAGAATTTCATTCCGTTGTTGATAAATCACTTTGCGCTGATCGTTTGACACGTCATCATATTCAAGCAGTTGCTTGCGCATGTCGAAGTTGCGTGCCTCAACCTTGCGTTGGGCGCTCTCGATACTACGGGTCACGATGCCTGCCTCAATGGCCTCACCGTCTGGCATCTTGAGTCGGTCCATGATTGATCGCACTCGATCACCCGCAAAAATCCGCATTAGAGAGTCATCCAGACTCAAATAGAAGCGCGATGAACCAGGATCCCCCTGCCGTCCAGAACGACCCCGCAACTGATTATCGATTCGCCGGGACTCATGACGTTCCGTGGCGATGATGCGCAAACCACCTAAAGCCTTGACTTGTTCATGTACCTCTGACCATTGCGCACGAATGCTTGCAATTTGCCCTGACTTTTGGTCCACGTCCAGGGTGTCATTGGCTTCAACCTCTTCAATGGACTTGCTGACATTGCCACCCAACACGATATCCGTTCCGCGCCCGGCCATGTTGGTTGCGATGGTGATCATTTTGGGGCGGCCCGCTTGAGCCACGATGTCCGCTTCTCGGGCGTGCTGCTTGGCATTCAGAACCTGGTGCGGCAGTTTCTCTTGCTCCAACAGTTGCGCAATGATTTCAGAGTTCTCAATAGATGTTGTACCGACCAACACCGGCTGGCCACGCTCATAACACTCACGAATGTCGTTGATCGCGGCCTGGTACTTCTCTGGTGTCGTCTTGTACACGCGATCCAGCTGATCATCTCGCTTGCTCGGCCTGTTGGGCGGCATCACCACCGTCTCAAGGCCATAAATTTCCTGAAACTCATAGGCTTCTGTGTCGGCCGTACCCGTCATTCCAGACAACTTTGAGTACAGGCGAAAGTAGTTCTGGAAGGTAATCGACGCCATGGTCTGATTTTCTGGCTGAATGAGGACGCCCTCTTTCGCCTCAACCGCCTGGTGAAGCCCCTCACTCCAACGACGTCCCGACATCAGACGCCCGGTGAACTCATCCACAATGACGACTTCACCATTTTGAACCACATAGTGCTGATCGCGATGATGTAGATGGTTGGCTCGCAATGCTGCATACAAATGATGCATCAATGTAATGTTGGCTGGGTCATACAAAGATGACCCGGCTGGAATCAAACCCAACTCAAACAGAATTTTCTCGGCGTTTTCGTGCCCTTGCTCCGTGAGGTAAACCTGACGGCTTTTTTCATCCAAGGTGAAGTCACCCGGCTTGGTGACGCCTTCTCCAGTTCGGGGGTCTGCCTCACCCTCCTGAAGCTGCAGCGAAGGCACCACCTTATTGATGGCAATATAGACGTCCGTGTGGTCTTCAGCTTGTCCGCTGATGATCAAGGGTGTGCGAGCTTCGTCAATCAAGATCGAATCAACCTCGTCCACAATCGCGTAGTTCAAGCCCCGCTGGACACGGTCGCCAGACTCGTACACCATGTTGTCCCGAAGGTAATCGAATCCAAATTCGTTGTTCGTACCGTAAGTGATATCCGATTGATAGGCTGCTTGCTTCTCTTCTCTGGACATATTGGGCAAATTGATCCCAACGGTCAGACCCAAAAATTTGTAAAGAGTGCCCATCCACTGAGCATCGCGGTTCGCCAAGTAATCATTGACGGTAACGACATGGACTCCTTTGCCCGTCAATGCATTGAGGTATACCGGCAACGTCGCGGTCAAGGTCTTTCCTTCCCCAGTCCCCATTTCTGAAATTTTTCCGTGATGAAGTGACATGCCCCCCAACATTTGCACGTCAAAGTGACGCATCTTCATGGCGCGCTTTGACCCTTCGCGCACTGCGGCGAATGCCTCGGGCAACAGATCGTCAAGCGCTTCACCTGCAGACAAACGATTTTTGAATTCGGGCGTTTTCGCGCGCAATTCGTCATCCGTCAACTTCTCATAGGCTGCTTCCAGCGCGTTTACACGAGAAACGCCAGTACGATATTGTTTGAGGAGGCGGTCATTGCGACTACCGAAGATTTTTGTAAGGATATTGATGGCCATGAACGCAAGTCGAACTCATTGACTCAATCGAGTCAATCGAGCAGTGCAACCCTTTTTGAATATGAAGGAAATGAGGACTGTCTAGGAAAATTCAAGCATTCAATGGAAACGCGAACTCCAGACAGGCCGACAGTGTGATTTTACGTTGCTCGCATCATGGAGACTTGCGAGTACCGGCTAACGTGTTTCCGGCCTTCCTTGTTGAGGCGCCTGCAGTCGCCGAATCTTTACCCGCGTCCAAAAATTTTTGCGGATCTTGCTGGACTCCATTGACCAGAACTTCGAAGTGCAAATGCGGACCTGTAGAGCGACCCGTGGTTCCAACCTCCGCAATGAGCTGACCCCGCTTGATGAGGTCACCCTTTTTTACCCATGTTTTTACGGCATGCGCATATCTAGTGATCAAATCGTTGCCGTGGTCAATCTCCACCATATTGCCATAGGCAGGATGAAACTCCTGGGTTACCACAACACCACCGGCAGCGGCGAGAATGGGAGTACCCTGCGAGGCCTGAAAATCGAGGCCTGTGTGAAGAGCTGACTGCCCGTTGATTGGGTCTACCCGCCACCCAAAAGGGGAGCCCACGACACTGTCCTCAACCGGCACCCGAGTCGGCACCATCATTGCGCTAATTTTTTTATCGAGCAGGCGTGACTCCAACATTGTCAACGCGTCCGCTCGCTCACCGGTCAACTGCTCGAGACTCGTCAATGTTGCCTCAAGTTCAAGCATACTAAGTGAGTGCCCCATCACCAAGGTCCCTCCCTTTCCAGAGGCTCCTTTTGGAATCGGATTCGCCACACCTGTCAAACCGGAAATCCGCTCGGCGAGTGACTCCAATTGAATGACTTTGGCTTGAATTTCGCCCATTCGACGCGCAAGAACATCAAGGTTTTCCCTGAGAAAACGATCCCTTTGAAGTACATCATCTTTGGTCACAATTTCGGCCAATGGCCCCATGATCGGCCAACCCGCGCGCGCGCCCGTCAAAAATACCCAGTGGTACAGCACCACGGACGTCAACATGAGCAAGGTCGCAGCCAACAGTAGCGCTAGGACCAATTTGGCACCGTTGAGTTGAATGGCACGCGTTCGCGCCGTCCAGCCATCCGTGATAATTAATTGCATCTAACCACCCTTTGTTCCATCCTTTATGCCGCGACATCAACACGTACTCACACTGCTCCAAGCCAGTCAAAGCTCGCCTACCCTTGCTAGGCTAAGCGAATTGGCATCGGACTCCAAGGCTCGACTGAAGGCAGTTGAGTTCCTAATTCCAACAGGGCTCAGAGCCTATGTCGCTCCAGGGCCTATCGATGGACCGGTCTGGTGCCTGCTACTGAGCAGTACATCCGCCGCCGCAAAATTGCGACAACTTCTGCCCGCAATGGAAGCCCATTTACGCGTAAAAGGCTGGGACGTTAACTCGATCCGGATAAAAGTTCAAGCACATCGCCCCCTCTGATTTTCGGAGCAAGTCTGGCCTTACAAGTCGATATTTGGCCGAAAATCTCAAACACGCCAACGAATTGCATCACCCCGTGACAAATCGACGCACCGACCCCGAAACGCAAAAAACCCGATACCTCTTTTAAAGGTTCGGGTTTAGCGTCAATGACTAACTTGAAATTTTGGTGCCGATTGTCGGATTCGAACTGACGACCTACCGCTTACAAGGCGGTTGCTCTACCAACTGAGCTAAATCGGCACTTACTAATTCTAACGTCTTTGGAGGGCTATTTTTTGCCTCGACTGTTATTTTATTCTGGTAAGCGTGGGGCGTGGGCCTCGACTCTCAGGAGAAGCCGTTGGATCAGGACCGGCGAAACCACCCCTATCCAACACCGAAACTACGCTTGTCAAAGCGGTCGTCCGCTTTGCGCTCTTTGCAACTGCTCGGCTAGACACGCCACCAATTTTCCCGGGGGGCTCGATCGTTGAATCGTCGAGCCTTTTAACACTGATCGGGAACGACATGCCCTGACCGTTTTCCCGAGCATATATTCCCATGACTTGACGAACAGGAACTCGAATGTCACGAGCTGCTCCGGCGAACCGCCCCTTGAATTCGATGAATTCATCGCCCAGAGTCAGCGCACTTGTTGCACCAAAGCTGACGTTCAGGACAATTTCTCCCTCTCGAACAAACTCCTGAGGCACTTGAACACTTCCGTCAACGCTCACCGCTAAATGCGGAGTCAATCCATTGTCGGTACACCACTCATGCAGCGCTCGAATCAGATAAGGGCGGGTAGAGGTTGTTTCGGTTTCTCCATTCGTCATGGTCATACGGCAGTTACTTGCGCATTACTTTTTCGGATGGTGTCAGTGCTTCAATGTAAGCAGGACGCGAGAAAATGCGTTCCGCATACTTTAACAAAGGCGCTGCATTCTTACTCAAATCGATGCCATAGTAGTCCAAGCGCCACAGCAGAGGAGCGATCGCCACGTCCAGCATGGAAAACCCGTCACCCAGCATGTATTTGTTCTTCAAGAACACCGGCGCCAACTGAGTGAGCCGATCCTTAATATGTGCCCGCGCCTTCTCAAGGGCTTTTTCGTTACCTTTGGAAACTCGCGACTCCAGTGTGTTGACGTGAACAAACAGTTCCTTCTCAAAATTGAGCAGGAATAGGCGCACTCGTGCACGGTCAACAGGATCACCTGGCATCAGTTGAGGGTGTGGGAAGCGCTCATCGATGTATTCGTTAATGATATTTGACTCGTACAGAATCAGGTCGCGCTCGACCAGAATCGGAACTTGGCCGTATGGATTCATCACATTGATGTCTTCCGGCTTGTTGTACAAGTCCACATCGCGAATCTCGAAATCCATTCCTTTTTCAAAAAGAACAAAACGGCATCGGTGTGAGAACGGGCAGGTTGTACCTGAATACAAGACCATCATATGAGAGGCTCCTAAAAATCAAAAAGAGTGGAACGTGCTACGCACGTCCACTCTGAACAAACTGGATTCTCCACAGCACTATGAGGAACCCAAGTCGAATGCTTCGCTTACTTTATATCTTTCCAGTAGGCTGCATTCAATCTCCACGTGAAGAAAGTGAGCACGCCCAGGAATAAAAGAACCCAAACACCTACTCGAACGCGGGTGTTTTGAACGGGCTCGCCCATCCATTGTAGATAGCTCACCAAATCCCCCATTGCTTCGTCGTATTGCAATGGAGACATTGTGCCGGGCGCTTCCTGCTTCCATCCCTTGAAGACCTTGGTTTCATGACCGTGCTCCCCAATAACCTCAAAGATCGGACTGCGCTCACCCTGAAGTTCCCAGAGCACATGCGGCATGGCCACGTTGGGGAATGCGAGATTATTCCAACCAGTTGGTTTTTCCGCGTCTCTATAGAAAGTCCGCATGTAGGTGTAGAGATAATCCGCACCGGAACCACCCGAACCAGCCCGCGAACGGGCAATCACGGTTAAATCAGGCGGATTGGCGCCAAACCAAGCTTTCGCCTGCTTCGGGTCAATCGCTGCCTTCATGGTGTCGCCAATTTTTGAATTGGTTACCAATAAATTGTCTTTGATCTGGCTCTCAGTCAACCCAATGTCTGTCAAACGGGTGTACCGCATGAAAGCGGCTGAATGGCAATTTAGACAGTAGTTCGCGAACAGCTTAACCCCATTCTGCAGGGCAGCCATGTCATTGGTTTTGTTGGGCGCTTTATCCCAAGCCAATCCACCGCCACCCGCTGCGTGCGCTCCTATCGACATGCCCAAAGCCAGCATCAAGCCGCAGAAAGCCTTATTAGTGAAACTCATTGTTTTCATTTTCTAATCCCACTCAATGTGCCGTGAATGTGACACGCTCAGGCACCGGCTTGGTAACACCAAGACGACTCCACCAAGGCATCAAGATAAAGAAGCCGAAGTAGAACAAGGTGCCAATCTGCGCCACACGTCCACCGATGTCAGAGGGAGGCAAAATTCCCAGGTAGCCCAGCACCAGGAAATTAACCACAAACACGGCATACATGTATTTGTGCCACTGAGGACGATAGCGAATCGATTTGGCCTCGCTGTGATCCAGCCAAGGCAAGAAGAACAGAATCACAACGCCACCACCCATTGCGACAACGCCCCAGAATTTCGCGTCAATGGCCAACATCATGCCAACCACGGCAACAGCCGCCACCAAAATAGCACCTTTGAATACTGCGGGCATCTTCCCCTTCACCGCGGCAACGATCGCACCACCCAAGACACAGGCCATAAAGACGTACATCATTTCCGTCGTCACGGCGCGCAACATTGAGTAGAAAGGTGTGAAGTACCAAACTGGCGCGATGTGAAGCGGGGTTTGGAATGGATCAGCTGGAATGAAGTTGTTGTACTCTAGGAAGTACCCCCCCATTTCAGGTGCGAAGAAAACAATGGCGGTGAACACCATCAAGAACACACTGACAGCGAAGATGTCGTGCACCGAGTAGTAGGGGTGAAAAGGAATGCCGTCTAACGGGCGACCTTTTTCATCCTTATGGTTCTTGATCTCAACACCATCCGGGTTATTAGAGCCCACTTCATGCAAAGCGATGATGTGCGCCACGACCAGACCCAACAGAACCAGAGGCACAGCAATCACGTGAAAGCTAAAGAAGCGATTCAACGTGGCGTCACCCACCACAAAGTCCCCACGAATCAACAATGCAAGATCAGGACCAACGAATGGAATGGCGGCAAAGAGGTTGACAATCACCTGCGCACCCCAATAGCTCATCTGACCCCAAGGCAACAAGTAACCCATAAAGGCTTCAGCCATCAATGCCAGGAAAATACCGCAGCCAAAAAGCCAGATCAACTCGCGTGGTTTGCGATAGCTGCCATACATGAGGCCCCTGAACATGTGCAGGTACACCACGACAAAGAATGCAGAGGCGCCAGTAGAGTGCATGTAGCGAATCAACCACCCCCACGGCACATCGCGCATGATGTACTCAACTGACGCAAAAGCCAGCGCCGCATCGGGCTTGTAGTGCATGACCAGGAAAATACCGGTCACGATTTGAATGACAAGCACCAAGAGGGACAGCGCGCCGAAAATATACCAAAAATTGAAATTCTTGGGAGCGTAGTACTCGCTCATGTGCTCTTTAAAGAGCTTTGACGCAGGAAAGCGGTTGTCAACCCAATTCAACAGCTTTTCGCCGGCGGGCGCATTGGGAGAAACTTCGTGAAATTCAGCCATGTTTACGTCCTCAGGCTTTCTTGTCGTCGCCGATTAGCAACTTGGTGTCGGATAAATACATATGCGGCGGCACTTCAAGATTGTCTGGCGCAGGCTTGTTTTTGTAGACGCGTCCAGCCAAATCAAAGGTCGATCCGTGACAAGGACAAAAGAATCCTCCCTGCCAGTCATCGGGCAATGAGGGCTGAGCCCCAGTCTGAAACTTATCGGAGGGCGAGCAACCCAAGTGTGTGCAAATGCCAACAGCGACGAAGTACTCCGGCTTGATCGAACGCACTTCGTTGCGAGCGTAGTCAGGCGCTTGCTCAGCAGGCTTGCGTTCAGACTTAGGATCTGCCAGTTGAGAGTCCAGCTTGGGCAACGCAGCCAACTGATCAGGCGTACGACGCATGATCCAGACCGGCTTGCCGCGCCACTCAACGGTCATTTTCTCGCCGGGTTTGAGCGCTGAAATATCAGCCTCGACAGCGGCGCCAGCGGCTTTCGCTCTTTCCGAAGGTTGAAAACTGCTGACAAAAGGTACGGCGACGGCACCAGCACCTACGACACCGACGCAGCTTGACGCTATCAGCCACGTTCGTTTGCTTGAGTCGATCTGTCCGCCGTCGACAAGGGTTTCACTCATGGGAATCCTCAATGAAAAACATCGCTAATGGGTTAGCTACTTATTGTAGCTGAGCACTAAATTCGGAACTAATGCCGAAAACCGATATCGAGTTTTAACACTGACCGGCTGGCTGACCCATACTGCGGGACTCAATCTGCAGGAGTATCGAACATGGGAATGATGCAAGAATTTTAAGAGTTTGCTGTGAAAGGCAATGTGATGGATCTGGCGGTCGGCGTCATCATTGGAGGCGCGTTTGGCAAGATCGTTGACTCCATGGTAAAGGAGTTGATCATGCCGTTGGTCGGTGCAATATTCGGCAAATTAGACTTTTCCAATCTATTTATCGTGTTGGGCACTCCCCCAGAAGGTACGGAAATGAGTTTGGTGGCGCTCACAAAGGCAGGAGTTCCCCTGTTTGCTTATGGCAATTTCATCACCGTGGCCGTTAATTTCGCCTTTTTGGCGTTCATCATTTTTATGATGGTCAAGCAGATGAATGGACTGAAGAGGGACGTCCCTGCCGGGACAGCCTCAAAGGGCACTGACAGGAGGCCGGAGTTACGCCGCTTTAATCTTTGCTGCTGGGAACAATAAGGCGTGCGGCTTAACTGAGCTGCTTTGCCATCCTAATCGCGGCAATGAGGCTGGTAGCGTCGGCCAGTCCCGTCCCCGCAATGTCAAAAGCGGTCCCATGGTCTGGGCTGGTCCGAACCAAGGGCAATCCCAATGTGACATTGACGCCCTGTTCCATCCCGAGGTATTTGACGGGGATCAGTCCTTGGTCGTGGTACATCGCCACCACGACGTCAAACTCCCCAATGTGGTTAGCCGAATTTCTCGCACGCATGAAAACAGAGTCAGGCGCAAACGGACCACTCACCACAATCCCCTCGGCGCTCGCAGCGGCAATGGCTGGACCGATGGTGTCAATTTCTTCTCGTCCAAATAGGCCTAATTCGCCCGCATGGGGGTTCAATCCGGCCACCGCGATTCGGGGAGGGCGCCCCAGTACCGGCGTTAAGGCCTTCTGGGTAATTCGAATGGTTTGCAGAACACTTTCAAAATTGACCGCATCAATGGCCGCTTTCAATGACAAATGAATGCTGACCAAAATGACACGCAACTCATCGTTGGCCAGCATCATGCGAACCGGCATTTGAGCTACGCACCTACCGGCATGCTCCGCCGACAAGGCTTGCAGCATTTCGGTGTGCCCGGGAAAGCCGTCATGCGGCAGGCCAGCCAACGACAAAGCCGCCTTGTTTAGAGGAGCGGTCACCATTGCGCGAATGTCGCCCCGCAACGCCGCTCTCGTCGCCCAAACCACACATTCAGCAGCCAATCGACCCGCCTCCGCACTAAGCCGCCCATAGGGAGGCAGTATGGTCAAGGTGGCTGCTGGCCACACTGGCACGCAATTCGGTGGCACTAAGACGATATCGCCCATATCGTCAAGCACGGCCACAGGCAGCGGGAGACCTCCACCATAGACGACCTGAAGCGCGCGCCGAACGACGCCGACGTCACCCACAACAAAACAGCCTTCGGTCACATCGGGGGCGTCACGAAAGGCCTTCGCAATGATCTCGGGACCCACGCCCGCAGGATCACCTAGTGTGATGGCAATGGGGAGTTTCATGGACGTGTTGACGGTGTTCATCTGCTCTCAAGCGGGGTTAGGGATGTCGATGAACTCATGGTCTAGGTTCAACTGTGCTGCGATGTGGGCCGCCACGGCTTGCGCGCCATAGCGTTCGCTGGCATGGTGGCCGCAGGCAATGTAGGAAACGCCACATTCCCGGGCATAGTGCGCCTGTGGTTCGGATATCTCACCGGTGATGAAAACACTCGCCCCCGCTGCAATGGCCGGTTCGAAATAACTTTGCGCTCCACCAGTGCACCATGCTATTTTTTCAATATCGGAATCTTTTTTTCCAACAAAGGTCACAGGACGATTTAGCTCTTTTTCCAGCCGTTGCACCAAGGCTCCAGCATTGGCAAACCCCTCATTGGAAGGGCATTCAGCAATAAATCCCAAGTCTTGCTCGCCAAAGCGCTTCTGCGTCGACAAGCCCAGCTTCAAGCCGAACTGTGCATTATTTCCCAGCTCGGGGTGAGCATCCAGCGGCAGGTGATAGGCAAATAAATTAATGTCGTGGGCCAAGAGCAAAGCGAGTCGCTGCTTCATCCAACCGGTAACGCAACCGTCTTGGCCTCGCCAAAACAAGCCGTGGTGCACAAAAATCGTGTCGGCTTTGGCCTCAACGGCGGCTTCAATCAACGCTCGGCTGGCCGTGACCCCTGAGACAATTTTTCGGATCCGCTCATTGCCTTCAACCTGAAGTCCGTTGGGGCCGTAGTCGCGAAAGCGCTCCGGATTCAGCAGGGTGTCAAAACTCTCTAGGAGTTGAAGTCGGCTTGTCATGGTGGTGGTCGGGTGATGGATGGGGTCGCATCGGAAGTTCGGTGAGTGTTGACGAAATTGTCGGCGAAATGCCGGGCTTAGACGACGACCCGGCAACAGAAGCCACTTCAAGTGAGCTGTCACAACCCTGACCTACTGCGATCCATCGCTTGGCCAGCCGTGCCATCAATGGACTTAACCCAGTCGCGATGGGTCGAAGCCACTGCGGCAAAGCACGACTGAGGACATCCTTGGGTTCACTGATCGCACCACATCGGTACAACAGTCCACCTTCAGACCATCGCAATGCTTTGCAAGCGCCTTGACGGCGTCCTGACAACAAGACGCCAAGGGGGCACGGCTCGGTCAGACAGCAGACGCCACAGCCGTTGCATGGCATACCTTCACTTGGCTTCTGAGGAGCTTCTGGATGAATGTGAATGGTCTGGCGGGGATTCGTCATAGGGTGATTGGACTGTACCGCCTTCAAAGTGACACGACTCGCACCGGCGCAATTCCCTTTTTCATCAGAATGATGGGCCGCGGCCTACAATTTCACTCTAATCGACCTTTACTCTACTTCCGGGGCCTTTGGCCTGAAAGATTCAATGAAACGCCTCTGGTTATTGTTCTCGCAAACTGTGACGGTCTTGATTGCCGCCTATTTTGTCGTGGGCACGCTCAAGCCCGACTGGATGGGTGCCCGCGGTTCCCGCTCGGGGACGGTGGCCTTATTTGAAGCGCCGGCAACCGACGCGACTGCTGTCCCACAGGGAAGCTTTCGCTTGGCGGCGAAAAAATCAGCCGCTGCAGTTGTCAGCATCAACACCAGCAAGGCTGCGCCAGGGTCACCGCACAGCGACGATCCCTGGTTCAAATTTTTCTTTGGGGAGCAGGGAAACGCGCCCCAAGTTGGACTGGGTAGCGGCGTCATCATCAGCCCCAGCGGCTACATCTTGACCAATAATCATGTCGTCGAAAGCGCAGATGAGATTGAGGTCATCCTGAATGACAGCCGACGCGCTCGGGCCAAAGTAATTGGCACTGACCCAGACACCGACTTGGCCGTGCTGAAAATTGAACTGGACCGGCTCCCCGTTATTGTGCTGGGAGACTCTGACACCTTGCAAGTCGGTGATCAGGTGTTAGCCATTGGCAATCCCTTTGGCGTTGGGCAAACCGTGACCGGTGGCATCGTCAGTGCGTTGGGCCGCAACCAGTTGGGCATCAACACCTTCGAGAACTTCATTCAGACCGATGCGGCCATTAACCCAGGTAACTCAGGCGGCGCCTTAGTCGACACCAGCGGCAACCTACTCGGTATCAACACAGCGATTTACTCACGCTCCGGCGGCAGCATGGGCATTGGATTTGCAATTCCGGTGTCCACGGCCAAATTCGTCATGGAGGGGATTGTCAAGGACGGGCAGGTCACACGAGGCTGGATAGGCGTCGAACCCAACGATCTGACCCCGGAGTTGGCGGAAACGTTTGGCGTGAAAGTCACAAAAGGAGTGATCATCACCGGAGTTCTACAGAACGGTCCAGCGGCCCTTTCAGGTATTCGGCCGGGCGACGTCATCACCAGCGTGGCCGGCCAAACCGTCGCAAATGTGTCGGAGTTGCTGTCCAAAGTCGCGGCGCTCAAACCTGGCACCGCTTCGGAGTTCAGTGTGCAACGCGGCGACAACGTCGTGACGACAAACGTGGTGCCCGGCACACGGCCTCAACCCAGAAGATCGATCCAACGTTGATTCAGCTACTGGCTATTGCGACTTCTCCGTGCTTTCATCTGGCCCCTGTGTGTGCCTGATGAAAAGAACTGACGCCCAGATACCGACTTCGTACAAAAGGCACATAGGAATCGCAAGTGCCAGCTGGGAAACGACATCCGGCGGCGTCACGATGGCCGCAATGATAAAGGCCAGAACAACAAAATAGCCGCGAAATTCCTTCAGTTTATCGACACTCACAATGCCCATGCGAGCCAAAACAACGACCACGATCGGCACTTCGAACGCCAAACCGAAGGCCAGAAACATGGTGAGCACGAAACTTAAGTAGGCCTCAATGTCAGGCGTTGCAGTGATGCTTTTCGGCGCAAACCCCTGAATAAAGCTGAACACTTGGCCAAACACGAAGAAATAACAAAAGGCCACGCCAACAAAAAACAAAATCGTGCTGGAGGCAACCAATGGAAGCACCAAGCGCTTTTCATGGGCATACAAGCCAGGCGCAACAAACGACCAAACCTGATAGAGCACAAAGGGCAATGCCATCAGAAACGCGGCCATCAGCAATACCTTAAGCGGCACCATGAACGGCGAAATGACCGACGTCGCGATCAATGTGGCGCCCGCAGGCAAATGCGCCACCAACGGTGCTGCCAACAAGTCATACAGGGCACTAGGGCCTGGAAATATGGCCAGTGCGGCACCTGCAATACCAATCGCGATCATGGCTTTCACCAAACGATCACGCAGTTCTACAAGGTGTTGGACAAAAGGCTGTTCGGTGCCGGCAAGTTCGTCGTTTTTTGGAGAGGAGTCAGACATCAATTAAGCTTTTTCGGCCGGTATCTGGCCACACGCGCCGCGCCCGACAAGGCCTTGGTGCGTATGCCGGTGCGGGCCTTGTACCAGTTAGGGGTCGCCCCTTGTTTGACACGCCATTTCTTTTGGGGATGGCGGTAAACCGGGACAGAGTTGGCGCCATCGTACGAAGAACCACTTGAAGCCACGTCAGTGGCCTGCTCCCAGGACTTCTCGAAGTCGCTGGCGTTGGTTTGAATGGTGTTTTCGACGTCCTTTGCAGCGCCCTCAACCGACTCCTTCATTTTCTTGAGTTCGTCTAGCTCCATGGAGCGACTGACCTCAGCTTTCACATCTGCGACATACCGTTGGGCTTTGCCCATCAGTGTGCCCAAAGTGCGGGCCACACGGGGTAGTTTTTCCGGGCCAATGACGATCAGCGCCACGGCGCCAATCAGTGCCATTTTTGAGATGCCGAGATCAATCATGGCGCGTCAGGCTCAAAGACAGCGTAGCGTTCAAGACTTTTGCTTGGCTTCCACGTCAATCGTGGTGGCCTCCGCAGCCGATTTGGCAGTCACTTTGGCAGCATCAGCTTCCGGCTTCTCGTCGGCCGAGGCACTACCTTCTTTCATACCGTCTTTGAAGCCTTTGACTGCGCCACCCAAGTCGCCGCCCATGTTTTTGAGCTTTTTAGTGCCAAACACCATCACGACGATGAGAAGAACAATCAACCAGTGCCAGATAGAAAACGAACCCATAAAGATCTCCTAACGAATATATGAAATTTTAGTCGGCCAACCCTGTCGGCCTCTTACAAGTTACTGAATTAACCCTTCAGCCATGGCCGGGGACCGCCCATAACGTGAACATGAAGGTGATGGACCTCTTGGCCCCCTTCGTCACCGGTGTTCGCCAAAACGCGGAATCCACCGGCAGGGTAGGCATTGCACCCTTGCTCCATCGCCAATTGTGGGGCTAAAACCATCATGCGCCCCATCAGGGCCGCATGCTCAGCCTGAAGATGGGCCATGGAGGGGATGTGCATTTTCGGAATAATCAAAAAATGAACAGGTGCCCACGGCTTGATATCGTGAAACGCATAGAGCTCATCATCTTGGTAAACCAATTTAGAGGGAATCTTCCCCGCGACAATTTTGCAGAAAAGGCAGTCGGGATCGTGCCCCACAACGTGTTCGATCATTAAGAAAACTCCATGGGCAAACCTTTGTTCATGCTCACCATGCCACTGACGATGCGGAAAAGAAACCAGATGGAGATCAGCAACCAGGCGATCCATCCGGGTAAAACAAACACAAACCAGAGCGGAAACGTCACCGCGTAAAGCAGCCCCGCAATGATCACCGTACGGATGCGCCATCGAAAATGGGAGGCGTGCCACGTGCCCTTCGCGTCGGAACGTTTCACCATGTCCATGACCAAGGCCACGATCAGAAGAATCGGCCCCATCTGCCCGCCCGGAATCAAGGCTCCAACGGCGACGATCAGATGCAACACATAGCTAATAGTGCCCACCGTGTTGAGTGACTTCAAATGCTGCAAATTGGCCTGATCCCGATTGGGATCCTGGCTCGGGGGTGTTGTGAAATCTTGCGTCATCCGGCTTCTCCTTCTCGGGCGCGTACTTTGCGAAGTGCCTTTTCTTCCAGTCCACTGGTGCCCGCACGGCGCTCCAGTTCAGTAAGGACATCTGAGGGCTTCAACCCGTAGTGGGCCAAGGCGATCATGCAATGAAACCACAAATCGGCAACTTCACCCACAATTTTGGTTTTGTCCCCACCAAAATCAGCGTCTTTGGCCGCCATGACCACTTCGGTCGCCTCCTCGCCGATCTTCTTCAAAAAAGCGTCCGGGCCTTTGTGCAGCAAACGGGCGACGTAGCTTTCTTCCGGATTGCCGCCTTGCTGTGGCAAGCGGCTCTCAATCACGGCGGCCAGACGGGCCAGAGAATCAGCGGAAGATGCAGGAGTCAACATAAGGCGTTATTTGTAGATGGTTTGCGGGTCTTTCAAGACCCGATCGGTGACTTTCCACTCACCATTCTCGTACACACTGAAGAAGCAGCTATGACGGCCCGTGTGACATGCGATACCAGGTTCATGACCCAGTTGGGTGATTTTCAGCAGAATCACATCATTGTCGCAGTCCATGCGAATTTCATGCACCTTTTGCACATGACCAGACTCCTCGCCTTTGAACCAAAGCTTGTTGCGAGAACGACTGAAGTACACCGCCTGCCCGAGTTCAGCTGTCTTTTGTAAAGCCTCGCGGTTCATCCAGGCAAACATCAGCACATCGTTGGAGCCCAGCTCCTGCGCAATGACAGGAACCAGACCTTTGGAGTCCCAGCGGATCTGCCTGATCCAGCTGACAGGTGGCGTGTTTGGGGGTGTCATTTGCTATCCAATCAATAGCTGCTCACGCAGCATTTACAAGGGCAAGAGCCCGAAATATCAGTTAATGCGGACCGGAATGCCGCGCTCGGCCATGCGCGCCTTGGCTTGGCCCACGGTGTATTCGCCGTAGTGAAAGATGCTGGCGGCCAGCACGGCGTCGGCACCGCCGAGTTGAATGCCGTCGGCCAGATGGTCCACGTTGCCGACACCGCCGGAGGCGATGACTGGCACGTTGATCGCATCCGAGACGGCGCGGGTCAACTCCAGATCGAAGCCGGATTTGGTGCCGTCACGGTCCATGCTGGTGAGCAAAATTTCGCCCGCCCCGTACTCGGCCATGCGCCGCGCCCAGGTCACGACATCCAGCCCGGTGTTTTGGCGGCCGCCATGGCTATAGACGTCCCAGCCCTCCCCCCGATTCAGCATGTCTTCGCCAAAGCGACGTTTGGCGTCAATGGCCACCACAATGGCTTGTGCGCCATATTTGTGGGACACGTCCTGAATGATGGTCGGGTTGGTGATAGCCGCCGAGTTGAAGCTGGTTTTATCAGCGCCCGCGTTAAGCAAGCGCCGCACGTCTTCGACGGTGCGCACACCGCCACCCACCGTCAAGGGGATGAACACTTTCGACGCCACGGCTTCGATGATGTGCAGAATCATGTCGCGCCCATCACTGGTGGCGGTGATGTCGAGAAACGTCAACTCGTCGGCGCCCTGGTCGTTGTAACGCGCGGCAATTTCCACCGGATCGCCGGCGTCCCGAAGCTCAACAAAATTAACGCCCTTGACCACGCGGCCACCAGTAACGTCCAGACAGGGAATGATGCGTTTGGCTAACATTGAATCTTTATAGGGGCGGCTGGGGCGATTTTGGCGCCAGTACCCAAGGGCTGCAACGACCAGAGTGCACCCTCAGCGCGGGGTTGGTTCAGCCGTTCAGTTCGTCCGCGCGCTCTTGCGCGGCGGCAAAGTCAAGGTCGCCACTGTAGATGGCGCGACCGCAGATGACACCTTCAACACCGTCGTCTTCGACTGCACACAAGGCTTCGATGTCGGCCATATTGCTCAAACCACCCGAGGCAATCACCGGAATGCTCAGGGCTTGGGCCAGTTTGACCGTGGCTTCAATGTTGATGCCACTGAGCATGCCGTCACGACCGATATCGGTGTAAATGATGGATTCGACACCATAGTCTTCGAATTTCTTACCCAGGTCCAGCACGTCATGGCGAGTGAGCTTGCTCCAACCGTCCGTAGCGACCTTGCCGTCGCGAGCGTCGAGTCCGACGATGATGTGGCCGCCAAAGGCCGTGCAGGCATCTTGCAAAAACCCGGGGTTTTTGACAGCCGCGGTGCCAATGATCACGTAGCGCAAGCCAGCGTCAAGGTAACGCTCAATCGTGTCCAGGTCGCGAATACCGCCGCCCAGCTGGACGTCAATCTCACTGCCCACCTCCTTCAGGATCTTGCGAATGGCTTGCTCATTCTTGGGATGCCCGGCAAAAGCGCCATTCAAATCCACCAAATGCAGGCGACGCGCGCCCATGTCGACCCATTTGCGCGCCATGACCGCAGGGTCTTCGCCGAAAGTGGTCGATTGATCCATGTCGCCTTGTTTGAGGCGCACACAGTGGCCGTCTTTGAGATCGATTGCAGGTATTAAAAGCATGATGCTTCAGGTTGGTGGAGGAATGAGGTGAGAGGCTCAGAAAGAGCAAGAAAAATCAGGGATTCCAGTGAAGGAAGTTTCTGTAAAGCGATAACCCGTGTTCAGCGCTCTTTTCAGGGTGAAATTGAGTCGCGAAAATATTATCGCGCGCAATGGCCGAAGAGAAACGGCTGCCATAGTCTGTCTCGCCCACGCTGTGGCGCGCATCAGACGGTTTGGCGTAATAACTGTGCACAAAGTAGAAGTAACTGCCGTCTGGCACGTCGCCCCACACGGGGTGTGGCGCACCACCGTGGTTGTTGCGGTAGACCTGATTCCAGCCCATTTGCGGCACTTTATAACGGCTGGCGTCGGGTTGCAACTGGCCCAGCAGGTCAAATTTAATCACTGCGCCCGGAATCAAACCCAGGCAAGCGGTGTCTTGCTCAGCGCTGTGGTCCAGCAACATTTGCATGCCCACGCACACGCCCATCAAGGGCTTGTTGGCTGCGGCATGCAGAACAGCGGGCAACATGCCTGACTCGCGCAACTCCCGCATGCAATCCCGCATGGCGCCCTGGCCCGGAAGCACCACTCGCTCGGCCGCCATGACTTCTTCCGGCGTACGAGCCCAGACCACGTCTACATCAGAGCCCGCGGCCGCGTGAATCACCGCTTGGGACACGGAGCGCAGGTTGCCCATGCCGTAATCCACCACAGCCACCGTTTTCTTCAGTCTGTTAATTGCTACTAAATTAATAGCTTCTCCCGGATTATCCACGGGGGCCAGAGGCACATTTCCCATAAAACTTACAGCATTCCCTTGGTCGAGGGGATAGAGCCCAACGAACGGGGGTCGAATTCGAGCGCGGCGCGCAATGCACGGGCAAAGGCCTTGAACACCGTTTCGGCCTGGTGGTGAGCGTTCTCGCCACGCAAGTTATCGATGTGCAGGGTCGCGAACGAATGGTTCACAAAGCCCTGGAAAAATTCGTGCGCCAGTTGGCTGTCAAAGGTGCCGATCATGCCGCTCTTGAAAGGCACATCCATGATCAAGCCGGGGCGACCCGACAAGTCAATCACCACGCGGGACAAGGCCTCGTCCAGAGGAACATAGGCATGGCCATAGCGGCGAATGCCTTTTTTGTCGCCCACCGCTTTGTGCACAGCCTGGCCAAACGCGATGCCCACATCTTCAACCGTATGGTGGCCGTCAATGTGCAGGTCACCAATGGCCTGGATGTCGAGATCGATCAGGCCGTGGCGGGCAATTTGGTCCAGCATGTGGTCAAAGAAACCGATGCCGGTGCTCAGATTCGCCTTGCCGGTGCCATCCAGGTTGACTTTGACGGTGATTTGGGTTTCTGCCGTGTTGCGGGACACCTCGGCCATACGGGGAGCGGTGGTAGGAAGAGTGGTCGTCATAGTGATTCCAGTAGAGCGGCAAGCATGGCCTCGTTCTCAGTCGCGGTGCCGACCGTGAGACGCAAACAATTGGCCAACAAGGGGTGCATTTTAGAAACGTTCTTGACGAGGACCTTGCGCAAGCGCATGCCCTCAAAGGTTTTGGCCGCATCCGGCACCCGAACCAGAATCATATTGGCGTCACTCGGGTAGGCTTTCACGCCGGGCAAGGGGGTCAGCGCGGCCAGAATGACGGTCCGCTGGGTCCGAATGTCCTGGGCTTGCGCCGCAAAAACATCCTGGTAGCCGAGCGCAAACAAGGCGCACTCGCAGTTCAGCACGCTGATGTTGTAGGGTGGGCGCACCTTGTCAACCTCGGCAATCAAGGCCTTGGGCCCCATCATGTAACCCAGTCGCACGCCCGCCAGACCAAACTTACTCAGGGTGCGCATCAGCAGCACATGGCTGTGGCGTGCCAGTCGGTCAATGTAACTTTGACTGGCGAAGGGCTGGTAGGCCTCATCCATCACCACCAGACCGCCCTGCTCACCCACTGCAACAATGATTTTCTCAATCACAGCGGCGTCCCACAGATTGGCCGTGGGGTTGTTCGGGTACGCAAGGTAGGTGAGTGTGGGGCGATGCTGTGCAATGGCGGCCAACATGGCGGTCTCGTCCAGCTCAAAATCAGCGGTGAGTGGCACGCCGTGAAAGTCCAGGCCCTGCAACTGGGCGCTCATGGCATACATCACGAAGCCAGGCACGGGCGCCAGCACGCTGGCGGCCTGACCACCGGCGGGCTTGGCGCAGGCCAGCGCCAGCAGGCTGATCAACTCATCCGAGCCATTGCCCAGCATGATGTCAAAGCCTTCGGGCATACCGGCGTGGGCCGCCAAAGCTCGGCGCAGGTCATCCACACGGCCGTCAGGATAGCGGTTCAGCGCGACGGCACCCAAGCGCTCGCCCAGGGCCGCCTGCAACTCGGCTGGCAACCGGTGCGGGTTCTCCATCGCGTCAAGCTTGACCATGCCGGCAGCGTCTTGCACGGCATAGGCGTGCATGTCTTGCACGTCTTGGCGGATGTTGTATGCGACGAAATCAGGATTCATGCGGGTGTTGCTGCTTATGGTGACAGGGGTTTGACTTGGTTCATTTCATTCACACGGATAAGCCGTGGCCAAGGCATTGGCCATGACCAGGGGGACACCCATGTCAGCCTCATACAGCTCGCTATTGCGTTTCAGCTCTGTGTCATACAGTGAGCGCACCATGCGCGGTTCCAAACGGCGGCCATTCTGGCAAAACAGGGGTTTGGCGCCGGCGCGAACATGAAAGGCATTGGCCTCCATGGCGCCTTCCATGACCCCCACCAGGTAATAGTTCGCATAGGCCTCGCCCTGTTTCTTGTCCGACAACTCCAAACCGCGCAGTTCGCGCAGGCTCATGGCGGAGGCACTGGTCAGCACTGCAAGGCTTCCAACGAACACGAAGAACCGGGCGAGCTTCATTTGAGGCGCATCTCCGCGGCACGGGCGTGACCTTGCAGGCCTTCGCCGTAGGCGAGCACAGCAGCAATCTTGCCAAGTGTTTGGGCACCGGCCTCACTGACTTCGATCAAACTGCTGCGTTTTTGAAAATCGTACACGCCCAAAGGCGAACTGAACCGCGCGGTGCCGCTGGTGGGCAGCACGTGATTGGGGCCGGCGCAGTAGTCGCCCAGCGACTCACTGGTGTAGGCACCCAGGAAAATGGCGCCGGCATGTTTCAACAAAGGCTCCCAGCGATGTGGCTCATGGCTGCTGACCTCCAGGTGCTCGGGCGCAATGCTGTTGCTGATGTCGCACGCCTCCTCCATGCTGCGGGTATGAATCAGGGCGCCGCGTCCGTTGAGCGACTTGGCAATGATCTCGGCACGGGGCATTTCGGGCAGTAGCCGGTTGATGGCGGCTTGAACTTGCTCGATATAGGCCTGATCGGGGCACAGCAGAATGCTTTGCGCCAACTCATCATGCTCAGCCTGGCTGAACAAATCCATGGCCACCCAATCCGGCGGGGTGCTGCCATCGGCCAGCACCAAAATCTCGCTGGGGCCGGCAATCATGTCGATGCCCACCGTGCCAAACACGCGGCGCTTGGCAGCGGCCACATAGGCGTTGCCGGGGCCGGTAATCTTGTCAACTTTTGGAATGGTGGCCGTTCCATAGGCTAGGGCGGCAACCGCTTGCGCGCCACCCACCGTGAAGGCGCGCGTCACGCCAGCCACATAAGCGGCGGCCAACACCAAGGCATTTTTTTCGCCTTTGGGGGTAGGCACCACCATGATGATTTCACCGACACCGGCCACATGGGCAGGGATGGCGTTCATCAACACCGACGACGGATAGGCAGCTTTGCCCCCCGGCACATAAATGCCCACGCGGTCCAACGGTGTGACCTTTTGGCCCAGCAGCGTACCGTCTTCGTCGCGGTAGCTCCAGCTCTCGCCGCAGGCCTTCTTCTGGGCTTCGTGGTAGCTGCGCACACGCTGCGCGGCAGCTTGCAACGCGTCGCGCTGCTCAGTGGGAATGGCATCAAACGCAGCTTTGAGTTCAGCTTGCGTCAGTTCCAGCTCACCCATTGAAGCGACTGTGAGGCCGTCAAAACGCGCGGTGTACTCCAGCACGGCGTCGTCCCCGCGTTGCTGCACGTCAGCCAGAATGTCTGCCACCCGCTGCTCAATGGCCGCATCCGCTTCGGCGGACCAATGCAGACGCGCCTTGAATTCAGCCTCAAATGTGCTGTTCGACGTTGACAGATAAGCAGGAGTAGCTACATATTTCATAGCAAATTCATTCCAATTGTTTAGGCGGCCTGGCCCACAGCTGAGGCAAAGGCGTCGATGATTCGGCGAATAGGCGCTTGCTTGAGCTTGAGCGCGGCTTGGTTGACCACCAGGTGCGAGCTGATGTCCATGATGTGTTCAACCTCGACCAAGTGGTTGGCCTTGAGTGTGTTGCCGGTGGACACCAGGTCCACAATCGCGTCCGACAAACCGACCAACGGGCCCAACTCCATGCTGCCGTAGAGCTTGATCAAGTCCACGTGCACACCTTTGGTGGCGAAAAATTCACGCGCAATCGCTACGTATTTGGTGGCCACCTTCAGGCGCGAGCCTTGTTTGACGGCCGAGGCGTAGTCAAAGTCATTGCGCACGGCCACGCTGATACGGCATTTTGCAATTTGAAGATCCAGCGGTTGGTACAAACCGTCGCTGCCGTGCTCTAGCAGCGTGTCCTTGCCCGTGATGCCCATATCGGCCCCGCCGTACTGCACGTAGGTGGGCACATCAGTGGCACGCACTACCAGCACACGTACATCGGGCTGGTTGGTGGTAAGAATCAGTTTGCGGGACTTTTCCGGGTCTTCCAGCACCTCAATGCCGGCGGCGCGCAGCAAAGGCAAGGTTTCCTCAAAGATGCGCCCTTTGGACAGTGCCAGCGTGATCATTTAAATCTTTCAATGTCTGCGCCCAGGCCACGCAGTTTGGCTTCCATCTGGTCGTAACCCCGGTCCAGGTGGTAAATACGGTCCACCACGGTTTCACCTTCGGCCACCAAGCCAGCGATGACCAAACTGGCTGAGGCACGTAGGTCGGTCGCCATCACGGTGGCGCCCGACAGCTTCTCTACCCCTTCAACCACGGACACTTTGCCGTCGATCTGAATGGAGGCGCCCAGACGCACCATCTCGTTGACGTGCATGAAGCGGTTCTCGAAAATCGTCTCGGTGACGATGGCAGTGCCGTGCGAGATGCAGTTCAAGGCCATGAACTGCGCTTGCATATCGGTTGGGAACCCCGGGTACTCGGTGGTGCGAAAGCTCTGGCTCTTCAAGCGGCCTTGCGACTTGATGTGAATTCCATCGTCAACCGACGTCACAGTGGCACCGGCATCACGCAGCTTCTCGATCACGGCTTCCAGATGATCGAGCCGGCCGTGCTTGAGCAGCGCTTCACCACCCGTCGCGGCTACCGCACACAAAAAGGTGCCGGTCTCAATCCGGTCTGCCACCACCTGGTGGGTGCAGCCATGCAATTTGTCCACGCCTTGAATGACTATCCGGCTGGTGCCGTGGCCCTCAATTTTGGCGCCCATTTTGATCAGCATTTCAGCCAGATCGGTGATCTCAGGCTCTTGCGCAGCGTTTTCCAGCACCGTCTCGCCTTCGGCCAGAGTGGCCGCCATCAGGAAGTTCTCGGTTCCTGTCACGGTCACCATGTCGGTGGCAATGCGCGCGCCTTTGAGTCGCGTCCAACCCGTTGGCAATTTGGCAATCATGTAGCCGTGCTCGACCACAATTTCGGCGCCCATGGCCGTCATGCCCTTGATGTGCTGATCGACGGGGCGCGACCCAATGGCGCAACCGCCCGGCAAGGACACCGTGGCTTCGCCAAAGCGGGCCAGCAAGGGCCCCAAGGCCAGTACCGAAGCGCGCATGGTCTTGACTAGCTCGTAAGGCGCTTCGGGAGAGCTCAGCGTGCCAGCAGTCACCTCCACCCGGCCATCGTCCTGGCGCTCGGCACCCACGCCCATGTTGCGAATCAGTGTCAACATAGTTGACACGTCCTTTAGACGAGGCACATTCAAGAGGGTAACGGGCTCAGCCGTCAGCAAGCAGGCGCACAACTCAGGCAGGGCGGCATTTTTAGCGCCGGAGATCTGCACTTCACCCTGCAATTGACGTCCACCGCGAATCAGTAATTTATCCATAAAGTCCGTTCAGCACCCTTGATGTGTGCGGGAAAAAATTGGGCCTGCGTCCTGGGTACACCCAGCCTCAGGCCTGTGCAGCCCACTCGGCGGGCGTGTAGGTTTTCATCGACAAGGCATGAATCTCATCGGTTTTCATCTTGTCACCCAAGGTCGCGTAGACCTGCTGGTGGCGCTGAATGGCGCGCTTGCCTTCAAACGCCGATGACACCACGGTGGCATACCAATGGCGGCCATCACCGTCCAGTTCAAGGTGCTCGCAGGCAAGCGTGGCGGCGATCAGGGTCTTGATCTGGTCTGCATTCATGTCAACAATCCAATTCGTGTGAAAAAAGGGGGTTAGCTGCGGATTTTGTAACCCGTGCGCAGCAAGTGAATCGCGATGACGCTGACTACCGCCAGCGCCGCACTAACCACGCCCAAACTCAACCAGGGCGAAACGTCGCTTACCCCAAAAAACCCATGACGAAATCCGTCAATCATGTAAAAAAACGGATTCAGATGGCTCACACCCTGCCAAAACGCGGGCAAGGAGTGGATGGAGTAAAAAACGCCGCTCAAAAAGGTCATGGGCATGACCACAAAATTCTGGAATGCCGCGAGTTGGTCAAACTTCTCCGCCCACAAGCCAGCAATCAAACCGAGCGTGCCCATCAGTGCCGCGCCCATGATGGCAAACACCAGAATCCACAACGGTGCAGAAAAACTGAGGCTCGTGAAAAGGAAGGAGATGGCAATGACACCGACACCCACGACCAAACCGCGGATGACCGATGCACCCACATAGGCCACATACCAGTTCATGTAGGACAGAGGCGTGAGCATCAAAAACACCAGATTGCCCATGACCTTGCTCATAATCAGCGAGGACGAGCTGTTGGCAAATGCGTTTTGCAGCACGCTCATCATGGCCAGACCCGGCACCAAAAAGGCGGTGTAACTGACCTGGTCATAGACCTTGACGTGGGACTCCAGCGCATGGCCAAAAATCAACAGGTACAACATTGCCGTCAGAACGGGGCCTGCCACTGTCTGGAAGGCAACCTTCCAGAATCGAAGCACTTCTTTGTAAAGCAGTGTCTGCCAGCCGGTCATGCGCTCACCTTGTCGGCCTGAGGCTCTGCGCCCCGGTGTTGATTCATGATTTCCAGGAAAACGTCTTCCAGATCGGCTTTGCGGATTTCAACGTCTTGTGCAGTCAATCCCGCTTGGCGAACAGCGGCCAGGTAGTGCTCAATTTCCAAGGCGTCATTGGCAGGAAACTGGACGACCCGGCCCGTAATTCGGGCCTTGCCCGCCAACTCTGCTGGCAAAACGCCGTCGGTCTTGAAGCGCAGTACGCTACTAGTGGCTTTCTTGAGCAGTTCACTGGTGGAATCCAGCGCCACAACCCGGCCGGATTGCAACATGGCGATACGGCCACACAAGGCCTCAGCCTCTTCCAAATAGTGCGTTGTCAGCAATACCGTGTGACCTTGCTTGTTGAGTTTGGCGACGAACTTCCAAAGGGTTTGGCGCAACTCAACGTCGACACCTGCGGTGGGTTCGTCCAGCACGATGACCCGGGGCTTGTGCACCAACGCCTGAGCCACCAGCACGCGCCGCTTCATGCCGCCAGAGAGCTGTCGCATATTGGCGTTGGCCTTGTCGGCCAATCCCAGACTGTCCAATAGCTCGTCAATCCAGGCATCGTTGTTTTTGACACCGAAATAGCCGGATTGCAGGCGAAGCGCTTCGCGCACATTGAAGAAGGGGTCAAACACCAATTCTTGCGGCACCACGCCCAAGCTGCGACGCGCCTGAGCGAAGTCCCGGTGAACGTCATGCCCCAGCACGCTCACAGACCCGGAACTGGCGCGGGTGAGGCCGGCCAGAATGCTGATCATGGTGGTCTTCCCGGCGCCATTGGGACCCAGCAAGCCAAAGAACTCCCCATCTTCGATGTCGAGGCTGACGCTGTCGAGGGCGAGAAAAGTAGCCCCTTTGGGTCCCCGGGGGGATGGATAGGCTTTGGAGACGGTTTGAAAGGAAATAGCAGACATGCGAGCCGGCTATTTTACCGGGTCGGCTGATTCCGCGGTCAGCAACTCATCAATACCGTACAAGGTGGCCAAGTCAGCCAAACGTGCGGGCAAACCGCGAATCGAAAATTGCTTGCCCAGCGCCATCACCTCACGACGAAACTCCAACAACACCGCCAATGCTGCCGAGTCAAATCGAGTCAGGGCGCTGGCGTCCACAACCATCCGGGCGCCAGATTGCTTGCGCAAATCCTGCACCAACGAACGCAAACAGGCGGTCGCCTCAACTTGGGTCAAGGCTTGTGGCAACACCAGCATCATCAGCTCTTTTTCGCGTTGGACTTATTCATATCAGTCAAGGTGGCAATCAATCCATCAATGCCTTTGGCGTTGATCTCAGCACGAAACTGACTGCGGTAGGTTTCGACCAACCAGACTCCCAACACGTTCAGATTGTTGATCTTCCAGCCCTCGCCCGGTATTTTCTCCAGGCGGTAGTCCAGTTGAACCGGGTCCCCGCGACCGATAACTTCCGTCCGAACCGTGACATTCGTGCTGTCAGCCGCGGCCCGCAGTGGCTTGACTGAGATCCTGTTGTCTTTGACCTGGACAAGCGCGCCCGCATAGGTTTGCACTAACAGGGTTTTGAACTCCTCTTGCAGGCGCTTGCGTTGATCTGGTGTCGCCTGTCGCCAAGCCGGTCCGACCGCCGACGCTGTCATCCCTTGGAAATTGACATAGGGCATGACCTTGGTATCTACCAAAGTCATGATCCGGTGCACGTCACCAGCCATCAACGTCTTATCAGCCTTGATAATCGCAAGAACCTCAGCACTCACGCGCTGAATCAGGGCGTCTGGCGCCTCATCCGCGGCTCGGGCCGGCAATGCAAGCAATGCAAACAAGCTCAGGCTGAGTGTGGTCAGCCAACGATTCAATTGACGACGATTCATGGCGTTACTCTCTGTGACTTTTCAGAGGTGACGGGATAGTCGTCTTCCTCCGGCGGGTTTCCGTCATAGACGGCACTGCGGCGACGCTGGAGATGGGCATCACGCACAAAGGAATATTTGTCCAGCGCGATCTTGTCCAACATTTCGGTGGCTTTGAGAAGGCCTTCGCGTTGGTCCACAATTCGAACCGCCATGGTGGTGTTCCGGGTTGGCACATGGCTCAAATTGCTGACCGCGTCTCCTTGAGAATCCACTGGCAAAGCTGCCGTGTCTCGCAGAGTGGAAGGCCCAAGCAGAGGCAACACCAAATATGGGCCTGGGGCCACACCCCAATGACCCAAAGTCAGACCAAAATCTTTGGTGTTCCTTTGTATGCCCAAGTCAGACGCTACATCGAACAGGCCGCCAACGCCAATGACGGTGTTGATCATGACGCGCCCAACATTGTCTGAGGTGGCTGGACCATTGAGTTGCAATGCGCTGTTCACCGCTGACCAAGCATCTTGCAGGTTGCCGAAGAAATTACCAATCCCTTGGCGAATCAGGCGTGGCGTCACGTCACGATAGGCGGTGGCGACGGGCTTCAGTACGGCAGTGTCGACTGCATCATTGAACTGGTAGACGCCTCGATTAAAGGGCTCTATGGGGTCTTTAGGATTGGCATTGGGCCCGCTGGCGCAACCCGCTAACAGGGCAACCCCAATAAGCGTCGCCGCCACAATTGTGTTTGACCGAACCAGAGGCATTGGCTTGGCTGATTGTTGAGTTCGATTCATCATCATTTGTCCGAATTGGCGGTATTTTTGTCAGCGGTACTGCTGAACAGGAACTGACTAATCAAATTCTCCAGCACCACGGCGGATTGGGTGCGAGAAATAGTATCACCGCTGGCCAGATTGCGATCATCTGCCCCCGGCTCCAGACCCAGGTATTGCTCACCAAGCAGACCACTGGTCAATATCTTTAAAGAGCTATCCTTGGGAAATACAAAGCGATCTTCCAGCGCCAATGTAACACGGGCCTGGAATGACTTGTCGTCGAACACAATGCTCTCCACCCGCCCCACGACCACCCCTGCGCTACGCACCGCTGCTTTGGGTTTGACGCCACCGACGTTGTCAAATTTGGCCGACACCGTATACGTTTTCTGAAAACTCAGACTCAACAGGTTGGCAGATTGGAGAGCCAGAAACAAAATGGCCGCCGCGCCAAGCAGCACGAACAAACCGACCCACACATCTTTCTTTGAGCGTTGCACCACACTCTCCCCCTAAATAGTAAACATGAACGCAGTCAGGATGAAATCCAATCCCAATACTGCCAGCGAAGCCATGACCACCGTGCGGGTGGTTGCACTGGCAACCCCTTCTGGCGTCGGCTGCGCATCAAACCCCTGCAACAGGGCAATGAAAGTCACGGTGAATCCGAACACCACGCTTTTGATCACGCCATTACCCACATCCTGCCAGACATCGACCCCGCCCTGAATCTGGCTCCAGAATGAGCCACCATCGACACCAATCATCAGCACGCCAACGACCCACCCGCCAATGATGCCGGTCGCACTGAAAACAGCAGCAAGTAGTGGCATCGCCAACACGCCACCCCAGAAACGCGGCGCCAGAATGCGTTTAACAGGGTCAACAGCCATCATTTCCATGACGCTGATCTGTTCGCCGGCTTTCATCAGTCCGATCTCGGCGGTGAGCGACGTGCCAGCACGCCCGGCAAACAGCAAAGCGGTAACAACTGGACCCAATTCACGCACCAAGGTGAGCGTCACCATCAGACCCAACGAATCCGAGGAGCCGTAACGTTGCAACGTGTAATAACCTTGCAAGCCGAACACAAAGCCGACGAACAGGCCAGACACCGCGATGATTGCCAACGAATAATTGCCCAAGAAAAAAAGTTGGTCGCGGATCAGTCCAAAGCGCTTGAGGCTCCCACCGAAGGTGCTGAGCAGGCGAAAAAACAACCGAGCCCCGTGACCCAAATCAGCTAAATGAGTGCGTGTGGCCAGGCCAACGTCAGCGGGTTTGTACCAACTCATACTACCTCCACCCTGCCAAAGTCGGCTTCAATGCTGGAGGCCGGATAATGGAACTGGACCGGCCCGTCAGACAGGGCATTCACATATTGGTACACCAGTGGGTCGCTACTTTTCCGAACTTCATCAGGCGTTCCCTGCGTGGCGATCTTGCCATTGGCCAAAATAACGACGTGATCGGCAATGGCAAAGGTTTGCTCCAGTTCGTGCGAAACAAACACGCTGGTGAGACCCATGGAGTCATTGAGTTGGCGAATCAGACGGGCGGCCGTGGCCAATGAAATGGGGTCCAGGCCAGAGAACGGTTCGTCGTACATCACCAACTCAGGGTCCAGCGCAATGGCCCGCGCCAGCGCAATACGACGCGCCATGCCACCAGAAAGGTCGCTGGGCATCAAGTCGCGCGCACCGCGCAAACCCACCGCATTAAGCTTCATCAACACGATGTCGCGAATCAGGGCGTCCGACAGATCGGTGTGCTCACGCAGCGGAAAGGCCACGTTCTCAAACACTGACAAATCCGCGAACAAGGCGCCAAACTGGAAAAGCATGCCCATGCGGCGCCGAGCGGCGTACATTTGAGTCTGATTCATAGGAGTCACATCCTGCCCATCGAACAGGAGTTGTCCTTTTTGAGCCCGGCTTTGCCCACCAATCAAACGCAGGATAGTAGTCTTTCCGCCGCCGGAGGCGCCCATGAGTGCGGTAACTTTGCCACGCGGAACGGACAAGGACACGTCATCCAGAATCACGCGCTCTCCGTACCCGAAGGTCAAGTGACGCAGTTCAACAAGAGAATCGACAGAGGTGGCGGTCATTGGGGCGATTGGACTGACGGGCGCTCTGACAGCGACCCCGGTCAATCCGGCGTGAATCAAAAAAGAAAGGCCGGGAAATCCCCGGCAGATGAATCATACGGGATTACCCGACACCCGGCCCGAGACGGGCCCATTGGCTTAACGCGGCAAGTCGCTAACACCCATCAGGAATTCGTCGACCGAGCGCGCTGCTTGGCGACCTTCGCGGATGGCCCACACGACCAAACTCTGACCCCTGCGAATATCGCCCGCAGCAAAGACCTTGGCCACATTGGTGGCATAACCCCCAATGAACTCGGTGCTGGCGCGGGCATTGCCGCGTGTATCCTTATCAATACCAAACGCCTCCAGCACGCTTGCCACCGGGCTGACAAAGCCCATGGCCAGCAAAACCATGTCGGCTTTCAACACCTGCTCGCTGCCCGCAACTTCGACCATCTTGCCGTCTTTCCATTCGACGCGAACGGTCTTCAGGCCGGTGACTTTTCCTTTTTCGCCCACGAATTCCTTGGTAGAAATGGCAAATTCACGGGTGCAGCCTTCGTCATGGCTGGAGCTAGTGCGCAATTTCAGAGGCCAATTGGGCCAAGTCATTGGCCGATTTTCTTCAATCGGAGGTTCAGGCATCACCTCAAACTGAGTGATGCTGACCGCACCGTGGCGGTTGCTGGTTCCCACGCAATCGGAGCCAGTATCACCCCCGCCAATGACGATGACATGTTTACCATCGGCCCGCAACTGGCCTTTGACTTTGTCACCCGCATTGACTTTGTTTTGCTGTGGCAAGAACTCCATAGCGAAGTGGATGCCGGCAAGGTCCCGTCCCGGCACCGACAAGTCGCGGGACTGCTCGGAGCCACCGGTTAGAAGCACGGCATCGAAGTCTTTTTGCAACTGTGCGGGCGAAATAGTTTCCTTCGCCCAGTTGGTCACCTTGGAGCCCTCGGGCATCTCGCCCACCAGAACGCCGGTGCGAATCGTCACGCCCTCTTTCTGCAATTGATCGACACGGCGGTCGATATGTGACTTCTCCATCTTGAAATCAGGAATACCGTAGCGAAGCAAGCCGCCGACCCGATCGTTCTTTTCGAACAAGGTCACTTCATGGCCAACTCGCGCCAACTGCTGTGCCGCTGCCATGCCCGCCGGGCCGGAACCCACCACGGCCACCCGTTTGCCTGTCTTGACTTTGGCCGGGCGTGCGGTCACCCAGCCTTCGGACCAGGCGCGGTCAATGATGGCGTGCTCAATGGACTTAATGCCGACGGCGTCATCATTCACGTTCAAGGTGCACGCGGCCTCACAAGGCGCGGGGCAGATGCGGCCTGTGAACTCGGGGAAGTTATTGGTGCTGTGCAGCACCTCGATGGCATTTTTCCAGTCACCCCGGAACACCAAGTCATTGAAGTCAGGAATGATGTTGTTGACCGGGCAACCGCTGTTGCAGAACGGCGTGCCGCAGTCCATGCAGCGCGCCGCTTGCACATTGGCTTGTGCGTCGTCCAAACCGACCACAAACTCTTTGTAATTTTTCAAGCGCTCAGTGACGGGCTTGTAGCCCTCTTCCACACGCTCGAATTCCATGAAGCCAGTGACTTTTCCCATGATTTTTGTCCTATTTTGTTTGAGTCAGTCCGCCTTACTTGGCCGGAGTTGCTTCTTTTTGTGTAGCGGCTTTCGCACGACTGGTCAGGGCTGCAGCTTCTTTCTTTGCATGAAGTTCGCCTAATGCCCGCTTGTACTCATTCGGGAACACCTTGAAGAAATTCAAGCGCGCCGTATCCCAGTTGTCCAGCAGCTCGCGCGCCCGTTTGCTTCCCGTCCAGCGGTTGTGGTCCTGCAGCAGCTTTTTAAGCTGCGCTTCATCGCTTTGGCCACGATGCCACAAGCTGGTGTCCAGCACCGTGGCTTGCTCAGCCTCAGTCAACACCTTATCCAGCGAAACCATCGCAGTGTTGCATCGGGTGGCGAACTGGCCATCTTCGTCATACACATAGGCCACGCCACCACTCATGCCTGCCGCAAAATTGCGGCCGGTTTTCCCCAACACAGCGACCGTGCCACCCGTCATGTATTCGCAGCCATGATCACCGGTGCCTTCAATCACGGCAGTGGCTCCTGACAGGCGGACTGCGAAACGCTCACCGCCGACGCCGCTGAAGAACGCCTCCCCGCTGGTCGCTCCAAACATCACCGTGTTGCCGACGATGGTGTTGCGTACGGACTCACCCCGAAAGTCGATGCTGGGTCGAACAACCACACGGCCGCCGCTCAGGCCTTTGCCGGTGTAGTCATTGGCATCGCCAATCAGGTACATGGTGATGCCGCTGGTCAGGAAAGCGCCAAAGGACTGACCGCCCGTGCCTTCCAGCTGAATGCGAATGCTGTCATCAGGCAAGCCCTCAGGGTGCACTCTGGTCACTGCGCCAGACAACATGGCGCCGACGGAGCGGTTCACGTTGCGGGCGACTTCAATGAACTTGACACGCTCGCCGCGCTCAATGGCGGGTTGCGACTTGGCGATCAGGATGTTGTCCAAGGCGTTTTCCAAACCATGGTCCTGCGTTTCCGTCTGGAAGCGAGGCACGTCAGCCGGAACAATGGGCATGGCGAATACGCGACTGAAATCCAGGCCACTGGCTTTCCAGTGCGCAATGCCCTGGCGCGTGTCCAGCAGATCAGCGCGGCCAATCATGTCGTCAAACTTGGCAATGCCCAGTTGCGCCATGATGTGTCGCACCTCTTCTGCAATAAAGAAGAAGTAATTCACCACATGCTCAGGCTTGCCGGAAAACTTGCGGCGCAAGGCAGGGTCCTGGGTCGCAACGCCGACCGGGCAGGTGTTCAGATGGCATTTGCGCATCATGATGCAGCCCTCAACCACCAGCGGGGCCGTGGCGAAACCGAACTCATCGGCACCCAGCAAAGCGCCAATGGCGACGTCACGACCGGTTTTCATCTGACCATCAGCCTGCACCCGAATTCGACTACGCAGACGGTTGAGCACCAATGTCTGTTGGGTTTCGGCCAGCCCGATTTCCCATGGACTACCGGCATGTTTGATGGACGACCAGGGCGACGCACCTGTACCGCCGTCGTGCCCGGCGATCACCACATGATCGGCCTTGCACTTGGCCACGCCAGCGGCGATGGTTCCCACACCAATTTCAGACACCAATTTGACGCTGACGTCAGCATGAGGTGCGACGTTTTTCAAGTCGTGAATCAGTTGCGCCAAATCTTCGATTGAATAAATGTCATGGTGCGGTGGTGGCGAGATCAGACCCACACCTGGCACCGAGTGACGCAAACGACCGATGTACTCGGACACCTTGCCGCCGGGCAGTTGACCACCCTCTCCGGGCTTGGCGCCCTGGGCCATCTTGATCTGAATCTGGTCCGCGCTGGTGAGGTATTCCGCTGTGACACCAAAGCGACCCGAGGCCACCTGCTTGATGCGGGAACGCAAGCTGTCACCATCCTGCAAAGGCATGTCGACTTCAACCACGTCATTGCCGATGACACTCTTCAGCGAATCACCCTTTTTGATCGGGATGCCCTTGAGCTCGTTGCGGTAACGCGCTGGGTCTTCACCGCCCTCGCCGGTGTTGCTTTTGCCGCCAATGCGGTTCATGGCCACAGCCAACGTGGCGTGTGCCTCGGTAGAAATGGAGCCCAGGGACATGGCACCGGTGGCAAAGCGTTTGACGATCTCCTTGGCTGACTCGACCTGATCCAGGGGAATGGCTTTGGACGGGTCAATCTTGAATTCAAACAAGCCGCGCAGCGTCATGTGGCGCTTGCTTTGGTCGTTGATCAGCTCGGCGTACTCTTTGTAGGTATTCCAGTTGTTGGCGCGGGTGCTGTGTTGCAGCTTGGCAATCGCATCAGGCGACCACATGTGGTCTTCACCGCGCACGCGCCAAGCGTACTCACCACCTGCGTCCAGCATATTGGCCAGCACGGGATCATCGCTGAAGGCCGCTTTGTGCATGCGAATCGCCTCTTCGGCAATTTCGAACACACCAATGCCTTCGACTTTGCTTGGTGTACCGGTGAAGTACTTGGCCAGCGTCTCGGTGTTCAGGCCAATGGCCTCGAACAACTGGGCGCCGCAATAGCTCATGTAAGTGGACACGCCCATTTTGGACATGATCTTGGACAAGCCTTTGCCTACTGCCTTGATGTAGTTGTAAATCGCTTTTTCAGCGCTCAGGTCACCCGGCAACTCCTTGTGAATAGCCGCCAAGGTTTCCATGGCTAAATACGGGTGAACCGCCTCGGCGCCATACCCGGCCAGCACGGCAAAGTGATGCACTTCACGGGCTGTGCCAGTTTCTACCACCAAGCCAGCCGTGGTGCGCAAGCCTTCACGCACCAGATGCTGGTGAATGGCCGACAAAGCCAGCATCGCAGGAATGGCAACCTGGGTTGCACTTAAACCCCGGTCACTGATGATCAGGATGTTTTTTCCGCCTTTGATGGCATCCACGGCCTCAGCGCACAAGGAGGCCAGCTTGGCTTCCACCCCTTCATGGCCCCATGACAAGGGGTAGGTGATATCCAGCGTGTAACTGCGGAACTTCCCCTTGGAGTGCGTATTGATGTCACGCAACTTGGCCATGTCAGCAAAATCCAGCACGGGCTGGCTCAACTCCAAGCGCATGGGCGGGTTGAGGTGGTTGATGTCCAGCAGATTTGGCTTGGGGCCGACAAAGGACACCAGCGACATCACGATGGCTTCACGAATGGGATCGATCGGTGGATTCGTGACCTGGGCGAACAACTGCTTGAAGTAGTTGTAGAGCGGCTTGTTCTTGTCGCTCAACACGGCCAGCGGGCTGTCGTTGCCCATCGAGCCCAAAGCCTCTTCCCCGGCGGTGGCCATGGGGGCGATCAGGAACTTCAGGTCTTCCTGTGTAAAACCAAATGCCTGCTGGCGATCCAACAGGGACACGCCGCTATCGGCCACAGGCACTGACGTGTCGCCGCCTGGCACATCGTCCAGACGAACCCGCACGTTCTCAATCCATTGGCTGTAAGGTTTGCTCTGGGCGAGGTTGGACTTTAGCTCGTCATCGTCAATCATGCGACCCTGTTCCAGGTCGATCAGGAACATCTTGCCGGGCTGAAGACGCCACTTGCGTACGATTTTGTTTTCAGGTACGGGCAACACGCCGGATTCAGAGGCCATGATCACCAGATCGTCGTCAGTGATGCAATAACGTGAGGGGCGCAGGCCGTTGCGGTCCAGCGTGGCGCCAATCTGGCGGCCATCGGTGAACACAATGCTGGCGGGGCCGTCCCACGGCTCCAACATGGCTGCGTGGTATTCATAAAACGCCTTGCGACGCGGATCCATGGTGGTGTGCTGCTCCCAAGGCTCGGGAATCATCATCATCACGGCCTGGCTGATCGGGTAACCCGCCATGGTCAACAATTCAAGACAGTTGTCAAAAGTCGCGGTGTCGGACTGGTCAGCGAAGCTGATGGGGTACAACTTTTGCAAGTCGTCACCCAGCACGGGCGAAGCCATCACGCCTTCGCGCGCCTTCATCCAGTTGTAGTTGCCCTTGATGGTGTTGATCTCGCCGTTGTGGGCGACATAACGGTAGGGGTGAGCCAGTGGCCACTCCGGAAAGGTATTGGTTGAGAAACGCTGGTGCACCAGGCCCAAGGCAGAGATGCAGCGCGGGTCTTCCAGATCTTTAAAGTACACGCCAACCTGATTGGCCAGCAACAGGCCTTTGTACACCACGGTGCGGCTGCTCATGCTGGGCAGGTAGTACTCTTTGCTGTGTGTGAGCTTGAGGCGCTGGATATTGGCGCTGCACGTCTTGCGAATCACATACAGCTTGCGCTCCAGCGCGTCTTGCACGATGACATCGGCACCCCGGCCAATGAACACCTGACGCATGATGGGTTCTTTTTTGCGCACGGTGGGCGACATCGGCATGTCGCGGTTCACCGGCACATCGCGCCAGCCCAACAACACCTGCCCCTCGGCCTTGATCGCGCGCTCCATCTCCTGCTCGCAAGCGAGGCGAGAAGCACTCTCCTTCGGCAGGAACATCATGCCCACGCCGTACTCACCGAGCGGCGGCAAGATCACGCCTTGAGCAGCCATTTCTTCCCGGTACAGGGCATCAGGCAACTGAATCAGGATGCCGGCACCGTCACCCATCAGCTTGTCAGCGCCGACTGCGCCCCGATGGTCCAGGTTTTCCAGAATTTTCAGGGCACCCTGAATGATGTCGTGGGACTTTTTGCCCTTGATATGGGCCACAAAACCCAGGCCGCAAGCGTCATGCTCGCTGGCCGAAGAGTACAAACCGTGGTCTTGAAGATGCTTGATCTCGGCAGCCGTTGTCATGGCGCGCTCCTAAAAAAGTGGCAGATACGTCGAGCATACTGCACTGCAACAATGATGCCCATGATTTTAAATGGGGTCAGATTCTGATTAAAACTCCATGAAAGACTCTCTACATTATTTGGGGACACATCAAAAATTGTAGCAAACTATGTTTAGAATAAAAGGACAGAAGCCCTATTCATCGCTATTTTTCAAGGTGGAAATCGGCCTTCCGGGCGACGACTTGCTCAGTCGCCGCGGCGTCCTTTTTTGCAAATCGTCGACAAATGCCGAACTTCCCAAGGCCCAACCATTCAGTGCGGAATCGGTCAAGGTGGCTTGCTGCACCATGTTGATCCCTGTCTGCACCATATCGGCATAAGCCGCCTCCCGAGCGAAAGGCGTGTTGCCCAACTCCCAAAGCAATGGATGGGGCGTGATGAGCTTGTCAATACGTTGGCCCGTGTAATGACCATAACTTGACCACGGATAGTCCCCCGCGTGAGCGACCATGCCCGCCCGAACGGGGTTGAGGTCGATGTAAGTCATACAGGCCAGCAAAAACTGCTCCGCTTCGATCACGGTGGATCGGTAGCGCCCTTCCCACAAGGTGCCCGTGCGGCCCTGCAAGTCATTGAAGTAGCGCACATAGCGCCGCCCAACAGCCTGCATCATCAGAGGCAAACCTTCGTCTGTGCGTGGCATAAGCAGCAGATGAAAGTGGTTGCCCATGAACACATAGGCGTGAATATCCACATCAAATTTTTTGGCGCTCTCCGCGAGCAACTCCTGCAGAGCTTGATAATTTTCCGGGCCGGCAAAAATCGCCTGTCGATTGTTGCCGCGCTGGATCACATGATGGGCGTAGCCGGGTAGCGTGAATCGGGGAAGTCGGGCCATGAGATGTAATCCATAGGAGTTGGCTTCCATCTTAGCGGCGATCTGACCCCTATTATTTACAGCAACACTCTTGCCTGGCACTCAGAGTGAAGGTTGACGCCTCTACACCCGTTCAGCGGGCTGTTCACCATCAACAGTCGAGTCCGGTTTGACCTTGTCTTCTGGCAGCTTAAACCGTGTTTCAAGCAAGTCACTCAGGCCAAACTCCTGCAGCAAGGCGAGCAGCCGCTGCGCCGCCGCGCGCTTCTTCTGCCCGGTGTACTTGGCAATGATGAGCTCGTTTTTCATGCTGTGCTCCCATCCCACCAGTTCGGTAACTGTGACCTGATAGCCCCACGCCTCCAGATAGAGGCAGCGCAGCACGTTGGTGATCTGACTGCCCATTTCCCGAGTGTGCATGGGGTGGCGCCACAACTCAGCCAGCGGCGTACGCGACAAGGACAGGGCTTTGTGTTGGTTCAAAACCCGGGCAACTTCAGCCTGACAGCAGGGCACCAGCACCATGAAGCGGGCTTTTTTCTGCAACCCAAATGCAATGGCATCGTCAGTGGCTGTATCGCAGGCGTGAAGCGCCGTCACCACATCAATCTGGAGCGGCAATTCAGCGGCAAGTGCAGACTCTGCCACGGTCAGGTTGAGAAACGACATTCGTGAGAAGCCGAGCTGAGCAGCCAACGCCCGTGACTTCTGCACCAACTCCGGCCGGGTTTCAATGCCGTAGATGTGGCCATGACTCAACGCCTTGAAAAACAAGTCGTAAATGATGAAACCCAAATAGGACTTGCCCGCACCGTGATCAGCCAAGGTAATGCCGCCATTCGTGCTCGGCACCTCATGGAGCAGCTTCTCAATGAACTGAAACAGGTGGTATACCTGCTTGAGCTTGCGCCGAGAGTCTTGATTTAACTTTCCATCACGGGTCAGAATGTGAAGTTCTTTCAACAACTCAATCGATTGGCCCGGGCGAATTTCAGGGGCAATGCTGGCGCTTGCCGCTGGGTCAGCAGTTTGCTCTAGTCCGCGTTGGGGTGCGCGTTCATTTTTTTGGGATTTCATCCGCCAATGATGCCATGCCCAATGGATCCGTCGAAGGCCCGACCTGAAGCGCCGACCAACCATCCGTGCCGAGTTGCTCCAATGTTTGCATATTCACCTCAAAGATTGCCTCGGCATTTGGAAACGCGGCAACGGCTCGGTCAATACTCTCCTCACGCAGGAGGTGCAACGTCGGATAAGGTGACCTATTGGTGAAATTGGTGATGTCGTTGACCTGAGTTCCCCCAAACTGATACTGCGGATGAAAGCTGGCGATTTGAATAACGCCATCGAGGTCAAGATCAACCAATGCTTGATCAGCGGTATCCAGAAAATCATTGAAGTCCAGGAAGTCAGACAGGCAATCCGGCGCAATCAAAAGCGTTGTATCGCGCACAGAAGCATCCAGCGCAGCAAGATCTTTCAGCTCGCCAATCAATCGTTCCAACAATGCATCTGCCGTGCTACCAAGGCTCACCGCGTAGTGCACCTGACCCTTGACGTGCACACTCTTTGCAAAAGGACAGAGGTTTAAACCAATCACTGCGCGCTCCAACCAAGTGCGGGTATCTTGCTCTACGGTCATTGGGGAGAGTTCAGGTCGATCAAAGGTCATGAGGGGATCGAGGGAGTTGAGGACAAAAACAAGGCGCCTGCTGGCGTTATCTCAGCCACTGGCGACCGGTCAAGCGTTCGTGCTCACGCCCGGCAAATCGGTCGGTCATTCCTGCGATGTAGTCCGCCACGCTGCGGGGGAGTTCATCTCGGTCATCGCCGTGCAGACTTTGAAACCGTGCCAAAAACCCTTTCGCCATTTCTTGGGGTGATGCCAAGTAGACGGAGAAGAGATCTTTGACCACCTGCTGCGCCTGCCCGGTCATATCCATGACTTGAGGATGTCGATACAACTGTGACAACAGGAATGATTTGAGAACCTGAGAACGTTCGCCCATCGGTGCGTTGAACTTGACCAATGGCGGCGCAAGCCGTACCGCAGACACGCTGGCCGGATTGACCTGAGCCAATGCGGCACCCGTCGCCGAAATGACGTCATAAACTTGCGCGCTGAGCATCCGTCGGATCGATTCGTAGAGCAGGCGACGACCCTGGGACAGCGCGCTGAGGGTCGGAAACTCCTCAAGCGTTTCCCGTCTGAACACGTCAAACAGGGGCACATCCTGCAACTGCTCCAAGGTAATCAATCCAGAGCGAACACCGTCGTCAATGTCATGCGCGTTGTAAGCAATCTCGTCTGCGAGGTTGCAAAGCTGTGCCTCCAGGCTGGGTTGGGTTCGCGCCAAAAACCGGTGCCCTACCCCCATGGGCTCCATCCGCTCAAGTACCTCAGCATGGCGACGCGAGCAGTGCTTCAAAATACCTTCACGGGTTTCAAAAGTCAGGTTGAGTCCGTCAAACTCGGGATAACGAGCCTCCAACTCGTCCACCACCCGCAGACTCTGAAGGTTGTGCTCAAACCCACCATATTCACGCATGCAGTCGTTCAAGGCATCCTGCCCCGCATGTCCAAACGGTGTATGCCCCAAGTCATGGGCCAGGGCAATGGCCTCCACCAGATCTTCATTGAGTTGAAGTGACCGGGCGATCGACCTGCCCAACTGAGCCACTTCCAGCGAATGGGTCAACCGTGTGCGAAACAAGTCACCTTCATGGTTCAGAAAAACCTGAGTTTTGTAAACAAGACGCCGAAATGCGCTGCTATGCACAATTCGGTCACGATCGCGTTGATAGTCAGTTCTTGTTGGCGCTGGCGCCTGTGCGAAGCGGCGACCAAGAGATTGATCAGGGTGACAAGCGTAGGCAGCTAGCATATAGTGGCAACGGCAAAAAGCGCCAAAGGCTCTGAAATACGGTCGTAGATAGCTATCACTCTTGACTATTCCCACTGCAGCAAGATTTGATGACTTCCCGAACCATCGCATCGGGCGCAGCTCGCATGATGGCCCGCCCAGGACCGTCAATCAATACAAACTTAATCTCCCCCGCCTCGGCCTTTTTGTCCACTCGCATCAAATCCAGATAACGCCCCTCATTGTCAGTGTCGGAAAGCTGCGGGCCCACGACAGGCAGCCCGGCCAATTGGATCAAGCTCGTCAGTCGGTGAACAAATTCAGCGTCCACCAAGCCCAATCGCTGAGATAGATGAGCCGCCATGACCATTCCACACCCAACACCTTCGCCGTGAAGCCACTCGCCATACCCGAGGCCTGCCTCAATCGCATGACCAAAAGTATGTCCAAAATTGAGGATCGCCCGCAGTCCTGACTCGCGTTCGTCTTGTCCCACGACCCAAGCCTTGATCTCGCAACTGCGTTTTACCGCGTAGCCCAAGGCCGCGGGATCGCGTGTCATCAGCGCGTGCATGTTGTCTTCTGTCCAATTGAAAAAAGCCATGTCGGCAATCGGGCCGTACTTGATCACTTCGGCCAACCCGGCGCTGAGCTCTCGCTCAGGCAAGGTCTTAAGCGTGTCAAGATCGCAAACCACCTTAAGTGGTTGATAAAACGCGCCGATCATGTTTTTCCCCAAGGGGTGATTGATCGCAGTTTTGCCGCCCACAGAAGAGTCGACCTGCGCTAGCAGCGTCGTTGGCACCTGCACAAAGGGCACGCCACGCATGTAACTGGCGGCTGCAAATCCTGTCATGTCGCCAACCACACCGCCGCCCAAAGCGAACAGCACAGTTTTCCGGTCGCATGCATTTGCAAGCAAGGCGTCAAATATGAGATTGAGGCTGTCCCACGTCTTGTACTCTTCGCCATCAGGCAAGGTCACCGTATGAATATGGGTGTACTTCCCCCGCAATGCTTTCTGCAACCGAGCTGCATAAAGTGGTGCTACGGTGACGTTGCTCACAATTAGTGCGCTTGTCGCGCCTGGGACCTCGGAGTAGGTCAGTGGGTTATCAAACAGAGAGCCGCGAATAGAAATCGCGTAGCTTCGTTCCTGAAGGTCAATTGATACGGTTTGGAGGTCAGTGGCGTTCATAAGGCAAGTTTAGACCCACTTATCGCTCACACTCACTCAGCACACCAATTTAGGACTCAGGCTAGGGGCCGGTCACCTGCCAACTCAATCTGCATGACGATCATATTGACCAACGTCGCTACGGAAGGACGGCCGGTCTCGATGACGAATTCCGCTGTTTCACGGTAAAGTGGGTCGCGTTGCGCATACAGATCCCGCAACCGGGCCAATGGATCCGCGACCTGCAGCAATGGACGGTCCATATCGTGCCTCAGTCGCCGGAACAACTCAGTCGGTGTCGAGTTGAGATAGACAACCCGCGTACGGCCCGCCAAGTGCCGACGATTTTCCTCGCGCAAAACTGCTCCGCCCCCAGTGGACAAAACCCCGCTGGATTCGCTGGTCAATTGATCAATGACTGTCGCTTCAACATCACGAAACGACGCCTCCCCTTCTCGCTCAAAAAAAGCCTTGATAGAGCAACCTAGCCGCTGCTCAATCAAGTGATCAGAGTCAAAAAAAGGAATATGCATTCGCCTTGCAAGTTGGCGCCCTACTGTCGACTTCCCTGACCCGGGAAGCCCCACCAAACTAATCATCAATAAAACTGACCAATCAATGCAGAAAGTATCACCGCTTGGCCCGGTCTGTCACCACTTTGGGTGTAATGAAGACCAGCATTTCCGTCTTGTTGGCGACTTGTGAGCGACTCTTGAATAGATTGCCGATGCCAGGCAAATCACCCAAAAGTGGGACTTTGGTTTCACTATTTGTCTCGACCAACTCAAAAATACCCCCGATAACAACTGTCCCACCATTTTCAACCAACACCTGAGTTTGAATATGCTTAGTATTGATGGCGAATCCTGCTGCTGTGGACTGGCCAACAGTGTCTTTCGTCACATCAACATCAAGGATGATATTGCCTTCAGGCGTAATTTGAGGCGTCACTTCCAGCTTCAAGTTAGCTTTGCGGAACGCGATTGAGGTTGCACCACTGGCAGACGCCACTTGATACGGCAACTCTGTTCCCTGTTCAATCAAGGCCTTAATTTGATCCGCCGTTACAACGCGAGGACTGGATACAACCTTTCCCTTCCCGTCTGCTTCCAAGGCGGAAAGTTCAAGATTCAGAAAGCGCCCGGCACCTGCTCCAAAGAGAGAGAGGGCAAAAGAGGCAGGGTTATACGCATTTTGTCCAACAGCAGGCAAATTCACAAAGTTGCCGGAAGTTGTCCCGCTAGAACCGGCCGAATATGACGATCCAAACGAGGCATTCAATGGACTGCCATCAGAGCTAGCTAGTTGAACCGTACCTGTTCCCCCGCCCAATTTGATGCCCAAAGATTTTCCAAAGGTGTCTGAGGCTTCAACAATTCGAGCCTCGATCAAGACCTGACGAACCGGAATGTCAAGTTTTGCAATCAACGCCTGCACTTGCTCCAACTTGCTTGGAATGTCTGTTACAAACAATTGGTTCGTACGCACCTCTGAAATCGTACTGCCTCGCGGACTAAGCAGTCGAGAGCTATTACCACTGGTACCACTCCCTGATGCCGTCAACTGGGCAGCAATGTCTGCCGCTTTGGCATAGTTCATTGGAAACGCCTGCGTCCGCAATGGCTCCAAGTTCTGCAGGGCCATCGTTGACTCAAGCTCCAATTTTTCTTTTGCGTTGATTTCGTCTTTCGGCGCGATCCACAAGACATTGCCAGTCTTGCGCATTCCCAAGCCTTTGGATTGAAGAATAATGTCAAGGGCTTGATCCCAAGGAACATCCTGCAAACGCAATGTGACAGTACCGGTCACAGAGTCCGACGTGATCACGTTGAAATTCGTGAAGTCTGCAATCACTTGCAACAGAGATCGGACCTCGATACTCTGAAAATTCAGTGAAAGCTTCTGGCCTGTAAAACCTGGTCCCTGAGACAACTTGTTGGGATCAACCTTGACCGGCTTGACCTCAATCACAAACTGTTCATCGCTCTGATACGCACTGTGAATCCACTGGCCTTTCGGTTCGATGACCATCCTCACCCGATCGCCTACCTGAAACGAAGTGACCGTCTGAACCGGCGTTCCAAAGTCCGAAACATCGAGTCGGCGGCGCAATCCCTCAGGCAGCGCTGACTTCATGAACTCAACAACCAGTGACTGGCCCTGCTGACGAATATCAACACCCACCTGGTTATTGGGCAAACCGACAACTATGCGGCCTGAACCCTCATCCCCACGGCGGAAATCCAAGTCTTTAATGGGCAAGGTGTCCCGATTGCCGTTGGCAGAAAAGACTGGCGCGGCGGTTGCGGCAGGCGCCGCAGTTGCGGCGGAATCCAAAACAATCAGAAGAGATTTCCCTTGAATCTGGGTTTTGTAAGTCGTTGGCAGCTTCAGGTTGACGACGACACGGGTCCGGTCGCCCGCTTGTACTACGCTGACTGACTTCAAATTACCTTGATTGACATCGACAGTTGATCGGCCCATGGCGCTAGTCACACCGGGAAAGTCAAGCGCAATTCTCGCTGGAGACTGAATAGAAAACCCAGTTGGAGCAACCGCCAACGGCTGTGTCAGATCAACCCGTATCACTTCAACTCCACTTTGAAGTGAACCCGTCACTGACTCAATTGCAACCTGAGCCCTTAGGGATGCCGTGGCAAATAAAATCGGCAAGATAAATACCATCCGTTGCCACATGTGCATCTTCGCTCCATTGATGTGCTTTTTCATTTCGACCTCTCTTGCAGCTGCAGCGCTGCGGAACGTTCAATCCACTCGCCCACGGCATCTTGCACAATTTCACGCAGTACGACCTCGGTTTCCGTAATCTTCATGACCTTCCCATAGTTTTGACCTAAATGGACGCCAGGTCGAACTTGGTAGAGCAAATTGTCAACTTTCACCAGAGCCACAGGTTGGCCGGCTTTAACAAGACTACCCACCATAACCATCGTGTCGAGGGGGAACAGTTCCAGAGCCTCTTTTCTGCGCGCCAATTCTGGCGCGATCAGCGCGCCATTGGATGCCGACTGATTCGACTCCTTCTTGAGAGCCTGGGTCAATTTCTGAATGCTGAAAGGGTCGATTTCTGTCACCTGTGCATAGGACTCGGGTTCGAATCGTTTGGGTTCTGATATTGGCACTACCTTGGGGCGAGTTTGAGCTTTTTGCTCTGCCATCCAAGTGGTCAACTCCTCATCGGTCGAAGTTCCGCACGCAACAAGAAAAACGGACAGCAATGGAAGCAAGAGAAAACGAACCCAATTCATTTTTTCACCCCCCCGGCCTTACTCTGCGCGGCAACCTCATCCGGATCTAGGTATCGAAAGGTTTTTGCCGTTGCATCCATTCCCAATGTCCCATCTTTGACCGGAACAATGGTCAAATTATTGAGCGTCACAATGCGCGACAAATTGGCAACATCAGATGCAAATGCGCTAATGTCGTGATAGCGACCAGTTACACGCACTTGAATTGGTAGCTCAGCATAATAGTCTTTTACAGCCACTTGCCCGGGGCGAAAGAGGTCAAATTGAAGGCTTCGCCCCAATCCCGCCTGGTTGATGTCTGACAACAGCGCATCCATTTCTGCTTTGCTAGGAAGCTGTTTTTCAAGCTGGGTGACGTACTGCTGAATTTGTTCGCGCTGTTTCGTCAGCGCCTCGAGATTCACCGCTTTGGCGAGTTTGACTGAGTATTCGGCTTTGAGCTTAACTTCAGTGGCCTGCTCAGCGACAAGCTCCTCTTCATAGCCATTCAACCAAACATACCAAAGCACCGTCACACTAAGTGCAACAGTGACAAAATACAAACAATACCGAGGAATATCAGGCCAAAGCGATGGATCTTTCGGATCCAAATTTTGAAATTGACTTCCCAGTTTATTCAGACGTTCGGACCAGCTTGCGCCGATTGATGAATTGATTGCCATAGTTCCTTGGTCCTATTGCTTGACCGTTGATCCGCTCACAACAGTAGCAGCTTTATTTTTTTCAGCCTCACTGGCCCGAACCAAAGTCACTCGGATGGTGAAATTGGCGACCCGACGAACATCCCTTGTCGTCAGACTTACCGACCCGGCCACAATTTCAACCAATTCAGGCTTCGAGAACCAAGGGGTATTGTTGGCCAGGTTTCTAAGGAGTTCGGACACCCGTTCATTTGACTGTGCAACGCCCTGCAATGTCACACTTTGGTTCTCTTGACGCATGCTTGCAATATAGGTGCCATCTGGCAACTGCTTGACCAGCTCGGTCAACAAATGCACTGGCAAGTTCCGATCAGCCTGCAAATCCTCTACCGCTTGTTGACGTGCTCTCAACGCAGCAATCTCTCCCTCCAATCCCGCGATGTCTTTAATTTGGGCGTCAAATTGGCGGATTTCTGATTGCAGCAACTGATTTCGATCCTGCTGACCCGTAATTTGCGATTGGTACCATAAGAACACCAATCCCCCGATGAGGCAGCCCAGCACCACTGAGCCGGCCAGGGTGACGTTGAATTGGTCTCGGCGAAGCTTTCTGGCAACCTCTCGGTGCGGAAGTAAGTTGATCAAAATCATTACACAAACCTCCGCAACGCTAAACCACAAGAGGTCAAATAGGAGGGCGCTTCTCGGTTCATTGCTTTTAAACGGATGCCATCGCCCATTGCCATCCCGTCAAAAGGATTGACCAAGGTACAGGCAAATGTCGTGTGCTGTGTCACCGAAGCGGTCAATCCGGGCAATGCCGACGACCCTCCGGCGAGCAACACGTGATCCACTTTGTTGTGCGGCGTACTGGTAAAGAAGAACTGCAGGGCCCGCCCGAGTTCTTGAACCATGCTATCTATGAACGGCTTCAAAACAACCAATTCGTAGTCCTCGGGCAACTCACCGCTTCGCTTCTTGCCCTCTGCCTCTTCTAAGGAAAATCCATACTGTCTCACAATGGCTTGCGTCAATTGCGCGCCACCAAAGGCTTGGTCACGTTCATACAGGACGTCGTCATTGAGGATGACTTGCATGCTGGTAGTCAATGCACCCACTTCAAAAAGAGCGACGATTCGGTCCGCGCCTTTATTGGGGAAGGCCTCAATCAAACGCGCAGCGGCCAATCGAGAAGCATACGACTCCACATCCACGATCACGGGCTTCAAGCCCGCAGCCTCCGCCAACCCTTGAATATCCTGAATTTTCTCTCTGCGCGATGCCGCAATCAGCACCTCAACCTCGTCAGGAGATGAGCCCCTCGGCCCAATCACACAAAAATCCAAGCTAACCTCATCAAGCGGAAACGGGATGTACTGATTTGCCTCAGTTTCAACCTGCAGCTCCAACTCCTGGTCAGTCAATCCACCCTGCAAGGCAATTTTCTTGGTAATAACTGCCGACGGAGGCAAAGCCATCGCCACATTCTTGGTTTTTGAGCCGCTTTTTCGGACGAGGCGGCGAAGCGCTTCGGCAACCTCGTCAAATTTTTCAATGTTGCCGTCGGTAATCCACCCGCGCTCAAGGGGTTCGATGGCACACCGTTCCAAAACCAGGCCGCCAGACCTGTCGCGCCCCAACTCCACCAATTTCACACTGGAAGAACTGATATCCAGTCCTATCATAGGAGCGGGATTTCGGCTAAATAACGACCCCAAAGAATTCAAGACTATCCCCTGAAACAGGCCAATCGGAGATTAGCGAAACTTAACAATTCACTTGAATACTATCAGCAAGACCTTTGTTCCTCAAAAGGATTTCGGCATTCATCGATCGGTTTCCGTTGCCTAAAAAAGACGGCTTCTGCACAACTTGTGACTGAGATCAAGTCAAAAAGCGAGTTTTTTGCTGGTTTTTTCGAATAGCGGATACTACTCTGCGAATGCACAGGCGTGACATTTTTATAATGATGCAGCTTTTAATCCACACACTCCATGCCATCCAACACAACCAAGACCAACGCAAGTGACGCCAATCCCCAAGGGACCCAGAAAACCGGGATCGCGAATTGGTTGATGCGTTTGGTTTTGTGGAGTTCAGGCATTTTGGTGGCCGGCATTTTGTCGGTGTTGATCGTCGTCGCCCTTGCAATGGCCGTGGCTTTCCCCAACCTCCCGGATATTTCTGCTCTATCAGACTACCGGCCCAAGTTACCCCTGCGAATCTACTCTGCCGAGGGAACATTGATTGGTGAGTTTGGAGAAGAACGCCGAAGACTGACGCCCATCAGGGACATTCCCGAAAGCATGACCAATGCAGTCCTTGCTATTGAGGACTCGCGCTTTTATGAGCACGGCGGAGTGGACTACAAAGGGGTGCTTCGAGCGGCCTTGGCGAATCTCGGTCGGCTTAAAAGTCAAGGCGCATCCACGATCACGATGCAAGTGGCCCGCAACGTCTACCTTTCATCGGAAAAAACTTACACCCGGAAAATCTACGAGATTTTGCTGACCTTCAAGCTCGAGCACTTGCTCTCCAAGGATCAGATTCTTGAGATCTATATGAATCAGATCTTCCTGGGAAACCGATCGTACGGCTTCGCAGCTGCGTCCGAAGCCTATTTCGGCAAACCGTTGAAGGAAATCACGATCGCGGAGTCCGCCATGTTGGCTGGCCTTCCCAAAGCGCCTTCCGCCTACAACCCGATCAACAATTACAAGCGCGCCCGCGCCCGGCAACTGCACGTTATTGATCGCATGCAGGAAAACGGTTACATCACCGCGATAGAAGCGGCCGCTGCGAAAAAGGAAACACTGCACATCAAGACTAGTGCCAATACGTCCAAAGTGCACGCTGAGTACGTTGCAGAAACCGTCCGGCAATTGATGCATGCTCAATACGGAGACGAAACCTACACACGGGGCCTCAATGTCTACACCACTCTTCAGGCTTCCGACCAGGAGGCGGCTTACAAGGCCTTGAGACGCGGCATCATGGATTTTGAGCGACGGCAGATTTACCGCGGCCCGGAAAAATTCGTCACTCTGCCAACCAATCCTCAGGAGCTGGAAGATGCCATTGATGACGTCTTGGACGAGTTCCCTGACAACGGGGATGTGCTTGCCGCTGTCGTGCTGGATGCCAACCCAAAAATGATTAGCGCAGTTCGCCAAAATGGTGAGCTGATCGAGATAACCGGTGAAGGACTCAGGCCAGCACAGTCAGGGTTGGCTGACAAGGCGCCACCCAACATTAAATTGAGGCGTGGAGCGGTGATCCGAATAGCAAAAACCGCAAAGGACACATGGGAGATTACCCAATTGCCGGAAGTGGAAGGTGCGTTTGTCGCCATTGACCCTCGCAGCGGCGCTATCAAGGCCTTGGTTGGTGGATTTGACTTCGAAAAGAACAAATTCAATCACGTGACCCAAGCTTGGCGGCAACCGGGCTCAAGCTTCAAACCCTTCATTTACTCTGCGGGACTGGAACAAGGACTGACGCCGGCAACCATCGTGAATGATGAGCCTCTGTTTTTTGATGCGGCGGTCACTGGTGGTCAACCTTGGGAACCCAAAAATTACGATGGAAAATTCGAAGGTCCCATGACCATTCGGCGTGGACTGGCGAAGTCAAAAAATATGATTTCGATTCGAATCCTACAAGCCGTCACCCCGGAAAAGGCCCAGCAATGGATCACACGATTCGGTTTTGAAGCAGACAAACACCCTGCCTACCTCACGATGGCCCTTGGCGCTGGCTCGGCAACTCCCATGCAAATGGCAACAGCATATTCCGTTTTCGCCAATGGGGGCTATCGGGTGAGCCCTTGGTTAATTACCAAGGTAACTGATCAAAAAGGCAAGGTCTTGGTGGAAAGTTCCGCACCAGTGCTTGATGAATCCTCCCGTGTCATTGATGCCCGAAATGCATTCATCATGGGCAGTATGCTTCAGGAAGTCACACGTTCGGGAACCGCAGCGTCTGCCCAAGCCACCCTGAAACGCCCAGACTTGTATGGAAAAACCGGCACCACCAACGACGCCATGGACGCTTGGTTTGCAGGCTACCAGCCCACATTGGCTGCCATTACCTGGATTGGCTACGACACCCCACGCAAGTTGGGTTCACGTGAGACTGGTGGCGGGTTGAGTTTGCCCATCTGGATTCGATTCATGGAGACAGCGCTGAAGAACGTTCCGGTTTCCGAGCCGGTGGTGCCTGATGGGGTGGTCAATTCGGGCGGAGAATGGTTCTACACCGAGTATGCCAACGGTGCTGGCGTGACCAGCATCGGCATGGAAAATATGCCCGGCTCCCAGCTCAATGGTGTCATCGCATCTCCTCCTGAGGAGAGAAGGCGCATTTTGGACCTGTTTCGAAACTGACTACGCGGAAAAAACCAGTGGGTTTTCCGCCTGCTCACTGGCAAAGCGTGACAAGCAGCTAAAAAATTCACCCTGCCCTTTGGTGTCCATCCACTGGTCTGAGTCAAATTTATAGTGAAACCCGCCGGCTTTGGCGGCCAACCAGACTTCGTGCAATGGTTTTTGCAGGTTGATGATGATTTGGCTTTGATTGGGAAAAACCAAAGTGACCATGCCGCCAACGCGTTGATTGTCAATGTCGGCCAGTGAGGCGTCGTTGATTCGATCACAACTGTGCTCAACGGCCTTCAGCAGGGATTCGGCTTTGTCGAGAAAATCTGAGTCGTTCATTACAATTTCACCATGTTAAATTTTCAGAGAATTTTAATCAGCGTTGCCGCGATAGGCGCCAGCGCGGTCTTTCTAACTGCCTGCGGTCAGCAGGGAGCACTGTATTTGCCGACGAAGAACACAGACAAACCGGCGTCTGATGTCAAGATGGACAGGTCCAACCCATCAATAGGTCCAGAAAGTCGGATCAACGGCTCATCCGAACAGATGTGATTGCGGGGGCGACGTGAATCGGCGTCGTGACGCTCGGTCCATCTCGCGCATTTGCCGCTGGGGCTGGTAGTCAAACGCCATTGGCCTATCGAATTTCCGCCGCTTCACTATTGCCAACGGCCTCCGAAACCACCTCATTTTATTGAACTAAATCATTTGCTATTATTTTTATAGCTATATGCACTCCCAATACTTGGGCTGTGACCTTTTATCATCAAAATTCTAATCAGCCGCCAGCCCAACAAAGCGCCAAGAATCACGGCATAAACAATAACCTCAGCATAGTCATTTTTTCCCGAGCGCATCCAGAAAAAATGCAACAAAGCCAATGCGGCAACGATGTAAACCAGACGATGCAATTGCTGCCATCGCTTGCCGCCCAAGGCGCGGATGGCTCGATTAAAAGAGGTCGCAGCCAATGCGGTCAACAAGAGCATCGAGGCAAAACCCACCAAAATAAACGGTCTCTTAATAATGTCCTTCACAATAGCGGAAGGATCCAAGCTCATCTCCAACCAGCCGTAGCTCAATAGGTGCAAGAAACCATAAAAATAGACAAACAATCCCAACATGCGTCTATAACGAGCCAATGCTGGAACTTTTGCGATGATACGAAGCGGTGTAACAGTCAGGACCAGACACAAAAATCGCAAGGTCCAATCACCGGTTGACCGGATCAGCGCCTCAGCCGGGTTGGCCCCTAATTGATTGGCGATTGCAGCGTACACCAACCAACACAACGGCATCAAACACAACAAAAACACCAAAGGCTTGGCTGCCGGATGCAACAGCCCTTTTTTGGGCAATGTAGCCATCAGAAAAGCTTCTTTAGATCCATTCCTGCATACAGCTGGCCTACTTGCGATTCATAACCATTGAACATGGCCGTAGGCCGCTTCTTGGTAAACAGGCCATCCTCGCCGATTCGACGCTCCGTGGCTTGGCTCCAGCGGGGATGATCCACGTTGGGATTGACGTTGGAGTAGAACCCGTATTCATTGGCGGCGGCTTTGTTCCATGCCGTCGCCGGTTGCCGATCCGTGAACCGGATTTTGACCAAGCTCTTGCCACTTTTGAACCCATATTTCCAAGGTACGACCAATCGGACTGGCGCACCGCTTTGATTGGGCAACACTTCCCCATACATACCGAAGCTCAAGAGCGTCAGTGGGTGCATTGCCTCGTCCATTCGCAAGCCTTCTACATAAGGCCAATCCAATACTCGGGAGCCGATGCCGGGCATGGTCTTCGGATCCGCTTGAGTCACGAACTCGATGTATTTCGCGCTGCCCAAGGGTTGAACCTTTTTGATGAGCTCACTCAGTGAGTAGCCGACCCAAGGAATCACCATGGACCAGCCCTCAACGCACCGAAGTCGGTAGATTCTTTCTTCCAACGCACTCAACTTGATTAAATCTTCAAGTGCATATTTAGCGGGGTTCTTGACCAAGCCCTCCACTTCGACGGTCCATGGGGTGGTTTTCAGGGCGTGGGCGTTGCGCGCTGGATCCGCCTTGTCGGTCCCGAATTCATAAAAATTGTTGTAAGTGCTGGACAACTTGTAGTCGGTCACTTTGTCTATGATCACTGCGCCAGGCAATCGCGATCGCTCGAACGACAGGGCAGCCAATTTCCCAGGGCTTTGCGCATGCGCCTCGCGGGCTGCCATCAACCCCAGTGCGGCACCAGCCGCGCCGCCTGCCATCAGGCGAATCAACTGGCGACGCTGTTGGTACACGCTTTGGGTCGTAATTTCACTGCTTAAAGCGTGTGAGAATCCGGAATTACCTGTCTTGATTAGCATCGTAAGCTCCTGTTTTTAGCTTGGTCACAAACAAAGCCTGATTCTTACAAAAGGAAGCCAAACTCCCGCACTTGCTACAGGGTACCGTAGCTGTGCAAGCCGCTTAAGAACATATTGACGCCAATGAATGCGAAAGTCGTGACGGCCAAGCCAGCTAGTGCCCACCAAGCCGCAATGGTGCCCCGCAGCCCCTTCATGAGGCGCATATGCAACCACGCCGCGTAATTCAGCCAAACAATCAAGGCCCAGGTTTCCTTGGGATCCCAGCTCCAGTAGCCACCCCATGCATCCGCAGCCCAAAGTGCACCCAAAACCGTTGCAATGGTGAAAAATGCGAAACCGACTGCAATTGACTTGTACATCACGTCGTCCAGCACTTCAAACGAAGGCAGACGAGCCGCGATATGACGGCGCCCAAAGAGAATGGAGCCAATGATCAGTGCCGACAGGCCGAAGTACACGGCCCAGTAGTCACTCAAACCCGTGGCCGAAGATTTTCGAAACACAATGGGTTCGAAACACAAGACGATGCCGAGCAACCACAGGGGAGCCAGTTTGTACCATCGCGTCTCAGTCGCCTGCTGTTTGATCAGGTAAGCAAATGCCACCATCGCCGCCAGCGCAAACGTGCCGTACCCAATGAAATTGGCAGGGACATGCAGCTTCATCCACCAGCTTTTGAGGGCCGGAACCAATGGTTGGATTTCATGCGCGCCCCGAACCAAGGTGTACCAAAGCAAAAAACCAACAGCCGCGCTGACCACCAACATTACAAATGCGCCGAGTGCCCGGGTCTTGTACTGGGCCTCAAAATACAGGTAAAACGCCGCGGTCATCCAGCAAAACAGGACGAATACTTCATACAAGTTGCTCACAGGAATATGCCCAACGTCGGCCCCTACGAGGTAGCTTTCGTACCAGCGAACCATGGTGCCAATCAAAGCCATAGCGACGGCAACCCAGGCCAGTTTGGAGGCGACCAGTGACATGGCGTCGCCTTGCCGGGACGCGAACATGCCAATCCAGTAAAAAATCGTGCTCATGAAGAAGAGCATGCTCATCCACAAAATAGCCGATTGACTGGATAAAAAGTATTTCAGCCAAAAAACGCTGTCTGCGTTGGCCAAACTACCTTGGTAGGACACGATGCCCCACAAAGAGAACCCCGCGACCATCAACATCAAGGTCCGAAGCGGTCGCCAAAACCATCCCAACATGATGGCGCAGGGCACAGCCCCTGCCGTGATCGCCTTTTCGTAGACATCCATACCGCCGTGGTATTGGAACAAGGCGAACGCCCCACCGGCTAAAACCAAGGCCGCAAACAACCAGTCATACCAGTTGCGCTTGGAAAAGTAGCCCTCGTTTAACGTCATCGTTTTTGTCAGCGTGGTTGAGGCAGTATTCATTTCATTCTTCCTTGATTCCGATCAGTTTCAGCTTAAGTTGCTCAAACTCGCGGTCACCGTCCATGGTTTTTCGATTGCTGGACATGGCCATCGTCGCGGTGGACGCCTCATCCCCATTGCTCTCGCGGGGGGCCAACCAAACCCATACCCGTCGTTCACGAATATAGAGCATGGCAAAAACGCCCAAAATCAGCATCGCGCACCCCAGATAGACCACGCTCTTGCCAGGGGCTCGCGCCACCTGAAACACACTGGCCTGAACGTGGGTGAAGTCCTCCAGCTGTAACGCCATGGGTGCCGGGTAATGCTGTACATCACTGAGTGCCAATACAGACTGCGACATAAACGCCAGTGTCTGATCATTCGATTCCAGGGGTTTCAATCCTGCTTGTTCGCGTGTCAATTGCGCAAGTTCAAACAGGACGCCATTCAGAATCCTGATCAACACATCGCCGGCTTTCTCACGCTCCGCCTCTGGCACACTGGCATCCAAAAAATCTGCCACCGCTTGCAAGCCACCAATCAGCTGACCCTCAGGACCGCCTTGAGTTCCCGCAAACAAGTCCAACACCCGGGCCGTTGAAGCGGTCAATGGCTTGATCAAATCGGGACGATTGACGTCGACTGCCCGTGACACGTAGCGCTGAACAAGCTTTTCACGCACCGCGGGATCAGCCAACGCGACATGCATTCTGAAGAAGCCGTTTGACGAACCCTGATCGTCGGCTGGCACGCGAAGGTATCTGAACGGGTCTGCGGGCGTGTTACGCACACCCATCAAAAATACCGAACTTCCATCGCCCATCGTCACAGGCAGCATGTAGTTGTTGTATTCCCTTGCCTGGCCAGATGCATCTCGCAATTTGTAGCTGACGCTGGGGCCCACGTTGCGTAGCTCACTTTTCTCACCCGCTTTATTGGCCGCTCCCAACCGAGCATCAAGCTGGGTCCGCAAATCTACTTTTCGCACATCGACAGAGGTGCTTCCATCGCCAGCAAAGTTTTCAACGTTGATGATCCGAAGCCCTGTGTACTCCAACGTCATCTTTTCACTGCCATTGGTCAGTTCAGATGAACCGCCCACCACACCCTCAATGTCAAAGGCCTTGGCCTGAACGCTCAGCGGTATGGATTTGAGCTTGACGCGTGACCCGCCATCCTCAAAGCTGGATTGAAAGATCTCGACTCCGCGATGCTTTACCGGATGATTCACCTCGACACGGGCTGGCAAGGCTTCGCCCGTTTCCCTGTCATGAATCACGATGTCGCTGGCAAACAATTTGGGCATACCCGTCGAGTAATACTCAACAATAAATTTCTTCAGTTCCACCGAGAACGGTAGCTCCTGAATGAGCACGCCGTCCGACTGGCTCAAAATCGCGGTATTGGATTGCGTCCCTTCCGTGACCAACAAGTTGCCTCTAAACGTCGGATTACTGGCACTCAAGCGATGCTCAGGCTTGACATCGGCAATCATGCCGCCGCCCGTGAAAATAGACTTTCCGTTGAACCACAGCTGCGCCCTAATCAGCAAATCACCGTCGACTAAACCGCCCAAGCAGATCAACACGATCGCACTGTGTGCCGCGATATAACCGAGCTTATTCGCACCGCCGGCTTTGGCTGCGACCATCCAACCGCCCACTCCTGCGCCGTCGCGCTGCTGCAACTTGACTTTCCAACCGCCACCGACCAACATCGTACCGATACGCTCAGCCGCCACCTTCGGGGACTCATTGAGGTCTGACTGCGCCCGCTGGGGAAATGCTTTCAGACTTTGCTCACGGATGTTTTCCTTGTAAGTCTGCAAATCAACCAATATCTTGGGGGTGTTGCGTGCGACGCACAGCGACGTACTGACCACAAGAAAGGCCAATATCAACATGAACCACCATGCGCTGTAGACTGAGTACAGGCTGACTACTCCGAAGACTTCAGTCCAAAACGGGCCAAATTGATTGATGTAGTTGTTGATCGGCTCGTTTTGCTTGAGCACGGTCCCGATAACCGACGCAATGCAAATAAGTGTCAGCAAGGAAATGGAGAACCGCATGGCTGACAACAGTTCGATAGTGCCGCGCCAAAGGCGTGATCCGGATTTGAGTTCAAAACCCTCGGTCGAAACGGTCATGAATAGAGTAGTTGGGTTGGCTCAAAAAAAAGGGCAGACCATCTAAAAATGACCTGCCAACTTTAGTGACTTTTTACAGCGATTGGTTCAATCAATAACCAATCCATTTCAAACAAAATTTCAGCACCGTTGATGCTGTCGATCTGTCTTAAGGCTAGCGCAGGCCAGCAATGTAATCAGACACCGCTTTGATCTCACGATCATTCAACTTAGCCGCCACTTGCGTCATCTGGTCGCTGTTTTTACGAGCGCCATCACGGAAAGCGGTCAACTGGGTTTTCGTATATTCAGCATGCTGACCACTCAAACGGGGGTATTGCGCAGGAATACCGGCGCCATTCGGGCTATGGCATCCGGCGCATGCGGGCACTTGACGATCAGCGATTCCGCCACGGTAAATGCGCTCACCCAGAGCCACCAAATCTTTTTCCTTGGCAAAACCAGGTTTGGCAGGCTTGGAGTGAAGCCAAAACGCGATATTGCGCATGTCGTCTTCGCTCAGCATGGCGGAGAAGCCCGACATGATGGCGTTGGCACGCTTGCCGGACTTGAACTCGGCCAATTGCTTCATCAAGTATTCAGGATGTTGCTGCGCCAACTTCGGGTTGGCAGCGATCGATGAATTACCGTCAGCCGAGTGGCAACTGGCGCAGACGGCCGCAAAACTGGCTTCGCCTTTGACCAAGTCGGGCTTGGCGGCCTTTGCCGGTTCAACTTTCGCCTCCTCGGCAACGGTGGAAAAAGCGGGAACAGCCAATGCGGCAACAAGGAAAAGTGAGGTGAGCAACTTCATAGGTGATGTAGTGTCATGTGAGCAAAACTGCATGATTCTACAATGTAGGTTCGGGACCCTTCCCTTTTACTAATGACTACCACCTTAAACACATCGGCCTCTGCCCCCCATTCCCCTTCGCCAGATGCGTCTGCTAAAGCTGCTGCCACGGCAGCACTGGGGTGGCTTCACACAGCCAAATTCCTGACTACTGCACCGCAACTGCATTTTTTGCCACCTTTGGATTTGCCAGAAATTGCATTTGTCGGACGCTCCAATGCTGGCAAGTCGACTTGCATCAATATATTGACGCAGCAAAAACAGCTGGCCTTCGCCTCCAAGAAGCCCGGTCGGACCCAGCACATCAACTTGTTTGCACTCGGCAAGCAGGGGGTGAACGACGCCATCTTGACCGACTTGCCAGGCTACGGTTACGCCGCTGTCCCAAAGCAAGACAAGATCCGCTGGCAACAGGTGATGGCCAACTACCTAGTCACTCGCGAGAACCTGAAAGGCATTGTGCTGATGTGTGACCCTCGTCACGGACTCACTGAGCTGGATCAAATTTTGCTGGATGTGGTTCGCCCTCGCGTGGAAGAGGGTCTGAAATTTCTGGTGATTTTGACCAAGGCAGACAAACTCACGCGAGTTGAACAAAACAAAGCGCTGTCGATCATGAAATTGCAAGCCGGCGGTGGTGAGGTTCGCTTGTTCTCAGCCCCAAAGCGCAAGGGCATTGATGAGGTGGCCACCTTGCTGTGGCAGTGGGCGCACCCGAACGAGACATTGCCAACGACCTGAACTTGCTCGACCTACCGCCGTCTCAACGCCGGCGACTTCAAGGGCTGAGCCCGCAACGCCTTCAGTCACTATGAATTCAACAGCTACTTGCGCTTTATAGATAAGCGGTAGAAGCCATTCTCTTCAATAAAACCCCTGCGCGCCTTCGGGTCGATCCTTGAAGCGTTTGTGAACCCAAAAATACTGGTCTGGCATGGTGTCAATGTAGGTTTGCAAGCGCTGATTCATGAGCGCGGTGTCCGCCACGCTGTCCGAAGATGGAAAATTCACCCAGGCAGGTAAGACCTGAACGTCATAGCCGTTCGGCGTCATTCGGGATATCACAGGTACAACCTTGGCCCGACCCAGCTTGGCAAAGCGCGACAAACTGGGCACCGTCGCCGCCGGCACGCCGTAAAAGGGAACAAATGCTGAATCCTCGGGTCCGAAGTTCATATCGGGGAGTAAGTACAGAGGATCTCCAGTGCGCAAGGTTGCAACAATGGTTTTCACACCCTCTACCCGGCCAAACAGGCGTGCTTTCCCAAAGCGCTGACGGCCCGCCAGAATCCATGCATCAATTACCTTGTTGGCCTGATCGGTGTAAATCGTCGTGAAATGACGAGGCAACTGCTGGGTCAATGCTGTCCAACCCGCGTCCAACCCAACAAAATGCGGCGCGAAAATAACAATCGGCCCCGGGTCTTGCAATTCACTCACCGCCCCCGTCAAGTTCAAGCGCTGGCGCACTACATCGGGGCGCCCATGCCAAAGCCACCCCCGATCCAACCAGGCTTGTGCAAAGTGAACAAAGGTTTGCCTGACCAGCTCCTGGATTTCTGACCTGGTTTTTTGCGGGAAGCAAAGCGTCAGATTGACTGTCGCGACCCGACGCCTGGGAACCGCCACCGCATATAGCACCCACCCCAAGACCCAACCCATTGCACGAACCCACGACAGAGGAAGACGGCCCAAGACACGCATGAATCCAATGCCTGATTCACTCAACATGGTTCACACTCGTTTCCACATGGAAATTGGACGATCCCTGCTTGTTTCATCGCTTGTCCTTGCGTGGCTTTTTGTAGCGGGCATAGCCCCAAAGGTATTGCTGTGGACAGCGGCGAATCAAGGCCTCCATGGCGCAATTGATGGCCGTCGCTGCTAGCGTCGCATCGTCCGACAGGGTGTCCTCCAGGGGCATCACGTTAATGCGATAACCCCTACCCCAACTCAGGCGCTGCCCCCAGGCGAGCAGCACAGTGGCACCCGTCTGTGTCGCCAGTCGCGCCGACAAGGTCATGGTGTATGCATCTTGACCAAAGAATGGTGCCCATACACCCATCCCCAGTGGCGGCACCTGATCCGGCAGCAAGGCCAAGCTCTCGCCATGCTTTAGCGCCTTGATCATTTGCTTCACGCCTGCCAACGTCGTGGGCGCCGCTTTGAGCCCTGGACGCGTACGAGCACCGGACACCAAATCTCGTAGCCAGGCTTGGCGCGGCGGGCGAAACAACACAGTCACCGGCTGCGCGCCCTGCCCAAACTGCTTAGCGTAGGCCTGCGCCGCCACTTCAAAACACCCAAGATGCGGGGTCAAGAAAATTACGCCATTGCCAAGCGCAAGCGCGGCCTCCACAAATTCCTGCCCCGTCCACGTCACAGGAACAGGCCGCCCCATCCACAGACGCGGCAATTCAGCCACCAGTTTGCCGCTCTCACCCACCGCTGCAACCCACTGCGAGCAACCAATGCCTGCCTGCCTCGCATTGGCTAGAAAACGCCGCCGGTAAATTCCTGAGCCCAAGAACGCCAGCCACCCCAGAACGACACCCGCGCCGTGGAGCAACCACAACGGCAATGCAGACAACAGTTTGAAGAGGGTAATCATCACTCGGATAAAATGGGCGGGTCGCTGAGTTACGGAACTACTTGCAGGGCGACACACAATGGCAGCTCGCGAGAGCCAACATTGTGCCTTGTCAATATTGACAATTCTGCTAAAGCGTTCGCTGAAAGCCTCCCAGCCCAAGCAACGCGGTCTTTAACGTGCTTGCAATTGAAACAGGAGCTCTACACCATGGCGAACGATTTTCTTTTTACCTCCGAATCTGTGTCCGAAGGACATCCCGACAAAGTCGCCGACCAGATCTCCGACGCGATTCTGGACGCAATCTTCAAACAAGACCCCAAGTCCCGCGTAGCTGCAGAGACACTTTGCAACACTGGATTGGTCGTGCTGGCGGGTGAAATCACCACAAACGCGCATGTTGACTACATTCAGGTGGCGCGCGACACCATCAAACGCATTGGCTACGACAACACAGAATACGGCATTGACTACAAAGGTTGTGCGGTGCTGGTCGCCTATGACAAGCAAAGCAATGACATAGCGCAGGGTGTGGACCACGCCAGCGACGACCACCTGAACACCGGCGCTGGTGATCAAGGCCTTATGTTTGGCTATGCCTGCGATGAAACCCCAGAGCTGATGCCCGCCCCGATTTACTACGCTCACCGCCTGGTAGAGCGCCAGGCGCAATTGCGCAAAGACGGTCGCTTGCCTTTTTTGCGCCCGGACGCCAAGGGACAGGTCACCATGCGCTACGTGGACGGGAAACCGCATTCAATTGACACGGTGGTGCTCTCCACCCAGCACAGCCCCGACCAGAGCGAAACATCGACCAAGATGAAGGCCTCATTCACCGAAGCCATCATTGAAGAGATCATCAAGCCCGTGCTGCCCAAAGAATGGCTGGTGAACACCAAATACCTGATCAACCCCACCGGGCGCTTTGTCGTCGGTGGACCTCAGGGCGACTGCGGATTGACCGGTCGAAAGATCATTGTGGACACCTATGGCGGCGCCTGCCCCCACGGTGGCGGCGCGTTCAGCGGCAAGGACCCAACAAAGGTGGACCGTTCTGCCGCTTACGCCGCCCGTTATGTCGCCAAGAATATCGTGGCTGCAGGTTTGGCGCGTCAATGCCAGATTCAGGTCGCCTACGCGATCGGCGTGGCGCACCCGATGAACGTGACCGTGTACACCGAAGGAACCGGCGTCATCTCGGACGAGAAGATTGCCGCTTTGATCAACGAGATGTTTGACCTGCGTCCTCGCGGCATCATTCAGATGCTGGACCTGCTGCGCCCGATTTACGAGAAAACCGCTGCCTATGGCCATTTCGGCCGTGAAGAGCCAGAATTCACCTGGGAGCGCACAGACAAGGTGCAGGCGCTGCGGGCCGCCGCCGGTTTGTAAACGGGTCAACGATCGAGTCAGCTCATGAAAATACAGACACAACGCTGGATTGACCGGTGGTTGGGCCAAGCGCTGTGCGGTGCGGTGTCTCTTTGGGCGCGACTCGTCAACTTCGGGCGGCCGCCCCCAGTGATGGCCAAGGAACCCCGCCACATTCTGGTCATCCTGCTGTCAGAGATGGGCAGTGTGGTGTTGGCAGGCCCCATGTTTGCCGCCCTGAGGGAGCGATACCCCAGCGCCACGCTACATGTGCTTCAGTTGAAGAAAAACCAAGAAGTCGCCGCACTGCTGGGATTGGCCGAGCCAGAGAACCTGCATGCGCTGGATGACCGTGCTGGACTGGGTCTGCTGGGCGACATTTGGCGCGTCAGCAAAACCTTGCGAGCCTTGCCGCTGGATGCCGTGATCGACTGCGAACTGTTCTCCCGAATCAGCAGCCTGATGTCTTACATGAGCGGTGCGCCGCTGCGCATGGGTTTCACACCGCACACCCAAGAAGGTTTGTACCGGGGCGGCTATATCAACAAAGCCATTCCGTACAACCCTTACCGACACATCAGCCAACAGTTTTTGTCGCTGGTTGATGCACTGGAATCTGCGTCGCTACCGCGCAACAAGGCTGCAGACCACCGGGAACTCCCGTCAGACACCGGCTTGAGCGTGCCGTTCGAACCCCATGAGTTGCCCGCCTACCGGCACAAAATGCTGGCCGATCACTCGGTACTTGCCGGTCGAAAGCTGGTGTTGATGTACGCGGGCGGCGGTCTCCTGCCAGAGCGTGCCTGGCCTGCGGCGCACTATGCCCAGGTCGCACGCGGGCTTTGCAAGGCCGGCCATGCCGTGGGTTTAATTGGCCTGCGCGATGACGCGCAGTTGGCCAGCGACATTCAAAAGCAAATTGCCAGCGAGTTGTGCGTGGACCTCACCGGCTACACCCGCAGCATTCGGGAGCTGTTGATGTTATTTCACGGGGCTGACCTGCTGATCACCAATGACGGCGGGCCAGGCCACTTTGCCAGCCTGACGCCCATTAGCACCATGGTATTTTTTGGTCCCGAAACGGGGCGGCTTTACGGCCCGCTCGGTCCTCGCGCTCAAGTGGTGGAAATCGGGCTGGCCTGCTCACCCTGCCTGAGCGCCTACAACCACCGCGAGACGTTCTGCGATGGAGATAACCAGTGCCTCAAACGCATTCCGGCCGACCCAGTCCTGGCCGATGCATTGGCCGCGCTTGACCAAGCGAATGACAGTGCCGCACACGCACCAGGAGCGCTCCCGTGACTTTTCAGCAACGCGCTCTGCGGCTGATTGAATGGCTCAAGGGCTTTCGCTACGTCAAATTTGGCCTGGTCGGTGCCAGTGGAACGGTGGTGAACCTGGTGGTGCTCTATGTGGCCCACGAACACCTTTTTCGGGCGATTGAGCCCGAAAGCAGCAAGCCTTACGCGTCTTTGGCGCTGGCTATTGCGGTGGCCACGGTGAACAACTTCACCTGGAACCGGCTTTGGACCTGGTCAGATCGCCTCCGCCAAGTTGAGCCCCAACTGCCCGGCATGCCGCGTCCCCCAACGTTTGCCTTGCTGCTGGGTCAACTAGGGCGTTATACATTAGCCTCATGGTTCGGAATTGCCATGCAGTACGCTCTGACGCTGTGGCTCTCGCAAAGCCTGCATTACATGCTCGCCAACGTGATTGCCATTGTCATCGCCAGCGTGAGTAACTTCCTGTCCAACGACCGCTGGACGTTTAACCGCCGCTCTTCCCGATAACCATGCCGATGCCTCCCGCCGCTACATCGCTGCCCCCTGTGCCTCGCTGGGCGACGTTGGCGTGGGCGGCTTTGCTATTGGCGGCCGTCGCTGTCTACCTCCTTGGCTTGGGCGGGCAGTATGTGCCGACCAATGGCGACGAACTGGTTTACACCCACATCGCCCGCTTGACCGCCGCCTCGGGCCACTGGCTGCCGCTGGTGTCCGAGCTGGACCACATGCGCAACACCAAGCCCCCTTTGCTGTTTTGGCAAGCCATGGTCGCTGGCAACTGGGGCGCCAACTGGAATTTGGCCGCACTTCGCACGCCCAGCGTGATCTACACCCTGTTGCTGGCGGGCGCCGTGGCCTGGACTGTTCAATTGATCACTCGCCAGTGGCGAACGGCCCTGATTGCTGCCGTGGTTTATTTGGGGTTTTTTTGCACGTTCCGATTTGGCCGCACCTACCTGACCAGCGCGCCTGAAACCTTCTGGCTTGGTTTGCCCTTGTTTGGCGTGCTGTGGCATCGACTTCGACCCGAACCCGCTTCGGCACAAGCGGACTTGGGTTGGCTTGCCCACCTTGGATTTGGCATCGCCATGGGGATGGGCCTGGCGTACAAGTCGTTTGCCTTGATCGCGCCGGCCGCCGCCACGTTGTGGGCGGCCCAGCTCTTGAGCGCGCCACAGTTCAGTTGGCGCACCACGTTTCAAACCACTTCCAAAGTCAGTCTGAGTGCCTTGATTGCCTTGGGCTTGTTTGGGCTCTGGTTTGCGCTCGACCCTGATCCTTCCGCCGTTTGGCAGGAGTTCGTGGTGGGTGAGAACGGGGGCAAGATGAGCAACGCCCAAGGCTACTGGCACACTGCCCTGCGCGGGGGCGGCTTCAGCATTTGGGCGCAATTGCTGGCCTATGTGCAAAATGCCGGCTTGCTGGCACTGCTGGTGCTGGGTGTGGGCTGGGTCGGCTTGCGCGCTTGGTGGCGCCCCTCAACCCAGGATAGGCGTCCTGCTCACCTGATTATTTTGCTGGTCTGGCTGGGCGTGTGGCTGCTGGTCTTCACTCTGCCCAGCCAGCGTTCAGCGCGCTATGTCATTCCGGCCATGCCGGCGCTGGCCATGCTGATTGCGCTTTACTGGGACCGCATTGCAAACGGCTGGTTTCTGGCTTCATTGTTGCTTTGCAGCGTGTTTGTTGGCGTCATGGGCCGCATCGCCTGGGCCGCCCATGACGTGGGCATTGGCAGCGCCTGGGAACTCAAAGCCAGCCTGCTGGCGACAGCCTTCGGTGCGTTGCTTCTGATTGCCGGCGTCGCCAAGCCAAGCTGGACCCGAGCTTGCACACTGGCATCTTGCCTGCTGTTTTACGCCAGCTTCGGCTTGACTACTGCGCCTTTGAATGGCGCCGCCGGTCACTACAGCGCCCAAACGATCAGCCAGACTCAAGGTTTTCGCATCGCCGTGCCTAGTAGTTTTAATGGCCAATTTGAGCGATTCCAGTTCCAGTTGCCGGGCAACCGGTTTGACGCTTACGACGGCGAAAACCGCGGCGGTTTCGACGACGCGGCCAACACGCTGGAATTGGCCCGTTTGCTGGAGTCCCATGACGCCGTGGTCTGGCTTCAATCCAAACCCACCGAACTCCAGCCGCCTTGCCTGCCTGGCTGCACTGTTCTCGGCAGCCGCTGGGAAGTCAAAGGACGCCATCAAAGCGGCGAAATCACGCTCGCCAACGTTTGGTACCCACAACAATGGCTATTCAGACCCGAATGGCTGGTGAGCCGCGCTGGCGCCACGCCCGCAGCACGTTGACCAACAACACGATTTGAAGCCCCACCCAAAGCCACGGGTCCAGTAACGCGTCCCACACGTTACCGCTCGGCCAACGGGTTCCTACGAAGATGATCAAAGCCATGACTGGTACGCCAAACACAAGGTGGCTGGTGCGGCCTTTGTGTGCCCCACCCCACAAACCCCAGCAGATCGCCAGCGTCAAGGTGAGACCGGAGACCGTGGCCGGACTGAATCCCCAGGCATAGACAGACAAGGGCCACCAAGCCAGGGTGTCCAGCAGCAGTACCCAACCCAAACCGGCCCCCGCCGCACAAGCGGCAAGCCCGGAAACGCTCCACCCGTGCGACCCGTTCGACGAACGACTCCGCGCGACAATCGACAAACCCCAAACCGCTAGCAAAACCGACGTCACACTGGGCGTCTGAAACGCCAGACCAAACCAGTAAGCGGGCGAAGAAGGGCCCGAAATCAAGGTCAGCAGACCAACCACCCCCACAATGCCCCAGCGGATGGGCGACGGCCAGCGCCCAGTCAGCGCCGAAGCGCCCCACGCCAGCACCAGCGCCCAAGCCACGTAAAGGCCTAGGTACTGCGCAAATGCGGTGGGCAGAACCGCTTGCTGAGTTGAGAAAAAGGAGGCAACTAACGAATCAAAATTCATGCACAAAACCGCTTAAGGTGAAGTCTTTGGCTTGGCAAAGCGTTGCCAGGCAATCTGCTGGCGCCGGTCGGTGTAGCTGGTCCAGAGATGACCCTCCGCCCAAGTGACAGCGGGGTACGAAAATTCAGCCGGCGTCTCACCATGTGCCAGACGTTGCATCAGCGTCCAGCTCACCCCACTGGATGACCGACTGAGGTCCAGTGTTGTGCGGGAATGCGGCGACGAGTTGTGCGCCAGAAACATCTGCCCCGGCGCCACGGCCAGCCCAGCCACAGAGGCATCAGGATTGTCAAGATGCAGATCCGGTAAATCCACCCAAGAGCGCCCGCCGTCCCGCGTTTCAACGGCTGTCACCTTGCCATTGGGCCGCTGGTCGCGCATCAGGGCCAACCAGTGCACATCGCTCATGGGCAACAGGGTGGGTTGCAAGACATGGGTACGACGTGACATGCGAACCATGCCCTGAAAGTCGCCACTGGCGTCAAAGCGCAAGGCCACCGGGTATTTAATGCCCAACTCAAAATGTACCGGCAGCACCATGCCGCCGTCCTGCAAAGCCATCGGCGCGGCACGAACCAAAAAGCTGGTATTCCATAGCCAAGACAAAGGCAGCGGACGCAGAACTTCAAACGCCTTGATATCCAAGTCAGACAAAGGGTCACGCTGGCGCAGATGCACAATGCGCGCCGCCGCCCAGCCCCCCAGCCCGGTCGCAACCACAAACAAATGAATCCGCCCTTGCGCGTCCGCCCAAACCACAGGATTGCCCAGACGTCGCACTCCAAAGCCGAGTTGGGCTGCCATGTCATCCCGGTTCACGACGAAAGTGGCTTCACTCCATTGCCGGGTCGCGCGATCAAATTGGGAGGCTACGATCTGAACATCGGGCGCACTTTCACGGGCACCTGCAAACCAGAAGGCGCTAAGTACAGATGAGCTTCCCTTGGGCATGGCCACCAGGCTGCTGGCATGCGCAGCCGGCGTGTTGGCGGGCATGGGAATCAAGCCCTGACCATCGTTGACCCAGGCCTTGGTGTCTGACATCTCTTGGGGAACGACCCAGGCGGCCCGCGCCTCGGAAGGAGGCTGATCCCGCTGACTTACATCCCAGACGACCAGTACCAAACAGACCACCAGTCCCACCACCCAACGCTCAAAAACAGAGCGATGGATCGCGGCATCAACAGCATCAAACATGGATTCTTTTCATGGGGGTCGTACACGGCGGCGTCAACATGGCAGTCATAGATGGTCTTTTAAGTGACCGGGATCATAGGTGGTTTGGCGGGGCTCGCCTTTGAAGGCTGGCCGACGGGTGCGCAAGCAGTCGGCCAAGCTGGCGTGGGACCGGTTTCAAGGCTGCGAGATAATCCAGCGCTCTATTGGAAGGCCCATGGAGCGGTCAAGCCCACGTCGGGACACTATTGCCAAGCTCACTTACATGCACCGCACCATCTTTTCCACCCCCATCGTCAACACCGTCTTGCGCGCGCTTTCCATCGGAATTCTGAAACTCGCTGGCTGGAAGGTGGAAGGCCGCTTGCCGCCGGGTGCGGAGAAAAGCGTGTTCATTGCTGCGCCCCACACCAGCAACTGGGACCTGCCCTACACCCTGATGGTCGCTTTTGTATTGCGGCTCGATCTGTACTGGATGGGAAAAGAGGATTTATTCAAGCCCCCGTTTCGGGGTCTGATGATGTGGCTAGGTGGCTTGCCCGTGCACAGAGAGAAGTCGAATAACCTGGTCGCAGCGTCTGTGGCGGCCATCAAGGCCGCGTCCGGCCGGCTGCAACTCACCGTGGCGCCCGAGGGCAGCCGCAGCAAAGCCCACTGCTGGAAAACCGGCTTCTATCACATTGCGGTCGGCGCCCAAGTCCCCATCGTGATGGCTTTTTTGGATTACGGCCAAAAGCGAGGCGGCTTGGGCCCGGTCTTTCAGCCCACTGGCGACATTGACGCTGACATGATCACCATCAAGGCCTTTTACGCGCCCTTCAAAGGCAAGAACGCGGATCAATTTCACGCAGACTAGACAAGCCACTGCCGACACCCACAAAAGCATGAATGCCATTCGCATAGGCGCCAAAAATGGAGCCACTGACTCCACCGCCAACGTTGCTACGACCCGAGGTCATCAGCAAATAGCTGATCGTGCTGCTATTGATGGACTGATTCAACCAAAGAATTTCGTGAATTCACCAAGATCGATTGACTGACTGACTACACCGAGCGCCTTCAATGTTGACTTAGCGGAGGCTGAGTTGGCAGAGCCATCTTGGGCGTCAACGGCTGTTGAAATCAGGCCAGTTGATGGACTTGCCCATGAATCCAACGCAGGAAAACCCGTCCATGACCTCGGAGCCCGCCGCCAAGGATGTTAGGTGTCGAAAATCATTACAAGTGACGACTGCTTTAGGTCACGGTAGATGGCTTCTTTGTAACAAAGTTCTTTAAATTCAATCACTTGAAAAGGAATGAATAACATGGCATGGATCCTGCTAAGAAGCGATAGCTTGACCGTCTAAGTTAATAACGTAAGAGGAGATGTCATGAAAAAGTTATTCAAAGCTATTGCCGTTGCTGCATTGGTTGGTGCGGCTTACCTGCCTTCCGCCCATGCAGTTCCGGTAGGGTTGGAATTGGTGTTGTTAGTTGACGTTTCGGGGTCGGTCGACAGCACGGAGTTCGGTTTGCAAAAAACTGGCTACGTCAATGCGTTCAACAGCGCAGCAGTTCAAAATGCAATCTTGGGCAGCCAGCTTGGCGCGATTGCTGTGACCTTTGTCGAGTGGTCAGGCAACAATCAGCAGTCGCAGCGTGTTGGCTGGAGCATGATCAACAGTGTAGCCAGCGCCCAATCGTTCGCCACCGCGATCAATAATTCGACTCGCGCCTTCACGGGTAGGACAGCGATTCAGGACGCGATGATTTTCGGTTCCGGCCTGTTCGGCAACAATGGCTACGAAGGTTTGCGGCTGGTGATGGACGTTTCCGGTGATGGCGCAGACAACGACACGAGCGGCTGCAATACTATTGCCAATGCGAGGTGTGGGCGCGATATTGCACTGGCTGCGGGCGTAAATGCCATCAACGGATTGCCCATTTTGGGTGAGAGCGGGCTGCTTTCGTACTACCAGTCCAATGTTCAAGGCGGAGCAGGGGCGTTTACCCTAGCTGCAAACAGTTTTTCTGATTTCAGCGCCGCTGTCGAGCGGAAACTGGTTACCGAGATCACTAACAAGACTCCGGAACCGGGCTCATTGGCACTCGTCGGCTTGGCGCTTGCCGGCCTGGTTGGCATGCGTCGGCGTCGGCGTCGGAATTCATAAGCCATTGCTGGACAACCAAGGCGAGGCCGGCACCCTTTGGGTCGCCGGCTTCGTTCGTTTACAGGCTCTCATTCATGTTGACGACTTTGGAAAATCAGAGTCATACAGCGGTCTCTCTCCTGAGCTTACTCACCAAAAAAATTTTATTCTTTTGTAATGTATTTCGACACCGCCGTTATTCTGAGAGATTGAAAGTGCGCTCAATGAAACTCCCTGCTCTGCGTTGCCAAGCCGCCTAACAAAGGGGTCAGGTCTTTCAGGTGGCCGGCGATCAGGTGGCGGACTTGGCCACCGGACTCCAAGTCGCGTTGCCACACGCCGTAAACAGCCATCAGGCGGGAGCGCATCAGTTCAGGGCGCTGGCGCTCTTGCAGCGACTTCCACACAATCACGTTGATGCAGCCCGTCTCATCTTCGAGCGTCACAAAGGTCACGCCCTTGGCGGTTTGCGGGCGCTGGCGCATGACCACGATGCCGCAGGCGCGCACCAAGCGGCCATCGGGCAGGTCGTGTAACTGGGCCGCTGTCATCAGCTTCTGTTTTGATAGCTGCTCACGCAGAAGGGACAAGGGATGGGACCTTAAAGTGAGTCCTAACGAAGCATAGTCAAACAGCACCTCTTGGCCCTCGTTGGCGGGTGGCAACACCAGAAACTCTTCATCGACTGGCACGCTTTGCAGCAGCGGCGGCGGCGGCTTCAGGGCGGACGCGTCCCACACCTGCTGGCGGCGGTGGCCGGACAGCGCCGCCAGCGCATCGGCGGCGGCCAGCGCATTCAGGTCGCCCCGGTCTAACTCGGCGCGCAGGGCCAGGTCTTCGGTGCTGGTGAAAGGCGCATGGGCGCGGGCAGTGACGATGCGTTGTGCCGGATTTTTTGACAGCCCACTCACCTGCCGAAAACCCAGGCGCACCGCCCATGGAAACTGGCCTTCGTCTTCTTCCAAAGTACAGTCCCACTCGCTGCGCATCACATCCACCGCCCTTACTTTCACGCCGTGGCGTTGCGCGTCTTGCGTCAGCTGAGAGGGACTGTAAAAGCCCAGCGGCTGGCTATTGAGCAGGCCCGTAAGGAAAATGGCGGGTTCGTGGTGCTTGAGCCAGCAGCTCACGTACACCAACAGAGCAAAGCTGGCCGCGTGGCTTTCGGGAAAACCGTATTCGCCAAAGCCCTCAATCTGTTTGAATATGTTCTCGGCAAATTCTTGCGTGTAGCCCCGCTCCACCATGCCGCCCACCAGTCGGTCATAGAACTTGTGCACACCGCCCTTGCGCTTCCAGGCGGCCATGGAGCGACGCAGGCTGTCGGACTCGCCCGCGCTGAAACCCGCCGCCAGCATGGCGATCTGCATCACCTGCTCCTGAAAAATGGGCACACCCAGGGTGCGCTTCAGGGCTTCCTTCAACGCCTCGCTGGCGTAAACCACCTGGTCGGGCTGCTCTCTCGCCTTCAGATACGGGTGCACCATGCCACCCTGAATCGGGCCGGGGCGCACGATGGCAACCTGTACCACGAGGTCGTAAAAGCAGCGGGGTTTGAGGCGTGGCAGCATGCTCATCTGCGCGCGGCTCTCAATCTGAAATACCCCCACGGTGTCAGCCCGACAAATCATGTCGTAGGTGGCCGAGTCTTCCGCCGGGATGTCCTGCATTTGAAAGTCGTAGCCGCGCTGCGCACTAATGAGGTCCAGGCAGCGTCGAATGGCGCTCAGCATGCCCAGCGCCAGCACATCCACCTTGAGCAGGCCCATGGCGTCCAGATCGTCCTTGTCCCACTGGATGATGGAGCGCTCCGGCATGGCCGCGTTCTCCACCGGCACCAAGCGGGTGAGTCGGCCCTGCGTGAGCACAAAACCGCCCACGTGCTGACTCAGGTGGCGCGGAAAGCCCTGAATCTGGCGACTCAGGTTCAACCAGCGCTCAACCGCATCGGTGTCAGGCGCCGGGTAGTCAGGCCCCAGACGCACCAGTGCCGCGGTCAGCCGCTCGGCCAGCACCTCGCGGTTGTACATGCCGGGATGCTCTTTGGCCAAGGCCGTGATGAGCACCTCGTCGATGCCCATGGCCCGCCCCACGTCTCGCAAGGCACTGCGGGGCCGGTAGCTGATGACGGTGGCCGTTAGCGCGGCCCGCTCGCGCCCGTATTTGGCATAGATATACTGGATCACCTCTTCGCGCCGCTGGTGTTCAAAGTCCACATCGATGTCCGGCGGCTCGTTGCGCTCCCGGCTGATGAAGCGCTCAAAAAGCATGTTCATGCAAGAGGGGTCCACCTCGGTCACGCCCAGGCAGTAACACACGGCAGAATTCGCTGCCGAACCCCGCCCTTGGCACAAGATGTGGCGGGCACGGGCGAAGGCAACCAAGTCATGTACGGTCAAGAAATACATCTCGTACTGGAGTTCGGCAATCAGCGCCAGCTCATGCTCCAGCTGCTGCTGAACCGGGGCTGGCAAACCCTGTGGGTAGCGCTGGCTGGCGCCCTCATAAGTGAACTGGCGCAGCGTTTGAGAGGGCGTGAGGCCGGGCAGAACGGTTTCCATGGGGTACTGGTAGCGCAACTCGTCCAGGCTGAAGTGACAGCGCGATGCCACGGTCAAGGTGTTGGCCAGCCACTCGGGCGGGTAGAGCTTCGCCAGCCGCTGGCGCGAGCGCAAATGCGCTTCGGCATTAGGCTGCAAACCAAAACCGCCCTCAGCCACCGGGCGCCCCAAACGCACGGCGGTGATCACGTCTTGCAAAGGCTTGCGCGAACGCACATGCATGAGCACACCGCCGGCCACCACCATCGGCACACCAGCCAGCTCAGAGACACGGCTCAACGCGTGCTGCCATAGTGCATCGCCTGGCTGGTGCTGCAAAGTCAGCGCCAACCAAAGTTGAGTGCCAAACAGGCCTCTGGCCTTTGTGCAGAATGCGTAGAGCGCTTCAAAATGAATAGCAATCGGTGGCAACAGAATGATTTCACAACCCGCCAGCAGCGCAAAGTCACTCTTCGCGCGAGACACCGTGTAACGGCCTTTGGGTGCAGCACGGCGCGCCGCCGTGATGAACTCGCACAAATCGCCCCAACCCTTCAAGTCATGCGCCAGGGCCACCAAGCCGCCGCCCTCGTCCAGCGCAAACTCAGCCCCCAGCAACAGTTTCAAGCCGCACTTTTTGGCCTCCAGGTGCGCCCGCACCACACCGGCCACCGAACACTCGTCGGTGAGAGCCAAAGCGCGGTAACCCAGCGCATGGGCACGCGCCACCAACTCCTCGGGGTGCGACGCACCACGCTGAAAGCTGAAGTTACTCAGGCAGTGCAGTTCAGCGTAATCGGGCACGGAGTCATGCATAGTGACTTAACCTAAATACTGTTTAAAACAACAGTATAAATAGGATGCGACAACTTGCAAGTTCACCCGTTGTTAATCAGTCCAACCTTTTTATGCGCTTGATAACAAGACGTCACACGGATTAATTGCATTTGACAAAATGTATATAAAATCGTAAGGTCAACTTGTTTTGTTGCTGCAACTACCTTAATTTGCAGTCAACACAATTCATTCTGATGCCAATTCAAATCAACCTGAATTGGATATGATTTCCGATGTCATCAAACAAGGTCGATCAGGCTTGTGACATCGATGCCCGGCCATCAACGCGACCGGCTAACTAGCCACCCCTGATAAACACCGACACCACACGGCAGATGGCATGACCGGGATGGAGCGAGTCCAACTTTTTGAAATGCGCCCATGGAGGATAAAAATAAATGACTGCAAAAATAGAAATGGTTTTAGCCACGGATCTCGACGGCACCTACCTGTCACCTGATCTGAACGAAACGGCCTCTGAGCTTTACAAGATCATCAAGGACAACCGCGAAAAGGTTGTTCTCATTTACGTGACAGGGCGTGGCTTTGAGAGCATCGTCTCTCTTCTGGACGACTCCACTCTCCCCAGGCCCGACTACATCATTGCCGACGTAGGCGCTACTGTTTTGAAGCGACATGGCGACAATTACAGCTCAGTTATGCCGCTTCAAAACGAGATTGCCGACAAATGGCCTGGACGTGAGGCGGTGCTGAGCCGTACCGCCGGACTCAAAGGACTGGTTTTGCAAGAGGTGCCTCAGGAGCGCCGCTGCTCTTTTTATTACGAGAACACCGCCATCCTGCCCGGCATCAAAATCATCGCCAAAAACCTCGGCTTGGCCGTATTGACCTCGGCTAACCGTTACCTTGACTTTCTACCTCTGGGCGTCTCCAAAGGCCACAGCTTGACCCAACTGCTGCGTTCTGAAGGCTTGCCGGAAGAGAAAGTACTGGTCGCGGGCGACACCTTGAACGATCTCTCCTTGATGCAAACCGGCTACCGCGGCGTAGTGGTAGGCAATGGCGAACCGGCACTCAAAGAAGCGGTGATTCTGGAAGCAACCCCCGGCAGTGCACATGAAATTTACCAAGCTAAAGCCACTGGCCCAGCCGGCATTCTGGAAGCCATGGACTACCACGGCTTCAACAAAGGCTTCGGCGCGAGCGCCGAGCAACTGCCCGTCATTCATGGCTCAGCCGAGTTGGTCATTGTTTACCATCGCCAACCCTTTGACGAGGTCAAAACTGGCAAAAGCTACGTGCGCCAGCAGCCCAAAAGCCCAAACGGCATTCTGCCCACCCTCTTGGGCTTGTTTGCCGGTGGCAAAAAAGGCGCCTGGGTGGCTTGGTCACAGCGCGACAGCCGCAACCCTGATGACTTCGATGTCGATGTGGCGGTCGATGCCAAGAAGTACCCCAACTTGTTGGCCAGCCGCGTGGCCCTGACGGCCAACGATGTCAACATTTTCTACAAGCAGTTTTCAAAGGAAGCTTTCTGGCCGATCATCTTCTCTTTCCCTGAGCGGGCGAAATTTCAGGAAAGCCATTGGAAGCATTTTTGTGAAATCAACCGCCTGTTTGCCCAGCGCACCGCCGCCGTGGCCGCGCCGGGTGCCACGGTGTGGATTCATGACTACAACTTGTGGATGACCCCGGCCTACCTGCGCGACCTGCGTCCCGACTTGAAGATTGCATTCTTCCACCACACCGCATTCCCCAGCGCCGACATCTTCAACATCTTGCCGTGGCGCGGCTACATCGTGGCCAGCTTGCTGAAGTGCGACTACGTGGGCTTTCATATTCCACGCTATGTCGAAAACTTCATCGACGTGGTCCGCTCCAACGTTTCCACCCAGGTGCTGGAAACCGAGTTTTGTGCGCCCACCTACCTTACCCACGGCTGTGCGCTGGGCGTAGAAGAGATGGCCCGGAAAATCCAAACTCCTTATGGCATCGTCCGTGTGGGCGCTCACCCGGTCGGCATTGACAACGCCAACATCAAAGCCATTGCCGATGCGCCTGAAACCCTTAAACTGCGCGACAGTCTGCTGGCCGAGGCCCAGGGCAGAAAACTCGTGTTGTCCGTGGAGCGGCTGGACTACGTTAAGGGGCCGATCGAAAAGATGCTGGCCTACGAGAAGTTTCTGGAAACCCACCCCGAGTGGCATGACAAAGTCGTCATGCTCAACATCGTCACACCGGCGGCGCCCGGCATGGAGATTTACGCCAAAACGCGTGACAAGGTGGACCAGGTGATTGGCCGCATCAATGGCCGCTTCTCTCAGATGGGCTGGACGCCAGTGCGCTACTTTTACCGCCCCCTGCCCTTTGCCGAGTTGGTGGCTTTTTACATGGCATCAGACCTAGCCTGGATCACCCCGCTGCGCGACGGCCTGAACTTGGTGTGCAAGGAATATGTGTCTGCCAAAGCAGCTTCGAAGACCTCGGGCGTGCTGGTGCTGTCGGAGTTTGCCGGTGCCGCCGTCGAACTTAAAGGCGCCTTGCTGACCAACCCCTATGACGAAAATAGCATGATTCAAAGCCTGATTACCGGGTTGAACCTGAACGAGCGGGAAAGCCGCTTCCGCATGAACGCCCTCATCGAGCGTGTGCAGGAATACGACGTCAACGCCTGGGGCGATGACTTCTTGGCCTTCCGCCAGGACCTGGACTGACCCGCGCGAGCGCCCACTCGGGCGCCAACATCAAGGGGGTTGAAGTCACCCACAGGTTCCGCTTCGTCGCCCCGACCGGACAAGAAAGAGAAACTCGATGCCCAAGGTTTCGAGCCAGTGAGAGTCGACCGGTGCCTTGCGCTGCGCAGCCCCGAACATGCGCGCCAAAAGACTACAAAGGACGGGACGTGGCCGTTGCATACCTGTATTGGCAAGCCGCCATCAACCAACTCGGTCATGTCTTTGAGGAAACATGCCTTCATGTGACCGCGTTCCACAAAGTAACGCAAGTGGTGCTTCTGCAGATCGATTTGCTCTTTACCCTGTGCGTCAATCCCGCCCAAATGAAAGTCCACCCCTAGGTCATGGCAACAAACATACCACCAACTATGCAGCAAATCGGCGTAACGCCTAACGTCGTCAACAACAGCCACGGCATCTACTCCAGCCGGGTGTTCGTCACCTAAGTATGGAAGGCATCGCGATTCTGACCGAGGGTGTGCGCCCGTGCAGCATCGTGGCACGGGCACGCGATTTGGCTGCGGCGCATGGCCCGCGCTTCGAGCCGACAGCAGTTGTGGCCCCCGGTTGAAACCGGCGCACGCGTCGAGGAATAAAGCGCCCGCTCCGAACTCGAGCAACTCGAGCGCTTGGGCAGCGGTTTCGCTGGTCAGGACGAGGTCAAACGACTGCAGCGCATGGCGTCGGACTCCTGAAGTTTCGGCGCCGTTCCCAGCTGTGGCCACAGACGCATCTTCTGTTGTGCCGGTAATGAAATCTGGGGCGTGTCGCTGAGCTGTGCTTTTTTCCACCACTCGGAAAAACTCCGGCAGTAAGTGCTGACAGGTTCGAAAGTGCAAGACCGTAGTTGCGGGCCAACGGCGCAATGGGGATTGGCCTGCGTCAACAGCCTTAGCAGTTGGGCGAGCGGCCCGTCTGCATGTGGGTCGGACTGCCAGCGGACCGACGCCGCGTTTTGCAGCGCCTGTGCGATGTGCTGAACGCTGCCCCACCACAGCGGCAACGTCGAAGTGGTTTGCGCTGCCATTCCCCGGGTCACGAAATTCCAGCGACGCTCGCTCCTGGGACTGTCTCTGTGGCAGTCTCAAATCCCACGCCGATGTGAAGCACGTCGGCAGGCCCTGTGGTGCAGCCAAACATGCCGACCCGCCAAGTGCCGTGCGCACAGCGCGTCGGGCGCGCACCATGCACTACCAGGGCCTTGATCGAGATTAAGTTATCAAATATGTCTTCGATCTCGAATCCTGCGGTCAAATTTTTTTGCGACTGCACTTGAGAAGATTGAAGCGATTTACATCTATCAGCTCGGCATGAACGTTTTCAAGGCAAACGGAGCGGTGAATGTATTTCATGACGCCTAATCATCAACGCTGATTTGCCGCTCAACAGCAGATAAGTTAAGCAAGGGCGTGATTCGTAGCAGATCAACCATATTGGACGGAACCGCCTCCAAGACGGTGATGTGTGTTGTTTTGGGAGGGTGTAAGAAGTTTTGTGTAAACGGTTATTTGGCAGGAAACTGCTGTCTTGCATGGAGCCGAGATGACCGTAGAGATGAAACCCTTACCCGCCGAGCTGATTGACGCCCTGTTGGCCGACTACAAAAAGCCCGAAGACCTGATTGGCCAGAATGGCCTCTTGACGCCGCTCACCAAAGCCTTGGTCGAGCGAGCTTTGCAAGCCGAATTGACCGGCCACCTGGGTCACGGCAAGAACCAGTTGGTTGCCAATGAAGCGGGCAACACCCGCAACGGGTGCAGCAAGAAAACGCTCAAAGGCGATTTTGGCCAGCTACCCATAGAAATCCCCCGTGACCGCGCCGGCACCTTCGAGCCCCAACTGATTGGCAAACACCAGACCCGCTGGAGCGGCTTTGACGACAAGATACTGTCGCTGTATGCCCGAGGCATGACGGTACGCGAGATTCAAGGCCATCTGCAGGAGATGTACGGCGCCGAAGTGTCTCCTACCCTGATTTCATCCGTGACCGACGCCGTCATGGACGAGGTCAAAGCCTGGCAGTCGCGCCCCTTGGAGGCGCTGTACCCCATCGTCTACATGGACTGCATTCACGTCAAGGTGCGCGACAACGGTACTGTGCGGGTCAAGGCCCTGTACTTGGCCATTGGCGTCAACCTGGACGGCCTCAAAGAGGTACTGGGCCTGTGGATGGCCCAAACCGAAGGGGCCAAGTTCTGGCTGCAGGTGGTGACTGAACTGAAGAACCGGGGCGTGGCTGACATCTTTATCGCCTGCGTAGATGGGCTCAAAGGTTTCCCTGACGCCATTGAGGCAGTCTTCCCCAAGGCGACGGTGCAGCTTTGCATTGTTCACATGGTGCGTCACAGCCTGAACTTCGTGGGGTGGAAACAGCGCAAGGAAGTCGCCGCGGATTTGCGGCTGATTTACGCTGCGCCCACTGAATCCGAAGCTGAGCGACAACTCACGGCATTCGAGGTCAAATGGGACGATTCCTTCGCTCCGATTGGGCGCTCCTGGCGGCGCAACTGGACACACTTGATACCGTTCTTTGAATACCCGCCAGACATCCGAAAAGTGATTTACACGACCAACGCCATTGAGTCCGTGAACATGAGCCTGCGCAAAATAACCAAGACCCGCGGCTCGTTCCCAACTGAGGACGCAGTGTTCAAGCTGTTCTATCTGGCACTGAACAACATCAGCCAGAAATGGACGATGCCGATTCGGGATTGGAAGGCTGCTCTGAACCGCTTTACCATTCAGTTTGACGAGCGCATGCCGCGCGTCTAACTTAACCGCCGTTTACACAAAATTCGGGACACCCTCTGTTTTGGAGATTGGGGCGTTGAATCCACCCCCCGTTTCTTACCTCTAATTATGTCCCTGCCCTGTCTCTATTCGACCTGCGCTATGCAGCATACGTCGCGGTGTGCGCCCCTGGTCCTGCGAAGGATCAGGCTGCCACCCTACGGCGAATTGTCGCCAGCCAGAACGACGTCGCAACCGCCCCCTGTCACGCAAACACCCCCTGCAAACTCCGGCGCCGCGCTTGCCTCGGCGCCCTCGCCCTCGCCCTCGCCCTCGCCCTCGCCCTCGCCGGGCAGGGCAGGGCAGGCGTTCGCGGTAGATCCAGAGCAGGCCCATGTGTTCGCTGCGGGCCAGAAAGTAATCGCGCAAGGCCCATTCGCCTTGGCCCCACCAGCCTGATTCGACGCGGTGCGGGCCAGCCACCCGAGTCAGGGAGCCGTGGTAGAGCGGTTGCTGCTCTCGCAGGGCGAGTTTGAGGGGATTGGCAGCAGCCAGGTGGGGTGCAAAACGGACTCGCTGGGCATGGGTTGGGGGCTTAGGGGGCTTAGGGTAGCTTTGCTTCTTGAGGAATTTTTTATACCTTTTAGGCCTCCAGCACCCGTACTAACTGCGCAAGAAGCTATTAATTGCATAGCATTCAAGGCCGGACTCCAGCACTGCATGTGTTCAGGGCGGTGGTCGGCCTAGGCTTGGGACTGCAAGACATCTTGTGCGCCCAGGCAGGCGCTCTAGCGCGAAAGTGGGTGGTGCTTGCTTTCAGTCCGGCTGTCTTGCCCGCGCCCGTTCCGCTTTAATCACCTTGGCCAGCCAAGCGGCTAGGTGTCAAGTCCCGCCTGTTCATAAACTCGCTTGACAAACAAATCAGGTTTTCCTGCGCGCCATTTCTGCAAAGCTTGAATAGGTGTTTGGTGCTTCAAAGCCCGCTGCGGGATATGGTGGTTGTAGGTCTTTAAATAAAGCGTCAGAGTCGCCTCCAGCTCAGCCGCTGATGCGAAACGTGTTTGCTTAACCAAGTCGCTGATGCGCCCATTGAAGCGCTCCACCATGCCATTGGTTTGCGGATGGCGTGGGGGCGACAGGCGATGCACGATACCCATCTCGGCACAGCTGATGTCGAACGTATGCTTGCCCGTGGCTTGTTTGCTCTTGGCTGTAAAACGGTCGGTAAATTGACTTCCGTTGTCAGTCAGAATCTTTTGAATTCTCATGGGCGAGACTTTTCTCAACCGGCACAAAAAATCGGTACTGCTGACGTCAGTCTGGTCGTTGTAAATGTGGAAATAGACCCACCGTGTCGCTCGATCAATGGCCACAAAGAGGTAGCGCCTCTTCGTCTCATCAGGCATCTGCGGCAGGTACTTGATGTCAATGTGTATGAATCCAGGCTCGTAGTCCTTGAAGGTTTTCAGTGGCGCAGGCTCCCCCTCAACTTGTGGCAGCAGGCCTTTCAGATCGGAGACGCCATGGCGGCGCAAACAACGGTCCAAGCCTGAGCGTGAAACAGCGGCATTGATGAACTCGCGGGTGATCGCCAGCAGGTCGTCCAGGGGCAGTAGAACTGTGCGCCGAAGCTCGACAACAAGTTGCTCCTGCGCTGGACTGAGCGTCGTCTTCAACGTACGCGGGCGGTGGGAGCGATCCTCTGAATCTTCGCGCTCTTTCCACTTGCGAGCGGTGGCGGGCGTGATGTTGTATCGGTCGGCCAGCGCACTGGCACCAGCGGGCGAGGTCCTTATCTCAGCGCGTGTGCGAGGGGTGGTTCGGGCGCAGGGATGGACTTGACTCATGACGTCTTCTCTCCTTGTAAGGACGCAATCACGCCCCGCATCAACTGGCGAGCTTTGAATAAGGGCCAGCTGCGGACGGGAACATGATCTCACGGGACGCGACAGCTAGGCAAAGGGCCACGGCACCGAGGAAACCAAGTAACTCCATCGCCCAAGAGGCAGCCTACTCCAAGTTAATCGGTGAGTGCGGGGCGAGCTCAACGCAGATGCAGTCGCCCAGCCACTCAGCCACTAAGCCACTCAGCGACTGCCTCATGCGCGTCGCACGTGATGACGATACAGGCTAGCCACGCAGCTCACGCGCTTTGTTCACGCGCAGGGCGACCAGCGTGCATACCGCACCCGAGAACAGGTACACGCCCATGAAGCCCAGGCCAAAGTGGGCTGACAAACCCAACGCCACCAGCGGGGCGAAGGCCGCGCCAATCAGCCAAGCCAAGTCGGCCGTCAAGGCCGCGCCGGTGTAGCGGAATTTGGGTTCGAAGTTGGAGGTGACAGCACCTGCCGCCTGCCCGTAGGACAGTCCCAGCAGGGCAAAACCGACCAGAATGAACAGATCCTCGCCAAACACATCATTGCTGAGCAGCATGGGTGCCACAAAGCTGAACAGCGCGATAAGAATTGCCAGCGAACCCAGCGTATTGCGGCGGCCAAAGCGGTCGGCAATCCAACCCGAGGCCACCACGCCAACCAGCGCGATGGCACCGCCAATGATCTGCACCATCAGCACATCGTCAACGGATTGGTTGGAATACAGCTTGATCCATGACAGTGGAAACACCGTGACCAGATGGAACAAGGCGTAGGTCGCCAAGGATGTAAACGCACCAATGAAGAGGTTGCTGCCTCGGGCCTTGATCAATTCACCCACATCGCTGGGGGCCAAGGAGTTGTCTTTGAGCAATTTTTCATACTCGTACGTCACCACCAAACGCAGTCGCGCGAACAGTGCCACCACGTTGATGGCAAAAGCCACATAGAAAGGAAAGCGCCAGCCCCACGCCAAGAAGTCAGCGTCTGACAGTTGGGAATTCAAATACCAAAATAGCGCTGCAGCGATCATGAAGCCCAGCGGAGCACCCAACTGGGGAATCATGGCCCACCAGCCGCGCTGCGCCTTTGGCGCTCGCATCGCCAGCAATGACGGCAGACCATCCCAAGACCCCCCCAGCGCAATACCTTGTGAAAAGCGAAATATCGACAACAGCACGATGGCGGTGAAACCGATCGAGGACGTACCGGGCAGAAAGGCGATGCCTGCCGTGGAAACACCCAGCAATAACAGCGCCCCAGTCAGCTTCACGCCACGCCCGTAATGCTTTTCAATTTTCATGAACACCAGCGTCCCGAAAGGGCGGCCGATAAAGGCAAATGAAAAGATCACAAAGGCCCACAACGTGCCCTGAAGCGGATCAAGGAACGGGAAAAAGACGGATGGAAACACCAGCACAGACGCGATGGCGTAGACAAAGAAGTCAAAGTACTCTGAGGCACGCCCCAAGATCACGCCCACCGCAATTTCACTGGGTGCAATCGTGTGTTCGTCGGCAACCGCCTCATTGGGGTTGTGGGCAGTGCCGGGCGCAGAGAGGTCTGGGGGGCTAAGAGTGGGCGTCATACGGGCTCCTTTTTCAGTCTAAGTCAGTCATTTTGTACCGTGCAGAGATTCTTATGAAAGAAAATTTATTGACATAGGACAAAACGTCCAATGGTAAAGCCGAGTAGCAAGGCGTAAATTCCACACCCTAACCTAACAAAAACTTCATTGGTGTGGCATGTTAACGACTAAGAACGCTTTAAAGTGGCTTCGGCTGCTGATGATTCCGGCAGTGGCCTTACTCACAGGTTGTAACTGGGTGGTGATGAATCCATCGGGAGATATCGCCATTCAGCAACGCAACCTGATCCTCGTTTCCACGGGATTGATGCTGCTCATCATCGTACCGGTCATTGCACTCACCTTGCTATTTGCATGGCGCTATCGCAAAGCCAATACCAAGGCCGACTACCGGCCAGACTGGGACCACTCCACCCAGCTGGAACTGGTGATCTGGGCGGCCCCGCTGCTGATCATCATCGCGTTGGGTGCCATCACCTGGATCAGCACCCACACCCTGGACCCGTACCGTCCTTTGGGTCGCATTGACGCCAATCGGCCAGTGCCTGAAGACGTCAAACCGCTGGTGGTTGAGGTGGTGGCGCTGGATTGGAAATGGCTGTTCATTTACCCCGAACAAGGCATCGCACTGGTCAATGAGATGGCGGCACCGATTGATCGTCCGATTCAATTCAAGATCACCTCGTCATCCATCATGAATTCGTTTTTCATTCCCGCATTGGCCGGTCAAATCTATGCCATGCCTGGCATGCAAACCAAGCTCAGTGCGGTGATCAATAAACCAGGCGTGTTTGACGGCTTTTCCGCCAACTACAGCGGCCATGGATTCAACGGCATGCGCTTCAAATTTCATGGCTTGGCAACAGCTGATTTTGACAAATGGGTGGCCACCAACAAAGCCAGCGGCAAAGAGTTGAGTCGCGCCGAGTACCTGATGCTGGCAAAACCCAGTGAACGCGAGCCTGTACAGCGCTACGCCTCGGTCGATCCGGGTCTGTACAAGGCCATCGTCAACCGCTGTGTGGAAGCCAACAAGATGTGTATGGAAGACATGATGGCCATTGACGCCAGCGGTGGCATGGGCAAGCCCGGCACCTACAACCTGGCCTCCAGCACCTCAGCGACCGCATTAATCAGCGACCCCGGCAGAAAGTACGTTGCCGCCATGTGCAGCGTACGTGACCTTAGCACCGACTATCCCGTCGTGAATTAACTGCAGCATCTATCTCATGACTGAAACATTCGATCTCACGAAGTTTATTTTCGGACGCCTCACCTGGGAGTCCCTGCCCTACCACGACCCCATCATCCTGGCGACCTTTATTGGGGTGGCACTGGGTGGCCTGGGGCTGATGGCAGCACTGACGTATTTCAAAGTATGGGGAACACTGTGGCGTGACTGGCTCACCAGCATTGACCACAAAAAAATTGGCATCATGTACTGCGTGCTGGGTTTGATCATGCTACTGCGCGGGTTCACTGACGCGCTCATGATGCGGGCGCAGCAGGCCATGGCCTTCAACGGCTCTGAAGGCTTTTTGCCGCCGCACCATTACGACCAGTTGTTCACAGTGCACGGCGTGATCATGATCTTTTTCGTGGCCATGCCGCTGATCACCGGCCTGATGAACTTTGTAGTGCCGCTGCAAATTGGCGCTCGCGATGTGGCCTTTCCGTTTCTGAATAACTTCAGTTTCTGGATGACCGCCAGCGGTGCCATTTTGGTCATGATCTCACTGTTCATTGGTGAGTTTGGTCAAACGGGTTGGCTCGCTTACCCACCGCTGTCGGGCATTCAGTTCAGCCCCGGCGTGGGGGTTGACTACTACATATGGGCGCTGCAGCTGGCCGGCGTAGGCACCTTGCTTTCAGGCATCAACTTGCTGGTCACCATTGTGAAGATGCGCGCACCCGGCATGGGCATGATGAAGATGCCCATCTTCACCTGGACGGCGCTGTGCACCAACATCCTGATCGTGGCATCGTTCCCCGTGTTGACCGCTGTGTTGGGCTTGTTGTCCATGGACCGCTACATTGGCACCGCTTTCTTCACCAACGACCTCGGCGGCAACGCCATGATGTACGTGAATCTGATCTGGATCTGGGGTCATCCCGAGGTGTACATCTTGGTGCTGCCTGTGTTTGGCGTGTTCTCGGAAGTCGTGGCCACCTTCAGCGGCAAGCGTATTTTTGGTTACACCTCCATGGTTTACGCCACCTTGGTGATCACGATTCTGTCGTACGTGGTGTGGTTGCACCACTTCTTCACCATGGGTTCAGGGGCCAGCGTGAACGCCTTCTTTGGCATCACCACCATGATCATCTCGATTCCCACTGGGGCGAAAATCTTCAACTGGCTGTTCACCATGTACCGGGGCCGCATTCGCTTTGACGTGCCCATGCTGTGGTCGATTGGCTTCATGGTGACCTTCACCATTGGTGGTATGACCGGTGTTCTGCTGGCCGTGCCGCCCGCCGACTTTGTGCTGCACAACAGCTTGTTTCTGGTCGCCCACTTCCACAACGTGATCATTGGCGCGGTGGTGTTTGGCGCCATGGCCGGCATCAACTACTGGTTTCCGAAGGCCTTTGGCTACAAGCTCGATGCCTTCTGGGGCAAGGTGTCGTTTTGGTTCTGGTTCATCGGGTTTTACTTCGCCTTCATGCCGTTGTACGTGCTGGGGCTGATGGGTGTGACCCGCCGCATGAGCCGCTTTGACGACCCTTCGCTGCAAATCTGGTTCATCATTGCCGGGTTTGGCGCGGCGCTCATCGCCATTGGCATCGTGTCAACGTTCGTGCAGTTCTTTGTTAGCTTTCGCAAGCGCGAATCGTTGCGCGACCTCACCGGTGACCCCTGGGATGGCCGCACGCTGGAGTGGTCTACGTCGTCGCCCCCGCCCGCCTACAACTTTGCCTTCACCCCCGTGGTGCATGACAACGACGCTTGGTCTGACATGAAGAAGCGTGGCTACCAGCGGCCTGTGAACGGATTCATTCCGATCCACATGCCCAAAAACACGGCCGCTGGCATCGTGATTGCAGGCCTTGCCACAGCCATGGGGTTTGCGCTGATTTGGCACATGTGGGCGCTGGCTGCGCTGCTGTTCGCGTCGGTCATTGCGGTCTCCATTGCGCACACTTTCAACTACAAACGCGATTACCACATCCCTGTTGACGAGGTCGTCTACATCGAAGGGCTTCGCACCCAAGAACTCAACCGTTTAGCGGCCAACTGATATGACAGCAACCACTCTTCCTGTGACCCATGCCGCCTTGGGCGGCAATGGCACCAGCGCCAAAACACCCGACAACATGCAGTTCTATCTGCCAGGGGAACACCACCCCCAAAACGGCACGCTGTTGGGCTTCTGGCTTTACCTGATGAGCGACTGCTTGATTTTTGCAGTGCTTTTTGCAGTCTATGCCGTGGTCGGCCGCAGCTATGCGGCGGGGCCGTCCGGCGTCGAGCTGTTTGATTTGCCACTGGTGGCACTCAATACCTCTATGTTGCTGCTGTCGTCCATCACCTTCGGCTTTGCCATGCTGGAGATGCAGCGTCGCCGAGTCAAACCCGTGCTGGCCTGGCTGGCGGTGACAGGCCTGTTAGGTTGCGCCTTCATTGGACTGGAGCTGTACGAGTTTTCGCATTTGATCGGTGAGGGCGCAGTGCCGCAACGCAGCGCGTTTTTGTCTGCCTTTTTCACGCTGGTGGGCACCCACGGTTTGCACGTCGCCTTCGGTTTGGTGTGGCTTGTCGTGCTCATGTTGCAGGTGCACCGGGGCGGCTTGGTGGCTGACAACCGCCGTCGCCTGATGTGTCTGTCGATGTTCTGGCACTTTCTGGACGTGGTCTGGATTGCTGTCTTCACTTTTGTTTACCTGATGGGATCGCTGCCATGAGCTCTGCACACCACACCAACGCATTGGACTTGAACCCTACCGGCCACACGGATCATGGACACGAGCACGACCATGATCACGATGACGACCACGGCGGGGCCAGCCACAGCACCTTCAAGGGGTACATGACCGGCTTTTTGCTGGCGGTCATCCTCACCGTCATTCCATTCTGGCTCGTGATGGGCAAAGTGCTGCCGAACTCGAACATCACCGGGCTGGTGATTCTGGCGATTGCTGCTGTGCAAATTGTGGTTCACATGGTTTATTTCTTGCACATGAACACGCGCTCGGAAGGCGGCTGGTCGCTGCTGGCGCTGGCGTTTACCGTGGTGTTGCTGGTCATCATGCTCAGTGGGTCCATTTGGGTGATGTACCACCTGAACAACAACATGATGCCGCACACCCTGCATGAAATGAAGAACATGCCATGACCACACCTTTGCAGCGAAGCGCCCAAGGCCGGACGCTGCGTTGGGGCTGGACACTGTGTGCGCTGGTGCTGTTCTTCGGATTTTTTTCGTTGGGCACCTGGCAGGTCCAACGCCGCATCTGGAAGCTCGATTTGATTGAGCGAGTGAACCAACGCGTGACGGCCCCCGCCGTTGAAGCCCCTGCTTCACCTGATTGGTCGGGTGTGAACGCGGCCAACGACGAATACCGCCATGTGCAACTCACCGGTCAGTTCTTGTCTGGCCATGATGTGCGCGTTCAGGCCGTCACGGTCCTTGGCAGCGGGTATTGGTTGCTCTCACCGCTGCAGTTGTCAAACGGCAACGTAGTATTAATCAACCGCGGCTTTGTGCCGCCACAGTGGTTAGCGGCAACAAAAAAAACCGCGGCGCCGAGTGACGAAGCCACTGTCACAGTCACGGGCCTCTTGCGGCTGACCGAGCCCAACGGTGGTTTTTTGCGCACCAATGACCCCCCTGCAGACCGATGGTTTTCTCGCGATGTCGCAGCCATCGCCCAGGCGCAGGGCCTGCGCCAAGTGGCGCCGTATTTTGTTGATGCCGAAGCAGCCGCTGCGGAAGCGCCCGCAGACTCTGGCGCACCGGTCGGTGGACTCACCGTGATTGCCTTTCACAACAGCCACCTTGTCTATGCCATGACCTGGTATGTACTGGCATTGATGGTGGCCGGTGCAGCCATCCGCTTGGCGCTGCACAATGGAAAGCACCATGAGCCCCCTCTCAGCCCCCCTGCCGCAGACTGAGCCTGCCAACGCCCCCCGCCACTACCGCAGACTGGGTGAGGCTGAGCAGTTGTCGGGCGATCTGAACGACGAAACGGGTCGCAAAAACATGCACTTGCTGATCCAGCTGCGCTGGATCGCCGTCATTGGGCAAATTGCCACCATCGAATTTGCGTTTTACGGCCTGGGCATCGAGCTGCCCATTCGCATAATGCTGGTGGCACTGGGTATCTTGCTGGCCTTCAATGTCATCAGCCTGCTGCGCTGGCGCACCCGCAGTACCTTCAGCCAAACCGAATTGTTCGTGTCGCTGCTGGTGGATGTCGCCATGCTCACCGCGCAGCTTTACTTGAGCGGTGGCGCCAGCAACCCGTTTGTATTTTTGTACTTGCTGCAGGTCACACTGGGAGCGGTGCTTCTGAAGCCATCGTTTGTGTGGAGCTTGTTTGCCATCACCGCCACCTGCTTTGCCGCACTAGCAGGCTTTGCACACCCGCTGGCGTTGCCACCAGACCATGACCATGGGCTTTCCAGTCTGTACATCCAGGGCACGCTGATCTGCTTTGTCTTGAATGCTGTGTTGCTGGTGACCTTCATCACCCGTATCAACAAAAATCTGCGCGAACAGGACGCGCACCTGGCGGGCTTGCGCCAGCGCGCCGCAGAAGAAGAACACATCATTCGCATGGGCCTGCTTGCCAGCGGTGCGGCGCATGAGCTGGGTACGCCGCTGGCCACGCTGGCCGTCATCTTGGGCGACTGGAGGCGCATGCCCGCTTTCACCAAAGACACCGAACTGCTGCAAGAGGTCACTGAAATGGAAACCCAGCTTCAGCGCTGCAAAACCATCGTCAGCGGCATTTTGCTGTCAGCGGGTGAGACGAGAGGCGAGTCGTCGTCCGCCACCACCATCACCACGTTCATGAACAGTTTGGTCGAAGAGTGGCGACACACCCGCGTGCGCTCCGCCCTGCATTACGTCAACCAGTTTGGCCAGGATATGCCCGTGGTGTCTGACTCGGCTGTCAAGCAAATGATTTTCAATGTGCTGGACAACGCGGTTGAATCCTCCGGCCAATGGCTGCATTTGGCTGTGTCGCGTGAAGGCGGCAATTTAGTGCTGCGCTTTACCGACCGGGGACCCGGATTTTCACCTGCCACCCTGGCGCAATTTGGCAAACCTTACAACTCCAGCAAGGGTCGACCCGGCGGCGGTTTGGGTCTTTTTTTAGTCGTCAATGTGGCGCGCACGCTAGGTGGTGAAGTCACTGCCTCTAACCCGACGCAAGGGGGCGCGTGTGTCACCATCAAGCTGCCTTTAGCCGCCATGGTGTTGCCAGACGTAACCGACGAGACATCTTATGAGCGCTAAAACCCCCAAGCCTGTTCTGGCCGATGAACCCACGATATTTGCCGCAGACGTGTTGCTTGCGGACGACGACAGTCCCACGCTGCTCATCGTCGAGGACGACGCCGCCTTTGCCCGCACCCTGGCCCGATCGTTTGAACGCCGGGGCTACGCCGTGCAACACGCCAGCAGTCACGACGAGGTCAAAAAAATATTGTTTCACAGCCACCCTGAGTTTGCGGTGGTGGACCTCAAACTCAACGGCGAAGCCTCGGGGCTGGCCTGCGTGCAAACGCTGCACGCGCACAACGCTGACATGCTCATTGTGGTACTCACTGGTTTTGCCAGCATTGCCACTGCCGTCGAAGCCGTCAAACTGGGCGCTTGTCACTACCTGGCGAAGCCGTCAAACACCGACGACATCGAAGCCGCGTTCACACGCGCGGCGGGCAACATTGAGGTCGAGTTAACCAACCGACCCACCTCTATCAAAACGTTAGAGTGGGAACGAATTCACGAAATACTTGCTGAGACTGGTTTCAACATCTCGGAAACAGCGCGCCGCCTAGGCATGCACCGGCGCACCTTGGCGCGCAAGCTGGACAAACAGTTTGTGAAATAGCGCGCGCAACCTTTGCTGCGCGAACCGGTCACAAGCAGGCGAGTGTCTCCGCAACTTATAAAAAAACCGCCCTCCACCGCTGTCGGGTGACGCAAGTCAAAGAATGCTTTGGCTTCAGTTCGGTTTGAGGTGATGGGTGCCAATGAGGGCCGTTGTGGCCTTTGTGCTTGTTGTGTCAGTGGTGCTTGCGGCGCAGCGATTCTCGGGAGTTTCTCCCCACTCACGCCCCCCGCCCTCTCTCGCCCCGCCGGGCGAAAGAGGGTTGGGGAGAGAGTGGGGGTTACAGCGCAAAAATTGCTGCTCATTGAGTAGCTACTAACGCAGGTGCAGCAGGCATCAGAGATCCAAACAACCGCCACCTCAGAACAAATAACGACGAAGGTTTGCCATTTTTAGTCGATCGGGTTAGCCGAAGGCGTCGCTCGACCTACTTTGAGATACCTGAGCAGGTACAAAATTTAAACCAAATCGGCCTCTAGCCCCTGATTTAATTGCGCGAGCAGCTATCAAATTGAGAGTAAATTTGCTCATCCCAAGCTTACGATCATCCTTTGGGTGGTGTTCTATTTGAGTCCGTCTATTCAATTGGCATTTGCCCCTTAATCTTCACCGACTCGCATCCATCGCTATCATCAAAAAATTGCTTTCACAGGGCTCCCATTGAGGAAATACCTTTGGAAACGCTGCTCCTGACCGAACCTGATATTCGCCATCGCATTGGAATCGAGTTGCAGCGTGCCACGCAAGACCGGCATCACGAGTGGCGCACGCCCGTGCTGGCCACCGTAGACACAGACCACGCCCCCCAAGCTCGCACGGTGGTGCTCCGACAGGCCGACAGTCAACTTTCAAAACTGCAAATCTACACCGATAACCGCAGCCCTAAAGTGGCGGAGCTGGCAGCCTCTCCACACGCCACGCTGGTGTTTTGGAGCACGCGGCTGAGTTGGCAACTCAGGGTGCGCACGCTGGCCACGGTGCAGCGCACTGGGCCAGAAGTGGATGCGGTGTGGACGCGCGTGAGCCAATCTGCTGCTGCGGGCGATTACCTGTCTAGGCGCGCGCCGGGCGATGCCTTGCCCACAGCAAACACGATCAGTACCGCCGATGCGGTTGCTCAGTCGCCTCACCACTTGGCGCTCATCACGTTGCAAGTGCAAGAAATAGATTGGTTAGAACTGGCGCGCAGCGGGCATCGACGCGCCGTTTTCAGCGCTGACCGCTGGGAATGGCGGGTGCCCTAAACCCCCGTTGGCAGCGTGGCTGGTGGTGTTGCGATACAAACAGATACCAGCATGTTCTGGCTTTAATCCAATACGCATCATGTCCTCGTCAGCACCCTGCCTCCAAGCCACTTTAACCACTCCCTTTGTCACTCGAGGGCGCCTCTGATGTGGCCGTATCTAAGTCACATTTTGGTGGCGGCCAACATGGGCATCATGGTTTTTTTTACGGTCGCAGTCGCACCCACTGTATTTACCGCGCTGCCGCCTGAGTGGTCGGCAGCCTATGTGCGCAAGTTCTTTCCCAAGTATTTTTTCTTTCTGGGGGTCACCACAGCGGTCGCCACACTGGGTGCAACGACGCTCCTGCATCAAGTAGCTCTGCTGACCTGCACCTTGATTTTCTTTTTCAGCTGCTTCTGGCTCACCCCGCGCATCAATCGCGCCCGCGATGACAAACAAGGAACTGCGTTCAAGCGCCTGCATTGGACCAGCGTGGGACTCAATATGGTGCAGCTGGTCACTTTTATTTGGCTGCTCGTGCCGTCGGGGCAGGTGACATGAACACACCACCCCGCAACAAGGCCCCCCCCGAATGTGACGGACTCACCGTGATGTTTGACGGAGCGTGCCCACTGTGCCGCAGTGAAATTAGTCTCTACCAGTCGCTGCGCCCACTGGAGCCTGTGCACTGGCTGGATGTGAGCCAAAACCAGGCGGGCATGAGTCCTGAGGAGCAAGTCCGTTTGATGGCACGGTTTCATGTGCGCGATAAAGACGGGCGCATGCTCAGTGGTGCGGCCGCCTTTGTGGCGCTATGGCTGACCCTGCCCGGCTGGCGTTGGTTGGGTCGCGTGGGTCGTTTGCCTGGCGTGACCCCAGTGTTGGAAGTGATGTACCGAGGGTTTTTGCATTTTCGGCCCTACCTTCAACGGTGGGCGCGCGCCGCTGCGGTAAAGCATTTGCCCGCCGACATGGTGGCTGATTTGCGCTCTGATCATGCGGGCGAAACGGGTGCAGTCGCAGTGTACAAAGGCATGCTATGGGCCAGCCGAGACGCGAAGGTGCGAGAACTGGCCACCCACCACATTCACACCGAGCAGCAGCACTTGGAGTCAATGAACGCCTTGCTGCCCCCGCTCAAGCAAAGCTGGCTGTTGCCTTTGTGGAAAGTGGCTGGTTTTATAGTCGGGGCCTTGCCTGCCTTGGTGGGGTCCAAAGCCGTGTTTGCCACGGTGGTGGCCATAGAAACTTTTGTGGTCAAGCACTACCAGCAACAGATCAACAAGCTGGCCACTCGCCCCGACGACGCCCCACTTCATCAACTGCTGATGGAATGCCAACAAGATGAGCGAGAGCACTTGGAAGAAGGCCATTTGCGCCAACTTAAGCCCCAAGGATGGGCGGTTCGCTTGTGGTGCCAAGCCATTAATGCGGGTTCCCATGTGGGTGTTTGGTTGGCAAAACGGATCTGAGAAAAGGCCATCCCTTTAGGGCGAAATTCGACCGGCAGCCACCCATTGGCCGGCTTGACGGCGAAGCACCACCGCCTCGCCAGACGCGGGCACCACGCCGGTCAACGCGGTGATATTCACTTGATGAGTGACAACCACCAACAGCCCATCACCACGCCAAGCCTCCAGCAGCGCTCTGGCTTCACTCGTTTGGACGGGCGCGGCATCAGGCGCGCCAAAGAAAGAATTAAAGGCCTGTTGGTCGATGCGCAGTGCGGGAAAAGCCAAGTCTGCCGTTTCCCGAGTTCGACACCATTGGGACGACCAAACTGCCGTCACTGGCACGGTTTGTTGCCGAAAAAACTGACCTATTCGTTTCGCTTGTGCGCGTCCCTCTTCGCTAAGGTTGCGCTGAGTTCGGCAGTCGTTCAAGTCGACATTTTCAGGATCGCCCACTCCAGGGGCCAAAGCATGGCGCATCAACACGACGCTACCGGGCATAAGGGCTGCGCCATGGGCTTGGGCCAAGACCGGCTGCACGCTTGCCCAGACCATCACCATAGAGACAAAGTAGGAAATAGCGTGTCGATGAGCTTTCATGCGTTCTATTTTTTCATTTTAAGAAGGTGTTGAGCGGATGCACGGCGATACCCCTTCAAATTAGCGTTAAATGAAGTCGCTGACGTGATGTGCACAGCCAGTGGCGCAAAAATAGGCTTGGTATTTGACCAGCCCCTGTGTGCGCTAAGGAACATACTTAGTGGCCCAGATCCGGCATGATGAAGTCGCACTGCAAAAGGAACCCGTTCAATGAAAAACACGCTCACCCTCTCCCTCTTTTTTCTATTCACGCTCGCCGCAGGATCCGCCGTGGCAACCGAAGAACCCAAATTCACCTCCAATCTCAAAGAGGGGGCCTTTGAGGTGCGCAGCTACCCCGCTCTGGTGGCAGCCCAAGTCAGCGTGACCGGCACGCAAGACGAAGCGTCGCGCGCAGGATTCAAGCTGTTGGCGGGTTATATTTTTGGAGGCAACACCCAGCGCCAAAGCATTGCCATGACGGCACCGGTGGTGCAGTCTCAGCCAGGCAGCCAGACCATTGCCATGACCGCGCCGGTGATACAAACGGCCATTCCGGGCGGCGCTGAGGGGTGGACGGTTCGCTTCATCATGCCCTCAAAATTCACGCTGGACACCTTGCCCACACCGAATAACGCCAAAGTTCAATTGCTAGAGCTGCCACCTGCGCGCTACGCGGTGGTCACGTTTTCTGGCTTGGCGAATGAAGACGATGTCGCCAAGAGAACCGCTGAACTCAACACCTTCATCGACAAAAACGCCTTGCGCGCAAGTGGGGCCCCAGAGTTGGCACGCTACAACCCACCGTGGACACTTTGGTTCATGCGTCGCAACGAAGTCCACATTCCGCTGGCACCCTGAGGCCGCAGCGCCTCGCTTGAACGGACGCGCAGCGAGGACTCTTCTTTTACGTGCCGGTGAGTCGGGTTTTTTTCCACCACTCAGAAAAACTCCGGCAGTACTTCTCCACCGGCTCAAATAGGCAAACCGATGCCTGTGGACCCACATCGCACTGGGGGTTGACCTCTTTCAACAGCATTTGCATTTGTCCAAGTGCCCCGTCCACATGTGGGTCGGGCTGCCAGCGCACTGACGCCGCGTGTTGCAGCGCTTGGGCGATTTGTTCCACGCTGCCCCACCACAACGCCAAGGTGGACGTGGTTTGCGCCGCCAAGCCGTGAGTCACGAAATCCCAGCGTCGCGCGCTCCAAGGGCTGTCGCTTTGGCAACCCTCCAACCCCACCCCAATGTGGAGCACATCGTCGAATCCTGAGGTGTCAGCGGACGCTAGCGCCCAAGGGTGATGCAACCACACAGGGCGGCCTGCCAACGCCTGCCCAGACAGGGCATCGGGTACACGCCAGGCAGCACGGACATCGTCCCCACCCGCCCCATCACACAACAACGGCGACGTATATAACGCGGGAGGGATAAAACCCGCGCCGGCTTGACGCGCATCGTGGCGCAAATAAAGGGGCTGCGTGCCGCGCGCCAACGCGTCCATGGCCTCGTAAGAAGTATCGATCCCCGTGCCGGGACTGTGCCAAGGCTCAGGCGCATATTTGGCAACGTTATCGGCGTTGAACAGATAGGGTTTGCTGCTGCCCGTGCCCGCCACCCATTGCCAGCTCAAATGGTTGCTGGCTTGGTCACCATCGAGTAAATAGCCCAGCATCCACTGCGCACCGGCGTGCCAGTGCACTTTGCGCAAATGCACCACATAGCTGGCCAGCCACATGCGGGCATGGTTGTGGATGTAGCCGGTTTCATAAAGTTCGCGCACGGCTAAGTCAATCGCAGGGATGCCGGTACGCGCCTCCAACACGTCCAGTGGCATCTCGGATTGGTAAGCGTTGTCGAGCAACAACCCGGGGTGTATCGACTGGTGGATACCCTCGCCTAAGTGCGCCCAGACGTGGCGGTAGTAGGCGCGCCAGCCCAGTTCAAACACCAGCTTGTGTTGGGGCTGCAGCGCATGGCGCGCGTGGACCGCGTTATAAACCTCGGTCAGGCTCAATAGCCCGTGCGTGAGGTAAGGCGACAGCCGGGTGACAGCGCCATCCAATGCATTTCGGGTGCTGGCATAGTCGTCAGGCCGCACGGCGTCCAAGCGCTCTCGCGCTGCTTGCACGGTGGGTTCAAAGTTAGGCATGGTTCATTTTGTGGAGAGTGGCCTGAGTTTGAATGGCTTCGCGGGCCGGGCCATCAAGCCGCGCCAGGTTTTTAAGTTGCATACCCATACGCGGATTTTTCTTGAGCAGCGCCTCGTGGCGCATCAAAAAGTCCCAGTACAAGGTGGTGTACGGGCAAGCGGTGGCACCGGTGGACTCGGCCGGGTTGAATTGGCAGCCTTTGCAATGGTTGCTCATGCGCTGGATGTACTTGCCGCTGGCCACATACGGCTTGCTGGCCATCAAGCCCCCATCCCCAAACTGGCCCATGCCGAGGGTGTTGGGCAGTTCCACCCACTCCACGGCATCCACATACACGCTCAAGTACCACTCGTGAACCGCCTGCGGTTTAACGCCCAGCAACAAGGCGTAAAGCCCCGTCACCATCAAGCGTTGAATGTGGTGGGCGTAGCCGTGCTCCAACGTCTGGGTGATGGCGTCTTTCAGGCAGGCCATGTCGGTGTCGCCCGTCCAATAAAACGCAGGTAAGGATGCTTGGGCGTCTAGCGCGTTGCGCTCCAGATAGTCGGGCATTTGCGTCCAGTAAATGCCCCGCACAAACTCGCGCCAGCCCAATATTTGGCGAATGAAACCTTCCACAGCGGCCAGTGGCGCCTGCCCAGCACGGTAAGCGTCTTCAGCGGCCTGCACCACCTCGCGCGGGTTCAACAACTTGAGGTTCAGGGCCGATGACAAGTGCGAGTGGTACAGCCAAGGCTCCCCCGACCACATGGCATCTTCGTACTGACCGAACAAGGACAAGCGTTGGCTAATAAAAGCTTGCATCGCTTCCAGCGCCTGCGCGCGGGTTACTGGCCATCCAAATGTGGCAAGCGTGCCGGGGTGAGCCGCGAAGCGGGTATTTACCAGCGCGATCACCTCTTGCGTGATGGCATCAATCTCAAAGCGGGTTGGGGGCGGCACGTTCACAGGCCCCGCTTTGCCAAACGATTCGCGGTTGTCCGCATCAAAGTTCCATTGGCCGCCTTCGGGCTTGTCGCCTTCCATCAAAATGCCATTTTTCTGGCGTAACTCGCGGTACCAATACTCCAGGCGCAGCTGTTTTCTGCCCTTGATGTGGGCCGCAAAGTCACGCACGGTGGTGAAAAAATGCCGGTCATCGCGCAGGTCCATAGGTAGCGCCGCAGCCACGGCCACTGCCCGGATGGCTTGCAACACACGCCAGTCGCCCGGAGCGGTCATCACCAGCCCAGCGGGTTGAAGGCGGGCGATGTCGGCGGTCAATACGGCCCCTAAAGTGCCCGAGTTATCAGGCGCATCCAACTCGGTGTAAGTCAATGGCCATTGCCGCACTTGCAGGTCTTTTGCAAAGTGGCGCATGGCGCTCAAGAACACGGCAATGCGCTGTTTGGCAGACCACACATGTTCCGACTCTTCGGCCACCTCCGCCATCCAAACCATGTCTTGCGCGGCATCAAACCCATCAAAGGCGCTGGAGGCTTCGTCGAGTTGGTCGCCCAGCACAAGAACGAGGTTGCGTATTTTTTTCTCACTCATGTTTCGGTTTCTCTTTTTTATTGGCCCGGCAGGCATCAGAGCAGTACAGCACTGACTCCCAGTTTTTGGCCCAGGCTTTTCGCCAAGTCATCGTGCGCCCACAGACGGCACACAGCTTGCTCGGAAGCAATTGCTTGTTGCCTTTGAAGTCGTTTTTCATGCGTTGTCCGGTCCAAATAAGTCGCCTTGGGAACTAGGTACAGTCGCCTCTTTTTTACGGCGCGGTCCGCTGCGGCGTTGAGGGGTCGGTGGCAAACCGCTCTTGCGCGAACCGTGGCGTGCCAACACTTGGTCGGCTTCTTGGTGCGCGACTGCTGTGCCGCGCAGGCCATACATGCGGTCCTTGGCGGCCTTCATGGCGGTCTTGTCATCCACGACGGGCGCGGGGTAATCGTGCCCAATGAAGCAACCCGCCATGCGCTGCACCGCGATGTCCATCGTCCAGGGCGCAGCGAGGTAAGGCAGCGGCACCCGCGCCAGTTCAGGCACCCAACGGCGAATGAACACGCCGTGGGGATCGTGGTCTTGCGCCTGTTTGGTGGGCGAATACATGCGCAAGGTGTTGATGCCCGTGGTGCCACTTTGCATCTGCATTTGGCTCCAGTGAATGCCGGGTTCAAAATCGAGAAATTGGCGGGCCAGAAAAATGCCGGTGTCGCGCCAATGCAGCCACAAATGGTTGGACGCAAAGCTCACCAGCATGGCGCGCATGCGAAAGTTCAGCCAACCCGTGGCCACGAGCGAGCGCATACAAGCATCCACCATGGGGTAGCCGGTGCGGCCGGCGCACCAGCTTTGAAAACGGGCGTCGTCCACCGCGTCAAACGGTGGCGCACCGCCCAATACGTCACCGGGGCGCAAGCCATCGCAGGCGCGTGAAAAGTTTTGAAACTCAATGGCAGGCTCACTCTCCAGCTTCTGCATGAAATGGCAGTGCCAACGCAAGCGGCTGGAAAAGCCTTTAAGGCCATATGCCAACGAGCGGTCTTGCGTTTGCGCCATGCTGACCACGGTGGCTTGGTGGACCGTTCGCATCGACAGCGTGCCAAACGCCAAGTGCGGGCTCAAGCGGCTGCAACCGTCTTCGGCAGTGAGCGGGCTTGACATCGACCTGCGATAGTCGCGGCCCCGGCCTTGGATAAATGATTTCAAGGTTTGGCGGGCCGCCCGCTCACCCGCCGGCTGCAACGTTTTTTGGTGAGGTGCCATGCCCAACGCAGCCAATGTGGGTATGTCGTCCAACATCCCACTAGACATCAGAGGCTGTGCGGTGTTGAAACCCCCTTGCAGCCGGTGCAGCGGCGCGTCCATGCGCTCTTGCCAGCGGCCCGCCCAGCCTTGACGCGATCGCAGTCGCCGCACCACACCCGTCTGCGAAAACTCTTGCCAATGCACCCCGTGCCCGGTGCACCAGCGCCCCACCTGCACGTCGCGGGTATAGCTCCAACCAGGGCCGATTTCTTCATGGCTTAGCAGGTGAGTGAAAGCGTAGTCTTGCCGTAAAGCCAGAAACACCGGCAGCACGGAGCCCACCTTCACCAGCAGCGGCACACCCCGCAGCGCCAGCGCTTGACGCAATTCTTCAAGGCACACCAACGTCGTTTCGACATGGCTGGCATCACAGTCCGAACTCTGTAGCCATTCGGGTTCAATGACAAAAATTGCGACGACTGAATCTAAGCATTGGGCGGTGCAAAGCGGCGCGTGATCGTGCACCCGTAAATCACGTTTAAACCAGACCAAAGCGCGCGTTATTCCCATAGGAACGACTTTACCAAGCGCGTCAAATTGATGCTTTTGAGGGGGGATTGGCGTGCAACCCGTGACCCGGTCGTCGGCCCTTAAAAAAGGGCGTGTACCGACCGAATGCCCAGCTGAAATGAACCCGCTTGGCAGGCCGCAATCATCCACCCCACTTGCCGCACTTTGGCTGGATCGAGCGCAGGTGCGTCAAGCACCGCCTGGCCTCGGTAGCTGGGCACAAAGTCAACCAGCAGCAGGTCAATGGTTGCCCAATGCGCTAGGGGTGGGGAAAGCTCAGCTTGGTAGTTAACCCCGTCAAAAGAAGCTTCCGTGCGCAAATTGAACTTGTAATGCTTGCCGTCACCCAGAACAGTGACTCTGTAGCCCACGATGTTCGATGCCGCCAGCGCCGAGGTAGTGGCCCGAATAGACGCAAAGCCGCCGCCGTTTTCCAACGACACGACGCCTTCAAACACAGCGTGTCCTTCATCGCTCAATCGCAAGCGACTGTTTGATCGTCCGCCCATGACTCCATCGTTCACGGGCTGCCAAGGTGCTAGCGCATCGACAGAATCGAAACGCAGTTCAGGGGGTGTCATTTGCCACCTCCTGGTTTGAAGGCCTCAGGGGTGATGCCGGTGGCAAGTCGTGCCAACGGTGCCAATACGCATTGGCGACTCGGTAGGTCGTCATTTGTACTCTGATCGTGGTTTCAATATCGTGCCCATAACCACCCCCCATCACCATGACCAACGGCACCCGGCGTTGCCAGGCCCACTCAAACACCTGCTCGTCACGCGCTTGCATGCCGGCATCGGTGAGTGCCAAGCGGCCCAAGCGATCGCCTTCGTGCGGATCGGCGCCTGCTAGGTAAATGATCAGTTCTGGCGTGAAACTCTCTTCGAGTTGCGCCAGCCCTTGGGTGAGCGTGCTCAGGTACTCAGCGTCTTCACAACCATCGGGCAAGCCCATATCGCAGTGACTTTTTTGCTTGCGAACGGGGAAGTTTTTGGCGCCATGCAAAGACAAGGTGAACACATCCGGGTCGCTACCCAGAATGAACGCAGTGCCATCGCCTTGGTGGACATCCAAATCCACCACGGCCACTTGCAACGGTCGCGCCTGAGGAGCAAGCGCTTGGCGTGCAAACTCGACCTGCATCTGCTTGGTGGTCACCGCAATGTCGTTGAAAACGCAGAACCCACTGCCCTTGTCTGGGTAAGAGTGGTGAGTACCGCCCGCCAAATTGGCAGCGATACCACCCCCGCCCAGTGCCGCCCGGGCGGCTTGCAAGGTGGCGCCCACCGAGCGCAGCGCCCGCTCCGCCATCACGGTACTCCAAGGAAATCCAATTTCACGCTGCTCCACCGCCGTCAAGCCGCCTTGCAACACCGCATCGATGTAGCGGGGGGTGTGCACCAAAGCCAGTTCTTCGACGTTGGCTGACTTGGCCTCATTGAATTGAATCGAAGGCAACTCAGCCTGCAAGCGCTCACGCAACATGGCGTACTTGGCCATCGGGAACCGGTGTCCTTCAGGCAACGGCAATACGAAATTATTGGCGTAAAAGGCTTGCATTGCGGTCTGTGGCGAGGGGCTAGAGATGAAAATAGTCGTCAAGCTGCGGATTTTAGTAGTCCCACCGGCGAATCTGGAAGACCCCTTTGCGTCCTATGGACTTTGTACCAAGCGTTGAGAAATGAGAAAAATGGTGCTCTCACGCAGGGCGTTGGAGCAGGTTCTTGGTGGAATTTTTCAATCCTCTCAGCCGCATATGTCCTTTTGGCCTCTAGCCAATGTCCTACCTGCGCAAGCAGCTATAAATTGAATAGCAATTTGACTACCCGTGACGAGTTTCCGTAATTGCAACCCTTCAATAAGGGATTGCTCTATGACAGCAAGGGCAAGGATCAACGTAGCTGCATCGTGGCCATCGACAAAGACAGCGCGCACTTCCTGAAGTAAATGAAGGGTCTCGACGCGACCCATTATTGCGCTGGGGAGACAATCTTGATCGCTTAACCAGATGACGCGCTCTGTACGATCTAGGCGAGATCGTTCATCCAGTTCAGCAATGGATGAGAGGAGGGTATTACGCAGGTCTGGGAATGGCGCAGGCATAGGTGCGGCTGACGGTGAATGTTGAATCTCAACTAATTAGGCATCATTCGACAAAATATTTCAAAACCGCCCGCTGACGAAACTATTGATTTCGCCTATTTGGAAAATCACGGTCATCAATCTGATACTGGATTCGGGCGAGAACCGATCCCGCGTCAAGCAAACACCCCCTGCAAATACCAATCAGCTGCCACTCCTGCTTCAGCACCCTCACCTTGCCCCATCAAGCGGTCGCGGTAAATCCAGAGCAGGCCCATGTGTTCGCTGCGGGCCAGAAAATAGTCGCGCAAGGCGCATTCGCCTTGGACCCACCAGCCGGATTCAACGCGGTGCGGGCCGGCCACCAGAGTGAGGGGGCCGTGGTAGAGCGGTTGCTGATCACGCAGGGCCAATTTGAGGGGGGTGGGCAGCAACCAGGTGGGGTGCAGGGCAGCCTCGCTGGGCATGGGTTGGGCGGGATTGGATCTGGCGCCAGGCGTGGCGCTGTGGGGGCTTGAGGTGTTTTTTATGCCTTTTAGGCTTCCAGCCCCCGTATTAACTACGCAAGAAGCTACTAATTGCATAGCATTCAAAGCGGGGCTCCAGCACTGCATGTGTTCGGGGCGGTGGTCGGCCTGGGCTTGGTACTGCAAGACATCGGGCGCGCCCAGGCGGGCGCTCAGGCGCTCCAGCATTTGGTGCAGGCTGTCGCCTTTGATTTGCTCGTCAGGCAGCAGACTTTCGCTTTGGCCGGGCAGCGTGACGCGGGCGAGGTTTTCAGCCAGCAGGCGCTGCAGGTGGTCGATGTCGCCGGTGGGCTCTGCCGTGCGCAGCAGCAACTCACCCTGGGTGGCGGTGTTGCGCCGGGCGTCCATGGTCCACTGCAGGGCCAGGGCGAGCACGCCCCGGTGACGCAGTTGCAGCCAGAGTTGCAACTGTTTGAGCAGGCGGCTGGCGCCAAAGAGCAGTGCGGGGGCGGTTTCGACTTGGGCGGACAACTCCAGTTGGGCCTCAAACACCTCGGGCAGCACCAGCCAGGGGTAGACCTCGGGCTTGAGGCCGTAGGCGCGGTCGAGGGCGTCCAGCAAGGGCGCGCCAAAACGCCGCACCACGCCGCCGCGCGGCAAGGCACGCAGCTGGCCCCATTGCGTGCAGCCAATTTTCTCCAGCGTGCCCAGATGCGGCCCGGCGGCCAGCAGGGTGTGCAGGGGCAAATCGTCAGGCGGGGTACGGGGTTTGGCCGCAGACCCCAGACGCGCGATTGCTATTAAAGAAGTAGCGCCCCGCGCATATTGCACCTGGGCGACGGGCTTTTTTTGCGTATAAATGTGGCGGCACAGCGCGGCAGCGCCACCCCACAGGCGTTCACTGGCGGACACTTCCAGCACCAGCGCGCCTTCAACTTGCGCCACCTTGGGCGTGTACTGCAACGCCCACCAGCCCAACGCCACCAGCGGGTCGCTCAGGACCTCCGTCGGGGAACCAGTGGGCGCCGTTGAAGCATCAGGCAGCGGCTGCAAGGCGATCCAGTGCATGGGGCCCTCCTGCGCTTGAGGTGCTGGCATGGGTGCCCGCGCCGGGGCTTTCACACAAGGCCAGCAACGCGGCCAGGCGGGCGTGGCGGGCCAACAAAATCAGCGCTTGCGCCAGCGGCGGACCGCGCCGCTTGATGATCTGCACCGACAGGGCGTCCACAGGCGCGTCGCGCGGTGGCCCGGTGACCAGCAGGCGCAGCAAGGCGGGTGATGACTCGGCCTGTGCCGGGGCCGGGCGCATGACGAAGAGAAGTTTGCCGTGGGTTTGGGCGGCCATTTGCAGGCGGCGCAGTTGCTCGGCGCGCACCTGGGGCAGCCAAGCCAGCACGGCCAGCACCTCGGCGCAGCGCAGCGCTTGCTCACTCGCCCACAGGCGCTGAGCGGGGGTGTCGCTGCGCACCCACAAAAGGCGGCGGGCATCCAGCCCCTGCGCGGCCAGCCCCGGCCCAAAAGGCAGGTGCGGCGCGCCGACCAACACCACCGGGCCAACTCCTTGTGTGAGCGCCGGCAGCAGCAGGCGCCACTCATGCTGGCCGGTGTGGGCTTGCAAAATTTCGCTCAAGGCGCCCACCGGCCAGCCGCCGCCCGGCAACTGGGCGTCCAGGGCGGCATGGCCGGTGGCCACAGTGGCCGATGCGTTGTGGCCCAGCGCGTCAGCCCGCCAGACGGCGTCGCCAAAGCGTTCTGACAAAGGGGATGAAGAGGCGCAGGCCATGCTGGGTAACCGTGAAGCTCACAATAACTGTATAAAACATCAGTATAGTGATTTACCCGCTCTGCGTGTTGTCAATCGCAAAATGCGTGGGCCTCGCTATCATGCCCAGATGCCTCTCCACCCCAGCCTGAATCCGGTCGCCAACCCTTGGGGGCGTGCCGTGCTGCGCACGCTGACCAGCTGGTGGTTCATGATTCACTTTGGCGCCGTGGTGCTGGTGATGGCGCTGTCGCCCTCCACTTACAACCGCCGCCACCGCGCGGCCACATCCCGCTACATCTACCGCAACACCTGGGAGGTGCTACCGTGGTTCACGGTGATGTCCACGCTGCTCAGTCTGGTGCTGATTCGCGTGGTGGTGGCCACCGCTTTGAGTTACGGCTTGTCGCAATACGCGCTGCAAATGGTGGTGCGGGTGCTGGTGCTGGAGCTGATTCCGCTGTCGGCGGCCATGTTTGTGGCCCTGCGCGCCAGCCTGACCTTCAACGCCAGCCAAGTGATGTCGTCCAGCACCCCAAACACCCCCCACCTGAGTTTGGAGCGCCTGCGGGCCGATTTGGTACCCCAGGTGCTGGCCAGCACCTTCTCCGTGGTGACGCTGGCCATGGTCAGCAGTGTGGTGGCGCTGGTGCTGGCCTACCTCACGGTGTATGGTTTGTCGCCCTGGGGGCTGCCCGGCTACACCCGCACCGTGGGCCAGGTGTTTGACCTGGAGGTGAGCCTGGGCTTTGTGCTGAAAACCCTGTTCTTCAGCTTGGCTGTGGCCGTGGTACCCATGGCCGCTAGCCTGGAGGTGGCCCGCCAGCCCACCCACGACTCTTCCCTGCAACCCGGCGCGGTGCGTCTGTTCATGGTGTTGCTGCTGATTGAAGCTGCCTCGCTCGCTATCAAATACGTCTAAAGGAACACTGCCCTGTGACTTCTCCCACTCCCCCTCCCTCCCCTGACGAAACCAGCCCGATTGCGCATGTGGAGCGCAAGGCGATTTTTCTGCTGATGCTGGTCACGGCGCTGGTGCTGGGCTTTTTGCTGTACGTGATGTACGCCCGCGGCGTGTTTGAAAAACAGCAGGAGCTGATCCTGCTGGCCGACGACTCTGAAGGGGTTATTGCCGGCATGGACCTGACCTTCTCTGGGTTTCCCATTGGCCGGGTGCGCCGCATTGAACTCAATGCTGAAGGCAAAGCCCGCATCATTGTGGATGTGCCGCAAAAAGATGCCCCTTGGCTGCGCACCAGCAGCATCTTCACCATGGAGCGGGGCCTAGTGGGGGAGACACGCATACGCGCGTACACCGGCATGCTGACCGACCCTCCGCTGCCCGATGGCGCCGAACGCACGGTGCTGCAGGGCGACACCAATGCGGAGATTCCGCGCTTGGTGGCCTCGGCCCGCGCCATTCTGGAAAACATCGACACCATGACCGGCGACAACTCCCGCCTCAACACCACGCTGGGTAACTTGCAAACCATCTCAGAGCGCCTGACGGGCCGCTACGGCGTGCTGACCGGCATGTTGGGCAGCGAAGAAGACGCCAAGAAAATCGTCGCCCTGCTGGACCACACCAACACCTTGCTGGCCAAAACCGACCAGCGCGTGTTTGGCCGCCAGGGCATCATGGACAGCACCCAAGCCACGATGGACGGTGCCAAAGCCACCATGGACGACACACGCGCCGCCGTGGCTCAGCTCAACGGCGTGTTAACCGACGCCCGCACCACGTTGGGCAAGGTGGACGCGGTGTTGGCCGAGGCCCAGGCCGTAGGCGCCAACACCAAGGCGGCCACGGCCGATTTGGGCACCTTGCGGGCCGAAGTGGAATTGAGTTTGCGCAAGGTCAGCCAGTTGGTGGAAGAGATCAACCGCAAATGGCCTTTCTCACGTGATGCGGAGATCAAACTGCCATGAACACCACGACCTCTCTCAATCCCCGTTATGTCTTGCTCACACTGGCGGCAGCCCTGCTGATAAGCGCCTGCGCCAGCCAACCCGCGCCGCCAGACTGGCAAAACAACGCCTCGTCCTCGCTCCAGGGATTCACCTCCGCCTACCTCACCGGCCAGCAGCGCATGGCGGACCTGGAGTTGGCTCGGGCCCGCACCGAACTGGCCAGCACCGGCCGGGCTGATCTGGTGGCCAAGGCAGAACTTACCCGCTGCGCCGTGCGCGTGGCCAGCTTGGAGCTGGACGACTGCGCCAGCTACCAGCCACTGGCGCCAGATGCAGGGGCCGAGGCCCAGGCCTACGCCGCCTACCTCACCGGCAGTTGGCAAGGCTTGAACGCCGCCCTGTTGCCCGAGCAGCACCGCGCGGTACTCACCCGCGCCCCGGGCACAGTTTTGCCTGAGATCAAAGACCCATTGGCGCGCCTGGTGGCTGCGGGTGTGTTGCTGAAAGTGAAGCGATTGACGCCGGCCGACGTGACCTTGGCGGTGGAGACCGTCTCTCAACAGGGCTGGCGCCGGCCACTGCTGGCTTGGCTGGGTGTGCAACGCCAGTTGGCTGTGGAGGCCGGCCAGACTGACGTTGCCGACCTGGCGCAGCGCCGCATGGACCTGGTGGGACTACAGCCGCCCCGGTAAACAGGCCGTGATTTAGTCCGGTTGCTCGTCCACCAGGCGGCCAATGTCAGGCCAGCGCCGGTGCATGTACAACCAAGCCACCAAGCCAACCAGCATCATGCCCAGCGAGGCCGTGGCCAGCAGCACGGTGGAATGCATGATCAAGGGCGACAGAACCCCCGCCACCACCCCGTTGGCTGACGCCCCGATAAACGCTTGCAAGGACGAGGCCATGCCGCGCCGCGCGGGGTAAAGGTCCAACACCAGCAAGGTGATCACCGGCACCATCAACGCCCAGCCAAAGGCAAAAATGGAAATCGGAAACAAGGCCCAGGACGCGTGCGCCTTGAACAGCAGGTTGGCCACCAGATTGATCACCGCAATCACCAGCATGATGAGAAAACCGTATTTGATCTGCTGCTTGGGCGCCAGCTTGCCCGCCATGCGCCCGCTGACAAAGGCGCCACCCATGATGCCGCTGATGGTCAATATAAAGAACCAGAAGAACTGCGTGGGGGCCAGTGACAGGTGTTCGCCCAAAAACACGGGGGCGGACAGCACGTACAAGAACATGCCGTTGAACGGCACACCACTGGCCAGCGCCAGCAATAGAAAACGCGGGTCAGACACCAGCTGCCAGTAGCCCTGCATGAGGTTGCTCACCTTCAGCGGCTGGCGGTGCTCCAGGTGCAATGTTTCAGGCAGCAGCTTGTAATTGGCAATCCACAGGGCCACACCAACGGCGGCCAGAAACCAGAAAATGCTGTGCCAGTCCAGGTGCACAAACAGCCAGCCGCCAATGATGGGCGCAATGGCCGGGGCCACGCCAAAGTAGATGGTGATCTGGCTCATCACCCGCTGTGCCTGGCTGGGCGGAAACATGTCACGCACCACCGCGCGCGCCACCACAATGCCAGCGCCGGTGGTCAGGCCCTGCATGGCCCGAAAGAAAATCAGCTGCCCAATGCTTTGAGACAAAGCACAACCCACCGACGCCAGCGTAAAGGCCGCCATGCCCCAGAGCACCACGGGGCGGCGCCCCACGCTGTCCGATATCGCGCCATGAAACAGACTCATGAAGGCGAAACCAAACAGGTAAGCCGAGAGCGTTTGCTGCATCTCCAACGGCGTGGCCCCCAACGAGGTGGCAATGCCGGAAAACGCCGGAATATAGGTGTCGATGGAGAACGGGCCCAACATGCCCAGCAAGGCCAGCAGCACAGCGAGCGCCCAGCGTGGCCCGCGCCAGAGTTGTTGTGCGTCGGGGTTCATGAAATGGGACCTAGCTGGCGAGACCCACTGTGACAACCACGACGATGGCCACGCCAATGCTCAGGTTCACAGCCACCCACACGCGGATACTGGCCATGGCAGCACCGCCAGCAGCCCAATCGGCATTGGCCAACGCACGTGACAGGCGCTTGTAAAGCGCAAAGCGGATGTGGCCAAAAATGCCCACCATCACAATGCCCAGCGCAGCCATGATCGTCCACTCGATCGGCATGGTGAAGTTGCCGCCAGCCTGTACGGTTTGTTTGGCCACGCGACCAATCATCCAGATGCCTGTGACCAGCGTCAGCCCCGCGGCCGCCAGCACGGCGTTGAAAAAACGACCCAACACCTCATGCATCAAACGCAGACGCTGGGGTGGCGCCAGTGGGGCCACAGACGGGCGCAAAAAGAACTGGGCAAACACCATGCCGCCAACCCACACAATGATGGACAACAGGTGAATGGTTTTTAGAGCTGCGTAAAACATGGGCGGGCCTGAGAGTGTTTTTGAAGCTGAAGAGTGTGCCTGAAGATGCAAACGCCCCCAGCATTGAGGGTCACCTGCGGGCCTTTGCTCCGGGGCGCCGGTCGGCGAAAGCGAAGTGTCACGGCCGCGACCTATCACCTCCGTGGAGCCGAGGCGCGAGCCCGCACGCTGGCGCAACGGCATTGACGAGAACCATGAGCCTCTGTTTTTAACAAGGCAATTGCCACACGCGCTTGTCAAACCAAACACCTTTGGTATCCTTGCCAGCACTTGTGTTGCGGCCTCTGATGCCAACGTTTGCTCCAGCGCCCAAGCGCTCTGGCGCGGTTGTGGCGCCGGGCCATCGACACCTCAGTGCACGAATTTCAGTCCCTTGATTCCCTTTTACAGTCCCCTAAAAAAGAAACCGAGACCATGTCCACCCCCCTGTCCCAACTCAAAGACCCCAGCCTGCTCAAAACCGACGCCCTGATCAACGGCCAATGGTTCGCTGGCAGCACCCGTTTTGACGTCACCGACCCCGCCACCGGTCAGAAACTCGCCGATGTGGCCAATCTGGGCCCAGTCGAGGCTGAAGCGGCGATTGCTGCCGCCAATGCGGCCTGGCCGGCCTGGCGCAGCAAGACGGCCAAGGAGCGCAGTCTGATTCTGCGCAAGTGGTTTGAGTTGTTGATGGCCAATCAAGATGACTTGGCCCGCATCATGACGGCCGAGCAAGGCAAGCCTTTTCCTGAGGCCAAGGGTGAAGTGGCTTATGGCGCCAGCTTTGTGGAGTGGTTTGCCGAAGAGGCCAAGCGGGTCAATGGGGAGACATTGCCCCAGTTTGACAACAACCGCCGCCTGATGGTGATCAAGCAGCCCATTGGGGTGTGCGCGGCGATCACGCCGTGGAACTTTCCCATTGCCATGATCACCCGCAAGGTGGCCCCTGCGCTTGCCGCCGGTTGCACGGTGGTGATCAAACCAGCGGAGTTGACGCCTTTGACAGCTTTGGCGGCAGCTGAGCTGGCGCTTCGGGCGGGGATTCCCGCTGGCGTTCTGAACATGATCACAGCGGATGCGGATCAGTCGATTGCCGTGGGCAAGGTGATTTGCGCCAGTGATGTGGTGCGCCACATCAGTTTTACGGGCTCCACCGAGGTGGGTCGGATTCTGATGGCGCAGTCGGCCCCGACGATCAAGAAGATGTCTTTGGAGCTGGGGGGCAATGCGCCGTTCATCGTGTTTGATGATGCGGACATTGACAGCGCGGTGGAAGGCGCCTTTGCCAGCAAGTACCGCAATGCGGGTCAGACCTGTGTGTGTTCCAACCGTTTCTACGTGCAGGAAGGGGTGTACGAAGAGTTTGTGCAGAAGTTTGCGGCCAAGGTCAAAACAGCGAAGGTGGGCAATGGCTTTGACGAGGGCGTGAACCAGGGGCCGTTGATTGAAGAGGCCGCACTGGCCAAGGTGCAGCGCCATGTGGACGATGCGGTGGCCAAAGGGGCGCGGGTGCTGGTGGGCGGCAAACGCCTGGCGGGGCAGTTCTTTGAGCCCACCCTGGTGGCTGATGCCACGGCTGACATGCTGTGTGCGACTGAAGAGACCTTTGGTCCATTTGCGCCCGTGTTCAAGTTCAAGACTGAAGATGAGGTGGTGGCTGCGGCCAACAACACCGAGTTTGGGCTGGCCAGCTATTTCTACAGCCGTGACATTGGCCGTATTTACAGGGTGGGTGAGGCACTGGAGTACGGCATGGTGGGTATCAACGTGGGCATTCTGGCCACCGAGCATGTGCCGTTTGGCGGGGTCAAGCAGTCCGGTCTGGGGCGTGAGGGCTCGCACCACGGCATGGATGACTATGTGGAGATCAAGTACCTTTGTATTGGGGATATTCAGAAGTAAGTACCTCAGCAAGGCGCCTGTGCCTGCTGACGGTCTGAGCCGGATCAGTCAACAAAAAGCCCACCGGCCATTTCGGCCGGTGGGCTTTTTCATTTCAACCCGCAATACCGGGTTCCGGGTTTAGCTGCCGGAAGACTCGACTTTAAGCGCCTGCCGCTTGGAGCGTGCACGAATGTTCAAGGCTTCTACGGAGAGAGAGAACAGCATGGCGACATAGACGTAGCCCTTGGGCACATGCACATCAAAGGCTTCCGCCACCAGCAAGGTTCCTACCATGGTCAAAAACGCCAGCGCCAGCACTTTGATGGAAGGGTGCGCGTCCACAAAGTCACCAATCGGTTTGGCGGCAAACATCATCACCGCCACAGAGGCCACCACGGCCGCGACCATCACGCTGATGTTGTCCACCATGCCCACGGCCGTAATCACCGAGTCCAGCGAAAACACAATATCAACAATGCCGATCTGGACAATCGTCCCCCAGAACAAGGTCTTGGCGGACTTGGCGGCATGCGCTTTCGGGCTGGCTTCATGGGTCTGATGCGCTTCGACTTCCAGAAAAATCTCGTTTGATGCTTTGTAGAGCAAAAACAAACCCCCGCCCAGCAGTATCAGATCGCGTCCGCTGATTTCTTGCGAGAACACGGTGAACAAGGAGTCGGTAAGCGTCATCACCCAGCTCAGGCTGAACAGCAAGGCAATTCGCGACACCATCGCGAAGCCCAGCCCCAAGCGCCGTGCCAAGTCCCGGTTCTCAGCCGGCAGTCGACTCACCAAAATGCTGATGAAAATGATGTTGTCGATGCCAAGCACGATCTCCAGCGCCGCCAACATGAAGAAGGCGATCCAGATATTGGGGTCAGACAGAAATTCCATAACTCACTCTAATAGATTCAAGGTCGCGAAGTCTAATGACCCCATCTCGACAATCACAAGCTTCCACGCCAGTACCCCCAACTTCTCAAAGGCTTAATGCGGAACGCCATTAAACACTCCACTTGGCGGGTTTTGAGTCAGTTGCAGTCGGTCACGAATACCCGCGAACAGGGCACCAATGGTGAAAAGCCCTCAGACTTTGACTTCTGTCTACGGCAGTGGGTGAAGTCCACGCTCTGTAATGCGTGAATGTCTCAAGCGATTGCAGATGGCTTGCTAGGACCCGCACAATCGTGCTCCGCGACGATATAAAAACTGTATACACTTTATTCAATTAAATACCCTTGGATGTTAAAAAATTAAATTCTTGACACTGTCAGGAGCCGCGGTACGTGGAATAGGCCCAGGGACTCACAAGAAGAGGAACGTGATAGCGATCGGCGGGATTGGCGATCCCAAAATCCAGTAACACATCGTCAATGAAGGGTGGGTCGGGCAACTCAATACCTCGCGCCTTGAAGTAGGGGGCTACTGAAAACACCAGTCGATAGCACCCCGCCGCCATAGATGACGCGTCCAGCAACGCTCCTCCTTCGTTGCGGCCATCGGCATTCAGCACGAAATCAGCAATCGTTTCGAAGTCAGTGCCATTTCTGCGCTGAAGCTTGACGGCCATACCGGCAGCGGGGTAACCGTTCATGGTGTCGAGAACGTGTGTACTTAAATGTCCCATTGAAAATTCTCCTGTGAGATGTTTGAAATTTAGAAGAGTGCACTCAGGATGACCGTGAACACTCTGCCACTCGGGGTGTACGCTTTTCTGCACACACCCTTCAAAGTGTGAACAATAATGTTCACAAATCGAAAAATTTTTATCTGAAGTCAGCATGGCATCCAACATTGCGAAATTGAAGGCGGTCGATACAGCAAAGCCCAGTGGGCCGACTCGTCGACCCAATGCCAAAGAGGCCAGTCTGCGAGCTCCGGCCTCTGTGAGTAGCACGCAACGCATCGTTGCGTCCATCACAACAGCCATTGCCGAGCGGAAGCTGCGTCCGGGCACCAAACTGTCTGAGCAAAAAATTGCGGATCTCTTCAAGGTGTCGCGTACCTTGGTTCGACAAGCGCTCAATCAACTCAGCCGCGATCAGTTGGTCGTACTTGAGCCGTCCCGCGGCGCTTTTGTTTCCATGCCCTCGGTTGACGAGGCCCGTGAAGTGTTTGAAGTGCGGCGTGTACTCGAGGCTGACATGACCCGCAAACTTTGCCCAATGGTTACCGACGCTCAGATTGCCGAACTTCGCGCCCACCTTCGCGCTGAAAAAGAGGCCTTGTTCAACCCCAATGTGACGGGGCGCACTCAACTCCTGGCCGATTTTCATGTGGTGCTGTCCATGATGCTGGGCAACACCGTGCTGACCAAGATGTTGTCGGAGTTGTTGACTCGTTCATCGTTGATCGCCCTGATGTACCAGTCCACGCTATCGGCCATCGAATCACAAGAAGAACATGTGGCAATCGTGAATGCGTTTGAAGCACGGGACGTCAAGACGGCCGTTCGCCTCACGATTGAGCACCTCGATCACCTTGAGACGACCTTGAGGCTCGACCCCTTTGCCCCCGACCTTTCACAAGTTCTGCGAGTGTAAATATCATGAAATCTGTCTATCCCCGCGACCTGAAGGGCTACGGCCGGAATCCGCCCCCCGCCAACTGGCCAGGTCGCGCCCGAGTGGCTGTGCAGTTCGTCCTCAATTTTGAGGAGGGCGGGGAAAACGCCGTCCTCCATGGCGATCCAGGCAGCGAGCAATTCCTGTCTGAGATGTTCAGTCCACCCGCATTCCCTGCACGTCATCTCAGCATGGAGAGCATCTATGAATACGGTTCCCGAGTTGGCGTTTGGAACCTGCTCCGCGAGTTCGAAAAACGCCAACTGCCTTTGACCGTATTCGGTGTTGGCATGGCGCTGGAGCGCAACCCGGAAGTGACCGCTGCGTTCGTTGAACTGGGCCACGAAATTGTCTGCCATGGGCATCGATGGATCAACTACCAGTGCGTTGACGAGGCAACCGAGCGCGCCCACATGGCACAGGGCATGGAAGCCATTCAACGCCTGACCGGCAAGCGGGCACAGGGCTGGTACACCGGACGGGACAGCATCAACACCCGCCGTCTGGTGGCTGACTTTGGCGGCTTCGAGTACGACAGCGACTACTACGGTGACGATTTACCCTTCTGGATGACGGTGCAGAAATCGGATGGTGTCGCCGCTCCTCATCTGGTGGTGCCGTACACACTCGATTGCAACGACATGCGCTTTGCCCTGCCCCAAGGGTTTTCCCATGGCGGCGAATTTTTTGAATACCTGCGCGATGCGTTTGACGTGCAGTACGCGCAGGGGGAAGACCACCCCTCGATGATGAGTATCGGCATGCACTGCCGCTTACTGGGTCGACCTGGACGTTTGCGAGGTCTCCAACGATTCCTGGATCACATTGCACAGCACGACCGGGTTTGGGTGACTCGGCGCATCGACATTGCACGCCATTGGAAAGCAGAACACCCCTATCACTCCGACAACGCATTTGCATGGGATCCCGAATGACCACCTTGATCGAACTCAACGCCGCAGAGGCGAGCCAATTTGTCAATCTGCTGGATGGCACCTACGAACACTCCCCCTGGATCGCCGAACAAGCGTTCGCGAAAAAGCCTTTTCTCAGTCTGGCGCAACTCAAACTTGCACTTGTTGAGGTGGTACGAGACGCTGGCCGCGAAGCACAGCTTGGTCTGATCCGCGCCCACCCGGAATTGGCCGGCAAAGCCATGGTGTCCAGGACCCTGACAGCAGAATCAACCAATGAGCAAGGCAAGGCGGGCCTGACTGACTGCACACCTGAAGAGTTTGCACGTATCCAGCGTCTGAACGCCGACTACAACACCAAGTTTTGCTTCCCCTTCATTTTGGCCGTGCGCGGCACGCGCGGCACCGGCCTCAGCAAAGCCGAGATCATCGCCACGTTCGAAAGACGACTGGGGAATCACCCTGATTTTGAACTCGCGGAGTGCCTGCGCAATATCCACCGGATCGCTGAAATCCGGCTCGGCGACAAGTTCAATCACGTTCCAGCACTGGGCAACGACGTGTGGGACTGGGCCGAGCGGTTGTCCAGCCTCAGCGATACCGGTTTTGCAGAGCGGGGCGAGTTGACCGTGACCTACCTGACTGACGCGCACCGGGCTTGCGCACAACGTTTGGCGCACTGGATGCTGACGGACTGTGGCTTTGACTCTGCGGAGATCGATGCGGTAGGCAACGTGGTGGGTGTTTATCACGGCACCGATCCCGGTGCCAAACGATTGCTGACCGGATCGCACTACGACACGGTGCGAAACGGCGGCAAGTACGACGGCCGATTGGGCATTTTTGTCCCCATGGCCTGTGTGCGCGAATTGCACCGCCAAGGGCGTCGACTCCCCTATGGATTTGAGGTCGTCGGATTTTCCGAAGAAGAAGGACAGCGCTACAAGGCAGTCTTCCTGGGCTCCGGTGCCTTGACCGGTACCTTCAACACCGCCTGGCTGGATCAGAAAGACGTTAGCGGCATCTCGATGCGCGAGGCCATGCTGCACGCCGGCCTGTGTCCTGATGACATTGCCAAACTGAAACGCGACACCAGCAAGTACCTGGGATTTGTCGAAGTCCATATCGAACAGGGCCCGGTTCTCAACGAGCTGGATCTGCCACTGGGCGTGGTGACGTCCATCAACGGAAGCGTTCGATTCGCCGGCTCAATTAGGGGTGTCGCCAGCCACGCTGGCACCACCCCCATGGATCGCCGTCGCGATGCGGCGGCAGCGGCGGCAGAGCTGACGTTGTATGTCGAGAAACGTGGGGGAGCCGTTCCAGATCTCGTCGCTACCGTCGGCATGCTCGAAGTGCCCAACGGCTCAACCAATGTCATCCCGGGTCGCTGCCATTTCAGCCTGGACATCCGGGCCACGACCAATGACGTGCGGGATGCGTGCGCCACTGACATTCAGGGCGAGTTGGCGCGCATTTGCGAGCGGCGCGGCCTGTCCTATGAGCTGGAGGAGACCATGCGCGCAGCGGCGGCACCCAGTGCGCCGGATTGGCAATCACGCTGGGAGACTGCGGTGCAGGCCTTGGGCCTACCCGTCTTCAAGATGCCCAGCGGGGCCGGCCACGATGCCATGAAGATGCATGAAATCATGCCCCAGGCGATGCTTTTCATGCGGGGACTGAACGCTGGCATCAGCCACAACCCACTCGAATCCATCACCAACAACGATACCGATTTATGCGTTCGCACATTCCTTAACCTGCTGGATCAACTTGCAACGGAGCTGTCATGACCTCAAACTTGAACTCAAATTACATCGCTATCGACTCTTGGGTGGATGCCCACTTTGATGAACAAGTGAAATTCCTTCAGGAACTGGTGCGGGTCCCAACCGACACCCCACCGGGCAACAACGCCCCTCACGCCGAGCGCACAGCAGAGTTGCTGGCCGACATGGGGTTGAAGGCGGAAAAACACGCGGTACCTCAGGAGGAGGTCATCGCAGCTGGCCTGGAAACCATCACCAACCTGATCGTGCGCAGGAAATATGGCGAAGGAAAGACCATTGCACTGAATGCGCACGGCGACGTGGTTCCACCGGGCGAAGGCTGGACGCATGATCCTTACGGCGGCGAAATTGTCGACGGCAAAATGTACGGCCGAGCGACAGCGGTGAGCAAGTGTGACATGGCAACCTTCGCCTTTGCCGTGCGAGCCCTCGAGTCCCTGGGGGCGAAACTCTCCGGCAGTGTGGAGCTGCACTTCACCTACGATGAAGAATACGGAGGCGTTGTTGGTCCCGACTGGCTGCTCAACAAGGGCTTGACGAAACCCGACTTGATGATCGCTGCGGGTTTCAGCTACCAAGTTATCGTGGCGCACAACGGTTGCCTGCAGTTGGAAGTCACCGTGCATGGTGACATGGCGCACGCGGCCATTCCTGATAGTGGCACGGATGCATTGCAAGCCGCCGTACATATTCTGAATGCGCTTTACGCGCTCAACGCAGATTACTTGAAGGTCAGCTCTGAGGTCACGGGCATCACCCACCCCTACCTCAACGTGGGGCAAATCGTGGGTGGAACAAACACCAACGTCATCCCCGGATCGGTGACGTTCAAGGTCGATCGCCGCATGATCCCCGAGGAAGACCCAGCAGCGGTTGAAGCATCGTTGCGTCAAACCATTGAACAGGCCGCTGCCAGCTTCAAGCCCCCGAGGGGTGGTCGTGAAATCAGCGTGAATGTTCGTCGTTTGTTGCTGTCGCGTGCCATGAAACCGCTGGCGGGCAACCAACCGTTGGTGGCAGCCATTCAAAAGCACGGTGAAGCGGTATTTGGAGAAGCAATCCCTGACTTGGGGACGCCTCTTTATACGGACGTCCGTCTCTATGTTGAGCGCGGCATACCCGGCGTCATCTATGGCGCAGGCCCGCGAACAGTCCTGGAGTCACATGCAAAACGTGCTGACGAACGTCTGGACCTGGAGGACCTTCGCCGCGCGACCAAGGTGATTGCCCGAACCCTTCTGGACTTGACCACGTCGTAAATACAATTGATTCTGCAGGTGAGATGATGCAAGAGCGTAAGGTACGCCAGCGAGCCAATCCACGCTCTAGCGTCTTCCCCACGGCATCATTGATCAACACCCGGTGACTTTCAAGCGTACTGGTACGCTTTACCTTGCTGAGACAACTGCCGGCATGGGTTGCGCTTGTGTGAGGCCACGACGAAACCGTTCTATGCTTCTGCGAGCGCACGCCCGCCAGTTGCTTCACGCGATGTTTTTCGGTCGTGCCCGTTAAGAATTTTTTTGGAGAACCAGTCGGTGCTGAACGACCCTTCCTATCTCGTCCTTTTGCTTGGGGCCGCATTCATCGCAGGAGCATTGAATGCCGTCGCCGGCGGAGGTAGTTTCCTCACCCTTCCAGCATTGGTTTTTGCGGGACTGCCACCCGTTGTCGCAAACGCCACCGGCACTGTTGCCCTTTTGCCCGGGTACGCGTCCGGCGCCTTTGGTTTTCGAGAAGACATGCAGGCACCACCGGGTTTGTCGATGCGTACCCTGATCGTTCTCAGCCTGATCGGAGGCGCGATGGGCGCAACCCTTCTTTTGGTGACAAACGATCGAACATTCAACCAGGTTGTACCGTGGTTGCTTCTGGTCGCAACGATTCTTTTTGCAGTCGGACCGATGCTGCTGCGCAAATTCAACTCCAGCAAAACTGGTCACGTCTCGGCGACCAAGTCCGCAGCAGGAGTGCTTGTGGTCTCGATCTATGGTGGATATTTCAACGGTGGCCTTGGCATTCTGCTGCTGGCGCTGTTCGGCTTGCTCGGTCAAACCAACCTGAACGCGATGAATGGCATCAAGAATGTGGTTTCAGCCCTGCTGACGGCTATCGCCGTCGCAATCTATGCCTGGGGCGGACTCGTTGCGTGGCCGCAGGCGTTGGTGATGATGGTTGCGGCGACTGCCGGGGGCTATTTTGGTGCACGAATAGCGCGGCGAATCCCTGCCCCTGTACTCAGGGCTGCAATCGTTGCCACGGGCGTGACCATGACAACTTTGTTTTTTCTGAGAACTTAGCGATCGAAAAGGGCCACGAAGAGGGTGATTGTTCTACCCGTTCGCATATATGCCCCGCATCAAGAGGGATTTAATTCAAACCGGCTTTCTGAAGCATTTGCACCATAGCGCGAAAATCCCGCGCTTTTGCCAATGCCAGCGGTGTGTTGCCATGCATGTCAGTGAGTTGAGTACAGAGTTAACTGAAACCCGACATCAGCAAACTGCGGAACGCCACTGATGTTGACACTATGCGCCACTAAACATGACAGTGTTGACGTTTTCCCAATGAATTTATACGTCTCTGCGGTACGTCATGGCCTCGTCCGCCGTGCATGAGCTATCTCGCGGCTAGGTGAGCGGCTGGTACCTTGCACTCCGCAGAGCGGTGCGTTGCCATCGTGATTCCGCAAGCGGTCATTCGTGCCCAACAGCTGGATGTCTCAAAAATACCCAATGCCGAAGTTGCCGCTCCCACCTTCAACGACCGCTTTCGCCCGCCTTGCAGGTATACGTTTTAGCGATTGTTAATCTTCATTTTTGACCGACATCTTCGGGAAAAAGTGGCTGGCTCAAGAAGACGCCTATGCATAGCGCTGAGTTACGAATAGCAATTCCACTGACAAGGCTGGATGACGCATGAGCGTTGCCAGAATGGCAGGAGTCTGGTTACGCGAGGTGCATCAATAAAAAAGGGCGCAATTGCGCCCTTGCCTAGAAAGTCGGTCAAGCTATTTCGTGCAAGCCTTGCCGTGATCTACGTGGTTGCCCTTGGCCTTTGCATCGGCTTCGGTCATGTACTCCCCGGCCTTTGTCTTGCCGTAGAATTTTGAACCTTCGCAGTGGTAAACCTTGGATCCGGTGTTTACCCAGACCTTGCCGGCTCCGCCACCAACTGCAGTTGTTGCAGGACCTGAGGTCTTGCCAGCGGCACTGGCCGCAGGAGCTTCGATTTTTACAGCTACAGTGGTTGCAGGCTTGGCAAGGGTAGTTGCAGCTGCGGCAGATGTCGTGACAGGTACGCTGACCTTTGCAGCAGGGGCTGCAGACTGTGCGAATGCTGCTGCGCAGCAAAACATGCTAATGGCGATAGAAATAGTACGAAATGATTTCATTTTGTTTCCTTTAAATTGGCTGTGGGTGTCAAACAAACTGGGCGGAATTCCGAGCCTCTCAAGACGGGCATCACCCGCCTTCAATTGGTGACTACTGCGCTGCAGCTGCCTTCTTGGCGACTTTCTTCAAAGCGTGCTTTTTCACTGTTTTCTTGGCAGGCGTGGTCACCGATGCAGAGGCGTCGGCGGATGCAGACGTAACAGCCGGTGCTGCGGGTGCAGCTGCAAATGACAGGGTGGAGCCCAGGAGGCCTGCGGCGATACAAAGAGCGGTAATGCTTGTTTTCATAATGGGTCCTGTTGATGGCTGGTTGATGTTGTTCACTGTTTTGTTGGCTTCGATCCAACTGAGTGCAACTGTACGGACTCAAACTTAGGCTCGCCTTAGGGTTGCCTTAGCCGTGGCTTAAGCATTGGTCATCGAAATTATCCCCTTCAGGCCGCAACCGTCAGCTCCATCTGGTCCCGTTTTGCCAAGGCCGGCAACAGGTTGAACCATCCCGCGGCGATCAGTACCGTTCCGAAACCTCCGAAAACCACCGAGCCCACCGGACCGAACTGGGCTGCCGTCGCGCCTGACTCGACCTCTCCCCGCAGTTTGGAGGCACCAATGAACATCAACACCCCGCGCAAACCCGTGTTGTGCAGCGCTGCAGTGACATTCCGAGCCAGGCGAATCCAGATTTTTGGGATGTGACCTTCAACTTCCGAGGCGTAGACCACCAAGTCCAGCTGACCGCCCCCCAGGCAGACGTTTAGGTTCTGTGATGGCAATGGCGCACGTCGCAGGCAGCCATGATTGACAGCTGACTGGTCGATCAAATTTTGAATGGCGACTAACTGCAAGCTGCCGATGGTGAGCGGCTGGATACGCCCGCGTTGCAGCCCTTCGGCTCCGGGTCACGAAAGTCTGCTTTGCCCAAACGCCGGAAAAGCGTCATGTGTAATGCCGCAAAGGCGGCATGTCCAGGTGCATGGCATTTGCTGGGAGTCAGGATAATCAACAACTTGGGGAAGAGGACGGTGTCAACAACAGTTGTCCGGTTTCAGCCAATGCAATAGGACTAAACCAACAAAATCATCGACTTGGGAAATTCGTTGCAGGCAGCTCTGTAGTCCTGTCTCAGCTGACTCCATATTCACTGGTATTTGTCTCATTCAAATCAATACCGGTTCCTCAGTTGACAATTTGACCTCTCCGACATTTTCGACTGACCACAGGCTATAGCCCAGCAACAACACCCTACTTCTGCCGCCAGTGAAGGCTAGCGCAGAAACATGTCTTCGGCTGTGTTAAGGCTCTGAGCGACCGACAGTGAGCGAGTTGCTGTCGGTCACGAACGACCGGTATCGGCAAGCCAGATCAGATCTACCAGACGTCGACTTGTGACTAAGGATGCGGGGAAGTGCATATTTTCATCTGCGTCAAGCAGAAAAAATTAAGAATTTGAATGCCTTCGAAGCGCGTAGTTGTCTACGCGAAGAATTCATGAAGTGCTGCCGAGTGGCCGGCGACACGGATCTTTGATCCGAGCCCCGATCACCGACATTCCTGCGTTTGAAAGACGCACCGTGGAGAAGCAGTCAAGAGTCGCTCCACTCCAAAAAATCACTTCGACATTGGCCGCAAGCAGTTTCGTTCCAAGACCGCCCCGCCCCTCGGTTGAAATAACCATCAGAACCCCTTCTAAGAAAAATCGCTTTCGCATAGGCCAAGGGTCTGACAGACGTCCAGAAGGTTCAGATTAGTGCCAGCGCCTGCTCAAGATCAGCAATCAGATCATCAGAATTTTCAATGCCAGCAGAGTAGCGAATGAGGCTTTCCGGAATTCCGGCGTTGGCTCTTTCTTGCTCGCTCAGTTCGACATGGCTGGTCGTGCGTGGCGGACCTACCAGTGTGCCGACCGAACCCAGACTGGCGGCCTTGTGCGCAAACTTGAGGTTTTCGAGCACCGTCGCCACTTGCGCAAAGCCACCTTTCAGGGAAAAACTCATCATGCCGCCAAACCCACTCATTTGCTTCTTCGCGACGGCATGATTTGGGTGAGATTCAAGGCCGGGGTAGAAAACCTGGTCGACTTTAGGGTGCGTTGAGAGGTAGGTGGCAATCTTCATGCCGTTCTCGTTGTGGCGCTGGATACGCAGCTCCAGTGTTTTCATACCCCGCAAGATCATGTAGGCCGACTGTGCATGCAGCGTGGCACCGGTAATTTCACGATAGTGGTAAATGCGGTCCACCAGCTCTTTTTTGCCCACCACCAATCCACCCATCGCATCCGAGTGTCCGTTCAGGTACTTGGTGGCGCTGTACACCACCAAGTCTGCGCCTAGGCTGAGAGGACGCTGATTGATGGGCGTCGCGAAAGTGTTGTCAACAACCACGATGGCGCCATGTTGATGGGCCATTTTGGCGAGTCGCTCAATGTCGACCACCTTAAGCGTCGGATTGGTTGGCGACTCCAAATACAACACCGTGCAACCCTTTTTGACCTCTGCTTCTATCTGCTCACAATCGGTGGTGTCGCAAAGACAGACTTCAACGTTAAGGCGGGGCAAAAACTCGATAAATATCTTGTTGGTGCCGCCGTACGTGTCCTTGATGGCAACAACGCGGTCACCCGGCTTCAGCAACGTAAACAGCGTGTTGCTAATCGCCGCCATGCCGGTCGAGAAACTGGTGGCCTCTTCGCCGCCATCCATGATGCGAATTTTTTCCTCAAGCGGACGCACAGTGGGGTTGGTGTTGCGTGAATAAATGTGGCCTTTTTTTCTGCCGAGTGCGACCTCGTTCCACTCGTTCATGTCGTCGTAGCCAAAGGTCACCGAGTTAAAGACCGGAAGGCAAATTGCGCCCTCAGCGAACAGCTGTTCTTCTCCAGCCCAGACCGAGTCGGTTCCAAAATGTGGTGTTTGATTCATGATGTGTATTCCTTGTGAAGGTTGAAGAGAACTTGAGTGAAATCAAGATTTTGTTGAAGAGAAGGGTTCTCGCCACGGCGATTCCGTGCCCCCTTAACGATGATGTCCAGGCGGCGTCAATGCAGTACGTCTGCGATCACAGCGAGTGTGTCGCCGCAAGCAATCAAACCCGGAAAATGACGGCTGGCCAGCACGCCGTTTCGACTGGCACGGTACTCAATGGCCGACACTCCGGTGCGGGTCACATCGTGGACCCGTGCGAGCAATTCACCAGCAACAATCATGTCTCCGAGATCCTTGCACATCTCAAGCAAACCGTCGTCCAGACAAGTGATGAAACAGGAGCTGTCCGGCATGTCGAGCATGACCGTTTCTACCGGGCTCAAGGCGCCGGTGTACACACCGGCATGCACCAGAAAACGTTGTACACCGCGGTCCGCGATGGCAATGGTCTTGGCCGAGGCGCTCCCACCGCCGCCAAGTTCGGTGGAGACGAAGACCTTGCCCATGGCCTCCGCTGCGCTGTCCAACATGCCCGCGCTGTCAAGTTCAAGCATCGTCATGGAATAGGGCGCAGCAAATGCCCGCATCGCCAACTCGCATCGCGCCTGCTGCGCCTTGTCATCGAGTACATGCACCGCCGCAAAGGGCAAGAAGTCGAGTGTTCTCCCCCCGGAGTGGATATCAAGCGTGTAGTCAGCCAAGGGCAGCAAATGACGCTGAACATAATCTGCGATCTTTTGCGTAGGGGTCCCATTCGCGCTGCCCGGAAAACTGCGATTCAAATTCCCCTTGTCAATGGGAGAGGTGCGTTGACCCGCGCGAAATGCCGGGTAGTTCATATAGGGCAGGATGATCACGCGCCCCTTCACATCCTCGGCTTTGATCGCGTTGGCCAGTTTGATCAAGGCCACCGGCCCCTCGTATTCGTCGCCGTGGTTGGCGCCAGTCAACAACACCGTTGGGCCAATACCGCGCTGGGCGACGGTGATAGGGATCATTAGTGCCCCCCAAGCGGAGTCGTCGCGCGAGTAGGGCAGCTTCAAAAACCCGTGTTGTATGCCGTCCTTTGAATAGTCGACGGTCGTGGTGATTGGAGAGTTCAGCATCGAAGTCACTCCTTGACGAACAATTGGCGGGGCGTCTGGCAAAACGCCTCGGCGCCGGTCGGGGTGATGAGGATGCTTTCGGTGATCTCGATGCCCCAGTCGTCCTGCCAGATTCCTGGCATGAAGTGAAACGTCATGCCAGGCTCAAGTACCGTGCGGTCACCCGGGCGCAGGCTCATCGTTCGCTCGCCCCAGTCGGGCGGGTAGCTCGCACCGATGGGGTAGCCGCAGCGGCTGCTTTTTTCGATGCCGTTGCGACGCAGCACCGCGAAGAAAGCGTTGGCAATGTCTTCGCAGGTGTTGCCTGGTTTGGCGGCCTCCAGACCCGCAAAGATGCCTTCGACAACGGCTTTTTCGGCGTCAACAAAGTGTTTCGGCGGACGCCCCAAGTAAACCGTTCTCGACTGCGGGCAGTGGTAGCGGCGGTAACACCCTGCAATTTCGAAGAATGTGCCGGCGCCGCGTTCAAACGGTTTGTCATCCCACGTCAGGTGGGGGGCGGCAGCGTCTGCCCCGGTGGGCAGCAGCGGCACGATGGACGGGTAGTCGCCGCCGTGGCCCTCTGCACCGCCGATACCGGTGGCGTAAATCTTTGCGACCAAGTCGTTCTTGCGCATGCCTGGCTCAATGGTTTGGACAATCATGTTGTGCATGCGCTCGACGATTTTGGCGGCGATGCGCATGTAGGCGATCTCCTGAGGCGATTTGATCGCGCGCTGCCAGTTCACCAGCGCCGTTGCATCAATCCAGTGGGCTTGGGGCAGGTGCTTTTGCAACGCTGCATAGGCGGCCGCGCTGAAATAGTAGTTGTCCATCTCCACACCAATACGCCGGGCTTGCCAGCCGCGCGCGGCAATCACTTCCAGCGCCAGGTAGTCCATCGGGTGCCGATCTACTGACTGCACGTAGTGGTCCGGGTAACGCACGATGTGCTCAGGTGACATATAGGTGGTGCGATCCGCCCCATTGCCGTCCATCCCGCGACCAAACCAGATCGGTTCCCCTTCCAGGCCTACCAGCACACACTGGTGCACATAAAAAGACCACCCGTCATAGCCGGTTAGCCAAGCCATATTGGTCGGGTCGGTGACGATCAGCAGCTCAATGCCGCGCTGCGCCATCGCCGAGCGTGTTTTAGCCAAACGCTGTGTGTATTCGACGCGCTCAAAGGGTAGCTTTGTGTTTTCACTCATGTCTGCCTCTCGTTTGGTATTGCAATGTTGTGGCGTTGCTATATCGATCATCGAAGTCACTCCTTGACGAACAATTGGCGGGGCGTCTGGCAAAACGCCTCGGCGCCGGTCGGGGTGATGAGGATGCTTTCGGTGATCTCGATGCCCCAGTCGTCCTGCCAGATTCCTGGCATGAAGTGAAACGTCATGCCAGGCTCAAGTACCGTGCGGTCACCCGGGCGCAGGCTCATCGTTCGCTCGCCCCAGTCGGGCGGGTAGCTCGCACCGATGGGGTAGCCGCAGCGGCTGCTTTTTTCGATGCCGTTGCGACGCAGCACCGCGAAGAAAGCGTTGGCAATGTCTTCGCAGGTGTTGCCTGGTTTGGCGGCCTCCAGACCCGCAAAGATGCCTTCGACAACGGCTTTTTCGGCGTCAACAAAGTGTTTCGGCGGACGCCCCAAGTAAACCGTTCTCGACTGCGGGCAGTGGTAGCGGCGGTAACACCCTGCAATTTCGAAGAATGTGCCGGCGCCGCGTTCAAACGGTTTGTCATCCCACGTCAGGTGGGGGGCGGCAGCGTCTGCCCCGGTGGGCAGCAGCGGCACGATGGACGGGTAGTCGCCGCCGTGGCCCTCTGCACCGCCGATACCGGTGGCGTAAATCTTTGCGACCAAGTCGTTCTTGCGCATGCCTGGCTCAATGGTTTGGACAATCATGTTGTGCATGCGCTCGACGATTTTGGCGGCGATGCGCATGTAGGCGATCTCCTGAGGCGATTTGATCGCGCGCTGCCAGTTCACCAGCGCCGTTGCATCAATCCAGTGGGCTTGGGGCAGGTGCTTTTGCAACGCTGCATAGGCGGCCGCGCTGAAATAGTAGTTGTCCATCTCCACACCAATACGCCGGGCTTGCCAGCCGCGCGCGGCAATCACTTCCAGCGCCAGGTAGTCCATCGGGTGCCGATCTACTGACTGCACGTAATGGTCAGGGTAACCGACCATGTTGTCTTGCGACAGTTGCGTGGTTCGTTTGGCGCCATTGACATCCTGTCCGCGACCGAACCAGATCGGCTCCCCTTCCAGGCCTACCAGCACACACTGGTGCACATAAAAAGACCACCCGTCATAGCCGGTTAGCCAAGCCATATTGGTCGGGTCGGTGACGATCAGCAGCTCAATGCCGCGCTGCGCCATCGCCGCGCGTGTTTTAGCCAAACGTTGCGCGTATTCAGCCGGTTGAAACGGCATTTCAACAGGACTGGAATTGGGTATGGTTGGGTGCATGGCGTCATTCATCCGTCGAAGGACGTTCCATACCCGGCTTGCATCGCGCGGCTGTAGGCGAAGGTGGCAATTGCAGTGTCCTGTGCGCCGGTCCCTGTGAGATCGCAAATCGTGATTTCTTCCGCATTCGTTCGGCCCGGACTTTGACCGGCAATCACCTGTCCCAGTTCAGGCATCGCTGCATCGGCACCGACCAGACCAGCGCCTATCGCGTGATGCAGTTCGCCGAGCACACGCACTTGGCTCAATCGATCACAAAAGTATCGCGCTGGCGAGGCAATCACGTTTGGCGAGATCTCATTCTTGTGCTCAGCGTCCGAGCCAATCGCGGTGATATGCAGACCGGCATGCAAGTGACGCAATTCAATGAGTGGCTGCTGACTGGGGGTGGTGGTGACGGCGATGTCGGCGTCAGCCATTGCCGTGTCGATGTCAGTGCAGGGGTGGATCGGAATTCCCAGTTGCTGGCTCATCTCGCGTGCAAAGTCCTGTGCCCGCGAAAAGGTCGGAGCCCACACTGACGCTGACTCGATCGGCCGGACCAGCAGCAGCGCCCGTAACTGCAGACGGGCCTGTGCCCCAGCCCCAATAATTGCCGCGCGCTTGGCGTCCGCCCGCGCTAGCCAATGTGCGGCAACTGCACCGGCAGCAGCGGTGCGAATGCTCGTGAGATAGCCGTTATCCAGAAGCAATGCTTCCAAAACCCCGGTTCGTCCGGATAACAACACCATCAGGCCACTAAGACTGGGCAGGCCCAGTTTTGGATTCTCGAAAAAGCCAGGGCTAATCTTGACCGCAAAACCGTCAAGCCCTGGCATATAGGCCGTCTTGACATCGACCTCCCCATGATGGGCTGGAATGTCCAAACGCAATATGGGCGGCATGATCACATCGCCGGTGGCGAGGGCGCGGAACGCCTGCTCAATGCAATTGATCGCGTCGGCGTCAAGATCTACGCACGCCCGCAGATCTGACTCACTCAACAATAAAACTTTTTGCATCTGGGACTCTTTCAACAGGGGTGAATAGCGCTGAACCGGCGGGCCATTGCTCTAAGAATGAGTCTAGTGCGCCCCCACTACTGTTTGAGTTGTCCTAGTGCATTACGGGTAGTCGTTCACCCTTGGGTACTGAAGGTAGACGCTGGCGATGGTCAGCAGCGCTTCATTAATTCGCGGATCACCGCCTTCCGCACCGAGACAAACACGAATTGCATTCGGTCGGGGCGTTCCAGCCACAAGGAAAGGATCGGGCGAGGTGACAGCGATATGTCGGTTTCTCAATTCTTGTACAAGACTGTCGAGCTGCCAATGTTTCGGTATACCCAGCCACACAGATAGCGCAGTCGGCTGTTGTTGCCCCAATACAAACTCGCCCAGCACATCTCGCACCATTCGGTGACGCTCGGCCAGTCGAGTGCGCTGGATCTCGATCAGCCGCTGAGCCGTACCATCGCCGATCCAGCGAGTTGCAACTTCTGCCAGCAAGGGGGTGGCCATCCAGCTCGTGACGCGCAGGATACTTTCGACGCGCAACGCAAGGCGCCTGGGCATACTTAAATAGCCAACGCGCAGACCCGTCAGAACCGACTTGGTAAAGCTGGTGCAATAAAACCCCAAGTCCGGAAGATAACTACTGATCGGAGGCGGGGGTTGCGAAAGCAAGGGGCCATAAACATCGTCTTCTATGACGTAGACGCCATAGCGCTCGGCGATACGGGCAATTGACCGGCGGCGCGAGTCAGGCATGAGCGAACCGGTAGGATTATTCAGGTTCGGCGTACATACCAGTGCAGTAATCCGCTCGTTGGCACACATGTCCTCAAAATGATCTGGCCGAATTCCATACTCGTCAGTGTCTAGTCCCTTGAGCGTAAAACCGAGCACCTGGGCGCAACCGATGACGCCGTGGTCAGTGAGGTTCTCGCAGAGAACAACATCTGCCGTACTGACCAACGAGGCAAGCGCGAGAAACAATGCCTGGGAGGCACCGTTGGTGACGAGCAGCGTGTTGATAGAGGTCTCCATGCCAAGCGAGGCCAACCACTGGACACCAGCGGCCCGGTGGTAGTCGAACCCGGCAATCGGACGACACAAGCGCATCCAGGGGTGATCGGGTTGGACTGCGAGGGCAGCGCAGGCCTCTCGCCAAAAGTGGTCATGTTCAGGTGTATATACGATTGTCGCGATGGAAAAATCAATTACCGAGCGATCGGCCCGGTCCAGCATATAGGTCGCGACTTTTTCAGTCACGCGTTTCGCAACAAAGCTACCCCGCCCGATTTCGCAGCGAATCGCCCCATGCTGCTCGAGTTCTTTATAAGCGTTTGTGACGGTCTGCCCGCTGATGCCGAGCTTCTGACTCAACTCTCGCTGAGGAGGAAGGCGTGTCCCTTCCTTCAAGGTACCGTTGTCAATGTCGGCGGCAATCGCTTTGACGAGTACCTTGAATTTTGATTCACCGCTTCGAACCGAAGCAAGTGCTTTGTGCCAACCGTCCATTTTCAGTGCCCCCCTGCATTTTCCGAGATTCAACCATTTTCAGAACATTTGTCGCTGTGACTTGCGTGAAAATTCGAACCGACCCATCGGCAGATTCATTGCTAATCGGAAAGGTCACGTCTTCACCGCCATGCTACGCCTGGTCAGTGCCAATGATGCGCCGATGCAAGTCCATATCAATATTCGCGCCGCCCAGCAAGACGGCGGTGGTGCCGGGCGCGACGACCCGACCCGACAACAAAGCAGCGATTCCAACCGCGCCTGAGCCTTCAACAACCACCTGTTCTTCACGATAGGCGTGTCGAATTGCAGTGGCAATCTCGTCCTCGGTGACCAGCACCGTGTCATCAACAAGCGACTGCGCCATCCTGAAGGTGTAGCGGTTATCCAGACCAATGCCGCCGCCTAGCGAGTCGGCCAGCGTCTCCAATTCTTGCACCTGCACGGGCCGGCCCGCCTGGAGACTCGCATGCATTGCACAGCCACGCTCCATCGTGACGCCAATGACACGAATTTTCGGTGAGGCACTCTTGAGTGCCAGCGCAACGCCGGCCAACAGCCCGCCGCCAGACAGTGGCACCAAGACCGTGTCAATGCTCGGTAGGTCTTCCAGCAATTCAAGACCCACCGTGCCCTGCCCGGCGATGACATCGGGATGGTCAAAAGGAGGCAAAAGTGTCAGGCCCTCCTCATTGACCAAGCGCACAACTTCATGCTCGGCTTCGTCTTGGCTGACCCCAGTGATATGAACCTCGGCACCCAGAGCTCGAATGGCCTCGACTTTATTGCTCGGGACCATTTCAGACATGCAGATAACGGCTCGCACGCCAAGCTGGTGTGCTGCGTAGGCCAGTGCACGACCATGATTACCCGTTGATACCGCGATGACGCCACGTGCGCGACGGTCTGAATCGAGGCTGAGCAAAGCGTTGGTGGCACCGCGTAGCTTGAAGCTGCCCGTGATCTGCCGGCATTCAAGCTTGAGATGCACGGCGCCGCCGGTCAACAGGGAAAGTTTGGGTGAATGGTGTAGCGGCGTGCGCAAAACGTGACCGATCAGTCGCTGGCGCGCTCGATATAAATCAATCAGTCCGATGTCTTGGGTCATGCTTCTTGTCTCTGTGATGGCATATTGAAAATACGTCCGGGTGCGGACGTTGCCGGGTGGTTCATCAGATTCAGTGCATGCCAGATGATCGCCTGATTACTGGTGACGACCGGGCGGCCCAGCGCTGCTTCCAGCCGCTCAACTGCAAGGCTGGAACGCAAGGCCGTGCAGGAGATAAACAGTGCTTCAGCCTCTGGCGCCATCGCTCGAAGCCCCGCTGCAACAATTAGTTCCGGGCTCAATGCGGTCATGGCGTAATCATCGTCCATGTCGAGTCCCGACACGTTAATGACCTCCAGGCCACGGCTTTCGTAATACTCACCGAGAGCCAGATTGACGTCCGCCCGGTAGGGCGTGAGTATGGAGATCCGTCGCGCGCCGAGGTGCGCGAGCGCTGCCAGACTCGCAGTTACCGGTGTCGTCTGGTAGCGTGAAGGGTGCGACTGCGCGAGCAAGGCCAGCGTCTTTGCCTCCCCCATAGCAATCGTCGCCGAGGTGCAGCCAAACACCATCACATCCAGGTCCAGCCCCGGCAGCAAATCACAACCAGCGCGCGGTATTTCTTGCTCAATCAAGCGTTGCGCCGCAAGACTAATCGGATTGGCGTTGCGCACCCGATTGCAGTACAGATCGACGTCAGATGGCAGCATGCGGCGCAGATCCGCCTCGCTGTTGAGATCGGTGGCCAGTGCAATCAGGCCGATGCGGGCATGTTCCTTTGGAGCAGGACCGTCAACTGAAAGTGACATTGTTTCTATGTGCATGGGGAATCTGCCTATCAGCGGTACGCAAGTCGTGGAAGCAACAACGCAATATCTGGAAACAGGACCAGCAGCAGTGAAACAACCAGCAGCATCAAAATGAATGGTGGGGTGCCTCGAATGACGTCTATGTAGGGTTTTCGGAAAATGGCGCAAGCGGTGAAGATGTCACACCCGAACGGCGGCGTACAGGAGCCGATCGCCATCTGCAACGTGACAATCGTGCCCACCAGCACCGGATCAATTCCGGCCGCTCTCGCCAAAGGCATAAAAATCGGCGTCAAAATCAGTGTGACGACGATTGGGTCAACGAACATGCAGCCGATGAAAAAGGCCACCGAGATGGCCAGCAAAATGGTGTATGGGCCGGCGGTGGCCAAGCCCAACCCGGCTATCAGCTGCTGTGGCACCTGCGCAAAGGAAATAATCCAAGAAAAAGCCGATCCGGCACCCACCAACACAAAAACAATGCCGGTAATCAATCCCGTCGAGTACGCAATTTTGGGAATATCCGCGAGTTTGACCGCGCGATAAATAAACACCTCAAGAATGAACGCATAGAGTACGGCAACCGCCGCAACTTCGGTTGGGCTGAAGTAGCCCCCATAGAGGCCGCCAACAATCAACACCGGAAACAAGCCTGCCAAGATGGCTTTGCGAACCGCACGAAGCCGCTCTGCCCAGCTTGACCGCTGCAATATCGGAATATTCTTGCGCCATGCGTACCAAACGGAGTAGGTGCTAAACATCAACAGAATTAGCAGACCCGGCCCGATGCCTGCCAAAAACAGTTCGGCAATGGAAACTTTGCCAACGATACCGAATACGATCATTCCGATGCTCGGCGGAATCAGAAAGGCGATGTCGGCGGCATTGATGATCAAGGCGGTGGTGAACTTGTCTTCGTAGCCAGCCTTCAGCATCCGGGGGCGTATCGGCCCGCCAATAGCAACGACAGTAGCCTGAGTTGAACCCGAGATCGCCCCGAACATGGTGCAGGCCACAGCTGCCGTCACAGCGAGGCCGCCACGCAAGTGACCAAAGAAGGTCATGGCCAGATCAAGCAGACGATTCGCCGTATGGCCGCGAGTAACAATGTCAGCGGCAAGTATGAACATGGGCACGGTTATCAACGCTACCGGACTGATACCACTGATCATTTGCTGGACGATGATGTCGGTCTTGAGCATCGGAAAATAGACAAAAAATCCGACAAAAGTTGCAACCAGCATGGGGATCATCATCGGGAAGCCCATCAGAAGCAGGCATAACATGACAAGAAAAATTGTGAGGGCCATGACTTTTATTCCTCAGATGGTGGGCATGTCGACGTCGTCTGTCTCACGAACATGCGGTGCCAGAAAAACTTCGTCAGTGCTGCGCAAATTGGCAATCGCCGCCAACAGGAACTGCAAGGCGGCAAGGGCCAGACCTAGCGGTAGCCATAACAAGGTGCTCCACACCGGAAATTGCAGAGCTGGCGTGACCCGGCCCGAGGCTTGAATGCGAAATATGTAGCTGACGGCGTACCATGCCAGAGCACCAACGACGATCGCGGTGCTTAACTGAATGAACGCGAACATCAGTCGACGCTGCTTAACAGGCAATAGGTCGGTTAGTGCAGACATGCGGATGTGCCGCCCCTGGCGCGCCGCCGCGCTGGTTCCTACAAACGTCACCAGCACAATCAAAAATTGATTAAGTTCTTCTGAAAAGAAAATGCTGCTGCTAAACACCACTCGGGCGACTACGTTAGCTAACGTGTTCACGGCCATCACAATGATGGCCCAAGAAAGAAGCTGTCTTTCGAGTGCGGCAAGTCCATGATTGACCTGCCGCAAAACGCGAAGCATCGCGCTACCTTCTGACGCAGTATCCATGAGTATTTCTCCATCAACTAGTGAACTTCCGGTCTCGCAGGCCATCACGCATCTTTTGCTGCATGATCGCTGGCAGTCTAGTCCGCGTGGCAAACGACCATCATTGCTCTAGTGCAATCCAACCATCTGATCTGAATGCCTCATATCAAGTGATGAAGTCGCATCTGCGGCCCGATGGCTTTTTCCGCAGCAATGACCGCAGCGCTGCCAGTAGCGATGTACATACATCTATCCCTCGCGGTCAAGCAGGTCCAATGAGTGCGGCATGTGAAATTTCTGCCTGATTCATTTCGCACAGCGATTCAACGACATTTCTCCTCAGTGTTCTAGTGCAATCCAATCGGCCAATCGCGACAGTAGTATTAATTCCGAGTTACTCAGCGAGCCGGTCGCAGGTGACCGACCCCCGTTCATTTATTGAAGGAGACTACTACCATGACCGTTAAAAAGTTACTGAAGAACCTTGCATGTGGTGCCATCTTTGGTATCGCTGCAATATCCGCAGCCAACGCCGAGCAATGGAAATTTGCTGTGGAGGAGTCTCCAGGGGACGTACAAACGCTGTATGCACAGGAGTTCAAACGCTTGGTTGAAGCGGGTACGAAGGGGAAGATCGAGGTCGTGATTTACACCTACGGTCAACTTGGCAATGAGAATGACATTACCGAACTCACTGCCTCCGGAGCAATTCAGTTTTCAAACGCATCACCTGGTCACCTGGGCACCTTTGTGCCAGAGGTTCAGATCCTTAGCCTGCCGTTTCTTTTGCCAAAGGACCCGGTTGCGAAGGCCAACATTCTGTCCAACAGCAAAGCGCTGTACGGCTCTTTGGCAAAGGACTTCACAAGCAAAGGGCTTAAGTTGTTCACGATCTACCCCGAAGGTGAGATGGTTTGGACCACCCAAAAGCCCGTGCGTACACCTGCAGATTTAGGTGATGTGAAATTTCGTGTCATGACTTCGCCCCTATTGATTGAGCAATTCAAGCTCTATGGTGCAAACCCCGTCGCTCTGCCTTGGGGTGAAATCTATAGCGGCCTGCAAATGAATGTTATCCAAGCTCAGACGAATCCAGCCTTCTTCATCGAGAGCGCCAAATTTCATGAAGTAACCAGCTATTTGATCTATTCTGGCGATGTCGAATACACCACGACCGTCGTTGCCAATGCAGATTTCTGGAACAGCTTGTCAGCCGAGAACAAGACCATGCTTGGCGAGATTCGCAACAAGTTGCAGACGTTCATCATCGCCAAAGAAAAGGAAAAAAACGCAGCGTCTGTCATCAAGATGATGAAGGACAACCCAAAGCTGAAAGTCATCAAACTGACCGAAGCCGAAAGCGACGTGTTTCGTAAGCGCACCGAATCGCTGTCTGCCACATTGGTGAAAATGGCCGGGGGCCGAACTGGTGAAATCCTGGACCAGTTAAAAGCCGAGATTGCGGCACAAAAATAGCCTTGTTGGCTAATTTGGGGACCGACTCAATTCGGTCAACCCGTCAATACCCCACTGGACTTCGTCTGCTGGGGTATTTTCACGTTACTGAACAGCAAAACCTGAGCATTCAGGTTGGCGGTGGCCGCTTGTATGCGCTGAAGACTTCGGCACCGCGGAGGATCCGGGCCAGCCGATCGCTTAAGAGTTACAGACGGTGACTTCAACGTCTGGCAAATCCAATTGAAAAACCCTGCCTTCATTGGGGCGATGGCAATTGAGGATGGGTTGGTGTCGCCAACAGGACGGGGCCGTCGCGCTACGCCAGTACAGAGTCATTGAGAAAAGTACAGAGTTAGCTGAAACCCGACAGAAAGTTCAGTGGCGTTCCGCCGCAGTTTTCCCCCTGTCCTCTTGAAAGATCTAAAAATGCCCTTATCATTAGCACTCGTAGGAGTTGAGTGCTAACAGGCCTTCCGGCTTGGTGAACTCACTCCTCCAGCGAATACAGAAACCAACTCACAGGAGTTGGTTTTTGATTGTTTAACCCTGTTTTTGAACTCAAGGAGCCCCCATGAAACTTCGCCCTCTCGCAGACCGCGTGATTGTTAAACGCGTCGAAAACGAAACAAAAACTGCCTCCGGCATCGTGATTCCTGACAGTGCTGCTGAAAAGCCTGATCAAGGCGAAGTGCTGGCCGTGGGCCCTGGCAAGAAAAACGACAAAGGCGAGTTGTTGGCCATGAACGTCAAGGTCGGTGACCGTGTTCTGTTCGGCAAGTACAGCGGCCAAACCGTCAAAGTTGACGGCGATGAGTTGCTTGTCATGAAAGAAGACGACCTGTTTGCGGTTGTCGAGAAGTAATTTTCTCACTATTAAATTCATAGCTGGCTGTGCACATTTCGTGTGGGCTAGCAGCATATTTCACTTAAATCTGGAGTCATAACATGGCATCAAAAGACGTAATTTTCGGCGGCGAAGCCCGCGCACGCATGGTTGAAGGTGTGAACATTTTGGCCAACGCGGTCAAAGTGACACTGGGCCCTAAAGGTCGTAACGTGGTTCTGGAGCGCTCTTTCGGCGCCCCTACCGTGACCAAAGACGGTGTGTCCGTTGCCAAAGAAATCGAACTCAAAGACAAGCTGCAAAACATGGGTGCGCAGATGGTCAAGGAAGTCGCTTCCAAGACGTCTGACATCGCTGGTGACGGCACGACAACTGCTACCGTTCTGGCTCAGTCCATCGTGCGCGAAGGCATGAAGTACGTGGCCGCCGGCATGAACCCGATGGACCTGAAGCGCGGTATCGACAAGGCAGTGACTGTCTTGATCGCCGAGTTGAAGAAAGCTTCCAAAGCCACTACTACTTCCAAAGAAATCGCTCAAGTTGGCTCGATCTCTGCCAACTCTGACGAAACCATTGGCAAGATTATTGCTGATGCGATGGACAAAGTGGGCAAAGAAGGCGTGATCACGGTTGAAGACGGCAAGTCCCTGGACTCCGAGCTGGACGTGGTTGAAGGCATGCAGTTTGACCGCGGTTACCTGTCTCCTTACTTCATCAACAGCCCAGAGAAGCAGTCCGCTTTGCTGGACAACCCTTTCGTGCTGTTGTACGACAAGAAAATCAGCAACATTCGTGACCTGCTGCCAACCCTGGAACAAGTCGCCAAGTCTGGCCGTCCATTGCTGATCATTGCTGAAGATGTCGATGGCGAAGCCCTGGCAACTTTGGTGGTGAACACCATCCGTGGCATCCTGAAGGTTGTGGCTGTCAAGGCGCCTGGCTTTGGTGACCGTCGCAAGGCCATGTTGGAAGACATCGCCATCCTGACCGGCGGCAAAGTGATCGCTGAAGAAGTTGGCATGTCACTGGAAAAAGTGACTTTGGCTGACCTCGGCTCCGCCAAGCGCATCGAAGTGGGCAAAGAAAACACCATCATCATCGACGGCGCTGGCGCTGCTGCTGACATCGAAGCCCGCGTGAAGCAAGTTCGCGTTCAGATCGAAGAAGCGACTTCTGACTACGACCGTGAAAAACTGCAAGAGCGCGTGGCCAAGTTGGCTGGCGGTGTTGCCGTGATCAAGGTTGGCGCTGCCACCGAAGTCGAAATGAAAGAGAAGAAAGCTCGCGTTGAAGACGCCCTGCACGCTACCCGCGCTGCTGTGGAAGAAGGTATTGTGGCTGGTGGCGGTGTTGCACTGCTGCGCGCCAAGCAAACTGCTGGCGTCATCAAAGGCGACAACGCTGACCAGGACCACGGTATTGCTTTGGTGCTGAAAGCCATCGAAGCGCCTCTGCGCGAGATCGTGTACAACGCCGGCGGCGAAGCCTCTGTGGTGGTGAACGCGGTGTTGGCTGGTAAAGGCAACTACGGCTTCAACGCTGCTAACGACACCTACGGCGACATGATCGAAATGGGTATTTTGGACCCAACCAAAGTGACCCGCACTGCTCTGCAAAACGCAGCGTCTGTGGCTTCACTGATGTTGACCACCGAGTGCATGATCTCTGAGTCTCCAAAAGACGAAGCCGGCGGCATGGGCGGCGGCGACATGGGTGGCATGGGCGGCATGGGTGGTATGGGCGGCATGGGCATGTAATTGCCCCTGGCTCCCGGTGACGCTGGCTGACCTTCGGGAAGTCCAGCGTTGCCCGACCACAAAAAACCCCGCAAGGTGCAAACCTTGCGGGGTTTTTATTTAACTATCTTTTTAATAGCGACTTGCGCTTACTTGACAAGGGCCAGAGCCTTAAAATCGGACCAAAAACAAGTCGATCAGTTGATCTGTTTACTGATCTGGAACTGCATGGCCGCGTTGCCCAACAGGTTCAACTGCGCCGACCAGCCGGACGAAAAATCATAGGCCAGAGCCGGAATGACCACCGGGTTGAAACCAACAACATTCAATGGCACTTTGTCTTTGTATTGCCCGGTGTAGCCGTACATCAACCCAGCCGTCCATTTGAAGGAGAGTTTAGAGACGCCCATGATCTCCCGATAAGTACCTCCCCAAGGATAGACATAAATAGAGGGCTGACCAAACGAATTGGAAAACAGCACCACGCCGTCCAGTTTGCCGTCCTTGTGTTCACGTTCCAGACCAACCAGGACCACGTCGCTGTGCGCGTCATCTTGCGTGTAGTGGTAGGTGTAGGGGCTGAACTGAAAACGCAGCGTTTTGTCCTGAGTCAAGCCGCTGAGAAAGCTTTCCTCAGCCATCGCCGGTGCAGCCAGGTGGGCCACAATCAGGCCACACACGAGAGGAATCAATTTTTTCATGGGTAACAACAAGGTCAATTGGGGAAGTCAGAGCGTTCGCAGTGTAACGGCAGCGCTCTTGATGCCCGTCAAGGCCCTGTCACGCCTCTTGCGAGTGATGTTGCTCATGTCACTGCTGGCGACCTCTGGTTGCGCCTGGTTGGACACCCGCCAACGCCAGATTATCTACCGACCGACCACCGGTATGCCAGCTGACTTCCCGGGCCTGCGCGCCGGTGACGAGCGCTACTTCTTGCCAGCACCTCAGGCCAACCTGTCCACCACACCGTCGACGACTGAGGCAAACCAAGCGCAACGTATTGAGGTCTGGTGGCTGCCGCATGCCGACCCTCTTGCGCCCACCCTGCTCTACCTGCACGGCACCTTTCGCAACCTCTTTGACAACATTCACAAAATCAACGCGCTTCGCGCGGCAGGTTTCGCCGTGCTGGCGGTGGATTACCGGGGTTGGGGCCTCAGCACGCCCATCACGCCGTCAGAGCGCAGCATTGTTCAGGACGCAGACTTGGCTTGGGGTGAGTTGAAGCGCCGCGCTCCCACATTCAGCCAGCGGGTAATTTACGGCCACTCGATGGGCAGCGGGGTCGCCGTGGACTTGGCCAGCCGGCTGGAGGGGCGCGCGGACTATGGCGGCTTGGTTCTGGAATCGGCCTTCACCAGTTTCACCGAGGTGGCGTCCGAGGCTGGTTTTCTGGCGCGGGTGCTGGTCAGTTTGAACGACGAGCGATTTGCGTCCATCAACAAAATCGCCCGCGTGAATGCGCCGCTGCTGATGCTGCACGGCAACTTGGACAGCACCATTCCCTTGTTGCTTGGAAAGCGGCTGTTTGACGCTGCCCAAGCGCCGAAGCAATGGGTGGTGATTGAGGGCGGCCACCACAGCGACCTGCAAGAAGTGGACGAAGCGGCCTACCAGGCTGCTTTGGCGCGCTTCAAGGCGCAGTGGCTAACCGGACCTTAACAGCGTCACTGCCATCCACGCATCCAACTCAGCCTGCACCTGCGGCGCTGATTCAAATTGGATGCCGTGCCAGCCCCGCGCTTGGGCGGCAGTGATGTTTGGTGCCAAGTCGTCAATGAACACCGTGTGCTCGGGCTGCAAGGCGTAGCGGGATTCCAGCAGTTCGTAGATCGCAGGTTCGGGCTTGATGTGATTCACATCGCCCGAGAACACACCGCCGTCAAACCACTGAAAGAAGACATGACGTTGCTCCAGCGTGCGGGCGTAGGGCTGGGGCATATTGGACAGGTAATACAGGCGAATGCTGTTTTCCCGCTCACGCCGTGCCCGCAGTTTGGACAGCAGTGCCACCGTGTCGGGCAAGGGGGTCAAATAGTCGCCAATACCCGTCACGAGGGATGCCACGGCCGGGCCGGGCAAACCCAAGCGCTGGCCGGTGCGGGCAATCACGGTGTCCATGGGCAAGGTGCCACGGTCAAAGCTCATCCAATCGGCGTGGTGAAAGAAGTCACCCGCCAAGGCCTTGGCCTGCTCGGGTGAACCGGCCTCGTTGGGAAAGTGCTGGCGCAGCAGGTCTTGCGGCCGCCATTGCACCAACACCGCCCCCAAGTCAAAGACGAGGTTCACCGGCAATCTCACGCACGCAGGCGTTGCAGCAAACCGCTGGTGGAGCCGTCCACCCCGCTCACATCACCGCTGAGCAAGCGTGCCTCTACCTCTTTGGCCAGCACTTTGCCCAACTCCACGCCCCACTGGTCAAAGCTATTGATGCCCCACAAGGCGCCGCTCACAAACACGCGATGCTCCTGTAAGGCAATCAGGGCGCCCAAACTGGCGGGCGTCAACTCTTCCAGCAGCAAGAACGTGCTGGGGCGGTTGCCCGTGAAGTGCTTGTGACCACCTGCATCCACTTTGCCCACCATCAGTGCCTGCGCCTGCGCGACCACGTTGGCCAGCAGCAAGTTGTGGTGACCGGGCAAGTCATGTTTGGGCGTCTTCACCGCCACAAACTCGACCGGAACCACCTCGGTGCCCTGGTGCAGCATCTGAAAATAGGCATGCTGGCCATTGGTGCCGGGTTCGCCCCACAGCACGGGTGAGGTATCAAACGGCAGGGTCTCGCCGGTGGCGTCGACGCGCTTGCCGTTGCTTTCCATCTCCAACTGCTGCAAGTACGCCGGTACACGGCCCAAAGCGCTGTGGTACGGCGCAATACTGCGGCTGGTGAAGCCATGAAAGTTGCGGTACCAAACGTCCAGCAGCCCCAGACGAACCGGCAGGTTTTGCGCCAGCGGCGTGGTCCGAAAGTGCTCGTCCATGGCATGGGCGCCGCCCAAAAATTCACGGAACCCTTCGGCGCCAATGGCAATTGCCAGCGGCAGGCCAATGGCCGACCACATGGAATAGCGCCCGCCCACCCAATCCCAAAATCCAAAAGTGGTGCTGATGCCAAAGGCATTGGCCGCCGGCACATTGGTGGTCAGTGCCGCAAAGTGGCGCGCGATGTCCGTGCCGCCGTTTGCCTCAAACCAGGTCTTGGCCGACAAAGCGTTGGTCATGGTCTCAATGGTGGTGAAGGTTTTGCTGGCCACCAGAAACAGCGTGCTCTCGGGCTTGACCCGCTTCAATACGGCGGCCAATTCATGGCCGTCCACATTGGAGACAAAGTGAAAGCGCTTGCCGGGCATGACATAGTCGTCCATTGCCAGCACCGCCATTTGCGGGCCGAGGTCTGAGCCGCCGATGCCGATGTTGACCACATCCGTGATGGCAGCGTCTGCCCGCACGCTTTCGGCATACGCCAACATCTGGTCAAGCGTGCTGTGAATCCAACCCAGCTCGGCGGACAAACCCTGAAGCGCTGCGTTTTTAGGAGCACTCTCTGAATTATTAACGGGGGCTACAGCCGGATTTCTCAACAGCCAATGCATCACCGCGCGTTGCTCGGTGTTGTTGATGGCCTCACCGGCAAATAGGGCGTCGCGGTGGGCCGCCAAACCAGTCTGCTGGGCCAAGTCCAGCAACAAGGCCTGCGTGGCCTCGTCGATCAGGTTTTTGGACAAGTCCGCAAACACATGGGGCGCAGTCTGACTGAAGCGCGTGAAGCGGTCCGGGTCAGCCGCAAAAGCAGTGCGCGCATCAAATGCGTGGCCGGTGGCATCAAAAGCGGATTGCAAAGCGCCCCAGGCGGGCGTGCGGTCACAACGGGTGCGGCTCATGATCAGGCCGCCAGCAAAAGTTGGTCGAGTTTGACCGCGTCCACACAGAACGCGCGAATGCCTTCAGACAGCTTTTCGGTCGCCATCGCGTCTTCGTTCAGAGCCAAGCGGAAGGTGGCTTCGTCGTAACTGACGGCCGCCATATCCAGCGACTGTGCCGTTTTGGCGTCCAGCGCGGCGGCCAAGGGGGTCTCGGTCGCGGCCAAAGTGGCCAGCAAATCGGGGCTGATGGTCAGCAGGTCGCAGCCGGCCAGCGCCGTGATTTGGCCCACATTGCGAAAGCTCGCGCCCATCACCTCGGTGGCGATACCAAACTTCTTGTAGTAATCGTAAATCTGCTTCACAGACTTCACACCGGGGTCGTTCGCGTTGGCGTTGTCGGCCTCCACCCACGCGGCGCCAGCTGATTTTTTGTACCAGTCGTAAATGCGACCGACAAACGGGGAAATCAGTTGCACCTTGGCCTGGCCACAGGCCACCGCTTGGCAGAACGAGAACAACAGCGTCAGGTTGGTGTGAATGCCACGCTGCTCCAGCACTTTGGCGGCCTCAATACCTTCCCAGGTCGCTGCTACTTTGATCAGCACCCTGTTGGTGTCCACGCCTTGCGCTTTGTACAGTGCAATCAGGCGCTCGCCACGGGCCACGCTGGCGGTGGTGTCAAAACTCAAGCGCGCATCCACTTCGGTGGACACCCGGCCGGGAACGATGGACAAGATTTCGCAACCAAAGCGCACCAACAGGTGGTCCATGATCTCGTCCAGCGCCAAGCCGCGGTGTTTGGCCACGGTGTCGGCCAGCAACAACTGGTAGTCCGGCTTTTGCACGGCCTTGAGAATCAGGGAAGGGTTGGTCGTCGCGTCCTGGGGCTTGAAGGCGTCCAACTGTTTGAAGTCGCCGGTGTCTGCGACCACGGTGGTGAATTGTTTGAGTGCGTCAAGTTGGTTCATGAGTTCAAAAGCAGGTTGAAATAAACATATCAGTGGCCGACTTGAATTATCAATGAAACAAAGTTACATTACAACGTCTTCTTTTTGGTAACTACAAATCATGAGCTTCGACCTCGTACTGTTTGGCGGCACCGGCGACCTGACTTGGCGCAAATTGATGCCAGCCCTTTTCCAAGCCTTCCGGCATGGCACTTTGCCCGCTGAGGGCCGCATCATTGGCGTGGGGCGTGACAACCTCAGCAATGAACAATACCGCGAGCAAATTCACGCGCGCTTTGACCACGTCGAACTGGCCAAACGCCCCAGCGAAGAAGAGTTCAAGCGCTTTGCCGCCCTGCTCGAATTCGTGCAGATGGACCTGTCCAAACCCGACGATTACGCCAAATTGGCCGCGGCTTTGGCGCAGCGCAATGCTGACACCGTCGTCATGTACGTGGCCACCGCGCCCACTTTGTTCACTACGGTGTGTGAGCAACTGGCCGCTGCCGGGCTAAACACGCCGCAAACCCGCGTCGTGCTTGAAAAGCCGTTGGGCCATGATCTGGCCAGCAACCGCGCCATCAATGAAACCGTGGGCAAGGTCTTTGGCGAGAAACAAGTGTTCCGCATTGACCACTACCTGGGCAAACCAGCGGTGCAAAACCTGTTTGCGCTGCGCTTTGGCAACGCCTTGTTCGAGCCCCTGTGGCGCCGCGAGCACATTGCCAACATCCAGATCACCATTGCCGAAGACCTCGGCGTGGAGAAACGCGGCGGGTTTTACGAGACCACCGGCGCCCTGCGCGACATGGTTCAAAACCATGCCCTGCAACTGCTCTGCGCCATTGGCATGGAGCCGCCCATCAACTCGCATGCGGATGCGATTCGTGACGAAAAGCTGAAGGTATTGCGCTCGCTAAAGCCCTGGACAGCCGAAACACTGTCTCAAGATGTGATTCGTGGCCAGTACTCGGCAGGCACCAGCGGTGGCGCACCGGTGGCGGCGTACCGCGAGGAAGCCGGCGTCAACCCCAAAAGCCACACCGAAACCTTTGTGGCGCTGCGCACCGAGATTTCCAACTGGCGCTGGGCAGGTGTGCCTTTCTACATTCGCACAGGCAAACGCTTGGCCGGACGTGACGCCCGCATTGTGATCAACTTTCGCCCCACGCCGCACGCCATTTTCAACTCGCAAATTGGCGATGCCAATCGCTTGGTGATCAACCTGCAACCCAAGGACGGGTTGGAGTTGCACCTGCTGGCGCAAGGCCAGGACAACCGGCGGGTGTCGCAAAAGCTGTCGCCCGTTCAGCTGGATCTGGACTTTGACAAACGCTTTGGCTCTGAGCGCGTGGGTGCGTATGAGCGCTTGTTGCTGGACGTGATTGACGGCCGTTTGAACCTGTTCGTGCGCAGTGACGAGCAGGAAGAAGCCTGGCGCTGGGTCGAACCAATTCTGGACTACTGGCAAGCCGACTCCCAAGGCCCTCGCCTTTACAACGCAGGCACCTGGGGGCCTAGTGCCTCCAGCGCCATGATTGCGCGCGACGGCTTTTGCTGGAGCGAAGAGAACTAAGCCCGCCTTGGCCTCATTCCGGGGCCAGGGTTGTTGTTCATTGAAGGAGTCCTGTTCATGCTCGATCGAATCCAGGCCTGCCTGCCCTCACTGGCCCCCGCCGAGCAGCGCGTTGGCCGGCTCGTCCTGAGCGACCCCCGCAGCTTTGCCAAGCTGCCGGTGAGTGAGTTGGCCGACCGGGCTCATGTCAGCAAGCCCACGGTGGTGCGCTTTTGCCGCAGCGTGGGCTACGACGGCCTGTCTGACTTCAAACTCAAACTCGCGGGCAGCGTCAGTGAAGGCGTGCCCTTTATTCACCGCAGTGTCGATATCGATGACAAAACATCGGACATCATGGTGAAGGTCATCGACAACACCGTGGCCGCTTTTCTGAAGTACCGCAACGACGCAAGCAGTGTCGCCATTGAGAAAGCCGTCACCGCACTGGTCAACGCCTACAATCTGGGGCGACGCATCGAGTTTTTTGGGGTGGGCAACTCCGGCGTGGTTGCGCAGGACGCGCAACACAAGTTTTTCCGCCTCGGCATCAACGGCGTGGCCTACAGCGACGGGCACATGCAGGTCATGAGCGCCTCATTGCTTAAACCCGGCGACTGCGTGCTGGTGATTTCCAACTCGGGCCGCACCCGTGACTTGATGGATTCTTGCGACATTGCCCGCAAAAATGGCGCGACCACCATCGTCATCACCGCCAGCGGCTCACCCTTGGCCTCAGCCGGTGACATTCATTTGGCGGCCGACCACCCGGAAGGGTTTGATCGCTACAGCCCCATGGTCTCGCGACTGCTGCATTTGATGGTCATCGACATACTGGCCACCTGTGTGGCGCTGCGCATTGGCGGCGACAAACTGCAGCCGGGCCTGCGCGAGATGAAGCAGAACCTTCGCAGCAAGCGCTACACCTAACTTTTAAGTAATTTAGAGCTGTAGCGCTTATTTCACCTGCGAAAAAGCTATGCTTTCAATAGCAAGTCAGACGGTCGCGAGTGGCATGCCTTGCTCGATCAAACTCGCGTGCAAGGCCGCACCCAAGGGCAATATGTCGTCATTGAAGTCGTACCGGCTGTTGTGCAAATAGCAACTTCCGACACCGTTTTCCTCGCCCTGACCAATTCGCAGATAAGCCCCCGGCTTGACCTGCAGCATGAAAGAAAAGTCTTCAGCGCCCATGCTGGGCTCCAAATCCAGCACCACGTTGTCGCGACCCACCAGGGTTTGCGCCACATCGCCTGCAAAGCGGGCTTCGGCCAAGGTATTCACCGTGGCCGGGTACAAACGTTCGTAATTCACCGTAGCGGTCGCACCAAACCCCATGGCCACGGCCGTGCACATCTCCGTCAAACGCCGCTCCACCAGGTTCTGAACCGCTGGCGTGAACGCTCGCACCGTGCCCACCAAAGTGGCCTTATCAGGTATCACACTCATCGCCCCCAAGTCACCGGCGTGCATGGCGCACAGGCTGATGACCGCACTGTCCAGCGCTTTCACATTACGCGACACAATGCTTTGTACCGCAGTGATGATGTGGGCCGCCACCAATACCGGGTCGATGGTTTGGCAGGGATGAGCGCCGTGGCCGCCCTTGCCCGTGATTTCTATCGTGATGCGATCCGCCGCGGCCATCATCGGCCCCGGATTGAGGCCAATGGTGCCGGGCCGCATCGCCGGCCAGTTGTGCATACCGTAGATGGACTGCTCGGGAAAGCGCTCAAACAAGCCCTCTTCAATCATCAGCTTGGCGCCGCCACAGCCTTCCTCACCTGGCTGGAAGATCAACACCGCCGTGCCGTCAAAGTTGCGAGTATCAGCCAGGTAGCGCGCGGCGCCTACGAGCATGGCCGTATGGCCATCGTGACCGCAGCCATGCATCAAACCAGCAGTTTTGGATTTCCAGGCGAAGTCATTGTGTTCAGCCAACGGCAAGGCATCCATGTCCGCCCGCAAGCCGATCATCTTTCCGCTCGTATCACTGCGCCCCTTGATCACGGCTACCAACCCGGTCTTGCCAATGCCCGTGTGAATTTCATCCACCCCACACACCTTCAAAGCCTCATGCACACGGCCCGCCGTGTACACCTCTTCAAACCCCAATTCAGGATGCGCATGCAAGTCGCGCCGAAGGGCGGTGATCTCCGGGTGAAACGCAGCAATGTGGGCAAAGGCACGGCCATGCACTTTGAGTGTCGACTGAAAGGAAGAGCTGTTCATAAAGCAAGGCAAGGACGAAACCTGTTAATTTAATTCATACACAACAGCGCGAATGGCCAAGAAGTGAAATCAAAAAGGCCATGACAACGAAAAAACCCCGCTGCGTTGCCGCAGCGGGGTTTTTAATTTCTACCCAAAGCTGACTGATGTCAGCATCAGATTAGAAGTTGTGGCGAACGCCCAGACCGAACAAACGGACTTTAGCTGTCTCAGCGCCAGCGCCGTTTTCTGCCTTAGTCTGCTTGAAGCCTGTGTACAGGATCGTACGCTTGGACATATTGTATGTCGCGCCCAAACCGAAGCCAGTAGCTTTAACAGTGGTTGCACCAGCAACTTCAGTCTCTTCACGAGCATAGCCAGCGGACAGGTTCAACGCAGCGCCAACGGGAACGTTCACGCCCAAGTTGTAACCTTTGTCGTCACCAGTGACAGCAGTACCGTTGCGACGCTCGTAGCCAGCGGACAGGGAAGCCATGCCCAAGTCATAGGAAGCGGACAACTGGTGGAATTTGTTCGCAGTTGCACCAGCAGCTTTTTCTTCTTGGTAGCCGTAAGCAGCAGCCACAGGACCAGTAGCGTACTTGACGTGCAACGAGATCAGGTCGTTAGCGTCAGTTGTAGGTGTTTTGTCTTCGCCGAAAGCGTAAGTCACAGCGCCGCTGAAGCCGCTGAACACTGGGGTCTCGTAACGGATGCCGTTGGCAGCGCGTGACATATAGTCAGCAGTACCCATCACGTCAGCTGTAGGTGTGAAGGTAGAGTCAAACACGCTGGAGCTGTTAGACAATGCACGTGCATCATCAAATGCAGTGTAAGTGCGGCCCAATTTCACGGTACCGAAACCACCAGCCAATGCCAAGTAAGCATCGCCAGAGAAGCCGCCAACGGAAGTGCCGTCATCGATCGAGAAACGGTTTTCTAATTTGAACATGGCCTTCAAGCCGCCGCCCAGATCTTCAGTTCCGTTCAGAGCCCAGCGGCTACCGGTCAGGCCACCGTTGGTCAAACCAGTTTGTGTCAATTCAGCAGCGCCAACGCCAGTTGTCTTGCTGCTCAGGTAAGCGTCAACGCGACCATTCAGGGTCACGCTGGATTGAGCCATGGCGGAACCAGTAGCTGCCAAGACGGCCAGCGCGATGAGAGATTTTTTCATTCGGATACTCCAAAGTTTACGTATATCAAGTCACGACACTGTGTCCTGACTTGTCTAGTTCCACTTCTTAAGTAGAAGCTAACTGAATTTAAACAGAGTGATCCTGCATGCGCAAAGTGTTTCGTCCATAACGGTGCATTCAGGCAAAACAACGTTGCCGAAACACAACAAACCTGCAGAAATGGAATTCATCATGCTCAAAAAAAAACCGCCCCGAAGGGCGGTTTTGGATCTTTAACCAAGACTAACCTGGCATCAACACTTTGAATTTAGAAAGTGTGCTTCACGCCAAGACCCAACGTTGTCACGTCGGTGTCTGTACCAGCCAATGTCTTGGTAGACGACTGGTAACCGGTGTACACGTTTGTACGCTTGGACAAGGCGTAGGAAGCAGCCAAGCCGTAGCCTTTGCGGACAGCATCGCCAGAGAAGTTATCGGTAGAGCGGGCAATACCACCAGAGACCGTCAATGCAGCACTCACTGGCACGTCAGCACCCAAAGACCACTCATTCGTCGTTTGGTCACCCGCATTCACACGACCAAAACCAACCAAGGCCTTGGCGACACCAAAGTCATATGTCGCGTTCAGGCGTGTGAAGTTTTTGGAGTTCAGAGCGGTCGACAGCGCGGTCGTTGTACCATTTTGAGTCGTTTCCTTCTGGTATCCCACGCCAACAAACAGTGGGCCTGCTTCGTATTTAACGTGAATAGCGGACACGTTAGTCGCGTCAACGCTCGCACCTTTGTTTTCACCAAAGGCATAGCTGGCAGCGCCACTGAAGCCGCTCATGCTAGGTGATGCGTAGTACACACCGTTGCTAGGATTGGCGTTGTAACCAGTGCTCAACCAAACATTGGAGACAGGAGCGAACACGGAATCAAATGAAGCGTTTGCAGCACCGCTGATGTCGTCATAAGCCGACCACATTTTTCCCAGTTTGACTTCACCGAAACCGCCGGAGAAACCAACGTAGGACTGGCGAGAGAATCCCTGGCCCGCTGTTGTAGTACCGGTGTCAATGTCAAAACCTTGCTCGAGCAAGAAATTAGCTGTCAAACCACCGCCAAGATCTTCAGATCCTTTGAAACCAAAACGGCTGCCGGAAATTCCACCGTTGGTGATACCAACTTGGGAAGGCTTGTCAGTCGTTGTTGTGCGACCCAAATATGCGTCAGCGATGCCGTACAGAGTCACGGAAGACTGGGCAAACGATGCACCCGAAGCAGCCAAAACAGCCAGCGCGATCAAACTTTTTTTCATGAACAACTCCAAAAATTAAATAATCCAAAGATTTTCAAATGAATCCTTTTGGCGGCGATCTTTGAACATCGCTCATCGCAATTTGAGCAAAACGCTGACTTTTTCACAACACCCCCCCCCCTTCTTTACGAAATTTATAGGTGATTTCCCTAGTTTGTCTGATTTACACCACGCCGCCACACAAGCACTGGCGGAAATATCAGCCCCGCAGAGGAGCGCTTACCTTCCAAGGGATGGCGATTGATCCGCCCTGAATCAGGGCTGCGCTGAACAAGTACCTGTCAAGACAGGATCGATCGTGGTTACCGCGCATAGTCGAATAAACCGGTTTTTTCGCCCCCGTCTAGCGGCCCAATAGGGCCTTATCGTGGACGTTTGACCCACTTGGGGCGCCCTTGTGGGCGCACCTTGCCAAATCCCCACAGTCGCTTAACCACACCGAAGACGTGTTTCACCCGCGCGCGAATTTTGAACTTGTTGCTGTCCCTGGCCTTGAGGATGTCGTTAATCACACCCTTGCGACGGTTGCACTGGTTGGTGAAGTCTTTGGCGTTAGGTTCGGCGCTGTGCGCCAGTCCACTTTGACTTTCCACGCCGATGTGTAGTTTCATGCCAAAGTACCACTGCTGGCCCTTGCGGGTCTGGTGCATCTTGGGGTCGCGTGCTTTGTCGGCGTTCTTGGTGGAGCCGGGGGCTCCAATGATGATAGCCTCCGTGATACCAAAGCGTTGGCCAAGGCTGGGTGCACTACCTGTGCTGGCCGCTACAGAGCGGATGGCAGGCGTGGTGCGCGCATTTTTGTGCAAAGCAATCATCATGGAAGCTCTCCCGAAGGTGGATTGAGTCGGCTTCGGAGCACTTGCACCAATTCTTTCATAACCGCCCTGACCATGAAGAACGCATAACGCTTTGAGTCTATGCAATCATCCGGGATGCGAGGGTTACCAAAGCCAACAAACACTTTGGCAAAGCCCAAGTCAACGGTCGCATTCAAACGGGTGAACTTGACTGTGGCAAACGTATTGTCTTTTTTTGACTTCACCCGCCTTCGCATTTGACGGTAAAACTCATGACAACACCGGCCTTTTGATTGGCCGTCCTGTTTTATTCGACGCTTTAACTTGCTGCGTACGTGAAGCCAATGACCTTGGGAGACGGAAAGTAAACACTGTTGTTGGGGTTGGCTTGGCAACCCGTACTCAGCCACACGCCGTTTTTTTGGGAGGGGGGAGTGCAGCGTCAAATGCAGTCCACGTTCTGCCGAACTTGATTTCACCCCGGTTGGCTGACAATGCGACGCAAGACGGGCGAAAAACATCTGTGCATCCCAATTTGGCGCGCCATTGTCCAAATGGAACCCCGGATCCAAAAGGAATTGGCCCTCAAGCCACCACCCAAGAATTCAGTGCCGCTGAAGCCAAAGCGGCTGCCACTGAATACACCACTGTCCAGCTAGATTAGTGACACTGCGCCGGTTGCTCTTGTGCGTCCAACCCACGCGTCGACTTTGCCGCACAACGTAACGCTGGACTGAGCCAATGAAACAGCGACTCATCCAACTGGCGAACGTTGACCACCAGGCAACGACTGAGCTGTGGCTAAAACGCGACGAACCACCCCAAGTGATCGACGCCACCTTGCACCGCTTATGTCAGAAATCGACTGAAGTCACTAATGTCGCCTAGGGTAAATACGTGTGTAAAAAATGTCTATTTTGGGTGCACCTGTCACCGATGGGACTTGCTCATTGTTTCACGGTGTGAGAAATTTAAGGCTGTGTTTTGGGCTTATTGGAGCCCACTTTTTCTCTCTTCAAGGAACCTCAAATGACCGGACTTTCTTCACGCTTTAATTTGCCTTCGTTACGCGCCGTTGCCGTCGCCAGTGCTTTCTGCTGTGCGGGCATGGCCAGCGCTCAGGGCACTGGCACTTCCAGCGTGACCTTGTATGGGCTCGTCGATATCGGCATCACCCAAGTCACGGGCTTGAAGGCAGGAACAGTCACGCAAGTCGCCAGCGGGATCATGGAAGGCTCACGCTGGGGATTGAAGGGTTCTGAGGATATGGGTGGTGGCTACAAGACTATCTTTACCCTTGAAAGCCGTTTCGAGCTTGATACCGGTTCTCTGTCAAACACACCGATTACAGGCACCCAGTTACCTGACCGATTGTCCACGACGGCTGGTTTGGGCTTGCCTTCAGCTTACGCGCCCTTGGTCGCAGGTGCCGCAGGGGCCCTTGGGGCGACGCTCGGTGTGAATCTGCCCAACAGACAGTTTGATCGCCAAGCTTATATCGGCTTGGTAACGCCTTTTGGTGGTTTCCTGGCAGGTCGGCAGTACACGCCTGCCTATGAGACCAGTGCCACGTATGACATCATGCAAACGCAGTCAGGCTTGGCTGCTGGTCAAATCGTTTCAATTCCATCGGCGTTTGATATTCGCATTCCGAACGCGTTGGCCTATCGTTTTGTGAAAGATGGCATGTCTGGCAGCTTCATGTATGGGGCCGGCGAGGTCGCTGGCGACAGCGACAAGAGTCGCCTGCTTGGTTTCAACGCCAACTACAAGGCAGACAACTTCTCGGTGGGCGTTGGCTACAACACTCGCAACAATGAGCTTGGTCAAAAATCTTTGACCAATGTTGTGCTCGGGGCATCGATGGACTTTGGTAACAGCAAAGTTAGCACAATGGTTGTCAAAGTGACTGATGACAAGCCATCTGGATTGTCGAGTTTGGCGACCGCGCTGGGTGGGTCGGCAGCGGCGACGGCTGTTCAAGCGGCCTTTATCAAAGCTCTTACCCTTGATGGAACCCTATTCCACATCGGATACCGTTACGTGACCGGTCCTAACACCATCTCAGTGGCATACAACAACTACAACGACAATCGCGCAAGCGATGCTGACGTAAGCTCGTACGGTGTGGCATACACCTATGCACTTTCCAAGCGCACGGATCTTAGCGCTGTGCTAGTTCATGTAGACAACAAGAATACTTCGCAGGTTGCGGTCGGCGGCAATGGCTACCTGGGTGGTGTCACAGCCTCTGCTGGTACAGACTCCAATAGCTTGGCAATGGGCATCCGTCACCGTTTCTAAAATCCATCCGGATTTGATCTGAAACAAGAGCCCCGCAAGGGGCTCTTTTCGTTGGTGCACCCAATTCAGATGACAAGGCAATAATGCAGCTTATGAGCACTCCTACTACTCACCAGACGCCTGTCGATACGCTGATCACCACGATTGACGCGGCGCTTCGAACCCTTTTTGTGCCGCCCAGAGCGTCCCAACCCTGCCCGACCCTGCCCGGCGAGGTCACGGAGCTGTCAGCAGCCGAAATGGCCCGGGCTGGCGCCTTGATGCGTGTGAATCACGTGGGTGAGGTGTGCGCCCAAGCGCTGTACACGGCGCAAGCCTTTGCGACCCAAAACGAATCCTTGCGCGAGCACTTCTCCAAAGCCAGCGCTGAGGAAACCGACCACCTGGCCTGGACCCGGCAGCGACTGGATGAACTGGGGCAACGCCCCTCCCTGCTGAATCCGCTGTGGTATGCGGGGGCCTTTGGCATGGGCTTGCTGGCTGGGCGACTAGGGGACCGGGTGAGTCTGGGTTTTGTAGTGGAGACGGAGAACCAGGTCGAGGCCCATCTGGAAAACCACCTGACCTTATTGCCTGAGAAGGACCATGCGTCTCGGGCCATCGTGGCGCAAATGATGGCGGACGAAGCCCGCCATGCCCAAGATGCCCAGAACGCGGGCGCTTTAGAGCTTCCGACCCCTGTGAAAAGTCTGATGCGCGCCGCCGCCAAGGTCATGACGACGGTGGCGCACCGTATCTAGGCCGACAAGGGCCCGTCAATCGGGCTTAGACCGCGATCAAATCAAAGCTGGTGGTGATCTCAACGGTCTTGGCCAGCATGATGCTGGCCGAACAATACTTCTCATGACTCATGGCAATAGCGCGCTCCACAACCGCTTCAGGAATGCCTTTGCCCGTAACGGTGAAATGCATATTGATCCGAGTGAACACTTTGGGGTCGACCTCGGCCCGCTCCGCAGTGAGTTTGACAGTACAACCCTGCACGTCGTGGCGACCGCGCTTCAGAATTAAAACCACGTCGTAGGCTGTGCAGCCGCCGGTTCCCGCCAGCATGGTCTCTAAGGGGCGGGGAGCGAGGTTTTGGCCGCCGTTTTCTGGCTTCGCCGCGTCGGGAGCGCCGTCCATCACCAAGGTGTGGCCACTGCCAGTTTCAGCGACAAAACCCATGCCTGAACGGGTCGCCAGGGCGCCGGTCCAAGTGACTGTGCATTCCATGTTGTTCCCCTCTTCTCTCTAAAAAGCCTCCATTGTCGCCGTGGCGGGGCGCTTATCATTGCGGCACCATGACGAAGCCCCCACTCAGCCCCGCTGACTACCTTAAAAAGATCCTGACTGCCCGCGTTTATGACGTGGCACGCGAGACGGATTTGCAAATTGCACACACCTTAAGCCAGCGCCTGAACAACACCGTGCTGCTCAAGCGCGAAGACCAGCAACCGGTGCGCAGCTTCAAGCTGCGTGGTGCCTATAACAAGATGGCGCACCTGAGTGCGGCGCAGCTGGGCAAGGGCGTGATTTGCGCCTCGGCGGGCAACCACGCCCAAGGGGTCGCCCTGAGTGCGAAAAAGATGGGCACCCGGGCCGTGATCGTGATGCCAACCACTACCCCTCAGGTCAAAATTGACGCGGTGCGCGGCTTTGCTGGCGAGGTGGTGTTGTTTGGCGAAAGCTACTCTGACGCCTACACCCACGCCTTGGAGCTGCAGGCCGAGCAGGGCCTGACTTTTGTGCATCCGTTTGACGACCCGGACGTGATTGCAGGACAGGGAACCGTGGCCATGGAGATGCTGCGCCAACTCCAAAGCCACGGCACCAATCGGCTGGACGCCGTGTTTGTAGCCATTGGCGGTGGCGGCCTGATTTCCGGTGTGGCGAACTACATTAAGGCCGTTCGCCCGGAAATCAAAGTGATTGGCGTGCAGATGAACGACTCCGACGCCATGGCGCAATCGGTCAAGGCCAGAGAGCGAATCACGCTGCCCGATGTGGGCCTGTTCTCAGACGGCACGGCGGTGAAACTAGTGGGAGAAGAGACTTTTCGAGTCGCCAGCGGCTTGGTGGACGACTTCATCATTGTGGACACGGACGCCGTGTGCGCCGCCATCAAAGACGTGTTTGTGGACACCCGCAGCATTGTGGAACCGGCCGGCGCGCTGGCCGTGGCCGCCATCAAACAGTATGTGGACAAGAACAAAACCAAGGGCGAAACCTACGCTGCCATTTTGTGCGGCGCCAATATGAACTTTGACCGCCTGCGCTTTGTGGCCGAGCGGGCCGAAGTGGGCGAAGAGCGCGAGGCTTTGCTGGCCGTGACGATTCCCGAGGAACGCGGCAGTTTCAAGCGCTTTTGCGAGTTGATTGGCGAGCTGCCTGGCGGCCCACGCAACGTGACCGAGTTCAATTACCGCATCAGCGACTCAGCCAAGGCTCATGTTTTTGTGGGGCTGACGACGCAGGGCAAGGGGGAGTCGGCCCAGATTGCGGCCAACTTCACCCAACACCGATTTGAGGCGCTGGACCTCACCCACGACGACCTCGCCAAAGAGCATATTCGGCACATGGTGGGCGGCCATTCGCGCTTGGCGCAGGATGAGCGCCTGCTCAGCTTTGTGTTTCCCGAGCGGCCCGGTGCGCTGCTGAAGTTTTTGAACCTGATGCGCCCGGGCTGGAACATCAGCCTGTTTCACTACCGCAATCAGGGCGCTGACTACGGCCGCATTCTGGTCGGCGTGCAAGTGCCAGGCGCCGATGATGCTGCGTTCTCTGAATTTCTGGAAACGCTGGGCTACCCCTATGTGGAAGAAACCAACAATCCGGTCTACCGGATGTTTCTGCAATCATGAGTGCCACGCTGGACGGCAAGCTGGTGGTGGCGATTTCAAGCCGCGCCCTGTTCGACTTTGAGCAGGAAAACCAGGTGTTTGAGCACAGCGATGACCGCGCCTATATGAAGCTGCAACTGGAGCGACTCGATGTGCCGGCGCAGCCCGGCGTGGCGTTTTCACTGGTGAAGAAGCTGCTGGCCTTCAATTCGCCGGAGGCTAAGCTGGTGGACGTGGTGATTTTGTCGCGCAACGACCCGGTGTCGGGCATGCGGGTGTTTCGCTCGGCCAAGCACTATGGGTTGCCGATTGAACGCGGCAGCTTCACCCGCGGCCAGCCGCCGTGGCGCTACCTCAAACCCCTTCACGCGAACCTGTTTCTCAGCACCCATTTGAGCGATGTGCGCGCTGCGCTGGACGCAGGTGTGCCGGCCGCGCAGGTCTACCCGCACTCGGCCCACGCCAGCGAAGCCCACCCGCTGGAAGTGCGCATTGCCTTTGACGGTGACGCGGTGTTGTTCAGCGACGAGGCCGAGCGCATTTACCAGTCGCACGGCTTGAGCGCGTTTCAGCAGCACGAAATTGACAAAGCCGGCCTGCCCTTGCCAGACGGCCCGTTCAGACCGCTGCTGATGGCCTTGCAACGGCTGCAAAACGCCGGTACGCCTCAAATGCGGGTTCGTACCGCGCTGGTCACGGCCCGCAGCGCCCCGGCGCATGAGCGCGCCATTCGCACGCTGATGGCCTGGAACATTGAGGTGGACGAAGCCATGTTTCTGGGCGGACTGCCCAAGGGCGAGTTTTTACGGGAGTTTGAGCCCGACTTCTTCTTTGATGACCAGACCGGCCACATCGAATCCGCCGCCCGCCACGTGCCCTCGGGCCATGTGGCCAGTGGCGTCTCCAACAGTTAAGGCGACCGCGCTACCTTGCCTACCGCCCCGTTGGCACGCCCGTTTGAATCCCTTTTTTTTCGCGCCCAAAGCGCCATGAACTGACGTCCACCCCCCATGAATCTGATTCAAAAACTCACGGCGTTCAAGACTTTTGCCACTCAAGCTTGGGCGCTCACGAAGCCGTACTTTCAGTCAGACCAAAAATGGAAGGCACGCGGCTTGTTGCTGGCCATCGTGGCTTTGAACCTGGGGCTGGTTTACATGGCGGTTTTGTTCAACGACTGGAACCGACTGTTCTACGATGCCTTGCAGAACAAGCAGGAGCCGGTGTTTTGGACGCAGTTGGGGCGCTTCACCTACCTGGCCTTCGCCTTCATCATCATTGCGGTGTACAAGTTTTACCTGACGCAACTGCTAGAAATGCGTTGGCGCGGCTGGATGACGACGCATTACCTGCAGCGGTGGCTCGCGGGTCAGGCGTTTTACAAGCTGGAACTGGCGCGCTTCACGTCCCGGCCCAATGCCGACACCAGCAACCCGGACAACCCGGACCAGCGAATTCAGGAAGACATCAATCTATTCACGACCTATACCGTCTCCCTGAGCATGGGTTTGCTCAACTCGGTGGTCACCCTGCTCAGCTTTATTGGCATTTTGTGGGGCCTCTCTGGCGAATTTTCTTTCACCGTCGGGGGCACTGCGGTTCACATTCCCGGCTTCATGGTCTGGATGGCCGTGTTGTACTGCGCTGTCGGCAGCGTGCTGACCCACTATATTGGACGTCCTCAGATCAAGCTCAATTTTGATCAACAACGCGTGGAAGCTGATTTTCGTCACCACATGGTGCGGGTGCGGGAATACAGTGAATCCATCGCGCTGGACCGGGGCGAGCAGGTAGAACGTGTGCAACTCGACACCCGCCTAGACCGGGTGCTGGGCAATTACCTGCGCCTGATCAAGGCGCAAAAAAACTTGATCTGGTTCACCAGCTTTTTCGGCCAGGCCGCCGTCGTTTTTCCGTTTGTGGTGGCAGCGCCTCGTTTTTTCAGTGGGGCCATTCAGCTGGGTGAGTTGATGCAAATTTCCAGCGCCTTCGGGCAGGTACAAGGGTCGTTGAGTTGGTTTGTGGACAGTTACAGCAGCTTGGCCAGCTGGCGTGCGACAACAGACCGACTCACCAGTTTTGAAGCATCATTCAGGGCGCTGGCCCTTGTGGATCATACGCAAGCCGCTATCGATTCAGAAGCGCTTGACGCCCGTGACCTGACCGTGGCCCTGCCCAACGGAGTCGTGTTGTTGGCCGGCGCCCAGTTGCACGCGCAGGCTGGCGACAGCGTGTTGCTGCAAGGGCCATCCGGCAGCGGAAAATCAACGCTGTTTCGCACGCTGGCCGGCATCTGGCCGTTTGCAAGCGGGCAAGTCGCCAGCCCCCGCGACACCATGTTCATTCCGCAGCGGCCCTATTTCCCCAATGGCCCGCTGCGTGAAGCGCTGGCCTACCCGCAAGCACCGTCGCAGTACACCGACGCGCAGCTGAAACAGGCCTTGGAAGACGCCATGCTACCGGACCTGACCCAGCAACTCGACCACGCCGATGCCTGGAGCCAAAAACTCTCAGGTGGTGAGCAGCAGCGCCTGGCTATTGCCCGCGTGTTGTTGAAACAACCCAAATGGGTCTTTGCCGACGAAGCCACCAGTGCCTTGGATGAAGCCACGGAAAGTTCTGTGTATAAAAGGCTTCTAGCCCTTGTCCACCAAGCGGGAGGTGCTATTATTTCAATAGCACACCGCCCCAGCGTCGCAGTGTTTCACCAGCAGCGCTGGACGCTGGAGAAGCAGGCCGACGGCGCTCCCTCACTCTACAAACTGGACGAGAAGCGCTCGTAACCGCGGGCGCGCAGCTCGCAGGCCGGACAGGTGCCGCAGCCGTAACCCCAGGCATGGCGGTGCTCGCGGTCGCCCAGATAGCAGGTGTGGGTGTGTTCCACGATCAGGTCCACCAGGGTTTGGCCGCCGCCGGGCACGCCTGATTTTTCACCCAGCTCAAACGCCATGGTCCAAGTGGCGGCCTTGTCGATCCACATCAGCGGTGTGTCAATCAGGTAGCGTTTGTCCATGCCCAAAGACAGGGCCAGTTGCATGGCTTTCATGGTGTCGTCCCGGCAGTCCGGGTAACCAGAGAAGTCGGTCTCACAGACGCCGGTGACGATCACCTGCAAGTCACGGCGGTAGGCCACTGCGGCGGCAAGTGTCAGAAACAGCAGGTTGCGACCGGGTACAAAGGTGTTGGGCAGGCCGCTTTGCTCCATCTTGAACGCAGTGTCGCGCGTGAGTGAGGTATCACTCACCTCACCCAAAACGGCCAAATCGAGCAAATGGTCATCGCCCAGTTTGGACCCCCATTGGGGAAATTGACGGCGAATCTCGCTCAACACATTGAGACGGGCTTCCAGCTCAACGTGATGGCGCTGGCGGTAGTCGAACGCAATGGTTTCGACCCGGTCGTATTTGGAAAGCGCCTGGGCCAGGCAAGTGGTGGAGTCCTGTCCACCGGAGAAAAGAACGAGTGCTGTCGTGTGCATCCCTCAATGTTAGAGGATGCCGAGCCTGCTTCTTGCCAATACCAAATTAGATATTTTCGGTTTTGTTGATTTTGCTGGGCGAGTAAGTGAGGGCTTCGGCCGCGAGCGTGCCTTGCGCACCCATCAAGTTCTCCTTCAGCGGGTCCACATGATTTTTGACATCTTGCTGGACCTGTACCGCGCTGGCGCTGGCCGTCCAGAGCAATTTGATGTGGTCCATCAGGACTTTGGACATGGGCGGAGGTGGAGGATCCTCCACCTTTTCAGGCGCTGGCCTCTGGATTGTCCAATCCTTCGGACTTGTCGCGGCCTCAGAACCCCGCCGAGCCGGGTCAGAGACGCTGGCATAGACCCCCTCCCCCTTTTGTGTTGGCGTTGTATTGCTACCCCGCCCCACCATGTTGATCACACTGGGAGAAGATTCTGTCGGTGAGACAGCATTTGACGAGGGATTGACCGGAGCCACGGGTATCACTTGCGCCACAGCCATAGACGCCAACTCGGCGGCAACGGGCCGCAAATTCGGGGATCGGTCTAGGGGTGGTATTTGCATCTTGTGTACAGCTACAGAGTTGGTCTGGGCTTTTCCTCCATTCGTATCTTTCTTAACGGCAGAAATGAGGGGTTATTTAGGCCTATTTCAAAAAATATTGCAATATTCTTGAAATACTTCTGACTAGCCGGTCATTAATGATGAAAAACTGAGCCGTTTTGCCCTGCCCTAACGAGGCTCAGCACCGTAACCCTGTGCGGCCGCGACCTCGCCCCCGCGCAGAATCGCCACGGCGCAGTACTTGAATTCCGGAATCTTGCCAAACGGGTCCAGGGCCGCATTCGTCATCAGATTGGCGGCAGCCTCGTAGTACGCAAACGGGATGAAGATTGCGCCACGGGGCGTGCCGTCATCGCGGCGGACGTGAATCGCCACCTGGCCTCGGCGCGACTGCACGGTGATGACATCGCCGGCTTGCAAACCCAGCGCCAGCATGTCGTCGCCGCACAGAGAAGCGGTAGCCAGTGGCTCCAGCGCATCCAGCACACTGGCGCGTCGCGTCATGCTGCCGGTGTGCCAGTGCTCCAACTGGCGCCCAGTGATCAGCACAAAGGGAAAGTCAGCATCCGGACGCTCGTTGGCTGGAATGAGGTCAGCCGGCACCAGGTTGAGGCGCCCGTCTGGCGTGTCAAAGCGCTTCAAAAACACCGTGGGTTCCCCGGCATCGTCCTCGCTCAGGCACGGGTAGGTCACGCTGGACTCGCGCTCCAGTCGCTCCCAGGTGATACCGGCAATCGCCGTGTGCATGGCTTGCCGCATTTCTTCAAACACGGCAGCCACCCCGCTGTGAGCCCCGGCGTACTGCCAGTTCAAACCCATGCGCTGCGCAATTTGTTGAATGATCCACAAGTCAGGTTGGGCCTCGCCCGGCGGGTCAATGGCTTGCCTGCCCAGTTGCACCATGCGGTCGGTGTTGCTGACGGTGCCGGTTTTCTCGGGCCAGGCGGTGGCGGGCAGCACCACATCGGCCAGCCAGGCGGTCTCGGTCATGAAGATGTCTTGCACCACCAAATGCTCCAGCGAGGCCAGGGCGTGGCGGGCGTGGTTCAGGTCGGGGTCGCTCATGGCGGGGTTCTCGCCCATGATGTACATGCCGCGTATCTTGTGGGGGTCGCTGTCCGGCGCCAAGGCCTTGTGCATGATCTCCACCACGGTATAGCCGGGCTGGTCATCCAGCGGCATGCCCCAGAACTGCTCAAACCAGCCATGTGCGGCTTTATCAGTCACACGCTGGTAGTTGGGGAACATCATGGGAATGAGGCCCGCGTCGCTGGCGCCCTGCACATTGTTTTGGCCACGCAAGGGGTGCAACCCCGAGCCGGGCTTGCCAATTTGGCCGGTGACGGCCGACAAGGCAATCAGGCAGCGGGCGTTGTCTGTGCCATGCACGTGCTGGCTTACGCCCATGCCCCACAAAATCATGGCGCCTTTGGCCTTGGCAAAAGCGCGCGCCACTTCGCGCAGTGTTTGTGCGGGAATGCCACAAATGGGCGCCATGGCTTCGGGACTGTAGCCTTTGACGTTTTCTTTCAAAGCCTCAAAGTTGCTGGCCCGGTCGCGAATAAAGGCCTCGTCCGTCAAGCCTTCTTCAATCACGGCGTGAATCAGTGCGTTGAGCATGGCGACATCGGTGTCGGCCTTGAATTGCAGCGTGCGCCAGGCGTACCGACCAATATCAGTCACCCGGGGGTCGGCCAGCACAATCTTGGCGCCGGTCTTGGCGGCGTTCTTCATCCAGGTGGCCGCCACGGGGTGGTTGGCGGTGGGGTTGGAGCCAATCACAAAGATCAGGTCGGAGTGCGCTACATCATTAACTTGGTTGCTCACGGCGCCAGAGCCAACGCCTTCGAGGAGCGCAGCCACGCTGGAGGCGTGACACAGGCGTGTGCAGTGGTCCACGTTGTTGCTGCCAAAGCCGGTGCGCACCAGTTTCTGGAACAGATAGGCTTCTTCGTTGCTGCCCTTGGCAGAGCCAAAACCAGCCAGCGACTTCTTGCCGTGCGTGTCCCGTAAACCAGTCAGCGCGCCAGCGGTCAGCGCCAGCGCCTCTTCCCAAGAGGCTTCACGAAACACAGCGGACCAATCGGCCGAATGGCGGTTCAGGGCGTTCAGAGCTTGCGGGTCTTTGCGCACACCGGCTTTGCGGATCAACGGCATCGTCAAGCGCTGGGGGCTGTGAGCGTAGTCAAAACCAAATCGCCCTTTGACACACAGGCGGTTGTGGTTGGCCGGGCCGTCGCGCCCGTCCACACTAACGATTTGGTTGTTTTTGACGTTGTAGGTCAGCAAGCATCCGACGCCGCAAAACGGGCAGACCGAGTCCACCTTTTTGTCCACCACTTGCGAACCGATCTGCGTTTTCGGCATGAGCGCGCCGGTAGGACAGGCCTGCACACACTCGCCGCAGGCCACACAGGTGCTGTCGCCCATGGGGTCATTCAGGTCGAACACAATTTCACTCTGCGCACCACGCAAGGCGTAGCCAATGACGTCGTTGACCTGCTCTTCCCGGCAAGCGCGCACGCAACGGTTGCACTGAATACACGCGTCCAGATTGACCGCCATGGCGGGGTGCGAGATGTCGGCCTTGGGTTGCTCGCGGCGCAGGGCTTTGAGCGCGGGGCGCACGGACACGGCCAATCGGTCGGCCCACACGCTGAGTTCACCGTGTTGTTGCGACTCGTCTTGTTCGCGCCATTTGTAGCCCACATCGGGCATGTCGGACAGCAGCATCTCCACCACCATCTGCTGGCTTTTGACAGCACGTGCGCTGTTGGTCTGCACGTCCATGCCGGCGGTGACGTTGCGGCAACAGCTGGGGGCCAGGGTTCGCTCGCCCTGAATTTCCACCACGCAAGCCCGGCAATTTCCATCGGCGCGCAGACCTTCTTTGTGGCACAGGTGGGGAATGTCGACGCCATGGCGTTTGGCAGCGTTCAGAATGCTCTCACCCGAAAAAGCGGTCACCGCTTGTTGGTTCAGGGTGAAGTCCAAGGTTTCAATGGTGACTTCAACGGGTTGGGCGGGGGCGTTCATTTACACAATCTCCTGGGGAAAGTACTTTTGCACGCAACGCACGGGGTTGGGGGCGGCTTGCCCCAGACCGCAAATAGAGGCGTCCGTCATGACCTGGTTCAGATCTTCCAAGGTGTCGTTGTCCCACACCGGGGCCTCCATCAACCGGGCGGCCTTGACGGTACCCATCCGGCAGGGCGTGCACTGGCCGCAGCTTTCCTCCTCGAAAAACCGCATCATGTTTAGCGCCGCGTTCCGGGCTTTGTCGTGGTGGCCCAGCACGATCACGGCGGCCGACCCGATGAAACCACCGTGCGGCTGCAAGGTGTCAAAGTCCAAGGGCACGTTGGCCAGACTCACCGGAAAGATACCGCCCGATGCACCGCCGGGCAGGTAGGCATACAGCGTGTGCCCCTCCAGCATGCCGCCGCAGTACTCATCCACCAGCTCTTGCAGCGTGATGCCAGCGGGGGCCAGTTTGACGCCCGGATGCTTGACTCGACCGCTGACCGAGAAGCTGCGCAGGCCTTGGCGGCCATGGCGGCCAAACCCGCTAAACCAGCCCGCGCCTTTTTCCACAATGTCTCGCACCCAGTACAGGGTCTCAAAGTTGTGCTGCAAAGTGGGCCGGCCAAACAGGCCGACCTGCGCAATATAGGGGGGGCGCATGCGTGGCTCACCGCGTTTACCTTCAATGCTTTCGATCATGGCGGACTCTTCACCGCAGATGTAGGCACCGGCGCCTCGGCGCAGCTCGATGCGGGGCAAGGCGAAGGGCGGGTTGGCCTGCAGCCGGGCCAGCTCTGCCTCCAAAATGGCGCGACAGCCGTGGTATTCGTCACGCAAGTAGATATAGCATGCGTCCACACCCACCACCTGTGCGGCCACCAACATGCCTTCCAGAAACCGGTGCGGGTCGCGCTCCAGGTAGGTGCGGTCTTTGAAAGTGCCGGGCTCGCCCTCGTCAATGTTGACGGCCATGAGGCGCGGCCCGGGCTGCTCACGCACGATGCGCCACTTCTTGCCCGCCGGAAAACCAGCCCCGCCCAGACCCCGAAGACCCGCGTCTTCCATGATCTGAATCACCGCCTCGGGGTCGTGTGTCTGGTTCGCCAGCGCCGTTGCCAAGGCATACCCACCGTTCGCCCGGTAACGCTCATACCCGGTGTAATCAGGGGCAACTTGGGTCACATTCAACTGCGGGGACACACTGCGTTCTGCCAACTCAGATGCTATGAAATTGAGATTTTCTTTTGAGGCAGGATAAGCGCTAGCGGCCGAATTGACCGCCAAGACAACCGACTCAACGGTGGCTTGAATCACCGGGTTTTGGTGCACCACCACCACCGGCGCCTGCTCGCAACGGCCCACGCAAGGCGCGGGAATCACCCGCACATCGGCCACGCCAAGCAAGGCTGGCAAGCGCGCTAGCAGGTCCGCGCCGCCCGCCAACTCACAGCTCAGACCCGAACAGACCCGCACTGTTAAGGCTGACGCCATGGCGTCGCATTTCAAGACTTCAAAGTGGTGATAAAACGTGGCCACCTCGTACACCTCGGCCATGGGGATGTTCATCTCCCGGGCCAGTGCCACTAAATGACGGTCATGCAAAGCGCGGTAGGCGTCGTTGAGTTTATGCAGGTGCTCGATCAATAGATCGCGCGGGTGGGGCGCGTCGCCCACCAAAGCGCGCACCTCATGCAAGGCCACCTCGTCCACCTGGCGGCCCTTGAGTTTGCTTTTGCGGCGAATGCGGTCTCGCATTTCATCCACCGTGGTCACGGCCACAACGGTGTGATCTTGGGCGGTGCCAAACGGCTCACCAGGTTTGACTGAATTCATTGGTATTACTTTGAGTCGCCAAGGCGGACCAGAATAGAAGGACGAGCCGGCAGTATCTGCGCCGCATCGGCCCCCGTCCAATTTGGTATCACTATGGGGTGATTCAAAAACTAAATGATGCACTGCCGCATTTGAAGCGCCGCAGCACCACTTGGGGTCGGCCAAGGCCGACTCAGGGCGCCGGTAATGCGCCGAGCAATCCGCTGTGAACGGCCGCGTGACGCAGCCAATCCTCGTCCTGCGCCAAGACCAGCGCGGCCTCCAGCGCACAAGAGGCTCGGGCCGAGGCATGCGACATGAAACAAATGGGAGTGGCCACGTCGGGGCCAACCAGCGGCAAGGCCTCCAGCTCCCGTTCGTGGCGCAAGGTCGCCACCAAGGACCCCGGCAGCACGCTGCACAAACTGCCCTCCACCACGCTCAACACCATGGTCAAAATGGAATTGGTTTCCATGGCCGGCTGTACCGACACCCCGGCGGACGCAAACGCGGCATTCACAATCTGACGGTTATGCATGTCCGGCGTCAACAGACATAGCGGAAGCGCTGCGGCTTCCCGCCAAGTCATGCTTGGCGCCATCTGCAAGCCGTCCGGGGCGAGCTTGTTTGACCGCCTCAGCAGGAAGTAATGCTCGGTGTACTGGGGCCAGACTTTCAAACGCGAGTCTTTCAAGTCGAGTCGGTCGGGGTATCCGAGGGCCAGATCCAGGGTGAGATCTTCCAGCCCCTGCTCCAGCCCCGTGGACGTGGACGACAAAACCACCGGCACGATGCCGGGATGGCGCGCTTTCATTTGGGTCGCAAACCGCGCAGCAATGGGCATCGCGGTGGGAACCGCCCCTAAGCGAAGCGTACCTTGCGGGGCGTCGAGCCGACTTTTCAGGTCATCCTGCAAAACAGCGTACTCGTGCAACATCAAACGGGCCAAGGTCAGCACACGCTCGCCTTCTGGGGTAAAGCCTGCATACGCACGGTCTCGCCGGATGATCACTACGCCAAACTCACTCTCCAAAGCGCGCAAGGCGTTGGACAGCGCCGGTTGGGTGATGTGGCAGGCCAGCGCCGCCCGCCCGAAATGCTGGTGCTCATGCAAGGCGACCAGATAACGCAGGCTTGGAAGGAGATTCATACCCGAACGGAAGATGCAGTGATGACTAGCTGCCGCGATAGGTGGAGTAACTCCACGGGCTGACCAGCAAGGGCACGTGGTAGTGCTCGTTCGTATGGGCCACACCAAAATCCAGACTGACTTTGTTCAGGAAGTTAGGCTCTGGCAGCACCACCCCGCGAGCCTTGAAATAGGCGGCCACATCAAACACCAGGCGGTACGTTCCTTTTTTCAGGCTGTCGTTGTCAAACAAGGGACCTTCTGGATTGCGCCCATCCTCGTTCAACACCAGGGTTTTGACCAGCGTCGCAACTTCGCCGTCGGTGGTGTAAAGCGCAACGGCCATGCCGGCAGCCGGTGTGCCGTGCATGGTGTCCAACACGTGTGTACTCAAACCCATGAGTGACTCCTTAAGTGGTGTGCCCGCCAGTAGAAGCAGGTTATCGTTAAAAGTGTGTGCACTTTTAAGTGACGCGAACCATCATTCCACCATGGATCCATCCACCACCCGTTTCATCGTTGACAGCTTGACCAAAGCCATCGTGGAACATCGGCTTCAGCCGGGCAGAAAACTGGCCGAACAAAAGATCGCCACGCAGTTTGGCGTGTCCCGCACGCTGGTTTTCAACTGTCACAAAACCGGCTGATCCGCATGGGGCACGCCGCTGTACACCAACGGCCATCTCTTGTCTGAAGTCGGCATTCCTGGTGTCATCGATGGTGCAGGCCCCGCACCGTACTGGAATCCGATCCAATCGCTCCGATGAGCGGTTCGACGTGGACGACCTTCGCCACCTCACCAAATCCGTCGCTCGTTCATGGGTTGACCTATTGGCGTAGGAAATCGCCAATGACTTGTTGTTAAAGCAAGCATTCACCAAACGCCGCTCCACAGACCATCCGAGATTGACCGACTGGGGGAATCACGCTGCGCGGCGGCTCCGCATCGCCAATGGGGCAGTCCGCCTGTTTCATCCCGGCGTTGTACGTTGTCCAGGAGCGGCGGCAACAACTGGTCGACTAAACTCCGCCCTTTACCAATGGATATTGCCGATGACGAACGCACAATGGTTCCTGCTAGTCGGCGTTCTGCTGCTGGTGATGGGGCTGACCCCGACCCTCCTCAAACGCGCCCCTTTCACGGCGGCCATTATTTACCTGGCAGTCGGGCTTTTGGTGGGCCCGAGCGCACTTAATCTATTTCATTTCAACCCGCTCAAGGAATCTGCGCTGCTGGAGGCACTGACCGAAGTAGCGGTATTGATTTCTCTGTTTTCTGCCGGCGTCAAAATGCCTGCGCCATTCAAGTTCACCCGGTGGCGCACACCCATCTTGTTGGCGACTGTTTCCATGAGCATTACGGTCGCAATGATGGCCACCTTTGCCGTTTACGTACTGGGCCTTCCATGGGGTGCCGGCATATTGTTAGGTGCCATCCTGGCCCCCACTGATCCGGTGCTGGCCACCGATGTGCAAATTCGCCATCCCGGCGACCGCGACCAACTTCGCTTCACGTTGACATGCGAAGCCGGCATGAACGATGGCAGCGCGTTTCCGTTTGTGATGTTGGGATTGGGCCTACTCGGATTGCATGAAATTGGCGATTTCGGTATGCGCTGGGTATTGATTGATGTGTTCTGGGCCACTGGCGCGGGCATTGCCATTGGGGTGCTGGCCGGCGTTGCATTGGCCCATCTCAGCTCGAAATTACGACGCTCGCTTGAGCCACACCGGCTGCTCGATGACTTCCTGGGTTTAGGTTTGATTGGGATTGTTTATGGCGTCACCGTGATGCTCAATGCCTGGGGTTTTCTTGCCGTATTTTTCGCAGCAGTCGCACTTCGCCAAACTGAACTGAAACTGGCAAAAATGCCAGCCCTCCCCCTTGATGTACCGCAGCCAATAGAAACTTGCGCCACACCGATACCCGCCAGCACTGCCCCTGAAGCACTCGCAACGGTCAGCGAGGGATCACTCGTCTTCAAGGAACCTCTGGAGCGACTTTCAGAATTGGTGCTGGTGCTGCTGGTCGGCGGCATGTTGTTTCTGACGTCCTGGAGCTGGCAGGCCGTTGCGCTGGCGATGTTTCTATTCCTGGTAGCCCGACCCGTCAGCGTGTTTATTGGCCTGCTTGGCACTGGAACCGTATGGAGAATCCGTTCAATGACCGGCTGGTTTGGTGTGCGGGGAATCGGGTCACTTTACTATTTGATGTTTGCCATACAACATGGGCTGCCAGAGCCCTTGGCGCTAAGACTTATCGAACTAACGCTGATCGTGGTCGCACTATCCATATTGGTGCACGGCATAAGCGTGAAACCTCTGATGGGGTATTTTTGGCGCCGCGGCGCAGAGCGCGTCACAGAACATTAGCCCTTGGTTCAAAGTTACCGGGGCTGTGGTCTGCCCCGGTATTCGATTGGTTGCGGCCCACGTCAAAAACCGGGCTTACCCCCAACCACGGGCAACAAGGTCATTAGGATCGACGCTTTGGCAACCTGTTTAGCGCCGTGGTTCGGGTCATGCGTTGGCTGGTTAGGCCGACGACCATCACGTCAACCTTTCGCACGCCAGCACCGCCGAGGGGCTTCGATGTGGCTAGCGGCCCAAATTCTCAATACCATCCAACACCATACCGGTGCCAATCGCGATCAACAGAATGTCGGAGGCCACCCGCACATAGCGCTGACCGGCCCGCGGCACGCCCAGCTCCAGAACAACTGACGGCGGCAAATCGTAGTAAATCACCTCGCGTGGCAGAGGCCGACCAACCACCCACTTTTTCGCCTGTCCGGGTGGCATGCAGCCATTCTGTTTTTTGGCCAAGCCCGGTGGGCAGCGACCCACCCGGTATTGCTCAGTGTAGTAGCGGGTAATCACTGTGCGCTGCTCATCCCCAAAATGCCGATCCCCCCGTTCCTGGCGGCTCTCCGATGATTTATCGCGGCGCTCTTGCTTATTGCTCTGTTTGAATTTTCCGTTCTCACCGCCCTCAGCCCAGTCGGGTTTTTCCGCCATCGCGCCAGCGCTGACGAACAAGCCGGCAACCAACGCTGTCAGCAAACGGATGGAATTTTTTCGAATATTTTTCATGAAGAACCTCTGGACAGGTTTAGGAAACGTAATGGAAATCTTCAGGACCATGGTGTCGGCGACCCATGGCGTAGACGCCGGCAACCGGTGCGGGGTTGACGTTGTAGACATGCCAACTTTATGCGCGACGGCCCGCGGTGTATGTACGCTGCCGTACAGACGGTGTTGCTTGGTCCCGCCACACTGACTGCATTGCGATAGGTGCTATTTGGGTGCCCGTCCCGGCAGGGAAATTCCAAATACCGTCGCAATTCAATACTGGAGAAAACAATGAATGCAAGATTGAAACTCGCTTTAGCGGCGGCTGCCGTGGCCCTCGCCTCACACGCCGCGGCCGAAGTCGTCTTTTACGAACACGACGAATTCCAAGGGCGGTCTTTCACCACGAAGAAATCGCTCGATAACTTGCGACGCCAAGGCTTTAATGACCGCGCCTCTTCAGTCGACGTGCGCGGCGAGCGCTGGGAAGTCTGCGAAGACCGCCGCTTCAGTGGCCGATGCGTCGTGTTGCGACCCGGGCGCTATTCGTCCCTGACTGCGATGGGCTTGAATGACCGGATTTCTTCAGTGCGGTCTGTGCCCAAAAATGCCCGCATTGGTGAGCGAAATTACGCACCCGCACCGATCGTCGCCAAAATCACCTTCTACGAGAATCCGGGCTTTGCGGGACGCAGTTTCACAACAGACCAGCCCGTTTTCAACTTCAAAGAATATGGCTTCAACGACCGTGCTTCCTCTGCCGAGGTCATTGGCCAATCCTGGGAAGTCTGCGAAGACACCCGGTTCAGCGGCCGATGTGCGGTCTTACGGCCCGGACGCTATCCGTCGTTTTCGGCGAAGGGGCTGAACAACCGTGCGTCTTCGGTACGCAATATTGAGGCACCTGCGCCGGTGGCTGCAAAGATCACCTTCTACGAAAATCCGGGCTTTGCAGGACGAAGTTTCACGACCGAGCAGCCCGTTCTCAATTTCAAGGAATATGGTTTTAACGACCGTGCTTCTTCTGCCGAGATCACAGGACAATCCTGGGAAGTCTGCGAAGACACCCGGTTCAGCGGCCAATGCGCGGTCTTGCGGCCCGGACGCTACCCGTCGTTTGCAGCGATGGGATTGAACAACCGAGCGTCGTCGGTACGCAATATTGACGCAAATGCGCCCATGCCCGCCGCAGACTACCGTCGACGCGACAACGAACGCCTCTATGAAGCACCCGTCACTTCCGTGCGCGCTGTTCTGGTCACACCTGAGCAACGATGCTGGGTTGAACGCGAACAAGTGGCGCAGAATCAAAGCAGTACCAACGTACCGGCTGCAATTGCTGGAGCCCTCATTGGTGGCATTCTTGGTCACCAGGTCGGGGGGGGGACTGGCAAGGATCTCGCGACCATCGGTGGCGCGGTCGCCGGGGCTGCGGTCGGCGCCCAGGTTGGTCGCAATGGCAACACATCGCCTGCAGCCTCGCAAGACGTGCAACGCTGCGAAACCACTCCCAACAAAGCCGAACCCCGGTTTTGGGATGTCGGCTACACCTTTCGAGGCCAGGAGTATCACGTTCAAATGACGACCCAACCGGGATCCACGGTGACCGTGAATGCGCAGGGCGAGCCCCGCAACTAAGGTTGTGTTGAATGGGTCGCCGCAGTGTATTGAGATGGGGTCAAGTCGGCGCCTTGAACTAACAGACCCGAGCCACGCCAAATGCCCCGGACCCGCCCTTTGAGACTGACAACCAGTCCACCGAACTTCACAACTCCTGGAAGGCCATGGAATGGGTAGCGCCCTGGCGCACGGTGCGCAGGGATGTGCCGATTGCGCCCCAGCCCAGGGGACGCCTGGCTGTTGGGCTTAGTCGCGTCCACTTCGTTCACCTCATCCAACTCTGACTCAACCTGATTGAGTCCTCTTTCAAGGAGGTCTTGTGCGAAAGCTCAAGACCTCCTATTTTTTTTGAAACAGACTTGAAGCCCAAGGCGCTGTGGCAGCTCCTGGCGAAGTGCATCACAAGCATCCGTATCTGACTTGCCTCATGAAAATGATCGCGTCAATAGAGACTCAGCCTACAGCAGGCAAAAGGGCCGGTTCACTGTACAGAACAAAACGCATTCGCCATCACCCGGCAGAACACCGGCCGTCAGGGCGTTGTGGCGTTGTGGCGTACAAAGTTCTCATGGCCAGGGAAGTGCGACAAGGCAACGATTCGGACTCAAGTGAAACACGTCTTGGGCGTGGTAAAGCGTTTGTGGCGATTTGGCAAGGTGCCCAATCGGTGGATCTGAACGAGGGTGCAATGGGCGAATTTACGGCCCTTGCGCCATCCACCATCGACAACCAATGGCGCCAGTGCAGTGACACCACGCTGTTTTTTTCTTCGCTAGTTTGTCGATCGCCTCGCCCTTTGGGGTCCAGGGCATGGTCACCTGCGCTATCAATATCGGCAAGATTTTTCTCATCGTGGCTTGGGTTCTGCCGTGGCTACTTTTGCGGGACGATCCAGGCTAGGCCTCAGGCGCAGAAGCACACTCAACCCTGCGGGTGCTGCGACCAAAGAGTCAGGCGCCTAAAAATTCGCCCACGGGCTTGAGATCGTCAACCCGGTCGCAAATGGCCTTGATAACCATCAGGACGGGCACGCCGAGTAGCAGACCAACGGCACCCCAAAGCCAGCCCCAGGCCAGCACGCCGACAAAGATGGCAACCGGGTTCATTTTGCTGGCGCGGCTGGTGAGCCAAGGTGTCAGTAGAAACCCCTCGATGCTATTGATCACCAGTGAGATCGCGGCAATCAGCAATGCCATTTCTAGCGAACCAAATTGCAAAAAACCAAGCAGCGCGGAACCGGCCGTGACCACGACGTTGCCAATGTAGGGCACCAAATTGAGTACGCCAGCGGAAATACCCCATACCGCCGCGTTATCCAAACCAATCGCCATGAAGGACAGCCAAGTGGCCAGACCCACCAACGCGCTGGTGAAGATTTGTACAAGTATGAAACGCTGGATCTGACCGTTGATCTCATTGAGTGCTTGAAGCGTGATACGTCTTTTGGCAAGTGTTGGCCCCGCAAGTTTGACGATTTTTCGCCTGAACGTGTCACCCGATGCCATCAGAAAGAAGGTGATCAAAGCCACTATTCCTACCTGACCCAGCATGGCCAGAAGGCCCATCGTACCTGTCCATAAATGGTCTTTGACATCGAACTTGGGGCGCTCAATCTGAACCCGTTGTACACCACGTGCGACCGTCGGCGTGCGATTCGTTTCTTCAGCCGCCTGCTCCAGCTTGGCCGCCGCTTTTTGGACCGTCTCCAAAGGGCTTTCGGACTTGCTTCGCTTGGAATTAATGGAGTCGCGCAACTTTTGAGCCGCCAACGGCAGCGAACCAATCAGACGGCTGGCATCGTCACTAAGAGAATAAGCGGTGGCCCCAACGCCAGAGACAATACCCAACACCAACACCGCCGCGCCCAAGGCGCGAGGAATTCGGCGACGCTCCAGCCAGTCCACCAAAGGCGACAGGCCATAGCTGAACAGCAGGCCTACCACCAGCGGGATGAAAACGGGGCTGGCCCAGCGCAGCATGAAAACACTGGCCAGCGTAGCCAGCAGAACCAGTGAGACGCTGCGCACATCGACTGGCATATGCAGCAACATTCGGGGCGACTCGGCGGGCGCCCTCATTCCTAGTTGCTGATCCGCGTTGGCAGCAAGAGGGCCTGCCAACGTCTGTTCGCTTGCCATTGCCATCTAATTACTTCCTTTTGACGACTTCATTGCCGATGACACCGCCAACAGCCGCGCCGGCTGCCGTTCCCAAAACCCCACCGCCGACTGCGCTACCAGCCACGCCACCAATAACGGCACCGGTGGCGATACCTTTTTCCTGCGCTGTCATGCCGGCACAACCACCCAAAACCAGCGCTAGCGCCACCATCAGGGCCGGTACAGCAGCATTGACCCGATTCATTTGTTTCATGAGATTTCTCCAATTTAGGAATAAACATGTGATGGGGCATTCGCCCCGTCACCAGTGAGCGCCAATTGTTGAGGCCGCAAGCGCCGTGGTCTGTGCGCTGGCGTACATACATTGGACTGACAGACCGATATGATCCGCCTACATCTTGCCTATGCAGGCTCTTGCTCTTCTCTGAATGCAGGCATGTTAACGCGATGCTCACCTGTGTTGCCGAAACCACTCACTAAAAATACTCATGCCAATCGCTGGAACTCTCCCTCCCATTGCCAAGAAGCCCGGCAAGGCCGATGGATTCATCGAGGTGGTGCGCCAGGAGGCCTTGCTTAAAACCGGCGCGCTGCAGACTGCAATTTTCAACAGCGCCAACTTCTCGAGCATCGCGACCGACGCCAAGGGCGTGATCCAGATTTTCAACGTCGGCGGGAACGGATGCTTGGCTATGCAGCTGCCGAGGTGGTGAACCAAATCACGCCGGCCGAAATTTCAGACCCTCAAGAACTCATTGCACGGGCTGAAAGCTTGAGTCTTGAACTCGCAACCCACATTGCGCCGGGTTTTGATGCGCTGGCCTTCAAGGCATCCCGGGGAATCGAAGACATTTATGAGTTGACCTACATCCGAAAAGATGGATTCCGCCTGCCAGCCATGGTGTCGGTCACCGCGCTACGGGACGAACAAAACACCATCATCGGCTACCTGCTGATTAGTACTGACAATACCGCACGCAAGCAGGCCGACGACAAACTGAGAACCGCCTCTCAGTACGCGCGAAGCCTCATCGAAGCCAACCTGGACCCACTGGTCACGATCAGCACCGAGGGCAAGATTACTGACGTCAACGCGGGTCTGATCAAGGTGACCGGGGTGCCAAGGGAACAGCTCATCGGGACTGACTTCTCCAATTACTTTACCGAGCCCGGCAAAGCCCGCGAGGGCTACCAGCAAGTCTTCGCTGACGGCTTCGTCACCGACTACCCGCTCACTATCCGACACGCGAACGGTCGTCTCACCGACGTTCTTTACAACGCATCCGTTTACATGGATGCTCTGGGCAACGTGCTCGGCGTGTTCGCCGCCGCCCGCGACATCACCGCGCGCAAGCGCGTCGAGGAAGAACGGGCGCGACTTGATCAGGCTCTACTTGACAAGAATGTCGAGCTCGAGAATCCCCGGTTTGTAGCGGAGAAAGCCAACTTGGCGAAATCAGACTTCCTGTCCAGCATGAGCCATGAGTTGCGCACGCCGCTTGGAGCCATCCTCGGTTTCGCCCAACTTATTGAGTCAGGCGTGCCGCCTCCGACCGCCGCTCAAAAACGCAGCATCGATCAAATCCTTAAAGCGGGTTGGTACTTGTTGGAGTTGATCAATGAGATTTTGGACCTCGCCTTGATCGAGTCGGGCAAGTTGTCGCTTTCAGAGGAAACAGTCTCGCTCGCAGAAGTCATGCGCGAGTGCGAGACCATGATCGAGCCACAGGCACAACAACGCGGCATTCACGTCACCTTTACCCCTTTGGAACGGCCCCGATTTGTGCACGCCGACCGGACACGCGTCAAACAGGTATTGATCAACCTACTCTCCAATGCCATCAAATACAACCGGATTGGCGGTACCGTCATCGCGGCCTGCACCGCAGGGAACGCGCCGAATTCGATTCGAATCACCGTACACGACACGGGCGCGGGCCTGGCTGCAGAGCAACTGGCACAGCTGTTTCAGCCCTTCAATCGCCTGGGTCAAAAAAGCAATACTGAAGAAGGCACGGGTATCGGGCTAGTCGTCTGCAAACGACTGGTCGAGTTGATGCGGGGTGTGATCGGTGTGGAAAGTACTGTTGGCCAGGGCAGTGTGTTTTGGGTTGAACTGAGTCTGGCCCCGGCCCCAGCCGCGAAAATAGTTGCCGACACGCGGCAAACCACTGCGCTAGCTCAAACGGCTGCTCAAAACGACGGGCCGCAGCGCACCCTGCTCTACGTTGAGGACAACCCGGCCAATTTGATGCTGGTTGAAGATTTGATAGCTCGCCGGCCAGATCTTCACCTGCTCAGTGCGCGGGACGGCATCCGGGGCATCGAGCTGGCGCGCAGCGCGCTTCCTGATCTCATCCTCATGGATATCAACCTGCCCGACATTAGTGGACTCCAAGCCTTGAGAATCCTCGCGAAAGATCGGGCAACCTCTCATATCCCCGTGATTGCGTTCAGTGCCAATGCCGTTCCGAGCGATATAGAAAAAGGTCTGGAGGCAGGCTTCTTTCGCTATCTCACCAAACCGATCAAGGTCGTAGAGTTCATGGAGACGCTGGACGTGGCACTGAAATTCTCAGCCCAGCACCCCAGCCGACCAGCCAACCAGGAGCCCCTGTCATGATTACCAAGTCCGAAATACTTCACGCAAAAATATTGATTGTGGACGACCAAGAGCCCAACGTTCTACTGCTCGAGCAATTGCTTGGTGACAGCGGCTATGTCAGCGTCAGTTCGACGATGAACCCACAAGAGGTTGGCTCGCTACACCTAAAAAATTGCTATGACCTGATTCTGCTCGACCTGCAGATGCCTGTCATGGACGGGTTCCAGGTCATGGAAGACCTCAAGGCCAATTCAAAAGACGCCTACCTGCCAGTGCTGGTGCTCACCGCCCAGCCGGGACACAAGTTGCGCGCCTTGCAAACGGGTGCCAAAGACTTCATCAGCAAGCCGTTCGACCTCGTGGAAGTCAAGACCCGCATCCACAACATGCTGGAAGTACGCCTGCTGCACAAGAAGCTTGAAAATTACAACACTCGCCTGGAACAGACGGTGCTGGAACGCACAGCAGAGCTGCGCGAGAGCGAAGCCCGCTATCGCAGTTTGACCGAACTGGCCTCTGACTGGTACTGGGAGCAGGATCAGAACGGGGCTTACACCAAGGTATCCGGTCCCGCCCTCGAAATGCTCGGTATTCAGGCCAATGCATTGGTGGGCGTGACCGCCGACGTGCAGACGAGTGGCTGGGATGAGTCAGAGCGGGAGGCACTGAGGGCGATCATTGCCGCGCGCCAGCCGTTTCTTGATTTTGTCATTCACCGCATCAATCCTGACGGTTCGCGCCAGCAGTTTCGGGTCAGTGGTGAGCCGATGTTCAACCAATCGAGTCGCTTTCTCGGCTACCGCGGCATTGGTGTGGAATTCTCCACCACCTGATCGCGCATCAATACTCGACCATCAGCGATGTCTTCCCCCCACCATCCCACTCAAAATCATCTGCTCGCCGCACTGCCGACGGCGGGATTCGAGCGGCTGTCTGAACATTTGGAGTTGGTGCCGATGGCGCTTGGCGACGCTCTTTACGAACCCAACGGCCAGTTGCGCCACGCCTATTTTCCGACCACATCCATTGTGTCGCTGCACTATGTCATGGCGTCCGGTGCGTCGGTTGAAACCGCCGGGGTCGGTAATGAGGGTGTCGTCGGTGTTGCGCTGTTTATGGGGGGAGAAACCACGCCCAGCTCGGCGGTAGTACAGACGGCGGGCCACGGCTATCGGCTCGATCGCCACTTACTGATTCAGGAGTTCGCCCGGTCTGGTCAGTTGCAGCGGGTATTACTGGTCTACACCCAGGCGCTGATGACACAAATGGCACAAACTGCAGCGTGCATCCGGCACCACTCGGTGGAGCAACAACTGTGCCGCTGGCTCTTATTGACCCTGGACCGGTTGCCGTCAAACGAATTGACCATGACGCAGGAGTTGGTCGCCAGCATGTTGGGCGTTCGCCGAGAGGGTATTACCGAGGCAGCCGGAAAACTCCAACGTGCCAGCTTGATCAGCTATCGCCGCGGCCACATTGCTGTACTTGACCGCACCGGGCTGGAGCTGCAATCTTGCGAGTGTTATGCCGTCGTCAAGAAGGAGTTGCGCCGTCTGATGTCACGTGTGGGCTAGAGCCAGCATTTCCATTCTGCTGGCTCGATAGCGCGGAAATTCCTGGTATTCAATAGCGACGGGCGACGCCGCTTTCGATCTTCACCCGATCGCCTACACGAATATCGGCATGACTGGCTTGGGTCAATGTTTGGTAAGCGCCGTTCTGCATTCGGATCGTGAATTTGTAGGCTTCGGCTTGCTGCTGGTTTCTTTTCTCCAGCTCATTGCCGGCATAAGCGCCACCAGCCGCACCGATCACGGTCGCTGCGGTCTTTCCGCTGCCCCCGCCCACCTGGTTACCCAGAATGCCGCCCACGACTGCACCAACAACGGCACCGGCAGTAATGCCAGTACCGCTCGGCCCCACTAGATCGATGGCTTGCACAACGCCATAACCCGAGTAAACAGGATTTTGATTGGTTGACTGGGGATAGCTACCACCGGCGGCATTGTTCGGGTTCGTATTGGCGCAGGCGCCCAGCGCGAGGATGACCGCGAGAGCCGCGACTGATTTCAAATGATGGGTAGGTTTCATGAGGATCTCCTTGAAGGTGTGGTGTGAACAATTGATTGATTTCTCGGAGCCCAATCGTCTTCGATTGCTCGAGCTTGTTCCGTGCGCCGGCGCACATACAAGTCAAATAATATGACTTATCCTGCGGTCCAACTTTTCAACACTCAACCGAGATCAACGCACATGAACCCCACCAAACTCATCGGCATCATCCTGATTGCCGCCGGGGCCCTCGGGCTAACCTATGGAGGCTTTACTTACACGAAGGAAACCACCGGTCTGAAACTGGGCCCGTTGGAGCTGCAGGTGAAGGAAAAGGAAACCGTCACCGTGCCGCTGATTTTGAGCGCTGGCGCAATCGCGTTGGGCGTGTTCCTGCTGGTCATCAGGCGAAAGTAGAAGTGGCATCCGCCCCGGTCAGGGCGCCGTGCGGGCATCTCATTCCTTGCCGTCATTGCCCCATTTGATCGGTTTTCGGATGCCCAAAAGCGGACATGTTGTTATTCAACTGTCACGCTTTTTGCCAGGTTTCTTGGCTTGTCAACATCGGTGCCTTTGGCGCAGGCTGTGTGATACGCCAGCAGCTGTAGAGGAACAACGTGCAGCATGGGGGATAGCTCGCCGTAGTGCTCCGGCATATGAATCACGTTCAGACCTTCGCTACTCTCGATGCGGGTGTCGCCGTCGGCCAGCACGTAGAGCACACCGCCGCGGGCGCGCACTTCGTGCATATTGCTTTTGAGTTTTTCCAGCAAAGCGTCATTGGGTGCCACGGTGACGACCGGCATGGCACTGGTGACCAGCGCCAAGGGGCCGTGCTTGAGTTCGCCCGCAGGGTAGGCCTCGGCGTGGATGTAGCTGATTTCCTTGAGCTTGAGTGCGCCTTCAAGCGCAATGGGGTAATGCAGCCCCCGGCCCAGAAACAGGGCGTTGTCCATTTTGGCGAAGTCTTCGGCCCAGGCAATGATTTGAGGCTCCAGCGCCAGCACGGCTTGCAAGGCGGCAGGCAGGTGGCGCATGGCCTTGAGGTGGCGTGCCTCATCCGCCTCGCTCAGACGACCCTTTGATTGGGCCAGTGCCAGCGTCAGCAAGAACAAACCAGCCAACTGGGCGGTGAACGCCTTGGTCGAAGCCACGCCAATCTCGATGCCGGCGCGGGTGATGTAGGCCAGCTCGCATTCGCGCACCATGGCACTGGTGGCCACGTTGCAGATGGTGAGGGTGTGCGTCATGCCCAGGCTTTGCGCGTGGCGCAGCGCCGCCAGGGTGTCAGCCGTTTCGCCGGACTGGGTGATGGTGACCACCAAAGTGCGGGGGTGGGGCACCGACTCCCGGTAGCGGTACTCGCTGGCAACTTCCACCTGCGTTGGGATTTTGGCAATGCTCTCCAACCAGTACTTTGCTGTGCAACCGCTGTAATAGCTGGTCCCGCAGGCCAAGATCAACACCTGGTCAATGTCCTTGAAAACGCGGGCTGCGCTGGCTTGACCGTCAAACAACTCGGGCACGATGGCGTTCAGCCCTTCCAGCGTGTCGGCGATGGCGCGGGGCTGCTCAAAAATCTCTTTCTGCATGTAATGACGATATGGCCCCAACTCGGCTGCGCCACTGTGTGCCACCACGGTTTTGACCGGGCGCTGCTCTGGAGTCACTGACTTTTGATTCTTGTCCTCCAGCCAGTACTTGCTCAGCTGAATGTCCACCACATCGCCTTCGTCCAGGTACACGATTTGATCAGTGACGCCTGCCAGGGCCATGGCGTCGCTGGCCAGGAAGTGTTCCTGGCCGTCTTTGCCAACGCCCAGAATCAATGGGGAGCCGGCCCGTGCGCCAACCAGGCGGTGCGGCTCGTCTTTACAGAACACCGCAATGGCATATGCCCCGTGCAACTGGCTGCGGGCGGTCTTGACGGCCTCAAACAGGTCGCCGTCATACAAGCTGTCGATCAGGTGCGCGATGACTTCAGTGTCAGTCTGGCTTTGAAAAACATAGCCTTTGGCTTGCAAGGCGGCGCGGAGTTCGTCGTGGTTTTCGATGATGCCGTTGTGCACCAGCGCAATGCGTCCGGGCTTGTCGATGGCATCAGCGCCGGTACCGTGGCTGAAATGCGGGTGCGCGTTGTGCACCGCCGGTGCGCCGTGCGTGGCCCAGCGAGTGTGGGCAATGCCGGTGCTGCCTTCTACCTCGCCCTGGCTAACCTGCTCGGCCAGTTCGGCCACCCGAGATGTGCTGCGGGTGCGCTGCAAGCCATTGGCGTAGACCGCCACGCCACAGGAGTCATACCCACGGTACTCCAGGCGGGCCAACCCTTGAACCAAAACCGGAACAATATTCCGTGTAGAAACAGCGCCAACAATACCGCACATAGACTTCTCCAAAAATTAATACCTCTATAGTACGGCTCACAGCATGAAATATGTTGCCAAATTTCCAAATAAAATGATATTTTATTTCAAAAGTAATTTTTTATGAAATTTAAATTCAATTTATGTCTTATTTAATTTCAATAAATTCAATTAAAAGAGCGCCGAAAAAAATAATCTCAGGTTTATCGACCCAATCAATTCGGTGGGTAAAACTACGTAAGTGCTTACCTGTCGCGTCCCGTGTGATCATGTTCCCGTCCGCAGCTGGCCCTTATTCAAAGCTCGCCAGTTGATGCGGGGCGTGATTGCGTCCTTACAAGGAGAGAAGACGTCATGAGTCAAGTCCATCCCTGCGCCCGAACCACCCCTCGCACACGCGCTGAGATAAGGACCTCGCCCGCTGGTGCCAGTGCGCTGGCCGACCGATACAACATCACGCCCGCCACCGCTCGCAAGTGGAAAGAGCGCGAAGATTCAGAGGATCGCTCCCACCGCCCGCGTACGTTGAAGACGACGCTCAGTCCAGCGCAGGAGCAACTTGTTGTCGAGCTTCGGCGCACAGTTCTACTGCCCCTGGACGACCTGCTGGCGATCACCCGCGAGTTCATCAATGCCGCTGTTTCACGCTCAGGCTTGGACCGTTGTTTGCGCCGCCATGGCGTCTCCGATCTGAAAGGCCTGCTGCCACAAGTTGAGGGGGAGCCTGCGCCACTGAAAACCTTCAAGGACTACGAGCCTGGATTCATACACATTGACATCAAGTACCTGCCGCAGATGCCTGATGAGACGAAGAGGCGCTACCTCTTTGTGGCCATTGATCGAGCGACACGGTGGGTCTATTTCCACATTTACAACGACCAGACTGACGTCAGCAGTACCGATTTTTTGTGCCGGTTGAGAAAAGTCTCGCCCATGAGAATTCAAAAGATTCTGACTGACAACGGAAGTCAATTTACCGACCGTTTTACAGCCAAGAGCAAACAAGCCACGGGCAAGCATACGTTCGACATCAGCTGTGCCGAGATGGGTATCGTGCATCGCCTGTCGCCCCCACGCCATCCGCAAACCAATGGCATGGTGGAGCGCTTCAATGGGCGCATCAGCGACTTGGTTAAGCAAACACGTTTCGCATCAGCGGCTGAGCTGGAGGCGACTCTGACGCTCTATTTAAAGACCTACAACCACCATATCCCGCAGCGGGCTTTGAAGCACCAAACACCTATTCAAGCTTTGCAGAAATGGCGCGCAGGAAAACCTGATTTGTTTGTCAAGCGAGTTTATGAACAGGCGGGACTTGACACTTACCCCCTAGTGCGTCTTTACGCAAATCAATAGCATCGATCGGTGTGATGTGAGACCCTGTGCTCATCGTCAAAAGTCATGCATTGGGAGATTAATTTGCCAGCGGAGTTCATTCTGGAAACACGTGGACTGACCAAGGAATTCAGGGGATTCGTTGCAGTTGACCAAGTAGACCTCAAAGTAAAGCGCGGTCATATCCACGCACTAATTGGCCCTAACGGCGCTGGAAAAACCACCTTTTTCAATCTGCTGACCAAGTTTTTACACCCGACCTCCGGGTCTATCTCGTTCAACGGCGTCGACATCACAACAGAGAAACCGGCGCAAACAGCCCGGCGCGGCATTGTTCGATCGTTTCAGATCTCGGCCGTATTTCCGCACATGACCGTGTTGGAAAACGTGCGGGCCGCCCTGCAGCGCAACTTGGGCACATCGTTCCATTTCTGGAAGGCCGAGAGCACCTTATTTGGTTTACACGACAGAGCGCATCAACTATTGGCAGAAGTTGACCTTCAAGATTTCGCCAATGAGTTGACCGTGAATCTGCCCTACGGTCGCAAGCGCGCGTTGGAGTTGGCCACCACGCTGGCACTTGAGCCAGAGTTGATGCTGCTGGACGAACCAACGCAGGGCATGGGCCATGAAGACGTGGACCGCGTCACGCAATTGATCAAAAAAGTTTCCAGTGGCCGCACCATTCTGATGGTGGAGCACAACATGAATGTCGTCTCCTCGATTGCGGACCGCATCACGGTGCTGCAGCGCGGTGCCATCATTGCAGACGGTCCCTACGAGGAAGTCTCTACCAATCCCTTGGTGATCGAGGCCTATATGGGCACCGTCGACACCACTTTGCAGGGTGCACACTGAATGACGGCAGAATTGCTTCGTATCGAAAACCTGCACGCTTGGTACGGGGAATCCCATATCCTGCACGGCGTCAATCTGACGGTACATCAGGGAGAGGTGGTGACTCTGCTTGGGCGAAACGGCGCCGGGCGCACCACAACCATGCGCACCATTGTGGGCCTGACTGGCACGCGCAAGGGCTCCATCAAGATTAACAATGTGGAGACCATCAAACTTGCGCCTCACAAGGTGGCACGTTTGGGCATCGGCTATTGCCCGGAAGAGCGTGGCATTTTTGCCAGTTTGACGGCCGAGGAAAACCTGATGCTCCCACCCACAATTGCGCCGGGCGGTATGAGTGTGGACGAAATTTACGACATGTTTCCCAATCTGAAAGAGCGAGCCAGCAGTCCAGGCACTCGCCTTTCGGGAGGCGAGCAACAAATGCTGGCCGTCGCTCGTATTTTGCGCACCGGCGCACGACTACTCCTGCTGGATGAAATTTCAGAAGGTCTGGCACCGGTGATTGTCCAAAAGCTGGGCGAAATGATTCTCGCCCTCAAGGCCAAGGGCTACACCATTGTGTTGGTTGAGCAGAACTTTCGGTTTGCCGCACCGCTGGCCGACCGCTTTTACGTGATGGAGCACGGCACCATCGTGAAGCAATTTGCACAAAACGAGCTGACTCAAAACATGGGCATGCTCCAAGAATACCTGGGCGTCTAGCTGAAGTCGCTCCATGGACATGTCAACTCACGGTCCCGCACACAATTTTCGATTCCTAAACCACCAGGAGATACTATGAAACTCAATATTCTCGTCGCCGCTATGGCCATTGGCGTCAGCGCCGCCGCATCAGCACAAAACGAGCCGGTCAAGATTGGCTTTATCACTGACATGTCTGGCCTGTATGCCGATATCTGTCAAGTCCCGCCTGTTCATAAACTCGCTTGACAAACAAATCAGGTTTTCCTGCGCGCCATTTCTGCAAAGCTTGAATAGGTGTTTGGTGCTTCAAAGCCCGCTGCGGGATATGGTGGTTGTAGGTCTTTAAATAAAGCGTCAGAGTCGCCTCCAGCTCAGCCGCTGATGCGAAACGTGTTTGCTTAACCAAGTCGCTGATGCGCCCATTGAAGCGCTCCACCATGCCATTGGTTTGCGGATGGCGTGGGGGCGACAGGCGATGCACGATACCCATCTCGGCACAGCTGATGTCGAACGTATGCTTGCCCGTGGCTTGTTTGCTCTTGGCTGTAAAACGGTCGGTAAATTGACTTCCGTTGTCAGTCAGAATCTTTTGAATTCTCATGGGCGAGACTTTTCTCAACCGGCACAAAAAATCGGTACTGCTGACGTCAGTCTGGTCGTTGTAAATGTGGAAATAGACCCACCGTGTCGCTCGATCAATGGCCACAAAGAGGTAGCGCCTCTTCGTCTCACCAGGCATCTGCGGCAGGTACTTGCTGTCAATGTGTATGAATCCAGGCTCGTAGTCCTTGAAGGTTTTCAGTGGCGCAGGCTCCCCCTCAACTTGTGGCAGCAGGCCTTTCAGATCGGAGACGCCATGGCGGCGCAAACAACGGTCCAAGCCTGAGCGTGAAACAGCGGCATTGATGAACTCGCGGGTGATCGCCAGCAGGTCGTCCAGGGGCAGTAGAACTGTGCGCCGAAGCTCGACAACAAGTTGCTCCTGCGCTGGACTGAGCGTCGTCTTCAGCGTACGCGGGCGGTGGGAGCGATCCTCTGAATCTTCGCGCTCTTTCCACTTGCGAGCGGTGGCGGGCGTGATGTTGTATCGGTCGGCCAGCGCACTGGCACCAGCGGGCGAGGTCCTTATCTCAGCGCGTGTGCGAGGGGTGGTTCGGGCGCAGGGATGGGCTTGACTCATGACGTCTTCTCTCCTTGTAAGGACGCAATCACGCCCCGCATCAACTGGCGAGCTTTGAATAAGGGCCAGCTGCGGACGGGAACATGATCTCACGGGACGCGACAGATTATCGACGGTCCCGCTGGCGGTGAAATGGTCAAGTGGGCTGTAAAGGATTTTGGTGGCAAGGTACTGAACAGACCAATTGAAGTCTTGACGGCTGATCACCAAAACAAGGCCGACGTTGCCAGCTCCAAGGCGCGCGAATGGTTTGACAAGGACGGGATGACCGCGCTAATCGGGGGCACCAGTTCTGGCACCGCGTTGGCAATGGCCCAAGTGGCATCCGACAAGAAGCGTCCGTTTATCGCCATCGGCGCCGGGTCGGCCAGATTGACCAATGAAAATTGCACTCCCTTTACCGTCCATTACGCCTACGACACGGTCGCGCTGGCTAAAGTTGCTGGATCCGCCCTTGTCAAGGCCGGCAATAAAAGCTGGTACTTCCTGACGGCGGACTACGCCTTCGGCCACTCACTTGAAAATGACGCATCCACCGTTGTCAAGGCAAACGGCGGCACTGTGGTTGGCTCGGTTCGACACCCCTTGAATGCGTCAGATTTTTCATCATTCCTGCTGCAGGCACAAGCCTCCAAAGCGCAAATTTTGGGCTTGGCCAATGCGGGGGGAGATTTCACCAATGCCATGAAAGCGGCCAAGGAATTCGGCGTCACCAAGACAATGAAGGTAGCCGGCTTGCTGGTATTCATCAACGACGTACACAGCCTGGGCGTCGCCAATACAGAGGGCCTTCAATTGGCCGACAGCTGGTATTGGAATCAGGATGATGCCTCACGCAAGTTCGCCAAGCGTTTCTTTGCGGAATACAAGCGCATGCCTTCAAGCCTGCAAGCCGCCGACTACTCCGCTACCACGCAGTATCTGAATGCCGTGCAAAAGGCCGGCACAACAGATGTCGTAAAAGTAATGGAAGCGCTCAAGGGCATGAAGATTGATGACTTTTACAACAAGGGACAAATCCGCGCCGACGGCCGCATGATTCATGACATGTATCTCTTCGAAGTGAAGTCACCGAAAGAGTCAACAACGCCCTGGGATTACTACAAGATGATCGCCAAAGTGTCAGGCGAGCAAGCATTCACAACAGCTGCTGAGTCCAAGTGCGCTCTGCTCAAAAAGTAAGTTGAATTAGACATGCTCCGTAGCGGTCGGCCCTCTGAGTGACCGACCGCTTTCCTCACATATCAAGGCATGAACTGACGGGCTTCCATGGAAATATTCGGCGTTCCCCTTCAAGCTTTTTTAGGCCAGCTACTGCTGGGTCTGGTCAACGGTGCGTTTTACGCAATGCTCAGTCTTGGACTGGCCGTAATCTTCGGCCTGCTTGGCATTGTTAATTTAGCTCACGGGGCTCTTTACATGCTTGGGGCATTTGCAGCCTGGATCATGCTGGACAAGCTGGGCTTGAACTATTGGTTTGCTTTGGTTCTTGCCCCCTTGTGCGTTGGCTTTCTTGGCGTGGTCATCGAGCGCTTTTTTCTGAGACATTTATACAAGCTCGACCCACTTTACAGCCTGCTGTTGACGTTCGGTCTGTCTCTGATAGCTGAGGGTGTTTTCCGTGAGATGTACGGGGTATCGGGTCAGAATTACTCCGTACCAGAGTTGCTTAGTGGCGCGACCAACCTGGGCTTCATGTACCTGCCCAACTATCGCGCTTGGGTGGTGCTGGTGTCACTTGGCGTCTGCCTGGGAACCTGGTACCTGATCGAACGTACCCGGCTTGGCGCCTATCTCCGCGCAGGAACGGAAAACGCGCCCCTTGTCCAGACATTCGGCATCAATGTCCCCTTGATGGTGATGCTCACTTACGGATTTGGCGCTGCCTTGGCCGCGCTTGCCGGCGTGCTCGCCGCGCCGATCATTCAAGTCAATCCGTTGATGGGATCCAACCTGATCATTGTCGTATTTGCCGTGGTGGTCATTGGCGGGATGGGATCGATATTGGGTTCCATCCTGACGGGCCTCGGACTTGGCATTATTGAAGGGTTAACGCGGGTGTTTTACCCTGAAGCTTCCAACGTGGTGGTGTTTGTGATTATGGTCATTGTTCTCATGTTCCGCCCTGCGGGCCTGTTTGGCAAAGAGGCATGAACATGCCAAACGTCAACAATCCCACCCAGCCAGTCAAGCAAATGACCAGAACTGCCAAACTCATTCGCCTGACCTATATTTCACTGCTGATCCTGGCCATCGTTGCGCCCATGCTTGGGCTGTATCCGGTGTTTGTCATGAAGCTGCTGTGCTTCGCAATGTTTGCCGCCGCATTCAATTTATTGCTGGGCTTTACGGGCCTGCTGTCTTTCGGTCATCCCGCGTTTTTCGGTTCAGCGGCTTATGTCACCGGCTGGTTCGTCAAGGCCCACAACTTCACCCCGGAACTGGCCATTCTCGCCGGCACCCTGGCTGCAGGGTTGATTGGTCTGGTTGTCGGCTTGGTGGCCATCCGGCGCCAGGGGATCTATTTCGCAATGATTACGTTGGCAATCGCCCAGATGATTTATTTTGTCTGTCTGCAAGCACCCTTCACCGGCGGGGAGGACGGTCTGCAAGGCGTACCGCGCGGGATACTTTTTGGATTGTTTTCTCTCAAGTCGCCTTACGCCATGTACTACCTGGTGCTTGCGGTTTTTGTGGGTTGCTTTTTGGCCATCTCACGCATCGTGCACTCCCCTTTTGGGCAGGTGCTGAAAATGATCAGAGAGAACGAGCCACGCGCGGTTTCACTGGGCTACCAGGTCGACCGATACAAACTGCTCGCCTTTGTTTTATCCGCTTCGTTGGCTGGTATGGCAGGCTCGCTCAAAACACTCGTCATGGGCTTTGCCACGCTCTCGGACGTGCATTGGTCGATGTCCGGCGAGGTCATCCTTATGACGCTGCTAGGGGGAGTCGGTACTTTCTTCGGGCCTGTGCTAGGCGCCGGCATTGTGATCTCGCTGCAAAACCTATTGGCCGACAAGGTGGGTTCCTGGGTGACGGTGATCATTGGCGTGATCTTCGTACTGTGTGTCTTGGCCTTCCGCAAGGGCGTCGTCGGAGAGATTGGCGCTTACCTGGAGCGTCGTCGCCGCGCGGCAGCCGCGCCTGACGCGTAGATTCAAACAAACGTGGCCTTCTAGCTTGGGAACTGAATCAACGGGCTAAAGTCACCAAATAGTTAAAATGTTCCATTTTTCTTAAAAATATGGAACAAACAGCCATTGATGCAACTGACCTGCAGTTGCTGGAGCATTTGCAGCGCGATGCGTCTCTCAGCAATCAGGCGCTGGCAGCCAAAGTTCATATTTCACCGCCCACCTGCCTGCGACGCGTCAAGCGTCTGCGGGAGACTGGCTTGATTGAGCGGGAAATAGCGGTACTAAGCGTCGACAAACTGGCCAGTGTGGCAGGCTACGGCTTGTGCGCCATCGTTGAAATCACACTGGATCGCCAAGACCAAGACGCATTGGATGCGTTTGAGCGGCGCGTGGCAGCAGACGACGCCGTGCAGCAGTGCTACCGCGTCTCACCGGGACCAGATTTCTGTTTGGTGGTGCACAGCGCCCACATGCCGGGCTATTTGGCGCTGGCGCAGCGGTTGTTCACAGCGGATGCTAACGTTCGCAACGTGAAAGCCTTCTTCAGCATCAAGCGAAGCAAGTTTGGGGCACGCGTGCCGCTGCCCCAATAGCTCAGCGCTGCGCGCTCGCCAGTGGCAGCGTAAAGCTGACGAGGCAGCCGCCATCGACCTTGCCCTCGGCCCACACCTCGCCGCCATGGCGCTCAATGATTTTTCGGCATTTGGCCAGCCCCATGCCCATGCCCATGCCTTCAAAGTCGCGAGAACTGTGAAGGCGCTGAAACGCGTGAAACAGTTTGGATTTGTACTGCGGATTGAAGCCAACGCCGTTGTCGCTCACCGTCACGACACATCGCCCGTGGTCGCTCAACGTCCAACTCAAGCCCACCGTGGCTTGCGAACCCTGTTTTGAAAACTTGATTGCATTGGACAGCAACTCGGTGAGCACTTGATGAATCAAGGTGGCATCCCCCAAAAGCATGGGCACGTCAGCGGCCACATGCCAGGCCAGAGGCCCCGCCTGCGGCGCTGGCGCCATGTCGTCCATGACCTCGGTCACCAGGTCATTCAAATTAATGGGAGCGAGTTGCATCTCGACTCTCCCCAAGCGCGACAGGGCACCCAGTGCATCAATCTGGCGGCTCATCGTCTGCGCTGCCGTGCTCACGGTGCCGAGGTGACCCATGATCTCGGCGTTCACTTGGCCTGCCAAGTCCTCCTGAATGATTTGCACATAGGCCGTTACATGGCGCAATGAGGCCCGCAAGTCGTGCGACACCGAGTAGGTGAATTCTTCCAGCTCAGCCCGCGCCTGGGTCAGCTCGCGCTGGAGTAGTTCGTATTCAGGCGACAAGGAGATGGGATTGTGGGCCTCGGCATTCATTTTTTGGGCCGGGTCCAGTTGGCAATGCTGATTTGCTTGCCGCGGGCCACGCTGAGTGCGCCGGGTGAGGTGTCTTTGGTCAATGTGGAACCACCGCCCACTGTGCCTCCAGCCCCGATCGTGATGGGCGCCACCAGCACGCAGTTGCTGCCAATGTGCACATCGGCCTCTATAGTCGTTCGGTGTTTGAAAGCGCCGTCGTAATTGGCGGTGATACTGCCCGCCCCATAGTTCACCCGTTCGCCAACCACGGCGTCGCCCAAGTAAGCCAGGTGATTGGCTTTGGCACCTTTTGCAAGGGTTGAGTTTTTGACCTCAACAAAGTTGCCGATATGAACGTCGGCGCCCAAATGAGCACCGGGGCGCAGGCGGGCAAACGGTCCGATCAAGGCGCCCTCTCCCACCCAGACCGCAGCTTTGCTTCCGGGTGGCCCACCTTCAATGTGGGTAAATGGGTGAATCACCGCGCCAGCGGCAATGGTGGCGTTGGCAATCACACAATTGGCCCCGATGCGCACACCCTCACCCAAGCTGACTTGGCCTTCAAAGACGCAGTTCACGTCAATGGAGACGTCTTGCGCACACTGCAGCTTGCCTCGGACGTCCAGACGGGCCGGATCGGCCAGGCGCACACCCTGCTCCATCAGTTGCATGGCCAGATCGCGTTGGTAAGCCCGCTCCAGTTCTGCGAGTTGCACCGGGCTGTTGACGCCTGCCACTTGCACCGCGTCGGTAATTTTGTAGGCCACCACGGGCACGCCGTCCGCCACGGCAAACTTCACGACTTGGGTCAGGTAGAACTCGGCTTGCGCGTTTTCGTTGTCCAGCCGCGCCAGCCAGGTTTTCAACTGTTTGGCCGGCACAGCCATGATGCCGCTGTAGACCTCGGTGATAGCGAGCTGGGCGGCGTTGGCATCTTTCTGCTCAACAATGGCCTGCACCGCATCACCCTCGCGCTCGATGCGACCGTAGCCGGTGGGGTTGGCAAAGTCGATGGTCAACAAAGCCAGTTTGTCCCCTGCGCAAGCAGCAATCAACGCTTGCAATGTGTCGGCCCGGGTGAGCGGCACATCGCCTGACAATACCACCACAATGCCATCATCTTGCAGCGCCGGCATGGCCTGCTGAACGGCATGACCGGTGCCCAACTGGGGTTCCTGGCGCACAAAATTTATGCCAAAAGTGGCTGCAGCCCGCACCGATGTTGCGAAAGCAGCTTCAACTTCGATAGCACCATGCCCGGTAATCACAACCACCTGGCGGGCCAGCAACTCAGCAGCCGTGTCAACCACATGCTGCAGCAAGGCCCGCCCGGCCAGTTGGTGCAAGACCTTGGGCAACTTGCTCTTCATGCGAGTTCCCTTGCCCGCGGCCATGATGACCACGTCTACAGGGAATGGTGTTTGGGACAGGTTTTTTTGATTGTTCATGTGGTTCCCTTCTTTCGCCTTTTCGGCTGTGCTCACAATTTAGCATTATCAACGCCGAGTTGCAGGGTAAACCCCAGCGGCGGTTGAATGGTGTGAAAGCCCCTAAGATCGTGCCATGGCAATAAGCGTTTTTGACCTTTTCAAGATCGGTATCGGTCCCAGCAGCTCACACACTGTAGGCCCCATGCGCGCCGCCAGTTTGTTTGCACGGGCCTTGCAGAACGACTCCCTGTTGGCCCGGGTCGCCAGCGTGAAGTGTGAGTTGTACGGCTCTTTGGGCGCCACCGGTAAGGGCCACGGCTCAGACGTCGCCGTGATGCTGGGCCTGATGGGCCACGCACCGGACACGGTGGATGTAGAGGCGGTCCCGGTCATGATTGCAGCGGCACGCAAAACCCAGTCATTGGCTTTGCTGGGCGAGCAGACCATCGCTTTCCGGGAAAAAGAGCACATGTTGATGTACCGCCGCGAAGCCATGGCGGAGCACCCTAACGGCATGAAATTCACCGCCGTGGACGCCCAAGGCACCGTGCTTCGGGAAAGCAAATACCTCAGTGTCGGCGGCGGCTTTGTCGTCACGGCAGGCGCCGCCAACGACGCTGTGCTCGCGGCCTACCAGCAAGTGCCCCACCCCTTTACCTCTGGCGATGAACTGCTGGCCACCTGCAAAACCCATGGGTTGCGCATCAGCGAAGTCATGTGGGCCAACGAGCGCACCTGGCGCAGCGACGAAGAGATTCGGGCGGGCCTGCTGAACATCTGGCGCGTGATGCGCGAATGTGTACAGCGCGGTTTGCGCCATGAGGGTACGCTGCCCGGCCCGTTTCGGGTGCAGCGCCGCGCCCCCATACTGGCGGCTCGCCTGCGCGATCGCGCCGAACGTGCCTTGGCCGACCCCCTGTCTGTCCTGGACTGGGTCAACGTTTATGCCTTTGCGGTGAACGAAGAAAACGCATCCGGCGGACGCGTGGTTACCGCACCCACCAACGGCGCTGCCGGCGTCATTCCCGCCGTGCTGCATTACTGCGACCGTTTTGTGTTGCCCGCCAGTGGGCGTGCCGGCCACGGCGACGGGCAGGACGCGGTCATTGACTTCCTGATGAGCGCTGCGGCCATTGGCATTTTGTACAAACTCAACGCGTCCATCAGCGGCGCTGAGGTGGGCTGCCAGGGCGAGGTGGGTGTGGCTTGCTCCATGGCTGCTGCCGGCCTGGCAGCGGTGATGGGCGGCACGCCAGAGCAAGTGGAAAACGCCGCCGAGATTGGCATGGAACACAACCTGGGCCTGACCTGCGACCCCATTGGCGGCCTGGTGCAAGTGCCCTGTATTGAACGCAATGCCATGGGCGCCGTGAAAGCTGTCAACGCCGCCCGCATGGCGATGCAAGGGGACGGTCAGCATGTGGTGTCGTTGGACAAAGTCATCAAAACCATGCGCGAAACCGGCGCGGACATGAAGACCAAGTACAAAGAGACATCCCGCGGCGGCCTGGCCGTGAACATTGTGGAGTGCTAGGACGAGCCCATGGCTGCACCGGCCAACGAATTCGCCCACTACTGCTGTGACCTGCTCTCCTCAGTGGGCCCCTGCGTGGCCAAACGCATGTTTGGCGGCTACGGCATCAGCTCCGAGGGCTTAACGCTGGCCATTTTGGCGGACTTGGGCGACGGTGAGACGCTGTGGCTGAAAGCCAGCGACGAGTCCAAAGCCACGTTTGAGGCGGCAGGCTGCAAGCGGTTTGTGTACCTTGCCAAGGCCAAGCCCATGAGCATGAATTACTACACCGCGCCGGACGAGGCCATGGAGTCCCTCCAACTGATGGCACCCTGGGCCCGGCTGGCCTTGGAGGCGGCGCTGAAAGCCCGCGCGAGCAAACCAGTCGCCAAGCGACCGGCCAAGTCCAAGGTGGCCAAGGCTGCGCGCAAGGCCGCTGACTTTCGATAGGTCATTTTCGAGAATTGCTATTTTTAGCATAGCAATTTATGAAGGGAAATAGAAGGCTAGAGGCCTAAAAGACACCTAAATCCCTGCCAAGACCGAGCCGCCTCTTGCAACCTGGCCCCAAGCGGTTGTTGCACCGGGGACGCCAACGCGTCGCAGACAGTGGGTGCGGGCAGCCATTCAAATTGCGACACGGCGCCTTCGGTCACGGGCCAAGCCTCCACCACCGCTCTTTGCCCGACCAACAGGGCCATTGACTGCCCAGCGTACACAACATGGTCACCCCACGCGTTGACGGGCCCATGATGCGGTCCATCCAGTGTGAGCCACAGCCGCCCCTGACCAATGCGAAGGACTCCCGCCCCACGGGGGCACAGACGAAGGGTTTGCCGTGCCGCCAATTGGCCGCAAACCGACAAAGTGGCATGGCCGGGTGAATGATTGAGAAGCAGACTCGGGGTCAGCACAAGGGGCTCCGCGAAGATGATGGATCGTTGAATGATTGCGCCGATGCCCCCGATCGTCCAATGATTTCAAGCTATGCTATTCATTCCACATTCGCATGAATCATCTCCACCTCACTCCACCCAAACTGGCCCGACGTTGATGAACCAGCCCCTGCGCACGCGCCCCATTCCCGTCGGCCATTTGCGTGCCTTTGAGGCCGTGGCACGCCACCTCAATTTTCGGGCGGCCGCCGAAGAACTGTCATTGACCCAAAGTGCGGTCAGCCGGCAAATCCAGGCCATGGAGGAAGACGTGGGAGTCAACCTGTTTCTGCGCCACACCCGGGCCGTGGAGCTCACGACAGCCGGTGCTCAACTGCTGCGGGCCGTGCTTCCCTCGCTGGAACGCATGGACAGCGCCGTTCGCCAGATTCGGCGCACAGCGGGGCGAAAGAGTGTGGCCCTCTCGACCTGGGCATCCTTTGCGTCCATGTGGCTGATTCCCCGTCTGGAGTCGTTTCAAAACGATCACCCTGACATTGACATCCGCATTGATACCACTGATGTGGCCGTGGACCTGGAAACCAGCGACGTCGATCTGGCCTTGCGCTACTGCCACCCCGGCACAATGCCGCCAGGTGCCCTGCGCCTGTTCGGCGAGCAACTCACCCCAGTGGCCAGCCCGTGGCTATTGAAAAGCGGCAAGGCACTGACCCAGTTGTCGGATTTGGCGCATTTCACACTGATTGAGGCCAGCGACGCCCATCGCACCCACCACCTGGAATGGTTAACCTGGCGGCGCTGGCTGGACATGAATCAAGCCACCCCGCTTGAGCCCAAACGCTGGTTGTATTTCAACTACGCCCATCAAATTGCGCAGGCTGCATTGACCGGCCAGGGCGTGGCACTGGCACGATTGCCGATGGTGGCAGACAGCCTGGCCACGGGTGACTTGGTGGAAGTTTTGCCGGGGCGGCGGCTGAATTCACCGCTGGCTTATTGGTTGATCGTGGGGCCGCGCTCGTCACAGCGGCCAGAGGTCGTGGCTTTTTGCAACTGGCTGACGGCACAAGCCGCTTTGACTCGTGCCGTCACCCAAGACGGGCCAGACCCAGATACGGTGGACGGACTGGATTAATGCGTGTTTGCGATCTATACCGGCCAGACCACACCGTGATCATTCAGGATGGCATCCAGCGGCATGTCGTGGGATTCGGGCTCGAAGTCAGACAAAAACCCGTTGGAAAAACCCAGCCCCACCGTCAAGGGTCGTGGGTTCAGGGTCGCCAGCATGCGGTCATAAAACCCGCCGCCATAGCCAAGGCGGTAACCGCCAGGCGCATAGCCCACGCAGGCTACAAACAGCAAGGTGGGTTGAATCACCTCGGTGTCCTTGGGTTTGGGAATGCCATAAGCGTCTTCTTCCATGGGGCAACCGGGGTACCAGGCATGAAATGTCATGGTTTTGTGAACCTTATCGACCACCGGCAACCCAATGCGTCGGGGTTGGGGTTGGTCGATCAGCTCCCCGTCTTCCTTCCAGCGGTGAAGTGCAGGCAGCGGATCGAACTCGCCTTTGATCGGCCAATAGGCACCAATAACCGCATCGGGACGGCCCACCAGCCAGATTCGCATCACCCGTTGCAACAGATCAGAGCGCTGGGCACGATCCGGGAGGTTCAAACGTTGCTCGATCAGAATTTTGCGAAGGGCTTTTTTTTCAAGAGCCCTGGTTTCGTCAGAGTTATCCATAATCTCCACATGCAGTTTCAACCCATTTTGACATCAATTTCCCTCGCTGGACTCCTGACCGTCGTGGCCCTGACACCGCTGCATGCCCAAACCAAAGAGGCAGGGAAATCGGCAGCGGATGACGTTATCACCGAGATGAGCGAGGCTTACCGCAAGTCCGACACCAAACGCTTGAGCGCTCTGCTGCCCAAGGCGACCGGCCACACCCTGGAGCCCTGGGCCGCCTACTGGGAGTTGCGTGCCCGACTGGACACCGCCACGCCCGGTGAAATTCAAGGTTTTCTGAATCGCTATGCCGGAAGCTATCAGGAAGACCGGCTGAGAAACGACTGGCTGCTGCAACTTGGCAAGAACGCCGAGTGGGGCACCTTCATGGCCGAGTACCCCAATTTCCGCATGAACGATGACCGGGCCCTCAAGTGTTATGCCTTGTTGGCCGACTTCCAGTCGCGCAAGCTGGTCGAAGTGTGGTCTCAGGTCGAAAGTCTGTGGCTGGCTCAGAAATCCACCGACGACGGTTGCTCGGCCGCTGCCGACCAGCAAGTCAAGGTCGGAAAAATGCCGGCCAGCAGCGTCTGGCTACGCGCCCGCTTGGGGCTGGAGAATGGCAACCGCAGCGTGGCCACGCAGGCCGTCGCGATGCTGAGCACTGAGTGGGCCGACACCGTTGGCAACATCTACGCCAAGCCAGATCAATTTCTGGACGGCAAGTTGCTGGCCCTTCGCCCCCGTACCAAAGAGTTGGTTACCCTGGCCCTGATCCGCCTTGCCGTGAGCGACCCTGACGGCGCCGCAGAAGAGCTGAGCAAGCTGCGCTGGAAAACCCAGCTCTCGCAAGAAGAACGCAGCTGGGTCTGGGGCGTGATTGGCAAGCGTGCCGCCATGCGTCTGAGCAACGATGCACTCGGCTACTTCCAGAATGGCCAGGAACGTTATATGAACGAGGACCATCTGGCCTGGTATGTGCGCGCTGCCCTGCGCGCCGGCAACTGGGGCCAAGTGAGTACCGCCATTGCGGCCATGAGCGTCGAGCAAAGCCAGGATCCTGCCTGGGTCTACTGGAAAGCCCGCGCCTTGCAAGCGACTTCGCGCAGTGAAACGACCAAGATAGAAGTAGACCGCATGATGCGCAGCATCGCGGGAGTTACCGGTTTCTACGAACAATTGGCGTTGGAGGAAACCGGCCAGCGCATCACCGTGCCACCCCGCCCGCCGGCGCTCACCGCTGACGAGATCGACACAGCCCGGCGCAACCCGTCGCTGGTGCGCAGTCTCTACGCTTTCCAGATGGGCTTACGCAGTGAAGCGGTGCGAGAGTGGAACTACGCCGCCAACCTGCACAAAGACGGCGGCATGACCGACCGCAACCTGCTGGCCGCGGCTGCGCTGGCCTGTCAGAACCAAATATGGGATCGTTGCATCAACACCAGCGAACGCACCAAGAACGTCATTGATTTCGACCAACGTTTCCCCATGCCGCACCACGACGCCGTGTTGAAACGCACCGCCCAAATCGGTCTGGACCCGGCTTATGTCTATGGCCTGATTCGCCAGGAAAGCCGCTTCATCACCGACGCCCGTTCGTCCGTGGGAGCCAGCGGGTTGATGCAGGTGATGCCGGCGACAGCGCGTTGGACCGCCAAGAAGATTGGCTTGAACGATTTCAAACCCCACCAAATCACCGAACGCGATACCAACATCGCCATTGGAACGGGCTACCTGAAGCTGGTGCTGGACGACTTTGCCGGCTCCATGCCCATGGCCGCGGCCGCCTACAACGCCGGTCCAGGGCGTCCCCGCAGTTGGCGCGGCCAAACTGGCGCGCCGGTGCTGGAGGCCGCGATCTGGGCGGAGAACATTCCCTTCAGTGAAACCCGCGACTATGTGAAAAAAGTGCTGTCCAACACCACCAACTACGCCGCCATCATCACCGGCCAGCCCCAGTCATTGAAAACCCGACTGGGCTCAGTCGGACCGCGTGACGCGAGTGTGGTTGAGCCCTACAAGGATTTGCCTTGATTTTTAGACAAATCGGGCTTAACCCCACATCTAACCAGCGCAATAAGCTACCAAAAAAATAGCAAAAATGACCCCGAAACCCGCCCTATTGAGCCCATGCTGGCCCCAATGTGGCGGGACTAATGGGTCGCGCGGGGAATCTCGCATCAAACCAGTCGGTATAAGTCATCAATCCAAGCGGTGCGGTGCGCTAGCATTTGGTTTTTAAAGGGACCCGTCATGCTCAAGCTCTACATCGGCAACAAAAACTACTCGTCCTGGTCCATGCGCCCCTGGGTGTTGCTCAAGCAGAGCAGCATCCCGTTTGAGGAAGTCATGGTCCGTTTTGACTCCTTCGACCCGAGCTCCAGCTTCAAAACCACCATCCAGGCCGTCAACCCCACCGGCAAGGTACCGGCCCTGATGGATGACGACTTGGTCATCGGCGACTCCCTGGCCATTGCCGAGTACCTGGCGGAACAGTTTCCCGAGAAGAAGCTCTGGCCCGCCGACAAAGCCGCCCGGGCCCGCGCCCGCAGCGTCTGCGCTGACATGCACTCAGGCTTCACCGGCTTGCGCAGCAACTGCCCCATGAACATTGAAGCCGATTTGACCAACACCGGTGCCTTGCTCTGGCGCGACAAACCGGCATTGCGCGCCGATGTCGACCGCCTCGTGGCCATGTGGGAAGGCCTGCTCAGTGAACACTGCGGCCCCATGTTGTTTGGCGAGTTCTCAATTGCCGATGCTTTTTTCGCCCCGGTGTGTATGCGCCTTTCCAACTATGCCCTGCCCGTGCCGCCGACCATTGCGGCCTATGTGTCCCGAGTCAAGGCACTGCCCGGCGTCAAAGCCTGGATGGACGAGGCCCTGGCCGAGAAGGACTTTCTCGACTTTGAAGAGCCTTACCGCCTGTCACGCTAGAGGGCCTGGGTTTCAGTAAACTGCCCACCATGCAGATATACATGGTGGGTGGTGCGGTACGCGATGCCCTGCTGGGTTTACCAGTGAAAGACCGCGACTGGGTGGTGGTGGGCGCCACGCCCGAGGCCATGACCGCCCAGGGCTATTTGGCCGTGGGCAGAGATTTTCCGGTGTTTTTGCACCCCAAAACCAAAGAGGAATATGCCCTGGCCCGCACCGAGCGCAATTCGGCGCCGGGTTACCGGGGGTTTGTCATTCATGCCGCGCCCGACGTCACGCTGGATGACGACCTGGCGCGACGCGACCTGACCATCAACGCCATTGCCATCAGCGTCGATCACATCGACGAGCAGGGCCAGTTTGACCCCCGGCACCCGCACCTCACCGATCCCTATGGCGGACAGGGTGACCTCAAGAACAAGGTCTTCCGCCATGTCAGCCCGGCCTTCAGCGAAGACCCGGTGCGCATTTTAAGAGTGGCCCGGTTGGCCGCCCGCTTCACTGATTTCACCGTGGCCCCGGAAACGCTGGCCTTGATGACCGCGATGGTCAACGCCGGGGACGTCGATCACCTGGTGGCTGAACGGGTTTGGCAGGAGCTGGCTAGGGGCTTGATGGAAGAGCGCCCTTCCCGCATGTTTGAGGTGCTGCGAGACTGCGGCGCCCTGGCCCATCTGCTGCCGGAGCTGGACCGCCTTTGGGGCGTGGCCCAGCGCGCAGACTACCACCCCGAGGTGGACACCGGCATCCACATGATGATGGTCATGGACATGAGCGCACAGCTGAACGCATCGCTGGCCGTGCGCGTGGCCTGCCTGTTTCATGACCTGGGCAAAGGCACCACGCCCGCGCACATCCTGCCCCGCCACCTCGGCCATGAGGAGCGCAGTGCGCGGCTTCTGAAAAAGGTGTGTGAACGGCTGCGAGCGCCGACCGATTGCCGGGAACTGGCCGATGTGGTCGCCCGAGAACACGGCAATATTCACCGCAGCGCTGACCTGAACGCCGCCGCTTTGGTGCGCCTGCTTGAGCGTTGTGATGCCTTTCGCAAGCCGCAGCGATTTGGCGAGGTGTTGCTGGCCTGCGAATGCGATGCCCGTGGCCGCGGTGGGCTGGGCAACTCGCCCTACCCGCAAGGGCCGCGCTTGTGGGCCGCATTGATGGCAGCCCAAGGGGTGGCGACAAACAGCATTGCCGAAACAGCCATGGCGGCGGGCGTCCAGGGCAAAGCCATTGGTGAACTCATTCACCTGGCCCGGGTCAACGCCATCAAGGCGGCAGCGCCATCATCTTTCGCCGAAGCCGATTCCCTGGCAAATGCCAAGTAGTATTGATGGCTGAGCCTTTAGGGCGCCGATTGTTTGCTTTTTTGGTTTTCTATCATGTCCCGATTGCTAATTGTTGAAGACGATGACTTGCTCCGCGATGGCCTGAGCGCCCAGCTCACCAATGCGGGCCATGCCGTCACCACAGCGGCCGATGGCGCCCCTGCGCAAGCCCTGCTGGAGTCGAACCGGTACGACGGCGTGGTGCTGGACCTGGGTCTGCCCAAGGTCAGCGGTATGGAGTTGCTGCGCTGGATTCGCCGGCGCCTGCCTGCACTCCCGGTTCTGATTCTGACCGCGCGTGATGGCATTGACGACCGGGTTCAAGGTCTGAACGCGGGCGCCGATGACTACCTGACCAAGCCTTTTGACATGGGCGAGTTGCAGGCCCGTTTGGGCGCCTTGTTGCGCCGTGCCCAATTGCCCGCCTTTGGTGGTTCGCTGGAAGTACCCACCAACACCTCTGGGGCCCTGCGCGTTGATGCCGTCCTGCCTCAAGCCTGGCTGGGCGAGGTGGCAATGGAATTGACCCAGCGTGAATGGGCCCTGCTATCCTTGCTGGTCACCCGCGCCGGACAGGTGGTGAGCCGGGAAGACGTCATGGATCGCTGGCAATCCGAACCCGCAGAAGGTGGCGGGGCCGCCTCCAACGCCCTGGAGGTTTACATCCACCGCCTTCGCCGCAAGTTGGCTGACTCGGGACTCAGTATTCGCAACGTGCGCGGTCTGGGTTATATGCTGGAGACTGCCGCACCGTGAGCGCATTTCCCGCGCACGGGCTATCGCTCAAGCGTCAGTTGTTGTTGTGGCTGATGCTGCCGCAACTGGTGCTCTGGCTGGTGGGCGGCGCATTGACTTACCGGGTTGCTCTGAGCTACGCCGAAAAGGGCATTGACCAGTCCCTCACCCAGTCTGTTCGCTCGCTGGCCCGCCAGGTCAAACCCATTGGATCAGGCCTCCTGATCGACTTTCCCAAAGCCGCTCAGGACATCCTTGAGCAAGACCCCAAGGACCGCGTCAGCTACATGGTGTCCTCACCGCCCGGACGATTCCTGCTGGGCAACAGCACCTTACCCAACCCGGTTGAACTGGCACCCCTGACCGGCGTCCCCATTCTCTACAACGCCACCATTGACAAAAAACCCATGCGGGTTGCGCTGCTTGATGTTGACTATGGAGAGGCCGATGCACCGCAACGATTGCGTGTGCAGGTCGCCAAAAGCCTGGCTGTGCAGAAGCGCATTACAGCGGAGTTGGTCGCCGACATTCTGGCGCCATTGCTGGTCTTGGGCGCCTTGCTAGGGGTCTTGGTCTACGGTGGCGTGTCACGGGGCTTGATTCCGCTGAAGCGCTTACAGGCCCAGCTGGGTGACCGGCGGGAACACAGCCTGTCAGCGCTTTCCCCGATTGAGATGACGCAAGCCCCCCAGGAAGTGCACGCGCTGGCCGGCGCCGTCAACCAATTGCTGTCCGCCGTTCGGCGCAGCCTGGGGCAGGAGAAACGGTTTTTAAGCGATGCGGCTCACCAATTGCGCACTCCGTTGGCGGGGCTGATCAGCCAAACCGAGCTGGCCATTGCCGAACCCGACGCGCAGGCGCTGCGTGCCCGATTGGTCAAGGTTTTGGCCGGCGCCCAGCGCAGCGCCCATCTGGTTCACCAGTTGCTGTCTCTGGCCCGCAACGAGGCGGATGTTCGCTTGCAGCTGTTGGACGCCGCCGCTTTGGCCCGCGAAGTTGCCCGAGAGTGGACCCCGCGCGCGCTGGCAGCGGGCATTGACCTTGGATTTGAGGGCGATGACTGCCTGATGGTCCACGGTGAAAAACTGCTGTTTCGCGAAGCCTTGAGCAACCTCATCGACAACGCCATCCTCTACAGCGGTCAGGGCAGCATGGTCACCTTGCGCTGCAGCCAAGTCGGAGGCCAGGCCCTGATTGAGGTCGAAGACAATGGCCCAGGGCTGACGAATGCCGAACTGGAACATGTATTCGAGCGCTTTTGGCGTGCCAGCGAATTGCCGGGCGGCTGCGGTCTGGGCTTGGCCATCGTGGCGGAAATCTCCCACCGCCACAACGGCAGTGCCACGGCGGTTCGTGTTGCGCCGCACGGCTTGCGCGTTGTCATTGCGCTGCCTTTGGCCAGACGAGGGGCCTAGCTCCTTTCTGGCCCCAGTGGCCAGACACAAGTAAGATACTGAAGCCTTCAAATTCCGGATTTTTGTATCCCAAGCACTCTCAGTCTGGACATTGCGTGACCGCCGATCGCCCCCTTCAACCCAAGCCCCCGTTTGACGGCGCAGTGCGGGATCGCCCCCCTTCCCTTGGCTTGGAATACCCCTGGCGGCACATGCTGGAGACATCCGGCGAAGGCGTATGGGACTGGGACGTTCTGACGGGCTTACAGACCTTTTCCAGCCGATGGAAAGAAATGCTCGGCTATGCCGATCACGAGGTGGGCACGGGCTACCAAGAGTTCTTTGATCGACTCCACCCCGACGACATCGAGAGACTGGAACTCTCGGACCAAGCCCAGCTGAGTGATCCGGCGGAGATCAACACCATCGAATTTCGCATGCGCTGCAAGGACGGCACATGGAAGTGGATTTTGTCGCGCATTTTGGTGGTGTTACGCGACGAACAGCGGCACCCCCTGCATGTCACAGGAGCCCACACGGACATCAGCGACCGCAAAGCCCAGGAAGCGGCGTTGCAGGACTTGAACCAACAGTTGCTGAACCAATCCAATCGCCTTGAAACAACCTTAAAAAGCATCAGTCAAGGCATTCTTCTGTTTGACACCACCTCCCGCGTGGTGATGTTCAACCCGCGTGTTTGTGAGCTGCTGGGGGTTTCTGCCGAGATGCTGTCGGCAGGGACCACGGTACAAGCACTGTGCCAACTCCTGCTACAACGAGGTGACTTGGGCCCTGAATGCGCGTGGGTCGACGCCAATGCCCGCGCAGGACTGCTCAACCTCGCCCGTGGCGGCAGCGCCCCCCTGCCAGGGACTTACCTGCGTGAGACCCCTTCAGGGCAGATCCTTGAGGTCAAAAGTCAAGTGCTTCCTGACGGCGCCATAGTGCGCACGTTCACCGATGTCAGCGCCTACGTCAAATCCGAAGCGGCCCGGCGCGAGCTCAACGAGCTGCTCGACGTCACCCAGGACATGGCGCGGGTGGGCGGCTGGGCGGTGGACTTTGAGAAGGAAGAAATCTTCTGGACCGAAGGGGTTTTCAGAATCCTTGAACTTTCATCGTCAACCTACACACCCACCCTAAGTTCAATGGCAGGCTTCTTCTCGCCGGCCTCACTGGCCACTATTGAGGCGTCCTACGCCGACGGTATGAGTCAACCCACCCACCACGACGTCGAGCTTCAAATGGTCACCGCCACAGGACGCCCCATTTGGGTGAAGTCCATGGGGAATACGGTGTGGAAAAACGGGCAACCCCTTAAACGAACGTCGGTGTTGCAGGACATCACCGAGCGCAAAAACTCCGAATCGGCATTGCGCGACAGCGAAGAACGCTGGAAGCTGGCGCTGGAGAGCACGGGCGACGGCATGTGGGACTGGCATATTCAGAGTGGAACCGAGTATCTCTCTGCTCAACTTCTGGCCATGTATGGTTTGAGCGAGGCCCAGGACGAACAGCACCCCAACGTGCTGGACGGCCGAACCCACCCCGACGACCTGCTTCAGCTTGAGCGCGACCGGGCTGACCATTTTGAAGGCAGGACCCCCACCTACGTCAATGAGCACCGCATTCTTTGTTCCGATGGCAGCTGGAAATGGATATTGAGTCGCGGCATGGTCATCACCCGAGACCCACAGGGCCTGCCGCTGCGCATGATTGGCACCCACACTGACATCACGGCGCGCAAAGCCTCTGAAGCACTGGTCTGGAAGCAAGCCCATTTTGACACCCTGACCGGACTGCCCAACCGCCGCATGCTTCGGGACCGGCTGGAGCATGAGATTCAGAAAAACCGGCGCGATGACCGCAAGCTCGCCATTTTGTTCATCGATCTGGATCACTTCAAGGAAGTCAACGACACGCTGGGCCACGACAACGGCGATTTGCTGCTGATAGAAGCAGCCCTTCGCATTAAAGCCTGTGTGCGCGACACAGACACAGTAGCCCGCATGGGCGGTGATGAATTCACAGTGCTCATGACGGAGCTACCCGATGTCGCCAGCGTTGAGCGCACGCTCCAGTCCCTGTTGCACGCCATGTCCAGCGTCTTTCAGCTGGGCGACGAACAGGTTTACGTCTCTGCCAGCATAGGCATCACGATTTTCCCGCTGGACGGCAACGAGGTCGAAGACCTGTACAAAAACGCGGACCAAGCCCTCTATGTGGCGAAAGGCGCTGGACGAAACCAGTTCAGCTTTTTTACACCGTCTTTGCAGGAAGCGGCACAGTCCCGGGTTCGATTGACCCATGATCTTCGCTCGGCATTGGGCAACCAGCAGTTCCAATTGGTGTACCAACCGATTGTTGATTTTTCCAATGGAGAGGTCTACAAGGCCGAAGCCTTGCTGCGCTGGAACCACCCCACGCGCGGCTTGGTCAGCCCGGCTGATTTCATTCCGATTGCGGAGTCCAGCGGACTCATTATTGACATTGGCGACTGGGTGCTCAAACAGGCCATGGAACAAATCAAGGTGTGGCGAAAACGGCTTTCGCCCCAATTTCAAATCAGCGTCAACAAATCGCCGATCCAGTTTCAAAACGGCAATCGATTGCATGCCCATTGGCATGACCAACTCGTCGCGGCCAACCTGCCCGGCGACAGTTTGGTCGTTGAAATCACCGAGGGACTGTTGCTGGAAACCTCAGATGCGGTGATTGAAGAACTGCTGGCGTTGCGGGACGCCGGCATTGGCGTCTCTTTGGACGACTTCGGTACAGGTTACTCCGCCCTCTCCTACCTGCAAAAATTTGACATTGACTACATCAAGATTGACCAAAGTTTTGTGCGTCATTTGATTCCCGCCTCCACCGATCTGGCCCTTTGCAAAGCCATCATCGTGATGGCCCATGAGTTAGGCATTAAAGTGGTGGCAGAGGGTGTCGAGACTCAACTGCAGCGCGACCTGCTGATTGCGGCCGGCTGCGATTTCGGGCAGGGCTACCTGTTCGCACGCCCCATGTCAGCCCCCGACTTCGAGGCCTTCATGGCCTCGCGTGAACGAGGCCATGAGCTCAGTTGATTCTTGCCTCGGTCTTGGCATCAAACCAGTGGTTGTGGCGGCTGCTCACCGTCAAGCCGGTCAACTCGCCTACTTTGACGATTGAGTTGGGTTCCACACGGACGGTCATCAAGCCAACCGCTGTTTTCACCACCACGTAGGTGTCCGCACCGGTGGGCTCGACCAGCACGATCTCTCCACGCCAGGACACTGACGTGTCAGTGGTAAGGTGAATATGTTCAGGGCGCTGGCCCAAAGTCACCTGCTTCGCGTCGGGACAGATCAGGTCCAGCGAACCGCCTTCAAAGACAAACTTACCCTGGTCACCCGTGGCCTCAATACGGCCTGGGATGAAGTTCATATTCGGTGAGCCAATGAAGCCCGCCACATACATGTTCACCGGGTGCCGGTAAATATCGTCCGGCGTGCCAATTTGCTGCAGGACGCCGCCCTTCATCACCGCAATGCGGGTGCCCAGCGTCATGGCCTCAATCTGGTCGTGCGTGACATAGACGGTGGTAATCCCAGACACCTGATGAAGGCGCTTGATCTCAGCACGCATCTCGACCCGCAACTTCGCGTCCAGGTTACTCAAGGGTTCATCAAACAAAAACAGTTGCGGATCACGGGCCAAGGCGCGACCCATGGCGACACGTTGGCGTTGACCGCCAGACAACTGGGCAGGCTTTCGGTCCAGCAGGTGTTCAATCTGCAGCATGACTGCGACCTCTTGAATCCGCTTCTCGCGCGCCGCTTTCGGCACCTTGCGCATTTCCAGCGCAAACCCGATGTTGTCCGCCACACTCATGGTGGGGTACAGCGCATAGCTCTGGAACACCATCGCGATGTCGCGCTTGGCCGGGGCCATGCCAATGACGTTTTTACCGGCGATGCGAAGCTCACCTTCGCTGGGCTCTTCTAGGCCCGCAATGATGTTGAGCAAAGTCGATTTGCCGCAGCCCGAGGGGCCGACCAAAATCAAAAACTCGCCGGGCGCGACTTCGATGTCGATCTTTTTGAGAACTTCGACGGCTTTGTCGCCATTGCCAAAAACTTTGCGGATACCCGCGATATGTACCGAAGATGCCATTTTTTATCCTTTCACCGCGCCAGCGGTGAGTCCTTTAACAAAGTATTGACCCGCCAGCACATACACCAGCATCGTGGGTAAGCCCGCAATCACGGCAGCCGCCATGTCCACGTTGTAGCTCTTGACACTGCTGGAGGTATTGGCCATGTTGTTCAAGCCGACCGTGATGGGTTTGCTGTCCGCGCCGCTGAAGGCCACGCCAAACAGGAAATCGTTCCAGATGTTGGTGAACTGCCAGATCAGCGTCACCATCAAAATGGGCGTGGAGAGCGGCATCACAATGCGCCAGAAAATACGCCAAAAGCCAGCGCCGTCAATGCGTGCAGCATTCACCAGCTCTCGGGGAATGGCGGTGTAGTAGTTTCTAAAAAACAGTGTCGTTCCGGCCATTCCCGCAACACAATGCACCGCAATCAGGCCACCCAACGAACTGGACAAGCCCAGGAAACCGAGCACCTGGCTCATGGGCAACAGAACGACTTGGAACGGCATGAACACACCAAACAGCAAGAAGCCAAACAGCACCTCACTGCCCTTGAACTTCCACAAACTCAGCACATAGCCGTTGATGGCGCCCCATGCAGTGGAAATCAACACCGCTGGAATCGCCATGATCACTGAGTTGTAAAAATACGGTTTGAGGCCACGGCAGTCAACACCCGTGCAGGCCGACGACCACGCCAAGCTCCATGCATCGAAGTTGAGCGACGTGGGCAAACTCATGAGATTGCCCGACCGAATCTGCGCGGCGTCTTTGAAAGACGTCACCAGCATCACATACAGAGGCGCCAGGAAAAAGAAGGCGGCAATCAGCAGAATGCCGTAAATCAGGGCGCGGGGGAGGTGTTTAGCGATCATGGGGTTTGGCGCGAAGCTCGCTGTAAAGGTAAGGAACCACAATGGCGGCCACGGTGGCCAGCATCATGGTGGCGCTGGCAGCGCCCAGGCCAATTTGGCCGCGAGTAAAACTCATCACATACATGAACGTAGCCGGCACATCGGTGGCATAACCTGGGCCCCCTGCTGTCAAGGCCATGACCAGGTCAAAGCTCTTGATCGAGAGGTGAGACAAAACCAGAACGGTAGAGAAAACAACAGGCCGCAGAATAGGCAAAATAATGCGCCAGTAAATGCGAGGCAATGAGGCGCCGTCCAACTGGGCTGCCTTGATGATGTTGTCGTCAATGCCGCGCAAGCCGGCCAACGACAGGGCCATGGCAAAGCCGGCCGACTGCCATACACCGGCAATCACCACACAGTAAATCGCCATGTCCGATTGCACCAACCAGTCGAAGTGAAAGCTGGCCCAACCCAGGTCATGCATCAACTTCTCCAAGCCCAGGCTGGGGTTCAAAATCCACTTCCAGGCGGTGCCGGTCACAATGAAAGACAACGCCATGGGGTAGAGGTAAACCGTACGCAGCACGCCCTCAAAGCGCACTTTCTGATCCAGAAAAATTGCCATTGCCATGCCCAACGCCATGGATCCGCCCACGTACAAGACACTGAAGATGCCCAGGTTCGTTAGCGCGACCCACCAACGATCCATATCCCAGAGCTGGACATATTGATCCAGTCCAACAAATTCGCTGTAGTTCGGCAACATGCGGGACCCGGTGACGGAGAGCACGCCGTTCCAGATCATGAAACCGTAGATGAATGCAAACCCGATCAAAAAACCGGGGGCAATCACCAGTTTCGGTAATATATTTTCAAGTGTTTTCATAATTTCTTGTTTCCGTTTGAGCCCGCTCACGTTCAGCCCTGCTGTGAGGAAACCATCCACGGTGGCTTGATGCCATTCCAGCCGAGTCAACCAGTCGTTGACGTTGCCAGCTCTCATTCATCCGTCTGAAATCTCCAGACCGGAAACACAGCATTTGGGCGCCCGTCTGCCCAAGTTCTGCGAAAAAAATGGGGACACACCGGTTCGCACCCGTGTATCCCATTCAGATTACTGCATTGCTGCTTTGGCGATGTTTTTCACACCATCTGCCACGGAGATCTTGTCGTCGTTCCAGAACTGACTGACGGCGTCCTTGATAGCACCTTCAGCAGCGGGCTTGATCGCCATGCCATGGGCCACGGAAGGCACCAGACCACCTGTTTTGGCGGTGTCCACGAAGTCCTTGGCGGACGTCTTGGCGCAATCGTCAAACTTGGCCATGTTCATGTTCAAACGAACAGGGATAGAGCCTTTGTTCAGGTTGAAGATTTCCTGGAAATCGGTACCCATGATGGCGGCAGCCAGATCGCCCTGTGCCTTCTGGGCGCCAGAGTCCTTGAGCTTGAACATGGCAAACGAGTCCACGTTAAAGGTGTAGGAGTTGGCGGTGCCAGGTGTGGCCGCACAGATATAGTCCTTGCCTGGCACTTTGCCGGCGGCTGTGAACTCGCCCTTGGCCCAGTCACCCATGAACTGGAAGGCTGCCTTTTCCTGAATCACCATCGCGGTGGCCAGATTCCAGTCACGACCAGGAGAAGCTGGGTCGGTGTAACCTTTGATCTTGCGGAAGGTTTCGAGCGACTTGGTCATGGTGGCGCTGGTCAGCGCCTTCTGGTCCAACTTGACCAAAGCATCGTTGTAGAACTTGGAACCACCCACACCCAGAACCACGTCTTCAAAGGTCGTGAAGTCTTGCCAGTTTTGGCCACCGTGTGCCACGGCAATCAGACCCATTTTTTTGACTTTTTCAGCGGCGACGAAGAACTCATCCCAAGTTTTTGGTGCGCTAGACACGCCCGCCTTTTGCAATACAGCAGCGTTCGCCCACATCCAGTTCACGCGGTGAACGTTGACCGGCGCAGCAACGTAATTGCCTTTGTACTTCATGACGTCAGCCACCACTTTGGGCAACAGGCTGTCCCATTTCTCGGCTTTAGCCGTGCCATCCAGATTAGCCAAAACGCCTTCTGCTGCCCACTCTTGGATAGCAGGGCCCTTGATCTGGGCAGCCGAGGGTGGGTTGCCTGACACCACACGGCTCTTCAACACGGTGGCCGCGTTATCACCGCCGCCACCAGCGACTGCAAAATCTTTCCATGTATGGCCTTTGGCCTGCATGATCTTCTTCAACTCGGCAACCGACTTGGCCTCACCACCCGATGTCCAGTAGTGCAGAACCTCGACCTCACCTGCCATGGCGGCCGAACCAGCCACCACAAACGCCACGGCCGTAGCCAGCTTTGAAAGTTTCAACATAATCTCTCCTGTTATTTGAACGCCGATGACAACACTTGCCACCGGACCCGGGTTGATTCGCGCAGGCATTATGTCGCTCGAATTAATTAATTGTTAATTAATCCTCATGATTGCGTAATCAGGATTTACCCTTAGCACCGGCTCGGTGGCCATGCTACCAACTTGGTCGCCACAAAAAAGCCTCTTGGCATCACACCAAGAGGCTTTTTCCCACCGACGGGTCGAGAGACAAATCAGGGCCACGGGCCCTTCCACATTCAAGCAACCAAGGCCAGTGCACCAAAGTCGCCGACCCGCGCACCCAAGCCCGCAGGCACCAGTTCGCAGCCGTCGGTCAGGGCTGGAAACTTGCCGCGCACCTGCACTTGCAACCGGGGTAGCAAGTAGGCTCGGTGGTGCCAAAAGACACTGCCGCCCAGGCTGATGCGCTGTAAATCCAATGTTGCAATCAGGTTGTACAGGGTGCGGCCCATCACCCGGCACAACTCATCAATAATGGCTACAGCCCTTGCATCACCTGCGTAAGCCGCTTCAAAAAGAATAGCAGAATCAGCGTAACCATCAGCCGCAAAGCGCCGGGCAATGGCGTTGCCGGCAATCAAACCTTCGACATCACCCACATTGCCGCAGCCGCACAAGGCATCGCTGTTGTCGCTCACAAAGAGGTGGCCCGCATGGCCGGCGTTGCCGTTCTTGCCGCGCAACACTCGCCCGTCCACGCACAAGCCCACGCCAATACCGGTGCTCCAGGTCACGTAGGCACAGTGATCCAACGCCTGCCCCTTGTCTTGCAACGCACCCCAGCGGCGCTCCGCCTCCAGCGCTCCAATGCCGTCGTTTTCCACCCTCACATTAGGGAAAGCCTGACGCAAAGGGGCCTCCAACAGGGCCGTCTTCCAGGTGTTGGGCAGGCCCCGCGCCGTGCCGGCCAAGCCGCCACATATATTGGGGGCAGCCAACTCCACCAGCCCCTGGTTCAGCACAAACGGGCCGCAAGAGGCCACGCCCACGGCCGCCAGTTTGGCGACATCCACCCCCGCCAAGTCGCAGCTTTCACTCACCATGCGAATGATTTGTCGGGCCAAGGCGTCGTTCTCGCCCACTTTGGCGGTGGGCTCAGCTACCCGGCCACGAATGCCTTGGTCGTCCACGATGTTGACGGCGACCTTGGTGCCGCCAATGTCCACACAGGCCAGGGGCGCGGCGCCGGGCGCCAGTTGAAACCCGTCAGTCAAAACATTTTGAGTCATATTTTTGTTACTTGGTGCGCGGAAGACGGGGCATGCATTCGTTATCAAGCAGGCCCACGGGCCGCTTGCAGCCGCCTCCGCATTGGAAAGGCCCAATACTAATACCGGTCGGCCGAATTGGTTACCGGCGAATTACATGCCGCCGGCCAGCAGGTTTTATACGCGCTGAGATCGCGCCCAGCGAACAATGTCGACCGCCCCCATGGCCCCGGGTTGGCGGGCCACTTCGCGCCCATTGGCAAATAAGGCCAAGGTCGGGATGCTGCGGATGTTGAAGCGTGCGCCCAGGTTTTTCTCCGCCTCGGTGTCGACCTTGACCAATCGAAACTGGGGTTCCAGCTGTGCGGCCGCCTGCTCAAAAGCGGGCGCCATCTGGCGGCACGGGCCACACCAGGGCGCCCAGAAGTCGACCAACACCGGAATCTGGCTGCGCGCAATGTGCTTGTTGAAATTGGCTTCGTTCAGTGCCAGCGAGTGCGCCACGAACAAGGCCTTGTGGCAGCTTCCACAGTCTGGCGCTTTGGCCAAGTCAGCCTGGCTCACCCGGTTGGTGGTGTGGCAATAGGGACAAACAATGTGCAGGGCGTCGGTCATTGGCGAGTTACCTTTCTACAACGCAGGTTGAGTCACATCAGGCGGCTTCAAGCACTGCCCGTTCAGATGATTTTGGAGATGGCGCCCGCCACAAGGCTGAGCAGAATGGTGGTGGTGAGCGGAATAAAAAACTCCCGCCCAAACACCTTGAATCGAAAATCACCTGGCAAGCGACCAAAGCCCAGCTTGCGAAACCAGGGGGTGACGCTATTGATCAGCAACAGGGCCAGAAAAATGACGATAAGCCAGCGGAACATGGTCTACAACCGGTGGGTGCGGTCGCCCTGCGAGAAGCCCATGGCCTCCCACGGTTCTCCTTTGCACAGTCCGATGACCTTGAACAACTCGCCCATTTCGTGCTCCATGATGAGTTTCTGGGCTTGCACGCGCGTTGGCAAATCAGAGGCTTCCATGTGCTGAATCAATCCACTGTTCATCAAGAACCGCGCCTGCGAGGTGTAGCCCAGCACCTCCAAACCGGCGTCTTGGGCTGCCACCGCCACGCCGGTGAAATTCACATGGGCGGTGATGTCTTTCATGCCCACCAGAACCAGCGGATCAGGGTCGGCCCGGTGCCCCAGGTGGCACATCACCGTGCCCATGTGGCGCTGCGGGTGGTAGTACTCACTCTCAGGAAAACCATAGTCAATCAAGAAGATGGCGCCCACCGAAAGCTTGTCGGCCATGGTGGCAATAAAAGCCTCTCCTTGCGGATGAATCTCGGTCAGGTAATCGTGCTCGCCCTCGATCTCCAGCGGCGGGCGCAGGTCGGTGGGGCGGTCTTCCCAGGCAAAGGAGGGGGTATCGCCATCCGCCATCGTCACGCCCCGCTCAAACCACACGCCCTTCACCCGTGCCAGCAATTTCACGGGCATGGCGTCCAGCACCTCGTTGCCCAGAACCACACCCTGAATGGTCTCCGGCAACGCGTTGACCCATTGCACACGTTCGGCGTATTTGGCCAACTTTTCTTGCTGGCGCGCGCGCAGCGTACCCGACAAGTCAACGATGCGGTACTGTGGCACAGGTCCGCCCAACTCGGTCAACTCATCCAGCACCTGCAGGGCCAGCGCACCCGAACCGGCACCAAATTCCCAAACTTCTTGCGTGCCCGTGACCTGTAAGGCCTGCGCGACTTGGGCCGCCACGGTGCGCCCGAACAGGGGCGACATCTCAGGCGCGGTCACAAAATCACTGCCCGCTACCCGCTCGCCACCCTCCACGCTGTAGGGCAGCGCGCCAAATTTGATGCTGTCATTGGTGTAGTAACCCAGGCCAGGCGTGTAAAGCGCCTGCGCCATGAATTCATCAAAACCCATCCAACCCTGGTGGTCCACCAGCGACTGTTGAATGTGCTCGGCAAGGGTGCTCGTTAAAATAGAAGAAGTTGTCATCACACTCTGAATTGTCCCCGAATGTCCCTCACTATTCCCTCCCGCACGGTTTTAGTCACCGGCGCCGCCAAGCGACTGGGGCGTGAAATCGCCTTGGCGCTGGCCAAAGATGGCTGGCGCGTGGCCGTGCACTACCGCGACTCGCTAGAAGATGCTACAAAAACAGTAGCTGATTGCAAAGAGCTAGCGGGCGCCAGTGCCGCTTTTCGCGCCAATTTATCCAACGAAACGGCGGTGCGCAACCTCTTGCCCAGCGTGATTCGTGAGTTTGGCCAGGTTGATGCCGTGGTCAACAGTGCCTCCACCTTCGAGCAGGACACTGCTGCCACCTTTGGCTTTGCCGCCATGGAAAAACACATGCGCAGCAACGCAGGCGCCGGCATTTTGCTGGCCCAGGCCTTATACGAGCACGTCAAAGAGCGTGGCGGCGACGCTCGTGGCGTCGTGGTCAACCTGCTGGACCAGAAACTCTGGAACCAAAACCCCGATTTTCTAAGCTACACCCTCTCCAAAGTCGCGCTGGAAGCCGCCAATACCGTGCTGGCCATGGCATTGGCACCGCAAATTCGCGTGGTCGGTGTGGCGCCGGGCCTGACCCTGACCAGCCACCTACTGACCGACGAGGAGTTTGAAGCCCGCCACAAGCTATCCCCGCTGGGGCGCTCGTCCACCTCTGCCGACGTGGCCGCCACCGTCAAATTCGCCATGGACAACCAGTCCATCACGGGCACCACCTTGCTGGTCGATGGTGGCCAGCACCTGATGAAGTTCGACCGCGACTTCTCTCTGCTTTGCCCCCTAGAAGTGAAACTGCACCGATGAACCCCACCTTTGGCAACCAGACTCTCACGTTGACCGGTTTGCGCTTTGACGCCAATCTGGGCATTCTGGAGTTTGAAAAAACCGCGCCGCAACCGATTCAGGTGGACGCCGAACTCAGCCTGGGCACGCAGCCCTTGCTGCCCCATGACGACGATATCTGCCATGTGCTGGACTACCGCAAAGTGCGCCAAATCATCATCAACGAGTGCACTGCGGAGCATGTGAACCTGCTCGAAACACTGATCGGCAAACTCGCCAACCGCCTGATGCAGCTGCCCGGCGTGTTGGGCGTGCGGGTGAAAATTGCCAAACTTGAAATTTTTGACGACTGTGAAGTCGCCATTCGTATGGAAACAGGTCAATGGTGACCGGAGAGAACAAGATGACTACTACCTGGACAGACGACGACGTCGCCACCTTGGACCAAGACCCTGCTGCCCGCGTCAAGATTGAACGCGAAACACACAAGCTGGAAAAACGGCTCTGCCGTCAGGTGGGCCAAGCCATCGTGGACTACAACATGATCGAGGAAGGCGACCGCGTGATGGTCTGTGTGTCGGGTGGCAAAGACAGCTACGCCATGCTCGACATCCTGCTCAAAATGCAGCAGCGCGCGCCCATCAAGTTTGAGCTGATCGCCGTCAACCTGGACCAGAAACAGCCCGGTTTCCCGGACCACATCTTGCCCGCCTACCTGAAGCAGCTGGGCGTGCCGTATCACATCGAAACGCAGGACACCTACAGCATCGTGAAGAAGGTGATTCCTGAAGGCAAGACCATGTGCAGCCTGTGCAGCCGCTTGCGCCGGGGCATCTTGTACCGCGTGGCCGATGAATTGAAGATCACCAAAATTGCGCTGGGCCACCACCGCGACGACATCATTCAGACCTTTTTCCTGAACATGTTTTTCGGCGGCAAGCTCAAAGGCATGCCGCCCAAACTGGTCAGCGACGACGGTGGCCACATCGTGATCCGCCCCATGGCCAACGTGGCAGAGAAAGACCTGATCCGCTGGGCCGCCCACCGCGAGTTCCCCATCATTCCCTGCACCTTGTGCGGCAGTCAGGAAAACCTGCAACGCAAACAGATTGGCAACATGCTGCGCGAATGGGAAAAGCAATACCCCGGCCGCACCGAGACCATGTTCACGGCGCTGCAAAACGTGGTGCCCTCGCATTTGATGGACCTGAAACTTCACAATTTCAAAGACATCAAAGTCACCGGCGTGCCAGATGCCGACGGCGACAAGGTGTTTGACGAAGAAGATTTCCCCGTGGCCAGCCTGCCCGGCCTGCAAGTCTTGTCGCTCTAAGCCTGCCTTTCATCACCCTATTGCGGGAGACCCTCATGCTGCGCAAACTGGCTCTTGTCACCACACTGGTTTGGTTGTTGACCGGCTGCGCCAGCGTGCGGCTGGTCGACGCCGATGTGACCAGCTTTGCCTCACCGCCTGCGATTCCCACAGGCGCCTATTACCGATTTGAACGCTTGCCATCCCAGCAAGCCACCCCCCGACAACAGGACTGGCTGGAGAACCTGGCCCAGCAGGCCTTGGGCCAAGCCGGCCTGAAGCGGCAGGACAGCCTCGCGCTGTACTCCGTTCAAGTCGGCTACAGTCTCAAAATCACCCCCTACGGACCCGGCGACGAGCCCTACTCGGGCCTCCAACTCGGGTGGGGCTTGGGCTGGGGTGGCCGCTCAGGCAGTGTCGGTATTGGCGGACGGGCGCCATTTTTTGGCATGCCGATGCAGCAGCCCTATTACTGGCACCGGGTCAGTCTGGTGATCCGCAGCTTGAGCACCCACCAAGTGGTCTACGAAACCCAAGCCGCGCACGATGGCCCTTGGCGGGACAGCGACGCCGTTGTGCCCGCCTTGTTGGACGCCGCCTTGCGTGGCTTTCCACTGCCCCCGGCCGGGCCCCGTCGCATCAATATCGAGATTCCCCGTTGACCCCCACCATGCAAGCCACCCGCCTCATTGCCATTCGCCACGGTGAAACCGCTTGGAACGCCGACACCCGGCTGCAAGGCCACATGGACATCGCCCTGAATGAGCGGGGCCGTTGGCAGGCCGAACGCGCCGCGCAGGCGCTGGCCGATGAGTCGTTTGCCGCAATTTACACCAGTGACTTGCAACGCGCCCACGCCACGGCCCAGGCGCTGGGCACCCTTACCGGCCACTCGCTGCAGCCGCACCCAGGCCTTCGGGAGCGCCACTTTGGGGAGTTGCAAGGGCAAACCCATGCGCAAATTGAAGAACACTTTCCAGCCCAAGCCCTGCTCTGGCGCCAGCGCGACCCGCACTGGACACCGCCTGGTGGTGAGTCGCTGGTGACGTTTCACCAACGGGTCACTGAAACCGTGGCCGAGCTGGCCGCCGAGCACCTTGGCGAGCAAATCGTCTTGGTTGCCCACGGCGGCGTGCTCGACATGCTCTACCGCAACGCCACCGGCCAAACCCTGCAAGCCCCCCGCAGCTGGAACCTGGGCAACGCCACAATCAACCGCCTGTTGTGGACCCCCGACGCCCTGACCATCGTTGGCTGGTCGGACGAGCGCCATCTGGACAGCGAATCGTTGGACGAGGCGACCACCTGAGGTGGCCCGCTTGGGTTGAGGCGGCTCACTTGAGCCTCGCTTTTTCACTGCGCTGCCCTGCTGCCAGCCCACGCTGGAGGATTGAACGACGTGTACATTGAATCCACTCCCGCTGTCAACATCCAGTGAGACCCCGCCCAATGCATCCTTCTCCGTTTTCAAAAACCCACCAAACGCTGGGCCTGCTTGGCTGGCTGCTAGCGACTTTCGCCGCTGCTGCCGGCGCGTTGGCATCGGCCAGCGCTGGCGCCTTTTTTAGCGAACTGGTTCGACCCGCCTGGGCACCTCCGGGCTGGTTGTTTGGCCCGGTGTGGACTGTTCTGTATCTATTCATGGGCATCTCTGCGTGGATGGTTTGGCGCAGAGGAGGCTTTGCGGGCGCCAAGAGTGCGCTGCTGGTATTTATTGTCCAGTTGGTGGCGAACGGGCTGTGGACCTGGTTGTTCTTTGTCTGGCATCAAGGTGGCTTGGCCTTGGCCGAGATTCTGCTGCTTTGGGTTCTGATTGCGGCCACCATCGCACTATTCTGGCGCGTCAGCCGACTCTCAGCCGTCTTGCTATTTCCCTACCTGGCCTGGGTGACTTTCTCGTCGGCACTCACTTTTTCTCTGTGGCGCTTGAACCCCGGGCTGCTGGGGTGATCTCCCAATAGTTTTCTTTTAAGCGGTCGCAGGCACTGACGTCAGTGAGACGTGTAGCGCCTGTGCCGGCTCAAACCCCCAAGCGGTCTCGCATCGCGTACCAAAGCGCGCCCATGGCGGTGAAGGGCACCCGCAAGTGGCGCCCACCAGGGAAGGGGTAGTGCGGCAGGCGGCTAAAGGCGTCAAAGCGTTCGGCTTGGCCGCGAATGGCCTCTCCCAGCAAGCGCCCGGCCAAATGGGTGAAGGTCACACCGTGGCCTGAGCAGCCTTGTGAGTAATAGATGTTGTCAGACAGACGGCCCATTTGGGGCAGGCGTGACAGGGTCAGCAGGAAGTTGCCGGTCCAGCCAAACTCGATTTTCTTGCCCTGCAATTGCGGAAAGGCGCGCAGCATTTTCGGGCGAATGATGGACTCCACGTGAGCGGGGTCACGTGCGCCGTAGGCGACACCGCCCCCAAAAATCAAGCGCTTGTCAGCCGACAGACGGAAGTAATCCAGCAAGAAGTTGTTGTCTTCCACACAGTAGTCCGAGGGAATGATTTCATCCGCGAGGGCGCCCAGCGGCTCGGTGGCCACCACCTGTGTGCCGCATGGCATGGACTTCGCGGCCAGCGACGGCTCCAAGTCGCCAATGTAGGCGTTGCAGGCCACGATGACAAAACGGGCTCTGACCTGACCCTGGGCGGTGTGCACCACCGCTTGCGCGCCCCGCTCAATTTTGGTGACGCCGGAATGCTCGTGAATCACACCACCGAGTTGCTCCAGAGCGGCGGCCTCGCCCAGCGCGAGGTTAAGCGGGTGAAAGTGACCACCGGTGCTGTCCACCAGCAGGGCTTCATAGCGATCAGAGTTAACCAGCTTGCGGATGTCATCCTTGCCCTCGATCAGACTCAGGTTTTGGTGGCCCCACTTTTCCCACAAGGCCTTTTGCTCTTTCAGGCCGTGGATCTTGCCCGTGCTCGTGGCGGCGTAGACGCCGCCCTGCTTCAGATCGCACTGAATGTCGTATTTGGCAATTCGCTCGCGAAGGATTTGGGCGCCTTCAAACATCATGCGGCCCAGCGGCTCGGCAATGGCCTTGCCGTGGTTGGACTCGATCACATCAATGTCACGCGAATAGCTGTGCACCACCTGGCCGCCATTGCGGCCAGAGGCGCCCCAGCCTACCTGGTTTTGCTCCAGCACCACGACCTTGAAGCCCGCTTCGGCCAGGGAGATGCCCGCATTCAACCCGGTGTAGCCCGCACCGACTATGCAGATATCAGCCTCAATGCTGGCTTGCAGCGGCGGACGGGGAGCGGACGGGTTGGCCGAGGCCGCGTAATAGGACGGGGCGTGAGGTGCGGTGGACATGCGTTTTCTCCCAAGGTGTGTGACAACCCGTTATTGTGCGTCCTGAGCCCGTTCGGTTTTGAATTCGACCTCCGGCGGAAGGTGCCACATTGAAGGCGAGGGTAATTCCGCAGGTAAACCGGCGCACCCATCGGCGAAGATGCACCCCCTATGAGTCAAGCCATTGTTTTAGCGACCCCCATCTTTTTGCTCATGATGCTGGCCGAGTGGTGGCTCAGCCGCCGCCCCAGCAGCCGCACGGCAGGCCGCCCCGCCTACGGCTTGAGCGACGCTATCAGCAGCCTCAGCGTGGGCATTTTGAGTCAGTTGGGCGGCCTGTTCACCAAGCTATTCACCATTGGCATCTACACCTACCTGTACAACGCCCTGTGGGAGACGCCCGATGCCCCCCTGTGGTCCACCTGGTACGGTGCATTGCTGGCTTTGCTGTTTTACGACTTTTGCTACTACTGGTTGCACCGCGGCGGGCACCGTGTCGCGGTCTTGTGGGCAGCTCATGTGGTGCACCACCAAAGCCAGCATTACAACCTGTCCACGGCCTTGCGGCAAACCAGCAGCGGGGCTTTGCTGGGCTGGTTGTTTTACGTGCCCATGGCGGTGGCCGGTGTGCCCCCGCTGCTGTTTGGCATCGTGGCGCTGGTTGATTTGCTGTACCAGTTTTGGGTGCACACCGAGCAGGTGGGCAAGCTGGGCTGGTTTGACCGCGTCTTTTTCTCGCCCAGCAACCACCGTGTCCACCATGCCGTGAACGACGAGTACCTGGACAAAAACTACGGCGGCATTTTGGTGCTGTGGGACCGCTGGTTTGGCACGTTCAAGGAAGAAGCCGCACCCTGTGTTTACGGCACTCGGGGAGCGCTCAACAGCTGGGACCCGCTGTGGGCCAACGCCGAGGTGTATTGGGCCTTGATGAAGGACGCGTGGCACACCCGCTCCTGGTGGGACAAGCTGCGGGTGTGGTTCAAACCACCGGGTTGGCGCCCCGCCGACGTGGAAGCTCGTTTTCCCAAGCCGGATTTCGACATCCAGCAGGTGCAAACCTTCGCCCCGCCGGTTCGCTCGGCGACACAGTGGTTTGCCGGCCTTCAATTTGTCTGGCTGATGGCCGGGGTACTGGTGGTGCTATGGATGGCCGGGCGTTCGCCCCTCCATGTCACCGCAATCTGGAGCGGGGTCTTGCTCAGCGGGTTTTGGGCGCTGGGCGCGGTGCTTCAGGGCCGCATGGACCGGCTGGAAATGCTGATGATCGAAGCGGCTGCTGTGGCCACGGCCAGCGGGGCACTGGGCCTGCTTCAAATCCACGCGGCCTTCAAACCATTGGCCTTGCTGCTTGCTATCTCATTCATAGCGTCTCGCACAGTAGAAACAAGGACCAGAGGCCAATTTGATACTATTTTGGTGTGGGCACTGGTGGCGTCATTGGTGGGTGACGTGCTTTTGATGCTGGGCGACGCCTATTTCATTCCCGGGTTGGTGGCATTTCTTGTGGCGCACGGGTTTTATATCGCCCTGTTTTTTCAAAACTGCCCGCGTTTTCCCAGTCGGCGAGCGCTGATGGCCACCTTGGGCGTGGGCGCTGCCATGTTGGCCTGGCTCTGGGGCGGGTTGACCGACCCTGGCCTAAAGGTGGCGGTGCCAGTGTATGTGGCGGTGATCGCCCTCATGGCGGCCCAAGCCATTGGCCGTGCCACGGTATGGCGCGATGGGCAAGCCTGGGCGGTTGCCGTGGGCGCCATGGTGTTCATGCTGAGTGATTCACTGATTGCAGTGAATCGCTTTATGCAGCCCTTGCCACTGGCTTCGCTGTGGGTCTTGTCTACCTACTACCTTGCCCAGTTCCTGATCGTGCGCAACGCCAGACCTGCCCCCGCCTTGGCCGCTCAATAGCCGTCGAGGCGTTCAAGTTATGCCATTCAACTCAGGTGCGCAATCAGCTTTGCCAACAAGGTGTTCAATGTTTTTTGCTCCTGACGCGTCAAGGCCGTCAGCGCGTCCCGCTCATTTTCCAGGTGGGCAGGCACGACACGCCCCATGAGTTCAATCCCTTTCGCCGTCAACGCCACCAATACGCCTCGGCGGTCGTCGGGGTTGGGCCGGCGCTCAATCAAGGCCGCCCGCTCCAGGCGATCCAGACGATTGGTCATGCCACCGGAGGAAATCATGGTGGCGTCATACAGCTGAGTGGGTGTTAGCGCATACGGCGGCCCCGAACGGCGCAGGGTCGCCAAGACATCGAACTCGCCACTTTGTAATTCAAACTTGGCAAATAGCGGCTCCAACCGCGTGCGCGTCATCAACAGTGAGGCCTCGCTCAAACGCCCCACAACCTCCATGGGCAAGAGCTCCCAATCAGGCATTTCCCGCGCCCACTGTGCGACGGCCAACTCGGCACGATCCATAAATTCACCTATTTATCTTGATGCAAAGATACAATTCATCAAGCTAATTACCAACTTGAGAACAACCATGAGTCACTATAGGCCAACAATCACCACCACTCCAACCGCCCATTCGGGTCTGTTGCCGATGGTCCTTTTGTTGCTGGTTGGTAGTTTGTTGGGTTTGTCATTGGTCGTCGCCAAACTGGCCGTCAAGGCTGGCGCCGCACCTCTGACCCTACTCGTGCTGTCCATGCTGACGGCGGGAACGATCTTGCTGTTTGGCGAGCGCCTCAGAAAACGCCCCACTCCCTGGAACGCGAGAGTCGCCGAATACGGGTTGGTGGCGGGATTACTCTTTGCCCTGCCCAACGCCATCGGCTTTTTGGCGGTCGAGCATGTGGGCGCAAGTTTCCTGTCGCTCACTTTCGCTTTCCCGATTCTGATCACCTCTGTTCTGGCCCTGCTTCTCAAAATGGACCGGTTCAACGCTCAAAAAGCCTTCGGCGTCGCGTTTGGCTTGTTGGGTGGATGTGTGCTCGCGGTGTCCAAGGCATCCAGTGCGGACAGTCCTGTGTTCTGGATCGCACTGTCAACGCTTTCGCCCATCGTGATTTCCCTGGGCAACATCTACCGAACCCTGCGCTGGCCCAGCGACGCATCACCGACTTACCTGGCCGCCGTCATGCTGCTTAGTGGTGGCCTTTTGTTGGCCCCGTTTGCCGCGATGTGGGCGCGGGGAAGCTTCAGCGAGCTGATCGCATCACCGTCGGTGTTGATCTTTCTCGTCGTTCAAATTTCCATCTTTAGCGTGATGTACAGCCTCTATTTTGTGCTTCAGCAGTTGGCGGGACCTGTTTACCTGAGTCAGATTGGATCGATCGCCGCCGTGGTTGGCAGCACCGTGGCGATTCATTTTTTAGGGGAAGCCAGTCCCCGGAATCTGGGCGTTGCAGTCGCACTCATCGCGGTCGGCATGATCATTTTTCAGAGAGGAAGGGTCAATGGCGGGGCCACGCCGCCTTAAGCGGCACAGGGCGGCCTCCCCGGGCTCAGGGCAGTAAGGCGGCGACGTCATCCCACGCCTCAGGGGCAATGCGCCCCTCGTGGTGAGCGACTTCGCGGCCCTGTACGTCCAGGACCACGGTTACCGGCAATTTGGTGCGCATGATGTCCCCTTGCCAAACAGCAGTGGGGCGCACCGAGTGGGTTTGCGCCAAGATCTTCTCGTAGGCCCGCCACCCGGCCATGTCTTTGTCGACATTCACGGTCACCAGCTCAAAGGGCTTCCCCTTCCAGCCCGCCAGATTGGCCCGCAGCTCCGGCAAGTGCGATCGGCAAACCGCACAGTCGGTGGACCAATAAAACAGCATCACCACTTTGCCTTTGAGCGCTCCCACATCAAAGCGCTCACCCGTCAGGGTGCTGGCCTGCAAAACGATGGGCGCTGGGTTGGGCGTTTGCGCGCTGGCGGTCAGGGTCCATAGCGTCAAGCCTAGTGCACCCATTAGGAGACGAAAGTAGTGGTTCAGTACCATCGTGTTCCTTGAAAATCATTGGTCGCAATCAAGCGCTCAAACTTACAACATCCAACCCATGCGGCCACCCTAAACCTCAAACGGGTCAACCCCGGAGCTGGGCGGGGTCACGCCGAGGTGCCGGTAGGCGGCCAGAGTGGCAATGCGCCCGCGCGGCGTGCGCTGCAAATAACCTTGCTGAATCAGGTAGGGCTCAATCACATCCTCAATGGTTTCGCGCTCTTCCCCAATGCTGGCGGCAATATTGTCCAGCCCCACAGGGCCGCCATCAAAGCGGTGAATCACGGCCTCCAGCAGCTTGCGGTCCATCAGGTCGAAGCCCTGCGGGTCCACGTCCAGCATGGCCAGCGCCCGGTTGGCAATGTCCAGCGTGATCTCGCCCACGCCCTTCACGTCGGCGTAGTCGCGCACCCGGCGCAGCAGGCGGTTGGCAATGCGCGGGGTGCCACGGGCACGCCGAGCAATCTCAAAGCCGCCTTTTTCATCGGTAGGCACCTTGAGCAAGCCCGCACTGCGACGCACGATCAAGGCCAACTCTTCGGGCGTGTAGAACTCCAGCCGCGCGACGATGCCAAAACGGTCCCGCAAGGGATTGGTCAACATGCCGGCGCGGGTGGTGGCGCCCACCAGGGTGAAGGGCTGTAAATCCAGCTTGATGGAGCGGGCGGCAGGCCCTTCGCCAATCATGATGTCAATCTTGTAGTCCTCCAGCGCGGGGTACAAAATTTCCTCGACCACGGGACTCAGGCGGTGAATCTCGTCGATGAAAAGAACGTCATTCTTTTCCAGGTTGGTCAACAGGGCCGCCAAATCCTTTGGCTTTTCCAGCACCGGCCCGCTGGTTTGACGCAAGTTAACACCCAATTCCTGCGCGATGATGTGAGAAAGCGTTGTCTTACCCAAGCCAGGCGGGCCAAACAGCAACACATGGTCCAGCGCTTCATCGCGCATTTTGGCGGCGCTGATGAAGATCTCAAGCTGCTCACGCACCTTGGCTTGTCCCACGTACTCGGCCATAAGCTTGGGGCGCAGCGCCCGTTCAATCGCCTCCTCGCTCGGCGAGGAAGGAATGGCGGACACCATGCGCTTGGCAGGGGCGGGGGCGAAATCGTCGGTTTGAATGCTCACGGCGCTAGGGGGTCAAAGTGGAGGTTGACTATAGCGTGCAGCAGGGCTCGGCCCTCAAGAAGTTGCCGCTTTCTGCCGATATCAACACCAAACCGCCTTATCTTTTCACAGGCGCCCTGAACACTGCGCACGCCAATGGAGCTGACTCACATGACCTCAAGCACTGGCCACGCCGCCGCACACAAAAGCATTCTCCTCACCACCCTGCTACTGAGTCTTTGCCTGGCGCTGCCCACAGCGGCCCTGGCAAGCGGTGAAGGCAAGGCAGTCGGCAAAGCCATGGGGGACCAGGTTCGCGCCGCGTTAGAGGGCGGTGCGCTAACCACGAAACGTTTGACGCTGATCGTGAATGGAGAGGCCATGGCCAGCCCAGACGGCGGCGGCACGGCGTCCGGCGAGCACGTCGAACATACCCCCCACCAAAAAGCGGCTACCCCGGTTGACTCTAAAGCCAGCCGAAAATACATCCGCGCCAAGGCGGCTGAGCTGACCGGTAGTCCCCTGCCCCCTATGGCGAAGGACTCCAAAGAACCCATGCACGGCGGCAAAGCAGATTGGAGCTATGCAGGTGAAACAGGGCCACAAACGTGGTCCAAAATTAACCCTGACTTTGGAACCTGTGGCGCTGGCGACCGGCAATCCCCCATCAACATTGATGAGGCCATAACGTTGAAAGGGCCGGCTGAAACCCTGCAATTCCATTACCAACCCAGCAACGGCACCGTGATCAACAACGGCCACACGATTCAGGTTGACGTGCAAGGCGATAACTGGCTGACGGTGCGCGGGACCGAGTTCAAGCTTTTGCAGTTTCACTTTCATCATCCCTCTGAGGAGCGAGTGAACTCTCGTGGCTCGGCCATGGTGGCGCACCTGGTGCACCAAAGTTCTGCGGGTCAGTTGGCCGTGGTGGCGGTCTTGCTGGACCCGGGCGAACTCAACACACTGATCAACAAGGTATGGACCTATATGCCGCTGGACAAGGGCGACAGCGTGCGCATGCCGGTGGATATGGTGAACCTGACCGAATTGCTGCCCACCGACCAACGCTACTACCAATTCATGGGATCACTCACCACACCACCCTGCACCGAGGGCGTGTTGTGGATGGTCTTGAAGGAACCCACCCCCGTCGCGCGTGAGCAGATCAAACTTTTTTCACAGCTATTCCCCAACAATGCCCGGCCTGTGCAACCAACCAATGGGCGGGCGGTACGCAGCGCACAGTAAGCAAACCTTGATGCGGGTCAATACGAGCGCGGCATTTGAGTTCACTATTAATTGACGTCAAATTTGACGCCAACAAATAGGAACTCATCATGAAATTAGCTCGCAGAAACTGGATGGCACTGGCAGCCCTCACAGCGTTCTCTTTGACCGCCGGACAGGCCTTTGCCAAGGGCACCGTCATCAAGGTGTCTCTCTGGGACAAAGGCGCCATGTCGATGAACATGCTGACCGATGGTCCGATGTTTGGAATGGGGATGGGAATGGGGATGGGACAGAAGGCGGGGCAACAGCAAAAAGGGCCGATGGGCATCACCGCCACCCCGCGCACGGTGCCAGCGGGTGAGGTGACCTTTGCAGTGACCAATGCCTCCAAAATCATGGTCCACGAAATGGTTCTGGCACCGCTCAAAGATGAGACGACGCCACTACCTTACGACAAGGCCACTCAAAAGGTCGACGAAGATGCTGCGGGTCACCTTGGCGAGGTCGCCGAATTGGAGCCCGGTAAGAATGGCGCATTGACGATGACCCTGAAGCCAGGCCGTTACATGCTGTACTGCAATATTGCCGGCCACTACGCCTTGGGTATGTGGACCCTGATCACCGTCAAATAAACCGCCCCGACGCGCCAGACCCTGTGAGTCGCGGCGCTCCGTTACGCCTTGGAGAGCGCCCGCAAGGCCTGTTTGATACCGTCACTCACGCCCACATCTTTGGGCAGGGCTTTGAGCGCAAGCACAGCTTCTTTGTCGCTGTAACCCAGCGCCAGCAAGGCTTGCAAAATGTCGCCCTGTGCGTCGTTGGCCAGCGTGCTGGACAGGCCAATGTCTGGCCCCAGCTTGCCTTTAAGCTCCAGCAACAAACGCTCCGCCGTTTTCTTGCCGATGCCCGGCACCTTGATCAGGCGACCGCCCTCTTGCATCGTCACCGCCTGCGACAAATCCGCCACACTCATGCCCGACAGCACGGACAATGCCGTGCGCGGCCCCACACCGGTGATCTTGATGAGCTGGCGAAACGCCTCGCGCTCCTGCGAATTCTCAAACCCGTACAAGATTTGCGCGTCCTCGCGCACCACAAAGTGGGTCAACAAACTCACCTTGGCGCCCAGTTCGGGCAGGTTGTAAAACGTGCTCATGGGCACATGCACCTCATAGCCCACGCCATGGCAATCGACCATCACCTGGGGTGGATTTTTGTCGCACAACGTGCCTGTCAGTTTGCCGATCATTTCTTACCTATCATTGGGAACCCTTTTCAGGAATTATCAACTTGATCGTCAGACACCTGTTTTCCCCGCTGAACAACACCCGCCTGGGCCATTTGTGTGGCCCCATGGACGAGCATCTGCGCACCCTTGAGAGCGCGCTGGAGGTGAAGATCGCCCACCGCCACGAGCAATTCAAGGTGGAGGGCACCAAGGCAGCGATCAAACGCGGCATGGAAATGCTACAAGCGCTGTACGAAATGGCGGGTCGCCCCATTGATCCCGCCACGGTGCAGCTGATGCTGGCCGGCGACGGCCATGACGCTGACAGCCCCGGCCTGAAAACCCGCCGCGCCGACCTCAAACCCCGCACCCGCAACCAGGCCAATTACATGGACCGCATTGCCGGCCATGACATCACTTTTGGGATTGGCCCGGCCGGCACGGGCAAGACCTATCTGGCGGTGGCCATGGCCGTGGACGCTTTGCAACGCAGCGCCGTGCAACGCATCATCCTGACGCGCCCAGCCGTTGAAGCGGGCGAGCGCCTGGGCTTTCTGCCCGGTGACTTGAACCAGAAGATTGACCCCTATCTGCGCCCGCTCTACGACGCCTTGTACGACTTGATGGGCTTTGACCAGGTGCAAAAAGCGTTTGACCGCCAGACCATCGAGATCGCGCCATTGGCCTTCATGCGCGGGCGCACCCTGAACAACGCGTTTGTGATTCTGGACGAGGCACAAAACACGACGCCTGAGCAGATGAAGATGTTTTTGACCCGCATTGGTTTTGGCTCCAAAGCCGTGGTCACCGGCGACGTAAGCCAGATTGACCTGCCCAAAACCCAGTTCAGCGGCCTGATTGATGCCGAACGCGTGCTTAAGCGCGTCGAAGACATTGCCATTTGCCGCCTCACCAGCGCCGACGTGGTGCGCCACCCGCTGGTGGCCCGCATAGTGGACGCCTATGACGCCCCCGGCGCCTCCAACAACCAGACTCGCGACGACGACAGCCCGCTTCGGCCAAGTGAGGCCGCTCGCACCCGCGCAGTCAAGAAAATGACCTGACAACCATCACTATTAAAACGATAGCTTTCTGCGCATATTGCACGGGGGCTAGAGACCTATTTGACGTAAAAAACCATGCTAAACGAACTCACCCTGTCCCTGCAATTCGCCAAATTCGAGGACGCACCGCTGCACCGCGTCGCCCTGTCCCGCCACAAGGTCACCCGCTGGATTCGCCACGCGCTTGAGTCCACGGCCGAGATCACCGTGCGCATTGTGGGCGCCGAAGAAGGCCAGACGCTAAACCGCGACTACCGCCAGAAAGACTACGCCACCAACGTGCTGACCTTTGACTACACGATGGAACCCGTGGTCACTGCTGACTTGGTGCTGTGCGCCCCCGTGGTCGCGCAAGAAGCCAAGGAGCAAGGCAAAACGTTGGAAGCCCACTACGCCCACCTGATCGTGCACGGCACGCTGCATGCCCAAGGCTGGGACCATGATTTGGAAGAAGACGCCGAAGTGATGGAAATGCGCGAGACCGACATCATGGCGCGCCTGGGGTTTGACAACCCTTATTGATGAAATGTGGCTCTAGTGCCTGCCCAACAAGCGCAGACCGCTACTTATTCAATAGCAAACCAGCCGCTGGCGCAATGCGCAACGGAATGGTGACCGGGCCATCGTTCACCAGTTGCACCCGCATCTCGGTCTGGTACCGGCCGGTTTGCACCACCGGATGTACCAAGCGGGCCTGCGCGACCAAGTGGTCGTACAAGCGACGCCCCTCGTCCGGCTTGGCGGCCGCGGTAAAACCGGGGCGGTTGCCGCCGCTCACATCGGCGGCCAGCGTGAATTGGCTGACCAGCAACAAGTCACCCACCGTGCCGCGCCCATCCATGTTTTGCACACTGTGGTTCATCTTGCCGGCGTCGTCATTGAAGATGCGCAGCTTTAAAAGCTTGCTCAGCATCTTGTCGCACTCCACCTCCGTGTCGCCCCGCTCAGCGCACACCAGCACCAGCAAACCGGCGCCAATTTCGCCCACGGTGTCGCCCGCCACAGTCACCCTGGCTTCGCTCACGCGCTGCAAGACGGCGATCAAATCAAGTCCTTGACGTCATCAAAATGCGCTTCCACGTCGGTAGGCAGCAACTGAATGGTGGCACGCAAACCGGGCACAGCGCTCATGAGCGCCTGCTCCACGCTGGCCCGCACGGCGGCGGCCCGGCCCAGCGTCCAGCTGGCCGGCATGTGCATGTGCATGTCCACAAACCGCCGCTGACCGGAGCGGCGTGTGGTCACATGGTCAAAGCGAATCGTATGGTGGTCAAACTCTTCCAGAGTGGCTTGAATCTGGCTCATAACTTCGGGCTCCACCGCCTCGTCCATCAAGCCCTGCGACGAGCGCCAGATCAGGTGAAACCCTTCTTTCAGAATGTTCAGGGCCACGCCAATCGCCACCAACGCATCCAACCACAGCCAGCCGGTCATCGCCACTGCGGCCACGCCAATGACCACGCCCACCGAAGTCCATACGTCCGTCACCAAATGCTTGGCGTCAGCCTCCAAAGCAATGGAGCGGTGCGTTTTGGCCGCACCAAACATGATCCAGGCCAAGCCACCGTTCAAGGCCGAACTCACCACGGACAGGGCCAAGCCCCAGCCCACCTCCTGAATCGGTTGCGGGTCAAACAGACGATGGCCTGCCGCCCAAATGATGCCCATGGCGGCCGCGATGATCAGGATGCCTTCAAAACCCGAAGAGAAATACTCCGCTTTGTGGTGCCCATACGGATGGTCTTCATCAGCCGGTCGGCTGGCAATGGTCACCATGGCCAAGGCAAAAATAGCACTGGCTAGATTGACCAGCGACTCCATGGCATCGGACAACAAGCCCACCGAGTCGGTAATGACCCAGGCCAGCGTTTTCAGTGTGATGGTGATGATCGCCACCACCACCGAGGTCCACAACAGACGCTGCGGCGTCAGAAACCGCTTGGGAATTGAATCGATCATTCAGCCCACCGTCACTCGCGCGAACTTGCGCTTTCCGACCTGAATCACATAGGTTCCCGCGCCCAGTTTCAGAGCCTTGTCGCTGACCACGCTGGAGTCCACGCGTACACCACCGCCGTCAATCAGCCGGTTGCCTTCGCCGCTTGACGCCGCCAAACCGGCCATCTTCAACAGTGCCCCAATGCCCAGCGCTGCACCACCCTCGCCCAGTGGCAAGGTGACTTCCGGAATTTCATCAGGCACGCCACCTTTGCTGCGGTTGATGAAGTCTTGCTCAGCCGCATCGGCTGCCTCGGCACTGTGAAAACGCGCCGTAATTTCTTTGGCCAGCGCCACTTTGGCGTCTTTCGGGTTGCGCCCACAATCCACCTCGGCCTTGAGGGCTGCAATCTCGGCCTCGCTCTTGAAGCTCAACAAAGTAAACCACTTCCACATCAACACGTCAGAGATGCTCAACACCTTGGCGAACATGGTGTTGGGTTCTTCGGAGATACCGATGTAATTGTTCTTGCTCTTGGACATTTTCTCAACGCCGTCCAGGCCTTCCAACAAGGGCATGGTCAAGATGCACTGAGGCTCTTGCCCGTACTCGGCCTGCAAGTGGCGTCCCATCAAGAGGTTGAATTTCTGGTCCGTGCCACCCAACTCCAGGTCGCTCTTGAGCGCCACGCTGTCGTAACCCTGCATCAACGGGTACAGAAACTCGTGCACGCTGATGGGCGTGCCGGATTTGAACCGGTCATGAAAATCGTTGCGCTCCATCATGCGCGCCACGGTGTAGCGCGACGCCAACTCAATCATGCCGCGCGCGCCCAGCGCGTCGGACCATTCGCTGTTGTAGCGGATCTCGGTTTTGGTCGGATCCAGCACCATGCTGGCCTGGCGGTAGTAGGTCTCGGCATTGACCTTGATCTGCTCAGCCGTCAGCGGCGGGCGCGTGCTGTTGCGCCCAGACGGGTCCCCAATCAGGCTAGTGAAATCACCGATCAGGAAGATCACGGTGTGACCCAAATCCTGCAACTGGCGCATCTTGTTGAGCACCACGGTGTGGCCAATGTGGATATCAGGCGCCGTCGGATCCAAGCCCAGCTTGATGCGCAGCGGCACGCCAGTGGCCTCGGAACGAGCCAACTTTTTCACCCAATCTTCCTGCGGAATCAGTTCATCACAACCGCGCAAGGTGATTGCCAAGGCCTCTTCAACACGTTTTGTTACAGGAAATGGGGGCGTTAACGCTTGATTCATAAGGGTTTTACTTGATGCGAGAAAGGGAGGCAAAGTTATAATGTCCGACTGCTCTAGCCTTCGATTTTAAATGACCAAGGCTCGACCCCCCATTTTTTGGCTGTGCTTCACGCACACGCACCTTGACCTGAAAGACTGACCTTGAAAAACGGACTCACCCCCGCTAGCAAAGTTGTGACCAATTTTGTCGTTCAATCACTCCAACAACACCCCAAACGAATCACGGCCCTCATCGCCTCCTTCATGCTGCTTGGCGGCGGCGGTGCTTATGCGGTTGCCTCGTTTGGACCTGATGCGGCAAACATTCCTGTCCAGCAGATTGCTTACTCCGTCGAGGCTGGCGTAGCGTATACGCCCCCTGATGTGTTGGCCATCCAACCCCTGACGCTGTTTCGCTCTGAACTGACGCGCTCCAGCGACACGGCAGACACCTTGCTGAAACGGCTGGGTGTTGCCGACGTGGCGGCAGCCGCCTTCATTCGTGCGGACAACACTGCCCGCGACGCCTTGCTGGGCCGAAGTGGCCGCAATGTCACTGCAGAAACCAATGAAGACAACTCACTGCTCAAGCTGAGCGCACGTTGGGCCTCCGACGAAAGCGGCAACTTCAACCGCCTCGTTCTTGAGAAAACTCCCGCTGGTTTTCAGTCCCGCGTCGAAACGGCTCCCCTCACTGTGTCCAGCAAACTGGCCAGCGGCACCATCGAGTCCTCCCTGTTTGCGGCCACTGATAACGCCAACATTCCGGACGCCGTGGCCATTCAAGTGGCTGAAATTTTTTCTGGTGACATTGACTTCCAGCGTGCGCTTCGCAAGGGCGACCGTTTCTCGATCGTCTATGAAACACTCGAGGGCGACGGTGAGCCGCTGCGCACCGGTCGCGTGCTCAGTACCGAGTTCATGAACAATGGCAAAACTTTTCAGGCCATGTGGTTCCAGGACCCCGCTCGAAACGCAACCGCATCAAATGGTCAAACCCTTTCAGCAGGCAAAGGCGCTTACTACACACTGGACGGCCAAAGCCTGACCCGGGCGTTCCTGGCCTCCCCGCTTGAATTCACCCGCATGACCAGCGCCTTCAAAATGCGCTTCCATCCCATTTTGAAAACCTGGAAAGCCCATACAGGTGTTGACTACGCTGGCAGCACCGGCACCCCCATTCGCAGTGTGGGTGATGGCGTGGTTGAATTTTCCGGTGTGCAAAATGGCTACGGCAATGTCGTATTCATCAACCATGGCAAGCAAAAAACCACGGTGTATGCGCACATGAGCAAAATCAATGTTCGTAAAGGCCAGAGCGTGAGCCAGGGTCAGAACATTGGTGCAGTCGGTTCATCGGGCTGGGCCACTGGGCCTCACCTGCACTTTGAATTTCGCGACAACGGCGTTCCCAAAGACCCCTTGATTCTTGCGCGTCAGAGTGAATCAATTCCCCTGTCTGCCGGCGCCAAACCAGTGTTTAGCCGCTTGGCCGCTGAAAATCGCGTGGCTCTGAACGCCGCCTACTCCCTGCTGCCTGCAGGAATCCAGTAAGCCGACCAGCGCCAAACAGCGAGATCGGCGTGTCCGACCTGTTTATTGGCCTGATGTCCGGCACCTCGCTGGACGGTGTGGACGGCGTTTTGGTCGATCTCTCAAGAGATCGACTTAAAGTCGTCGCCCACGTCAACGCACCACTTTCACAAGCGCTTGCGGACGAATTGCTGGCACTCAACACACCAGGCGTCAACGAGATTCACCGGTCCGCACTGGCTGCCAACGCTTTGGTGCGCGTCTACGCTCATATCGTGGCGCAACTGCTGCACAAGACCGGCCTCAATGCGGCTCAAGTCGCCGCCATCGGAGCCCACGGTCAAACGGTACGTCACCAGCCTCAAGCCTATGACGGCACAGGCTACACCCTGCAACTCAACAACCCCGCATTGCTCGCTGAATTGACGGGCATTGATGTGGTCGCCGACTTTCGCAGCCGCGACATTGCCGCCGGCGGACAAGGTGCGCCGTTGGTGCCTGCGTTTCATCAATCGGTGTTTGGTCGTCCGGGTGAGACCATCGCGGCACTCAATATTGGCGGTATTTCCAACCTGACCGTGATCGGCCCCAACATGGCCGACGACGTGCAGGGCTTCGACTGCGGACCCGGCAATGCCTTGATGGACGCCTGGTGCCAGCAACACCGAGAACAAGCTTATGACGCCGATGGCGCCTGGGCTGCCGCTGGACGCGTTCACGACGGCCTTTTGAACCGCCTGCTTGAAGAGCCCTACTTCGCCCAACCTGCCCCCAAAAGCACTGGCCGGGATTTATTCAACCCGACCTGGCTGAACTGGCGGTTGGATGGATTTTCTTCAGTGGCACCCGTGGACGTGCAAGCCACACTGACTGAATTGACGGCCACGGCCTGCGCCACCAGTGTCCAACAGTATGGCGACGACGCGCGGCAGCTGATTATTTGTGGCGGCGGTGCCTTCAACGGCCATTTGATGCGCCGCATTCAGGCCCTGCTGCCCGACGTGGAGGTCGACTCCTCAGAGTCTCATGGCCTGCCGCCCCAGCAAGTGGAGGCCACCGCTTTTGCCTGGTTGGCCAGCAAGACTGCCTTGCGTCAAACCACCAGCCTTAAAACAGTAACGGGCGCCCGTGGCGCCCGTATCTCTGGTGCAATCTACCCAGCTTGACTGGGCGAAAGCAAACAACCGTCAGGTCGTAAAGCTCGAACCGCAACCGCAGGTAGATTGGGCATTCGGGTTTTTGATCACGAATTGCGCGCCCTGCAAATCTTCTTTGTAGTCAATCTCTGCGCCCACCAGGTACTGGTAGCTCATGGCGTCGATTAGCAAGGAGACACCATGCTTGGTCATGGTTGTGTCGTCTTCATTGGTGATTTCATCAAACGTGAAACCATACTGAAACCCGGAACATCCGCCACCCTGCACGAAGACACGCAGCTTCAAATCGGGATTGCCTTCTTCGGCAATCAGGTCAGCCACTTTAGCCGCCGCGCTGTCGGTGAACAGAATCGGGCTCGGCATTTCGGGGGATAAATTTTCTGCAACGGCGCTCATGGAATACTCCGAAAAATTGAATCACTTGAATACTACAGCAATTCAGTCAGGAATTCTGACGATGGTTATTTGCCGCTAACTTGAGTGTGGGCTTTTCCTCGTCCGCCTCTCCAAGTGTTTCGCTTTTTACATCCTTGGTCTTGGCTTCACCGGCGTCAACGATGGGACGCAACTGCCCGGACACCAGGGCACCACGGTGCATCTCCAGCACCGTGTAATGCACGTCACCATGAATGCGGGCTTTGGGCTGCAACTCCAGCATCACTCGTGCATGAACGGGGCCGTGAACCGTTCCGTTCACGATCACATGATCGGCATGCAATTCACCGGTGACCGTCGCGGTCTCCGATATCACCAACATGCTCGACAAGCCCTTGCCAGCACTCACATTGCCCACCACCGTACCATCGACTCTCAAGCCATCCGAAAACGACAGATTGCCATCAATCCGGCTGGTTTCGCCAATCAGGCATTTGATGGCAGGTTGTTTTTGCTTGTTGAACACGTCGACATCCTCAATGTTAATTTCCACGAACCGGGTCAAAGCTTGACCGATTGAACCACCTTGACCACCGCACCAACCATGACCTTGGCCGTCACGCTTTTGACGACGACCTGCGCAGGCAACTCAAAAATGCCCTCAATGCGGCCGTACTGCTTGAATTTGATGGCTTGACTCCCTGTCGGCAAGGTCGCCATCCATGGTTTGCCATTTTGAAACCCTGCAAAACTCAGCGCCAGCTGACCGTCAAATTCCGGTGGATTGCGAACCGCTTGAACCAGCAGCACCTGCCACTTCAACTCCGCGTCATTCAAACGCTCGGCCTGCAAACTGCGGATGGCCAGACTATCACCACCCACGGCTGGAATCAACTGCTCGAAAAAACCCAGGTCATCGCGCAAGCTGCGATTGGTCGCTTCCAGTTGCTTGTTCAGCACAGCCAGCTTCTCAAACGATGCTTTTTCAGCCAACAACAGGGTATCTGCGGTATTGGCCACCGATTGCGCCTGATCTTGCATCGCTTTCAATTGCGCCATCTCCTCGCGCAAGGTCACCAGTTCGGCCCTGGTTTCTTTCAACTCCGCTTTGGTGTTGTGATCCAGCCCGGCAATGTCTTTACCGAACTCAAACGCCCACAAGGCAATGGCGGCGCAAAAACCAAACACCGTCGCCAGCACAATCCAGCGAAACGGCCAGGGCAGCGCACTGCGCACCGACACACGGGGGGCGCTAACTGTCAGTCGTCGAATAAGGAGTCGAAGTCGCATGGAGGGGGGAGTCTAACGTCCTGAATGCAAACAGCCGCCAGAATCTGCATTCTGGCGGCTGCTTTGTCGCGTAGAGCGAGCGAAGAGTCGTGAAACTTAGCGCTTGCTGAACTGCTTACGACGACGAGCGCCGTGGAAGCCGACTTTCTTACGCTCAACTTCACGGGCATCGCGAGTCACGAAACCTGCTTTGCTCAGCTCAGACTTGAGTGTTGCGTCGTAGTCGATCAAAGCGCGGGTGATACCGTGGCGCACTGCACCAGCTTGACCAGACTCACCGCCGCCAGCCACGTTGACCATGATGTCAAACGTTTCAGCGTGGTTAGTCAGCAGCAGAGGCTGTTTGCAGATCATGATAGAAGTAGCACGACCGAAAAACTTTTCGATGTCTTTGCCATTCACGACGATCTGGCCGGAGCCCTTTTTCAGGAAAACTCGGGCGACGCTGGATTTGCGACGGCCGGTACCATTGTTCCAATCACCGATCATTTGGCAGACTCCCTCTTAATGGCATCGGCAGAAATGCCGGCAATTTCCAATACTTTGGGCTGCTGGGCGGTATGGGGATGCTCTGCACCACCGTAGACCTTGAGCTTCTTGATCATGGCGTAGCCCAATGGGCCTTTAGGCAACATACCCTTGACGGCTTTTTCCAAAGCGCGGCCGGGGAATTTGGCTTGCATGTCACGGAAGTTGATGGCAGAAATGCCACCTGGGTAGCCGGAGTGGCTGTAATACACCTTGTCGATCGGCTTGGCACCGGTCACGCGCAGGCGATCTGTGTTTACGACAATGATGAAGTCACCAGTGTCAACGTGAGGCGTGTAAATGGCCTTGTGTTTGCCGCGCAAACGGAGAGCAACTTCGCTGGCTACTCGTCCGAGGACCTTATCGGTCGCGTCAATCACAAACCACTCGTGCACGACCTCAGCGGGTTTTGCGCTGAAAGTTTTTGTCATGAGTTTCTCAATAAAAGAGGGTTTGTCCAACCTAAGGGGTTGGCTTCCTTGCTGCTCTTTTCTACGGTCGGCGTTCCTCTGATGGGAATCTCTTAGGTAGGTTTACCCGTCTTCTGGCCGTAAAGCCGGAAGGGAGCCCTCGTCGCGGAGCTACAAAATCGCTACGAAGCCCAAGATTATACAAAGTTTGTCGGCCGCCGGTTAAAATTCGGCATGTTCAGTTATCGACACGCCTTTCATGCCGGCAATCATGCCGACGTCCTCAAACACACCGTGCTGGTGGCCATGCTGCAGCACCTGCTGCAAAAGGACACCGCCCTCACCGTTTTTGACACCCACGCCGGTGCCGGCCTTTACCGACTGGACGGCGACTACGCTGAAACCAGCGGAGAGGCCGCCAATGGATTCATGCGCCTTGTCAAGGAGCTTGAAAACGGAACCCCCGCCACAAGCACTGAAGCCCCAGCCACCAAAGGCTCTGCCGCCGGCAAAGTCAAAACACCCGCCAAGCCCACGCTGGATGACCTGGCACCCGCGCTCAAGGCCTATCTTGAAATGGTGGCCAGCTTCAACAACAAAGGCAGCCACAAGGTCTACCCCGGCTCGCCGTTCATTATTCAGCGCCTGCTGGGTGATCGCGACAAACTCAAGCTGTTTGAGATTCACCCCACCGACATCAAAACACTGGCGGCCAACATAGCCCAGCTTGAGGCCGGCCGCCAGGTGGCTGTATTGCGGGAAGATGGTTTTGAAGGCATCAAGAAGTTTTTGCCGCCGCCTGCTCGGCGCGCGCTGGTGTTTTGCGACCCCAGTTACGAAATTAAAAACGACTACCTGCGCGTGGTCGCCATGGTTGCCGACTCATTGACACGTTTTGCCACCGGCACCTACGCCGTCTGGTACCCCATCATCCCCCGCCCTGAAGCGCATGATGTACCCCGCAAACTCAAAACACTGGCCACAAAAGCTGGCCGGAGTTGGTTGAACGCCACACTGACCGTCAAAAACAGCAAACTCTTGTCCGATGAAGCTGGCGACGTCAAACGCCCCGGCCTCCCCGCCAGCGGCATGTTCATCATCAACCCACCGCATACGTTAAAAGCTGCGTTGCAACTTGCGCTGCCACAGCTAGTGGCGGTTCTCGGGCAAGACCAGCACGCCACCTTCAGCGTCGACGCAGGCGGCTAAGTACACACGGCGCCCACCGGCGCCGTGGTCAGCGCCAACACCGGTCATTCGCACCAGCCAGCCCCCAACCCACCCGGTCGCAGTTAGTCCAAACGGACTATAGACACGGGTTTACCCTGAAATTAGTATGACCCCAAACTTGGTCAGAAACCATTCACAGGGGGAAATCATGAAATTCAAAACCTTCGCACTTGCAGCTGTCACTGCATTGACGACATTTGCCACAGGCGCGCAAGCCGCGACGACGGACATCACGCCAGTCTCGGGTTCGTTGAGCGGCATCTCATTGGGCACGTTGACCTTATTTACGACCTCCCATATCGTGGGTGGGGTGGGCTCAAGGTTTGGCAGCTTTGGAATTGCTATTTAATCAATAGCTGATCCCGCAGGTAAGACGGGCGATGGCGGCCTAAAACACATACAAATATCCTGGAGGGTTTTCTCATGGCAAAAGGCATGATTTTGGCGGCGGGGCAAGGCACACGGGTTCGGCCTTTGACCAAGGATTTACCCAAACCCATGGTGCCCATTCTGGGCAAGCCGCTGATGGAATACCAGATTGAGCATCTGGCGCGCCACGGAATAAAGCAGATCATGGTGAACGTGGCCTACCACCACCAGATGATTGAGCGCTATTTTGGCGACGGCAGCCGCTGGGGCGTGGAGATTGGCTACTCGTATGAGGGTGTGCTTGACCACGGCGACATCGTGCCCCGCCCCATGGGTTCGGCCGGTGGCATGCGGCGTATTCAAGACTTCAGCGGCTTTTTTGATCAGACCACGCTGGTGCTGTGTGGCGACGCCTTGATTGACATGGACATTGGTGCGGCCCTGCATGAGCACAAGACCAAGGGTGCGATCGCCAGTGTGGTGGCGCTGGATGTGCCGCTGTCTGAGGTGGAGTCTTACGGCATTGTGGTCACCGAGCCGGGCGGGCGCATTGTGTCGTTTCAGGAAAAGCCGACACCGGCCGAGGCCAAGTCCACGCTGGCCAGCACGGGCATTTACATCTTTCAGCCGGAGGTGCTTGAGCTGGTGCCACCGGGCCAGGTGTATGACATTGGCTCGCAGTTGTTTCCCCAGCTGGTGGCCGACAGAAAGCCATTTTTTGCCCAGAACCGGTTTTTTAACTGGATCGACATTGGCCGGGTGAGCGACTACTGGACGGTGTTGCAGCGGGTGCTGCGCGGCGAGGTGGCCGAGGTGAACATGCCGGGCACTGAGGTTAGGCCGGGTGTATGGGTGGGGCTGAACACCTCCATTCCGTGGGACGAGGTGTCGATCACGGGGCCGGTTTACATTGGCTCCAGTGTGCGCATTGAGCCGGGGGTGAGCATTACCGGCCCGGCCTGGATTGGCCACGGCAGCCACCTGCGCGCCGGGGCCAAGGTGGTGCGAAGTGTGTTGTTTGAATACACCCGCATTGCCGCCGACCAGCCCTTTGTTGAAATGATTGTGTCGCCCGCCTACTGCGTAGACCGCCACGGCGAGACCCTTTACCGGGGCGACGACAACGCCCGACTGCGCTGGGGCGATGCACGGGGGTGATGGCTGGCGGCTTGGGTGGATGGGTTGGGTTGCAGGGAATGGGGGCCGCTGAATGGCACGGCGCCCTCATTGAATTGCTGCATTTTCAGGAGCAACTTACGCAGACTGCACTGGCGCTAGAGGCTTAAAAGGCTTGTAACTTTTGCATAAAGAGGTGCGCCGTTAGTTTGGACGCATTTCTGCATGGAGGTTCACACCCAGCGCCCGCACGACTTTCATCACCGTTTCATAACGGGGCTTTGCAGCGAGAGGCCAACGCTTTGTAGAGGCTTTGGCAACCCAAACCAGAGTCTTTGGCCATCTGGGTCATGCCGCGCGCACCGGCCTGGGCCTGATGGGCTCTATCGCCCTGCGCCGCAAACACAAAGCAGCCTGATTGCCACAAGGCGTGCGTCTGACCCCAAGGGAGCTTCGACTCCCTTTTCGCTTTTGGGGGTTTGACCCAAAGCAGGCATGACCGCCCACCCAGCCAGACTTGCGCTGGCTCGGCCCCGCAGTCCGAATGGACTAAAGGCTGTTTTAGGACGTTGACACTGCGACAATGGTCAGGTATTTTTTGTTCAGGGAGGTTCAACAATGACGATTTTGGTGACCGGCGGCGCCGGTTTTATTGGCAGCAACTTTGTTCTGGACTGGCTGCGTAGCAGCGACGAGACGGTCATCAACCTGGACAAACTGACCTACGCGGGCAACTTGCAAAACCTGGCTTCGCTGCAAGGCGATGCGCGACATGTGTTTGTGCAAGGCGACTTTGGCGACGCGGCGCTGGTGGCCCAACTGCTGACACAGCACCAGCCCCGCGCGGTGGTGAACTTTGCCGCCGAGTCGCATGTGGACCGCTCGATTCACGGGCCGGGCGAGTTCATCCAAACCAATATTGTGGGCACCTTCAATTTGCTGGAAGCCGTGCGTGCGTACTGGGGCACGCTGCCAGAGGCGGCCAAGGTGGCTTTTAGATTGCTGCATGTGTCCACCGACGAGGTGTATGGCTCGCTGGCCAAGACGGACGATGCGTTTACCGAGACGCACCGCTACGAGCCCAACAGCCCGTATTCAGCCTCCAAGGCGGCCAGCGACCACCTGGTGCGCGCCTACCACCACACCTATGGCCTGCCGGTGCTGACCACCAATTGCAGCAACAACTACGGGCCGTTTCACTTTCCAGAGAAGCTGATTCCGCTGATGATTGTGAATGCCCAAGCGGGCAAGCCGCTGCCGGTGTATGGCGATGGCCAGCAGATTCGCGACTGGTTGTATGTGACCGACCACTGCAGCGCCATTCGCCGCGTGCTGGAAGCCGGCCAACTGGGCGAGGTCTACAACGTGGGCGGCTGGAACGAGAAGCCCAACCTGGACATCGTGCACACCGTGTGCGCCCTGCTGGACGAACTCAAGCCCCGCGCTGACGGCAAGGCTTACAAAGAGCAAATCACCTACGTGACCGACCGCCCCGGCCACGACCGCCGCTACGCAATTGACGCGCGCAAGATTGAGCAGCAACTGGGCTGGAAGCCCGCTGAGACCTTTGAAACCGGCATTCGCAAAACCGTGCAGTGGTACCTGGACAACCCGGACTGGGTGGCCAACGTGCAAAGCGGCGGCTACCGCGACTGGGTAAGCAAGCAATACGGCGCCAAGGAATCGGCATGAAAATTCTGCTTTTCGGACGCGGCGGGCAAGTGGGCTGGGAGCTGCAACGCAGTTTGAGCGTGCTGGGCGAGGTGGTGGCGGTGGACTTTGACCCCGCCCACAACCCCGACGGCCTGTGTGGTGACTTCAGCAACCTGGCCGGCTTGGCCGAGACGGTGCAACGGGTGAAGCCCGACGTGATTGTGAACGCCGCCGCCCACACCGCCGTGGACAAGGCCGAGAGCGAACCCGAGTTCGCCCGCACCCTGAATGCGCTGGCCCCCGGCGTGCTGGCCGAGCAGGCCAAGGCGCTGGGCGCCTGGCTGGTGCACTACTCCACCGACTATGTGTTTGACGGCAGTGACACGGCGCCCTGGCGCGAATCAGACGCCACCGGGCCCTTGAGCGTGTATGGCCGCACCAAGCTGGAGGGCGAGCAGCGGGTGGCCAGCACCCCGAAGCACCTGATTTTTCGCACCAGCTGGGTGTACGCGGCACGCGGCGGCAACTTTGCCAAGACCATGCTGCGCCTGGCCGGCGAGCGCGACGCACTGACTGTGATTGACGACCAGTTTGGTGCGCCCACCTCGGCCGAACTGCTGGCTGACGTGACCACCCACACCTTGCGCGCCGCCATGCTGCGCCCCGAGTTGGCCGGCCTGTACCACTGCGTGGCCGCCGGCGAGACCACCTGGTGTGGCTACGCGCGTTATGTGCTGGCCCAAGCCCAAGCGCTGGGCTGGCCCTTGAAAGCCGGCCCCGAGCAAGTGGCGCCCACCTCCACTGCCAATTACCCCACGCCGGCGCAACGGCCGCTGAACTCACGGCTGGACACCAGCCGCCTGCAAACCGCGTTCAACCTGGTGCTGCCGCCTTGGCAGCAAGGGGTGGCGCGCATGTTGACTGAAATCAAAGGGAGTACCGCACCATGACCACAACCACGTTCACCCACGCGGGCTCTGCGCCTGCGCGCAAAGGCATTATTTTGGCGGGCGGCTCAGGCACTCGGCTGTACCCGGTGACGCAGGTGGTGAGCAAGCAGTTGCTGCCCATTTACGACAAGCCCATGATTTATTACCCGCTGACGGCGCTGCTGCTGGCGGGAATTCGCGAGGTGCTGGTGATCTCAACCCCGCAAGACACGCCGCGTTTTGAGCAGCTGCTGGGCGACGGCAGCCAGTGGGGCATTCAGATCACCTACGCCGTGCAGCCCTCCCCCGATGGCTTGGCGCAGGCGTTTTTGATTGGCGAGAAGTTTCTGAACGGGGCGCCGAGCGCACTGGTGCTGGGCGACAACATTTTTTACGGCCACGACTTTGCCGGCTTGTTGAAAAAAGCCAACCAGCAAACCCACGGCGCCACGGTGTTTGCCTACGCGGTGCAAGACCCCGAGCGCTACGGCGTGGTGGAGTTTGACGACGCTGGCCGTGCCATCAGCCTGGAAGAAAAGCCCGCCAAGCCGAAGTCGCGCTATGCCGTCACAGGTTTGTACTTTTACGACAGCAACGTGGTGGAAATGGCCAAGCAGGTGAAGCCCTCAGCCCGTGGCGAGCTGGAGATCACCGACCTGAACCGCCTGTACCTGGAGCAAGGCACGCTGGACGTGCAGACCATGGGGCGCGGCTACGCGTGGCTGGACACGGGCACGCACGAGTCGATGATGGAGGCGAGCCAGTTCATCTACACCATTGAAAACCGCCAGGGCCTGAAAGTAGCCGCCCCTGAAGAGGTGGTGTGGCGCCATGGCTGGATTGACGACGCGCAGCTGGAAAATCTGGCGCAGCCGCTGGTGAAGTCTGGTTACGGCCAGTATTTGCTGCGTTTGCTCAAAGAGAAGGTGTACTGATGAAGGTCACGGCTTGCAAAATTGCAGATGTGCTGCTGATTGAGCCCAAGGTGTTTGGCGACGCACGCGGCTTCTTTTATGAGAGCTTCAACCAGAAGGCGTTCAACGAAGCCACGGGCCTGAACTTGAGTTTTTTGCAAGACAACCACTCCAAGTCCGCCAAGGGCGTGCTGCGGGGCCTGCACTACCAGGTGCAGCAGCCTCAAGGAAAACTGGTGCGCGTGGTGGCGGGCGAGGTGTTTGACGTGGCGGTGGACATTCGCCCGGAGTCACCCACGTTTGGCCAGTGGGTGGGCGAGATTTTGTCGGCCGCCAACAACCGCCAGCTGTGGGTGCCGCCCGGCTTGGCGCACGGGTTTGTGGTGTTGTCTGACACGGCCGAGTTTTTGTACAAAACCACCGACTATTACGCCCCGGCGCATGAGCGCTGCATTGCCTGGAACGACCCCACGCTGGCCATTGACTGGCCTGCCATGGACGCCCCACCCGCGCTTTCGGCCAAGGACGCCGCCGGCGCCTCATTTTTAAGCGCTTGCCCACCGCTGGGCGCGTAGCCCTTTGACGCCCACCGCTCATCAGAATCGTCTCGGTATCCGCGGAGTCTGTTTGGTTAAGGTGAAGCGGGGTTGCCGACCTTTCGGCGAGGCGCTTGGTGTAACAGGCGGAAACGTATCTAGCCCCTCTGCTCAAGCTTTGAATCAATGGATCGTGATTCGGCTGGCGGCCAGGTTTGGCCCGCTCAAGCGCGAACAGTTCTATCAAAAAGACAGTCTGCGAAATGGCATCCCAGGTTTGTGGACCGGTCCACGCCGGATATCCGCCGCCAATAGCGCCGACTAGTCTTTTCAGTGATCGGCGTGAGCGATCGCTTGACGCGCTGGCAACGGCAAGGTTTTCGGGGTAACGCAAAGTTGTATTGAAACGCCAACTTAGCTACACCGTCGCTCGCCAAACAGATCAAAATTCGAACTCAACACAGTGAAACGCCGCCGTACAGTGAATTACACATTGCGAATGGCGAGCGTGCGAAAAGTGATAAAAGAGTATTACAGATGAAATCAATCCAAAGATCAGGCCGCTCACTCGTGCGGTTGGATGCAAATAGATAGCGTATTCACTAGGGATGACAAAGGGGTCTTTATGTCAGAGAATGCTCGCTGACCGTCTCCGACCTGATGTTTGAGAAATTATCATTGAGAGGTGCGTACTTGAGAGTAGCCAAGGTCGGTTATGGGCTTGTCTGAACGACGATCCTCTCAGCGTTCAAGTCGCATGGCTCAAACTGAGCCTGCCGAAGTTCTGATTGGGAGGAGACTGATAGATGAAAAATTCAGAAGCCAGAAAATCGCTTCGCCAAAGTCTTCGACAGCTATTCTCGTTTCTGCCCCGTGATGCGCGGTTTGCCATCTACCGTTCCTTTGTTGACTGCAATCCCAATCCTGACCCGCGACTGGTCCTGAAAATTGCAGAAACAAAAGAGGAGCTTGAGGCCTGCTTCAAGCTGCTGCACGATGCCTATGTCAGCAGTGGCTTTATGCGCCCCGACCCCTCTGGAATGCGGGTGACGATTTACCATGCCCTGCCGACGACCACGACTTTGTGCGCCAAGTTTGACGGTGAAGTGGTGGGCACTCTGTCACTGATACGGGAAAGCTTGTTTGGGTTCCCGCTACAGACTATTTTTGACCTGACGCCTGTGCGCCAGCTGCACGGAAATCTGGCCGAGGTCTCTGCATTGGCGGTGCATCCCAAATTCAGGAAGACGGGTGGCGCGATTCTCTTTCCGTTAATGAAGTTCATGTATGACTACTGCACGACCTTCTTTGACACCCGCCACTTGTTGATTGCCGTGAACCCCAACCGCATTGAGATGTATGAGTCATTGCTTTTCTTTCAGCGATTGAAGGAAAACACGGTGGATAACTACGATTTTGCAAATGGAGCGCCAGCGGTGGGCGCGTCGTTGGACTTGTACAAAGCGCCAGAGGTTTTTGAAAAAACCTACGGCAAGAAGAGATTCAACAAGAATTTGCATAATTATTTCGTCAAGACGGTTCTGCCTAATATCCAGGTGCCCAGTCGACGTTACTTCACCACCAATGACCCAGTCATGACACCGGACCTGCTGGACTATTTTTTTAATCAACGGACCCAGGTTTTCAGGGATTTGGATACCCGCCGAAAATCGCTGCTGCACGCAATTTACGAGCTCAAGCCGTATCAACATGTCTTGCCCCCGGTTCCTGTGGCAATGACCGATCAGGAGATGCTGAGACAGCACACCCGCTACTCTGTGAAATGCCCTGGAACGCTAACCGTTCAGTCGTCCATCATTCAGGAGTCCTATGACGTCGTGGTGACTGAATTATCGGAATTCGGCTTCAAGGCAGTGTCTGCCATGCCGCTTCCGGTGGATACATGGTGTGATGCCAGTATTCAGCTCGGCAAGACCGAGTTGTCGGCGCTCAAGGTGATGGTCGTTCGCGGCAGCGAAGAGGGAACGGGAGGCGTTTACGGTTTCAAGCTGGCCGAGCCTGACCTGCCGTGGCGAAAGTTTGTCAACGCCATGAGCCAGGGCACCACCTACGATGATCTTGAGTACGCCACTCGATTTCTGGCCACATGACCCAATCGAGAACATCACCTGTTAAACGTTTTCTGCGGCAGGCGTTGCGCAAGCTTTTCTCGTATTTTCCCCGGCGCTTTCGTTTTGCCATTTACCGGTCTTTCGTTGATTGCGACCCTAACCCAGACAAACGCCTGGTGCTCAAAATTGCCCAGACCAAGGAGGAGCTGGAGGCTTGCTTCAGACTGTTGCATGACGCCTATGTTGGCAGCGGCTTCATGGCGCCACACCCGTCGGGCATGCGCGTCACCATTTACCACGCCTTGCCGACAACCACCACGCTTTGCGCCTTATATGACGGAGAGGTGGTTGGCACCCTGTCTTTGATACGTGAAAGTGTCTTTGGGTTCCCATTGCAGTCTGTCTTCAACTTGCAAGAAGTCCGAGAGAAGAAGGGCCGGCTCGCTGAGGTGTCGGCGCTGGCGGTTCACCCCAAGTTTAGAAACACCGGGGGCATGATTCTTTTCCCGTTGATGAAGTTCATGTATGACTACTGCTCTACGTTCTTTGATACCAGACACCTGGTAATTGCGGTTAACCCAGACCGAATAGAGATGTACGAATCCCTTCTGTTTTTTGAACGTCTGAAGCAGGAAACCGTTGACAACTATGACTTCGTCAACGGCGCGCCAGCCGTTGGGGCAAGTGTCGACTTACACCACGCCCCGGGCTTGCTGAGAGATGCCTATCGCAACAAATCGCGCCGAAAAAACTTATACCACTATTTTGTGCGCTCTCAGTTGCGCAATATCGTGATGCCCGGTCGCCGCTACTTCACCACCAATGATCCGGTTATGACGCCGGACTTGCTTGACTATTTTTTCAACAAGCGGACCAATACCTTTGATTCGCTGGATGACCGTGACCGGGGCTTATTGCACTCCATCTATAACCTGCCGCAATACAAAGCGCATTTACCGACCATATTTTCTGAAACTGACTTTCGAATTCGGCAGAGGAAACATCAGCGCTATTCATTGAAGTGCCCCGGTAGTTTTGTGGTTGGCGAATCCCCCAACGCCAAGTCTTATTCCTTGAAGGTGGTGGAGTTATCCGATGATGGCTTTCTGGCTAGGTCCAAAGTTCCATTGCCAGAGGGTATCTGGGGGCAAGCCTGCATTCGGCTCGGAAAGAATGAGACCTCAAATCTAAGAGTTCGAATTATGAGAGGGAAGTTTGAAGGTGAACAAGGCTTCTATGGTTTTCATCTGGAGACTGCCGATCTTCCCTGGCGTAAGTTGGTCAGCGTTTTGAAGGAAGGGTCCACTCACGAGGATCTTGACAATGCAACCCAATTTTTACGCGATGGGGCGAAGTAAGCCCATGAGCGACCGAATGAAAAAGAAGCTATCTTCCCTGTAACAGCTGGACCACATGCTTCGCCGGAATGGCGTAAGTAATCCCTGAAGGATGCGTCAAAGCGGACTCCCGAGTACCCTTGATAAACACCATATTGACCACGCCGAGGACATCGGCGCTATCAGGGTCGAACAAGGGCCCTCCGCTATTGCCGGGGTAGGCCGTTCCGTCGAGCTGAAAGATGTCAAAGCTGGCTGCACGCAGGCTCCTGACCATTTTGGCGTTGAGTTGTGACGAAGTTGGAGTCGGCAGCGCTGCCGCAGCAATTGACGAGATCATGCCGCGGTGTGTAACCGGCGAGAAGCCCAAAGCCCCACCAATCGGAAAACCCATAAACGCAATTGGTTGCCCTTCGCGTACCTGATCAGAATCTCCAATGGACACCGGCGGCAAGGGTGGCCCATCGAAACGAAGCAGGGCAAGGTCATGGGCGACGTCAATATCAAGCACGGTCACAGGTCGGATTTGAAATCTATCTTCACCGATCTTGATCTGAATAACCAGATCAGCGGCAACATCGACGTCGCTGGGGTCGGGCAGGACGTGTGCATTGGTAATCGCCAAGTTGCCATTTCCCACGACAAAACCCGTTCCCCGCAAATTGAAACGTGGGCTGTTTGTACTTTTGAAAGTCCCCACGATGACGACCGAGGGCTTGACCCTGGCAATCGTGCTGACCATATCGGCACGAAGTGGCCCACCAAACAGGCTACAGACCATCAAAACTAGCATCCATCTGGTTTTCATGCGGCTCCCATTCATCAAAATCGCCCTATCCAAATCATTATGAAGGCTGACGCCGTCCTAGCAAAGCGGCATTTCTCGCCCAGGCGCCCTCAGCCCTTGCCATCCGGTTTTCCTGTGAAGCCTTTAATGTCAGAGAGTCCTCCTAACGCGCCTATTTCAGCGCCATCGTGGAAGCGCAGGGGATGCGCGCAAGCGAGGGGTTAAATGTATCTCGGTCAGTCAGTGAAAAAGAGGGGACTAACTAACGCGCCCGGAATGCAACAACCAGCATGCTATCGGCACTATGATTGGAACGGACCTCTTTCGGGTCTGCCCTTGATGCCGACTTTGGCTTTAGTCCAGCCAGCGGTTTTTGTGCAATATGCCCGATTAGCATTGGAAAAATTGACTTGGATTTCATTTCCACACTCTATGAATTTATATAAATTTTGTCACTTGACCGGGCTTGGCTTCACTACATCGAAGCGACATATTACGACTCGCGAGCACTTCCCACACTGGCGCGCCAGCGGACCCACGCCTTGATCGACAGGTGTTGAATCATCAGCGTCCAAGGCATGCGCAGCCAATGGGATCGCACATAGACCAACCACTTCGCCAGATCCATTGTGATGCTGCGATGATCCTCGCCAGCGGCTTCAATCGCCCTGACGTAGACCGCCTCGAGCCAGCGTGTGGTCTGTTGGCCACGCCCTGTGGACGACAATTGGGTCAGTACGGCGGATGGGATGGGCGTGCCAAAAAAGCGCCGAGCCAGACTCAGGCCGAAGCAAACCGGCCCGGCGAGATCATTGCCGACTGCGCAACCAACAAAGCGATCCCAAAACCCGGGCACCAAGGAAAACCGCCGCAGCATGCAGTCGATATCGTTCAAATCGCGCAGCCCATTGTGCATTTCACCTTCATGTACCAGATGTGTAATGCTGTGAATAACCAGATCCTCAGGGGATGGGATTCGCATCATCGAGAAATTTGGTAGGTACGATGACCGATCGATGATCTGTTTGGGATCCGGAGCGTTTCGGGCCGTCAACGGAAGAATGGTGTGATGAACATCCAACACGGTTCCGCGGCGCAAGTGGGTCATCGGCGGAAGCTCATGCATCCACTTTCGGTAATATCTCTGGTCATAGGCGCTGGTCGTCGCGCTTACCCAACCGGCAAGCATTAGGCGGCTTTCAACGTCGCCCAGAGAAGCACGCGGAACCAAAATATCGATGTCGCCGAAGAGCCTTCCCTTGCCAACGACGTGCCCAGAAATGACGTAGGCAGCGCCCTTGAGCAACAGGATCGGTATTTGCAGATGTCCCAGTGCGGCATCTAATTGATGGACTTCCCAAAGAACCGACCGGTGCTGGCGCTCACTAAGTTGTCGGGCGCCCTCAAAATGACGATTTGCCAGAGGGCCCGCCGACACACCGGCGCTATTCAAGCGCTCAGCCAAAACGCCGAGCAGGTTCGTACGACGCGCAATATTCACCAATGCCGACCATTGCTCCGCGTCAAACTGGCGTGCGCTGCACGGGTCACCCAGCACGGCGATCAATTCTGAGCTGCTGAGATGCCGCGTCATGACCCTGTGATATCGCCAATGAGCTTCAGACCGTCAGCTGTTGAGCCAAAAACAATCTGGTAGCAGTCCGCTCCGCTGAGCATGCCACACAGCGCGTCGAAGCCGACTTCGCCCATGCGCTCCTTGTTGAATGACTGCTCGGAGATGAGGGAAAATGTCTCGGCCCGGCTGATTTTCTCGCAATGCGGCACGGCGCCTGCCACAAAACGCGGCAGCACTATCCATCGAACCCGCGCCACGGTGCCTGCCGCCGCCACTGAACTCGCAGGACAGGCAGCATGGGAAATCGAACCTTTGCGGGTGTCGTGATACAGGGGCCCAAGACGGGCTTGCGGGAATGCTGTGACTACATCGACCGAAGCATTCTTTAGACTAATGGGGCGCGGATGCGGCTGCATCAAACCAGAGCCCGGGTCCAGAATGGCAAGCTCATCCGAAAGCAGTTGCCAGTCCTGCATCAAACACAAGGCGGCGCACAAGGTGCTTTTTCCCGCGCCCGGAAAACCCGGCATCATCAAGGCCTGCCCTGCGCGGGCCAACAATCCAGCGTGCATAACCAGGTAACCTAGCGGCCGGTTCGCCACGCACCAGTTCAAACCCCATTCAAACAGCGGCGCGGATTGCGCCGCTGGCAAAGGATAGAAAGACTCCATGCCGTCGAGCAAAAAGCGCACCTGCGGTCGCCACCAGCGCCGAAGTCCCTTACCCTGCAGCACCTGAACATCAAAATCAATGAATGACCCCGGCTCACCGCGCCGGTAACCCTCATAGAAAAATTCAAGATGTCGAATCACCGCGGCGATCGGCGAGCGAACTCGCACATTGAATGGCGCGATATGTAAGACGGTATCGATCAATCGGAAGATCTACACAGTGTTGCGTGAGATATTGAGCCCTGCAAGGGTCGGAGCAAACCATTATCAGCCAGACTGCGTAATGTCGGCAGAAGATCCGTCTCCGGCGCCAGTCCGCTGAGTTGGCGCTCAAGGTCAACGTACGCCATGCCACACCCTGCTTGCAATAGTCGCACAACGGCATTGGCCAAGGCAGAAATTACCCAATAATCCCCAGAGTTTCGGTCAAACAAAATCGTGGCATCCGAGCAGGACCAGTTTGGCGAAAGACGCAAGTCACGCCCCGGCGCAATCGACAACCACCCGGGCGACTCGACGAAGGAACTTTTGAGTGTCACCGGCGCGAAAGCAAGAGACTATCGATTTGAATAATTTGCCACCTCCAACTTCCGCCCACTAGGGGGTCGTACAGAGCGCGGGGTCACCGGAATTGATGTCGTACATGCCTTCAATGTAACTAATGACCTGAGTCGCAGACCAGCCCTGGCTGACACTAGCGCCATTGGGCATGTACAAACCACCACTCTTCGTTGCATCCCACATTGCAATAATCTGAGAACGACTTAAAGGATAACGATTGCTGGCACTGGTGAAGCGTCCCGCATTGAGCCAAGCTGCTGCCAAATGACGCAACAATTGTCCACCGGTAAAACTGCCTGGGAAAGCGATTACTGCCCATATTCCCGTGCCTGCAGGAGCCCCGCCAGTCCCAAAACCTGCCGCGCTGAGCAGGGTACCCGGGGTATTTATGTCCTTGAGCGTCAGTCCTTTCATGCCGCTACTAGTGCAGGTCACCACCGTCTTTTTGAAGGTTGGATAAGTCGCGCCAGCCAACCCCCAATCGGTTGCATGTTGGGGCACCTTCCAAAAGCCAGGAGACCAGCCACCCGAACAAGTGTCACCGGTACCCGGCCGCGGGCTGGTGTTACCGCTGAGAATAGCCGACGGACTTGCGCAACTACCCCCAAGCGCCGTCTTGGCTTGCACTGCTAGTAGCACCCCGACCCCGCCCGACACCCCGCGAAACAGCTTGCGGCGCAATTCATTTGGGCGATCGAACTGGCCTGCGTTATTTGAATTCATGATTGTTTCACCTCTCCCAACTCGGAAGCAATTATCACGCCAGCAAGCCTAAGTAATTGATTCTATTTGGTTACCACGTGTTCCAACTGCATTTATCAGAACAACTGTAAAAATATTCGACACATCTACAACCCATTCAACAAAGCAGAAACCTCAGCCTGCCCGCCAAATTTACTGCCCAATTTTGCCAGCTCGTCCAACTCGCGTTTAGCCAACGCTTTGTTACCGCCTTTGATATAGATCTTGGCGAGGTTGAGCATGAAGATGGGGTTGTCTGGTTGAACCTTGATGGCTTCGGTTTGCAGCTTCACGGCTTTGGCATGATCGCCTTTGTCCGACAGAAGGACCGCCAACGTGTCCATGAACGCGGGCTGGTTGGGCGCCAACTCCAAAGCTTTTTCGGCGTACGCAATGGCGCCGTCTGTACCCAATTTGGCAGTGACCCAAGCCAGGTTGTTGTAGGCAATGGCGAATGTTGGCTGTAATTTAATGATGTTCAGATACGCTTTTTCAGCGGCCTTGTAATCCTTTCGAGCGATCGCCCCTTCGCCCAAATAAAGGAGGAAAGCTGCGTCATTGGCGTGGTCTTTTTGCCAGGATGCCGAGAATTTCTCTGCTTCGGATGTCTTGTCGGCGGCAAGCAGGACGGAGTGCAGTTTGATTGCCAACTCGGGCGCGGAAAACTTAGAAACACCCTCACGATAGGCAGATGCGGCACTATTCCAATCCTTCTGAGCAGCGTGAATATCGCCCTCCAGAACATACCCTAGCGCGTCTTTCGGAGATTGCTTTTGCATCAAGCGTGCAGTAGTTATGGCCCCTTTGAAATTTTTTCCGTCAACATCCAGCATGATGGTGCCACGCTGTGCTTGTTGTAGATCGGGTCTGATTTCAAGGGCCTTGCGCAGACTAGCCGCAGCTGCAACTTTGTCCTTGGCGGCCATGTGCACGTCAGCCAACCGCATATAGGGTTGCGGAGAGTTAGGCTGCATTGCGACCAATTTATTGAAAGTGGTCACCGCCTGATTGAACTCCCCGGCGACTTGTTGAGAACGCCCCAAGGCATCCAGCATTTGCAGACTGTCTGGCAACGCCGTCACGCCTTCTTGAGCCGCCGCTATTGCCAGGCGCGCATCCTTGTTGCGCAGGTGGTAGTCAATCAGCATCAACCTGGCGACGGCGTTGGTCGGATTGACCGCGACAGCCTTTTTGATGGCCGCCACTACCTCCTCCTTGCCAGCACCTGATCGAGCAGCCAACTCTGCCAAAGCAAGCAAAGCCTGGCTGTTTTTGGGATCTTTGCTCACCAACGCCTCAAAGCGTTTTCTGGCGTCGTCGGGTTTCTTCTCAATAAAGTCCAACGCAGCGAGGCTGGCAACAGCTGGAAAAAAGAGGGGATCCAGTTCGACCGCCCGCTCAAAGCTCGTCCGGGCACCAGATGTATCTCGTTTAGCCAGCAGTGTTCGACCTCTCAACACCGCCGCAAGGGGCTTGCCAGGCTGCTTCTTTTCAAGGCCGTCAATGGCTTTGAGCGCCTTGTCATAGTCTTTTCGCCGAAGGTGAGCGCTGACCAAAGCCATGTCAGCAGTGGTACCTGCATCAGAGGCGGCAATATTCTGAAGTTCTACAAACGCGGAATCGACGGCGCCGGCCATCAGGTGCGTAATGGCCAGAGAGGTCCGTTTGCGGGCATCGTCAGGGGACTGGGCGGCGGCTTTGGAAAAGTACTCCTCCGCCTTGTTGACGTCGCCGTTCAGCAGGTATGTTTCACCGGCAATCGATAGCAACTCCGGGTCCACATTGTCACGATTCAGACCCGGCAGAAGCGTCTCAAGCGCTTTGGCGGTTTGGCCAGCACGCAGGTAAGTCACCACCAAAAACCGTCGCGCCACCGGGAGGTCTGGCACCAGTTGAAGCGCCTTGCTCAGGTGGGCCTCAGCCTGAACAGGTGAGTTCAGTTGAAGTTCAACAGCACCAGCTAGTTGGAGCGCCTGAACATTGGTTGGGGCCGCCAGCAACACCTGTTGCAGCAGACTTCTCGCCTGTTTCAAATCCTTTTGTTGATAGGCCAGTGTCGCCTGTAGAAACCTGGTCTGCGGATGATTGGCGGCAAACCCTTTCATCAATTCAATTTGTTGACTGGCAGCGTCCAGCTTTCCTTGTTGCAACTGCAGCGTCGTTACAGCGGCATGGGCCGCCAGAAAATCCGGTTTGAATTCGACGGCTTTCAGGTAGGCCTGCAAGGCAGGATCTCGTTGATCTTGCGCGTAAAGCAGCAGGTCTCCCTTCATCTTCCATGCCTCATGATTCTTCGGCGACTTGGAAATAACATCATCCACAATGGCCATCGCCCCTTCAAAATCCCTCAACCCGGCTTTTTCTCGCGCACGGACCAGCAAAGCAGGTGCATAGTTGGGGTCTGCCTGAAGTGCGGCATTGAGCGCACCTTGGGCGAGTTCTGTCTTGCCCTGCCCGGCATAAGCGGCCGCCAGTAGCGTCTTCATCTCGGCGAGACCCGAGGGATCGGCCACCACCACGGAGGATAACTCCTCGGTAACTTTTTTGGGCTGCCCTTGGGCCAAAAGTGCCTCAGCCAACTTCGGCGCGACCTGATCCATCGGATACTTCAAATCCAGCGCTTTTCTCAATTCAGTTTCGGCACCCACCGGGTCACCGCTAGCCAACAACGCAGAACCCAAAAGAAACCGCGCCTCTGGTTGGCTCGGATCTGCTTGGAGCGCATTCTTGATTTGAATGACTGCAGCTTTGCTGTCGTTTTTGGCAAGGTAGGCCTTGGCCGAAGCAATCAAGTCCTCGGGCTTCTCACTACAACTAATCAATAACAAAGTTGCTAGCAGGCTCGAAGCCACTGCGCTGACGGTACGATTTCTAATTTTCATTTTTCACCCCTGAAATTTACTCAACTGGTCGGGCGACTCCAGGCCACTGGAACCTGCTATTTCAACCCAAGCTTGTGCATCAAGTCATAAAGTGTTGGCCGACTGACACCCAGTAGTTCTGCCGTTTTCACTATATTGCCATTCACACGTCCCATCGCTTTGACGATGGCCTCCTTGTCGGCATTGTCACGAATGACACGCAGTTCGAGCATGTCATCACTTGGATTCACCGCAAGGCTTTTTAAACCTAAATCATCGCTGGTGATCTGGTTTGTATCTGCCATGATGGTTGCGCGCTTGATGCAATTTTCAAGCTCGCGAATGTTGCCTGGCCAATCATATTTCTCGATTGCGCGCACCGCTGACTCAGCCAACGTCATGTTTGAACGATTTTGCTCTTTAGAGAATCGGCGCGCAAATGCATGTGCCAGCAGCGCTGCGTCACCAATCCGATCACGCAATGGGGGAATATCGACCACGATTTCGGCCAATCGATAATACAGGTCCTCCCGAAAACGACCATCGCCGGTTTGCTCCTTGAGATTCTGGTGGGTCGCACACACCACGCGGACGTCAACGGGAATCTCCTGTCGACCCCCCAACCGTTCAATCGTCCGTTCCTGCAAAAATCGCAACAACTTGGCTTGCAGCGAAAGCGGCAAATCCCCAATTTCATCCAGCATCAACGTGCCACCGTTAGCGGTCTCAATCTTGCCCAATGTCGTTTTCGCGGCTCCCGTATACGCACCCTTTTCGTAGCCAAAAAGCTCACTTTCCAGCAGATTTTCAGGGATGGCGGCACAGTTGATAGCGACGAACTTTCCGGAACGCCGGGCTGAGGCTTGATGCAGGCCCCGCGCCAATATTTCCTTCCCCGTGCCACTCTCTCCCAGCAATAGAACCGTTGCATTACTGCTGGCAACCTTCTCAATGGTTCGGCAAACGCGCATCATTTCCGGGTCTTTCGTCACCAATCCGGACAACGATTCCGGCTGATGCAGCTCGCGCAGCCGCCGATTTTCCGCCTGCAGCTCAAATAACCTGAAAGCGCGCTCAACGGTCAAGTTCAACAGATCAGGCTCAAAGGGTTTGGCAAAAAAGTCATAGGCACCCATGGCAATGGCGCGCAAGGCATTTGCCTGATCGTTTTGACCTGTCAAGACAATAACTTTGATGTCTGGATCGAAGGCAATGATTTGTTCCAGCAACCGAAAACCCTCTGACACCGAGTCGGCATCAGGCGGCAATCCCAAATCCATGGTCACGACGGCAGGCTGACTCCTGCGCATCTGAACCAGCGCACTTTCCCGGTCATCGGCAGTGACAGACTCAAAACGATCCAACGACCATTTGATCTGCTTTTGGAGTGCGAGATCATCTTCGACAATCAGTAGTGAACGAGTTTTTTCTGCGGTCATGAAACGTCTTTCGTGTGGAGGTCTGACTCCTTCCGGGTTTCAAATAGCGGCAATTGAATAGTGACCGTTGTCCCCACATTGGGCTCACTTTGCACGTCAATTCTTCCGCCCAACTCTTGGACGTACTGGAAACTCTCATACGCGCCGATGCCCATGCCCGCTGACTTGGTTGTTTGAAAAGGCTTGAACAAACGATTCTGGATGAATTCTGGTGTCATCCCTTGTCCTGTGTCACCAACAACGATTTGAGCCTGCCCATTGGCCCTTTCCAGAGAGAGCCAAACACGCCCGCCTGCGTTGGTTGCATCGAAAGCATTTTGTACCATGTGGCCAATGACGCGCTCCAATCGTTCTTCATGCCCCCGGGTCAGTACGGCCTCTTTGACCTCAATTTCAAGAACCCTGTCACGGCGCAGGGCGATGCCGGCAATTCGTGTCGCAATTTCCTCAAGATTGACGCCAAAGGCCTTGCCCGGAGGCGTCGCGCCCTCTCGCAATTGAAGCATCAATTGACGCATGCGGTCCAATGAATTTTCGACCGTCATCAACATGTCCTGCTGGAACTCCGGGTTGCCGCTCAGTCGCTTGGCGTTTTTCATCATGAGTGAAAGCTGGGTCACTATATTTTTCAGGTCATGAACGACAAACGCGGACATCCGGTTGAATGAATCGAACTTTCTGACCTCAAGCAAGGCCTCTGTGGTCTGCATCTGAGCCAAAAAACTGGCAGCTTGCCGGCCTGCCGTTTTGAGCAGGTCATTAATCTCCCAATTGACGTCAATGTGCGTTCTGGGGGTCGCCAATATGGCAAACCCAATCAAATCGTCCCCAACAAACAATGGCACAACCAGCCAGGCGGACGCCGCATTGCGCAGCCACTCGGGCAAGGCCAGCCCCTCATAGCGGCGAGGAAATGAGCGGAACTCCCCAAGATTGACAACCCAGCCACTGCTCACCAGGAACTGACAAAGTGAAGAGCTTATTGCCACCTGCTCATTCGTTGCCGGGAAATTCCAGTGTGCGACTTGCGTCAATTGGCCTCCATTCTGGCCCTGCATCCACAAGCCCCCACCCGGACTCTCGAGCATATCGGCCAGTCCTCGAACCACCTGCTGTCCCATCGCTTGAGGGGAGTCCCCGACAGACAAGGCATTGGTAAATCGGAGCCATTCCTCGCGGTAATCGTAGCGGTAGCGGAAAAAATGCTTTCCAACCATCACTCTCAGTTTCGCCCTCAATGCACCTGACAGCGCCAATACCATCAGGACAACCAACGCGAGGAACACGAGACCCAGCTGAAGCGCGCGCCCCCAATCCCCGCCGAAATAGCGGATGTAGTAACCGATGCCTGAAATGAAGAGCAGGTAGAGGCCGGCAATCAGCAAGGTCGCCGAGTGAAAAGCCGCCTTGGGAGACAGGCGGATTTTCTGAATCCAGTCAGATCGGCGGGTGCTTGACAGCACTAGTAAGGGTGCAACCAACGCATGGACGCCTCCCCTGATACTCAATGCGTCTTGATCCAAACTATTGAACAGCACCGCCTGCGAGAAAATGTACAAATCAAACAAGAATCCGCCAGCCAGCCCCAGAAAAAGCGGCTTGAGGTTCCAGCGGGAATCTTCTTCGACGTTTCTAAAAATTTGCTCAAGCAATACCATGCCGTAGACCGACTGCGCCATTGAGCTAAAAAGCATGAAACGAGATGGATCGCCCCATTGATTCGAACCCAACCACAACATCAACACGGAAAAAAAACTAAAGGAAACCAGCACGATCGCAACCGATGCAAGTTGTCCAAAACGGCGTGACGACTTTTGTACTGCACTTGGCCGATACAAGGCCAAAAGAAAGGCAAACCAGGCGCCATACCGAAAAATGTCAGCCAACGCGCTGACCAGCCCATAGACCGGATCCGACGTCTGTACAAGGGCAAATCCCGCCGCGCCCCAAATGGTGCAGCCCCCCACAGCCACCAAGAGCAAAACCTTGGGTAGCTCTTGCGGTGCGCTCAGATAGCCTAACTGAAGCAGACGCAGAAAAAAGGCCAGATAAGTGACACCAACCAGCCCAAAACTCCACGCTGTCAGAAGCATATTAATGCGCTCCCCAGCCCATTAAAACGACACCGACGGTTTCAAATATGACGACGAGGTCCAGCAGCAGTGAGTGATTTTTGACGTAATAGAGGTAATATTGAAGCTTCTCTGCCGAATCTTCCACTGACGCACCATACCGGTATCTCACCTGAGCCCAGCCGGTCAAACCAGGCTTGATACTATGGCGAACGGCAAAATAGGGAATCTCATTGGTCAGTTTTTCGACAAAATATGGCCGCTCTGGTCGAGGGCCGACCAGACTCATACTGCCACCCAGTACGTTGAAAAGCTGGGGGAGTTCGTCGATACGCGATTTCCTGATCACTCGACCCACCCGGGTTGTCCGATCATCGGAAGCCGCCGCCCACACTGGTTTTCCGTCTTTTTCGGCATCGGTTCGCATGCTTCGAAACTTGATGACATTGAACAATTGACCACGGAGACCTACTCGCTCCTGGATGTAGAAAATGGGCCCTCGGCTTTCCATCCGAATAAGCACCGCCGTCACTAACATGACCGGAATGGTCAACAGAATAAGTACTGCTGCACAGACGATATCGAAGACACGCTTCACGAGGGATCGAATCCACCCTTGCGCAAAACCGTCACTAAAGACCAACCAACCGGCATTGACCGCATCGAGTCTGATTTGGCCCAAGGTTTTCTCAAAATGGGTGGAGAGGTCAATGACGTGAACCCCCTGTAGTTTGCAATCCAGGAGTTCACGCAAGGGCATGCTGCCACCTCGACGCTCCGACACGGCGACGACGATTTCATCCACCTTTTCCTTTCGGACCATGTCTGTCAACGTCATTTTTGGCGCCAGAACTCCCCACGCCGACACCTCCTCCAAGACGTCGTTCGGACTGGCGTAATAGCCAACCAAGTCGACATTGGGGTCAGCAGCCAACAGTATTTTTCCGGCCTGCTTGGCCCGGGGGCCCGCGCCAAAAATCATGACTCGACGCCGCATATGGGAAAGGCTGGTGCCGTGATTCGCATAGACCCTGTTCAACAGCATGATTCCAATGCCCAGCATCAGCACCAGCAGAAAATCTTTTCCATTCTCAACCTTCACAGGCGACAGACGAAACACCCCGTAAACCAAAGGAATCGACAGGAAGAAAGATACAGATCCCCGGGCTGCAGCTTGAAGCCATGTCCGCCCATTGGTTCTCTGGTAAAACCCTAGGCCAGTGTTGATCACAAAGATGCCGAATCCCAGCAATAGGGAGGCGATCAAAACGCTTAAGTACACTGACTCAAGGTCGGAAATATTGCGCACAATAGCAATTATGAGCGTTGCAATTACCAACATCAGGTCGAGCAGTATTCTCAGCAGCGTACGCTTGTGAAAGTAGTGATTGAATATTTTTATCAAGAAACGTCCCTGTTATCTTCTGGAAATTCACTGACCAATTTCTATCAAATCAACTCGCTTAAAACGAGATTCATCGAAATTTGACCCGCCACTTCATAGCCTAATGTTAAAAGATACTCCTCCATATTAACTGCCGCGTCACACCTCTATCGATCTACCTCGCCTTTGGTGATCAAGCTCGAATAAAACACCATCAAATAGAGCATGAGTGCCACCCTGGGTGCATCCATCACACTGCTTGTGAGTCCAACAACCAAGACAGAGAACAGGGATGCGGCCAGATAGGGCGACAACGCCTCATGGCGTGCCGGTCCTAGCACCAGGCGCCGAATGGCGAAAGCAACAAGAAGCAGGAAGAAAAGAAGTCCGAACACGCCCCTCTCCACCAGATGCTCGATAAAGAGACTGTCCAAATGCCAAGGGATAAAGTAGGACTGAGCCATCGGGAGCCAGTGCGCCCCAGTTTCTGAAAAATTTCCGTTTTTCACAACGCTGCTGGCCGGTCCCGCGTTCATCGAGATATTGTCAATCTCAGCCACTCCACCGGCGTTGACAACGGCCAGTGAAAACAGGACGGGTCGCGCTAAAAATTCCGCAAGGTGACCAAGATGAGGTCCCACCAAAGGCAAGGACACGCGCTGCCATCCCGCAGTGACCGGCCATACCGCCACCATCGCTCGTTGACAGCGTCCGTCGTACAGCAGGTGTCGCTGGCACAGATCGACATAGACCTCGGCTTGCTTGTCAACACGAATGTCAAAGCTCACCCTCAGTGCGCCCTCAGGCAAAGAGCCAACGCGCTGCGTCAAAGCATAGCCACCACCCAGGGTCCGACGTGAGGGTGGGCCTGAGACGATGACAAATGAGTTGGCCTCCCCGCTGGGGCGTGACTCCTGTGCGAACTTCACAGATCCCGAGAACTCGCTTTCCGGACCTGCCTGAGCGAAATGGGCGGGTACGCGGCCTAGCCCCTTGCCCAACCACCAATCGCCCTCCCCCTGAAGAAAACCCAAGCCCTGCTGCCAGTGTTCAATTCGGCTGCCGAAGTCCGGGGTCACCCGGCTGAGCCGCTCCTTCATAAACGTGCCTCCGCCCAGAACGGCGGCGACTTCCAGTAGCAATGCGATCACCAGCAGCAGGCCCGCCTTGGCACGCCAACCCTGGCGCAAGCTGTCATGTACGACGCGCATCCACCACCCTGCCACATCAACGCCACGCCTTTGAATCAAGAGCAACAGGTAGAGAAGCAATAGCGAACTTGCCACTGCAAGATACACGCCCCGCGAGAACGTAGTCAGGCAGGCATATCCGGTTAATAACGCGAGCACCGCAGCGGCCAGCCACTCAAAAGGCCGCTTCGCAGAAACCAGCGCCCAAACAACAAAGGGCGTAGATAGCGCAAGATACGCGTCTATGGCGCCCCCTCCCACGTGCATCTCCCAAAAAAGGGCCACTGTTCTATATGGAGCCGAAAAGTTAAGGAAGCCGGGGAACACCATCCGCTCCCACGCAATGGCCACCGTCACGGCAGCGAGTCCGGTCAAAACGCCACAAGCCAGCCGTCTGTGGGCACGTGTGTTTGAGTGACTCAACTCTTGACTCAATAGCGGCCACAACAGCAGTGCAAAAGCCAGACTCTTGAAAATTCGCAAGCTATTGAGCGAATCGTTGTAACTGGCAAACCAGTTGAACCGAAAGCCTCCTGCATCTGCGAACCCCCGCAAAAGCGCAGAAACACCAGAAACACCCAACAGAACCGGGATCAGCCAAAACGCCGCGCTACGGCGCACCGCACTAGTCCGGGGGACACCCGATGTGGCCCGGTGAGCGTAGCCACCAGCCAGGACGGCCAGAAGCAACAGGTCGAATTCTTCAAAAATGATCCACCCAGACCAAGGGGAAAAATTCAGAACAGGCAGGAGCGCCGGGACCAGAAAGAGCCAAATACCGGGGCGCCAAGCCAGAGAAATGCAAGTTAGCCAAAACGCGGCCATCGCCGCCATCGGCCAAAGCGGGTGGTGCACGGCCAACACGGCACCAGCGAACAGACTGCCAAGGGCCAGCAGCAGCGAGGCCGGGGATTGAATCGGTAGGTGCCTAAACAAGGACCTCAACACACGCGGGATGCCCTAAAAATCCTTGAGGGCTGGCGGTGGGGCCGTAAGCACCGGACTGAAACACCACCGCCAAATCGCCGACATCGGCCACCGGCAAAGTCATTCGGTCAGCCAGCAAATCCAAGGGGGTGCATAACGGGCCGACCACAGAGACCACCTCTTTCTCTGGCGCATCTGCCCGGGTCCCAATCGTGACAGGGTAGTTCTTGCGCACCACTTGTCCAAAGTTGCCCGAAGCCGCCAAATGGTGGTGCAGACCGCCGTCGGCCACCAAATACACCTGACCGCGAGACACCTTGCGGTCCAGAATGCGAGTCACGTAGACGCCCGCTTCACCCACAAAATAGCGACCCAACTCAATCACGAGGGACGTCTCAGGCAGTTCAGTTTTGGCACGCTGAACCAATTGGGCCAAGTTGTCACCAATGGGCGCCAGGTCGAGTCTTTTCTCGCCGGGGAAATAGGGAATACCGAACCCCCCACCCAAATTCAAAAACCGCACCGGCGACGGCGCGCCATCCGCGAGCCGCAGTGCCAACTCATAGGATTTTTGCTGCGCTTCGCAAATGGATTCCGCACGCAGGTTTTGCGACCCGGCGAACAAATGAAAGCCTTCGAAAGCCAGCCCAGCACTTGCCACCTTCGCCAACAAGTCCGGGATTTGCTCGACATCCACGCCAAACTGCTTGGGGCCGCCGCCCATCTTCATGCCGGAGCCCTTGAGTTCAAAGTCGGGGTTGACCCGAACGGCCACGCGGGCAGGCAGCCCCAAATCGCTGGAAATTGACGCCAGCACACTCACTTCACGAAACGACTCGATGTTAATGAGGACACGGGAGGCCACCGCCTGGCGCAGCTCCACATCGCGCTTGCCAGGCCCGGCAAAGCTGATCTCCTGCGGGTGGGCGCCCACGTCCAGCGCCACCTTCAACTCCCCCGCCGAGGCCACGTCAATGCCATCGACCAGGCCCGCCATCAGCCCGACCACGGCGGGCATGGGGTTGGCCTTCATGGCGTAGTGAAGCTTGATGCCTTCAGGCAACGCAAGCCGCAACTCGGCGACTCGGGCTTTCAACAGCGCGCGGTCGTAGGCGTAAAACGGCGTCTGCCCAACGCGCTCAGCCAGCATCGCCAAGCGCTCGCCACCCACGACCAATTGCCCGTCCTCCACGGCAAACTGATTCATGGGGGCGTGCACGGGGAGGGATCGTTCAGGGATGGACATCGTTCAATTTCATTCGTTGGATCAGAAAGCGAAGTGAGCTTAAGGCGCGTGTCGCGTCAGAAACTCGGTGGACAGCAATTTGCGGTCAATCTTGCCATTGGCGTTGCGCGGCAGTGGGCCAGAAACCACCTCAATGCCAGCGGGCACCATGTAAGCTGGCATTCTCGCTCGGCATTCTGAATTTAAGGCATTTAGGTCAATTGCACCCATACCACCTGCGGGAGTAGCTATCACATGTATAGCGTGCCCCAAAACTGGATGCGCCACACCAAAGGCGACGCACTCACCCACCATCTGGGTCGAATACAGGACCTCCTCCACCTCGGTGGGGCTCACCCGGTAACCCGAGGTCTTCATCATTTCGTCGCGCCGGCCAATGAAATACAGAAAACCTTCGGCATCTTGGCGCACCGTATCACCCGAATAAACGGCGTACTCAGGCAGCGGCAGCCCTGGCTGTCGGCCGGGCGCGTCTGGCGGCAGTAATTTATAGCGCTCTGCCGTTTTGGCCGTATCGTTCCAGTACCCCATACCCACCAAAGCACCCCGGTGCACCAACTCGCCGGGTTCCTCGGGCGAACAAGCGGATCCGTCGTCGCGCAATACCAAAATGTCAGCATTGGGAATGGCCTTGCCAATGGAGTCGGGACGCCGGTCCACCTCCTCCGGGGGAAGATAGGTTGAGCGAAAAGCCTCGGTCAACCCATACATGAGAAACGGCTTGGCCTTGGGCACCCGCTGACGCAGTGCCGCCAGTGTCTCACCCGGCATGCGCCCGCCGGTGTTGGCAAAGTAGCGCAAGGTGTCATTGATCGCCGCGGGCCACTCCAGCTGCGTGAGCTGGATATACAAGGGCGGGACGGCTGTGAGACCCGTGACGCCTTCGCGCGCCATCGCTTTCAACACGTCTTTCGGCATCAGATAGTTCAGCAACACCACGCGTGCGCCGGTGTGGAACGCGGTGGTCAGCTGGCTGAAGCCGGCATCAAACGACAAGGGCAGCGCGGCCAGCAGTGTGTCGCGCTCGTTGTTTTCAAGGTAAGAGGCGACGCTCTTGGCCCCGGCAACCATATTGCGGTGAGAAAGCACCACCCCCTTGGGCTTGCCGGTGCTGCCAGACGTGTAAAGAATGGCGGCCATGTCGGTATCGATCACCCGGTGGCCGGCGCGGCGCGGACTGGCCAGCAGGTCAAGCCAGGACACCTGCACCAAGGGTCCCGCCCTGCCCGCCTCGGCTGAATCCACCGTGCCGCTGCCCCGGGTCACCACGACGTGTCGCAGGTCGTGGCAATCAGGCAAAACATCCTTCATCAAGGCCAGACGTTCGGGTGACGTCACCAGCACCCGCACATTGCAATCGCGCAGGATGAATCCGACCTGATCCGGCTTGAGCAATGGATTCACCGGCACAAAGACGCCGCCCGCCGCGGGCGCACCAAAACTAGCTATGACCGTCTCAAGGCGTTTTTCGAGGTAAATCGCGACTCGCTCGCCCCGCTCCAAGCCCAAAGCCATCAAGCCAGATGCAAATTGACCGACCTGTGTACTGATTACCCCGTAGCTACATGACTCAGCGCCGCTCGACAAGGCGATTGCCCCGGAATCGCGCGCGGCATTGACAACTATCAACTCATGGAGAAGATTGGACTCAACCATGGCGATCCAAAAAAAATATGGTCAAAACGATGTGCTCCCTGATTTACAAACCCGCTCATCTCACCCAAAAGGGAGACTCTAGAATGACCGCAAACCGGCACGAATCAATCTGGGAGTTTAAATTGGATATTACACAAGAAGTTCTTCGCGTTCTTGACGAGGTATTGAGCCTCAATGGCCGATCGACCACCTTCACCCGAGACACACCATTGCTCGGCGCCATCCCCGAACTGGATTCGATGGCGGTGGTCACTCTCATTACAACGCTGGAAGATCAATTTGGCTTAGTGGTGGATGACGACGACATTGATGGCAGCACTTTTGCCTCGGTGGGCTCTCTGGCTGATTTTGTCAGCAGCAAGCTGAGCGGCTGACGGGTCAAATCGGTGCAGTCACAAGCCTTTTTTCTACCGGCCAAGTCACCTGCAACCGGTCAGCGATTTTGTCTGCACTATCCCGCCGAAGGTGATGTCCACCGCGGGCAAGTCCTCTATATTCATCCGTTCGCCGAGGAGATGAACAAAGCCCGCCGCATGGCGGCGCTTCAAGCCCGCGCGCTGGCACAGGCCGGTTTCTCCGTGTTGCAAATTGATCTGCTGGGCTGTGGCGACAGTTCTGGCGACTTTGGCGACGCCACCTGGCAAAGCTGGGTGAATGACGCGGTGCACGCTTGCCAGTGGCTTCGCAGTCAAACCCAGCCCGGCGACAAGAAAGACGCCCTTCCCCTGTGGTTGTGGGGCCTGCGTGCAGGCTGCCTGGTGGCAGTTGACGCTGCCAAGCAGCTGAATGAACCGTGTCACTTTCTGTTCTGGCAACCTCCTGCGGCGGGCAAACCGCTGCTGCAACAGTTCTTGCGCCTTAAAGTGGCGGCCGACATGCTGGGTGGCCAGTCCAAAGGGGTGATGGAAGCCATGCGCCAAGAACTGGCGAATGGGTCACCGGTAGAAGTGGCTGGCTATATGCTTTCAGCCAGCCTCGCTACGGGACTGGACCGCGCAAAACTCGCCTTTCCCGTGGCGCCACCGGGCAGCCAGGCGAGTCAGGTGGAATGGTTTGAAGTATCCACGCGGGACGACGCCAGCTTGAGCCCCGTCTCAACGCAAACGGTTGCCAGTTGGCAGACTGCGGGCATCGCCGTAAACAGTCACGTCGTCAAAGGCCCTTCGTTTTGGCAAACCACCGAGATTGAAGACGCCCCGGCGCTGATTGAGGCCACCACGGCGGCGCTGATGAAGGCGGCCGCATGAACTTTACCGAAGAGACCGCGCAGTTTGACTGCGAGGGTGAGACATTGACGGGCATTTTGGCCCAACCAGAATCGCCTGCGCAAATTGGCGTGCTCATCATCGTGGGCGGCCCGCAATACCGGGCGGGTAGCCACCGGCAATTTGTGCTGCTGTCCCGTGCGCTTGCTGCTGCGGGCTATGCCGTGCTGCGATTTGACTACCGCGGCATGGGCGACAGCAGTGGCACGCAGGGCGATTTTGAGGGGGTGAGCATGGACATTGCCGCTGCCATTGACGCCCTGCAAGAGCGCCTACCCTGCGTCAAACAGGTGGCGCTTTGGGGCCTGTGCGACGCCGCCGCCGCCGCCCTGCTCTATTGCCATGAAACTCAAGACTCGAGGGTGACGGGTTTATGTCTGTTGAACCCATGGGTTCGATCTGAAGCCAGTCTGGCGCGCACTCAAGTCAAACACTATTACGTCCAGCGGATGCAGCAAAAAGAATTCTGGCTGAAGCTGGTGCGTGGTGGAGTGGCCACCCAAGCCTTGCGAGGACTGCTGCAAAACCTTCGAGCGGCATTCGGGGGTTCGGGTGGTTCAAGTGCTGGTGCTGGTGCTGGTGCTTCAGGGTCTAACCCATCACAATCATCGCTAAGGCCTTTTCAGCAACGCATGGCCATGGCCTGGCACCAGTTTCCTGGGCAGGTTTTGCTGATCCTAAGTGGTGACGACTACACCGCCAAAGAGTTTCTGGAATTCGCCAGTACCGACCCGGCCTGGAAAAGCTACTCAACCCATGCCCACCTGACCCGACACGACGTTTCCGGCGTTGATCACACCTTCTCGACTGCCGATTCACGCCAAAAAGTCGAAAAAATAACCCTTGGTTGGATCACAACAATGTGTTAGTGAGTCGATCCACCCTGAAAAAACCAAGTCAAGGGGGAGTATTCGGCCCTAGCTCTTGCGCCACATTCGGGCCAACGTGTAGCTTTGGACGGCCCCCGAAAGCAAAAAACGGCCGTCGACTGGATAACATCAATTGAAACCATCCAAGTCGCAAGAATAGAGCACGCCCACAATCTTGAGCCCCGAGCGCACGATGCGATGCGATGGAGCGCTGGTTAAACGCATTAATCCGGCTCACGGTATAGCGAATGCCTTGGGGTTTTAGCAGCGCGTCAAAAGCATCCCACTGCTTGGCAAATAGGAACCCAAGCCGCTCTGACTCAGTCACAAAAACATCAAAGTCCCATACGCATTGGCCGTCCTGCGGCAGCAAATAATCTACACGCACCTCATCCTCCCCGTACACGTCTCGCACAAACCAAATGCAACCCACCAGCGCCTCATTTTTGGTTGCAAGAAGACATTGGGCACCTTGGACAAAGCGCTGCCGTATAACAGCTAACGGACGATCCAAGCCATCCAAACTTGGCTCATAGTCTTGGAGCAATCGGAACGTGAACGATTTGCCCCGAGTTGGAGGTAAGCGCGGCTTATCAGCCAAAGGTTGTGCAACAAAAAGGTAATAGTAAAAACCACATTTACTATTGAATCGCCGTATCAAACGATCGAACGAATACAAAAACGCGGTTGCGGCACCCAATTCGCGAATCAATGAACAAATGCGACGCCTGAGTGATACCATATTTCTCGATTAAAAAGCAAAAATTATCTCAGGCTAGGCAAGCCTAACCAGCACGATCTGCTGCAACGCAAAAAAAAGCGGCCATCATTGCACAACAAAATTGTAAAAAGATCTGTGAGTTAGCTAGACCAAACGACGCAGTTCTGCGGCTCACTCGTCTATTTTCGCTAGCGGATTCGTCGCCGCAACACCGCTGGCTAACACTGCTCTGCGGCACCCACCTTGACGCGCGCCGGAAGCGCCCGGGTGTGGTTGTGGGTTGGGTTAAAGAAGAGTTGGGGCGAAGCATGGCACCGATAATGAAAGGCGTCGTGGCAAAGTGGCAGGAAAGTGGTCGCTGCCGGCTTGATGCGCATGGCCTACAGGCCCGTGCTTACCTCGCCAAAAGCACCAAAGAGGATTTCAGGAAACGGAGATTACAGATGAACGACACAGAAACCAAGACCGCAGCGACCAACCAATACACGCACAACAGCCGCCAAGAAGTTCATCCATTCATACCTGTAAGTGCGGAAAGAATCCTTGACGTAGGCTGCAACACAGGGGCTTTTGGAGAAGGGCTAAAAGCACAGCGAGATATTGTGGTTTGGGGTGTTGAACCAAATGAGGCTGCAGCAAGGCAGGCTGCAAAAATTTTGGACAACGTTGTCAATGACCTCTTTGGTGCAGCCACTGCGATACCAAACAACTTCTTTGATGTGGTTGTATTCAACGATGTGTTGGAGCATTTGGTTGATCCGTGGGATGCGCTGCGCATTGCACAGAAAAAGCTTAGACCAGACGGCTGCGTGGTGGCTTCCCTGCCCAATATCCTCAACCGGGAAAACCTGATGCACATGCTCTTTGAGCGTGACTTCAAATACGAAAATCTTGGCATAAGAGACCGCACGCATCTGCGCTTTTTCACTCAAAAAAGTATGCGCCGACTTTTTGAGGAGAGCGGCTATTCTGTTCAAAAAATTACCGGCATCAACGAGCGCTGGTGGTCTGAATCGATTCTCAACAGGCTGGCCTACAGGGTCTTCGGCAAGCAACTGGAAGAGACAAAGTACGTCCAATATGCGGTGATGGCAATACCCCTCTAAACACTGAGCCGGCAAATCAACACAACGGCTGCGCAAAGCTTATGCGTCGTGGTGCAGCACCTTGTCATCAAAAGGCTATGTCACTGTCTTCGAAAACCCTGCATTCCACTCATGTCGGTCATCATTCCGTTTTTCAACGGAGAACATTTCCTTGCCAGCGCGGTTCAATCGTATTGAATCAAAGTAAGGTTTATTGGGATACGATAGTTGCAAACGTTAGCCCAACTGGTTGACGCAAACGAACAATGCTTTCAAATATCCGTCTGCACGCCTGATCGTCAACCTCAGGCATCGCTTCTTTCATTCTTTCCAAATACTGAGGCTCCAGCTGACAAGCATTACCCAGAAAATGATTGATTTTTGCTAAAAGTTCGACTTCGGTAAAAGCTACTGGGCCAAACCCATCTAAGTCGTAATCAAAATAACCTGGCCGCCAGTTGTGATCGCCACCGTAAAACCGCTCACGGTCAAACTGATAGTAAAAAGTCATTCGACGCAAGAATGCCATTTCAAAAGCGACCGAAGTGTAGTCAGTAACAAGCGCAATGCTTTTGCACAGAACTGATTGAAAGTCGGCTGTGGCAGCATGAAGAACCTTGACACATGACGGCACATCAAACGCAGCAATGACCGGCGACAAATTAACATGCACCATGATGACAATCTGAAGGTTGTGGCGCTTGGCACTGTCATGAAGAATCCGACTATTGAGCAGTGCGCTCCATGCTTGACAGAAGACTGTCGCACGGACGATCTCAATTCGCTCCTCCGGACTGGCCGTCTCAGCTCTGTCATCCAACAAACTTGCGCGCCAAGTTGGCATCAATAATAAGTAATTCACTTCTTGGAGCGGCGTAGATCGTGCCATTGATAAGAGTCTATCGCGCCGCGCCAGACCTGCATAAGTCGCGTCGTGTGCGGTATAGCGGTACGGTGTATCGTCGTCCACAATCGAAGCTTGTTCAGCCGGACTACTTGTAATAAACAGATCAAAAGGCTGTTGATTCAACCAATGAGAGACATCATCCTTGGTAATGCCGTGAGGAATAAAGGTAAAGCGCCAGCGCATCTTGTCGCCATACATCTTGCGGTCAAAACCGCCTAAGGCGTATTCGGTATGCGATGAAACGATGTGCTCACTATTCAAGATAGTTAGTTTGCCCATCAAGCCAGGTGGCACCAGCCGAAATCCCTCTGATGCCAACCGAGCCCAATCCGATGAATCGCGATGAAGCAGGAACCAAGCATTGATCTCAGGATGGTTCTGGCGTACCCATCGGTACATGTGCTCAGCATTGTCGTCAGCGTCTTCAGCGCGATCAACAAACACCCATGCCTTCGCAAACCGGTGACGCACCCATGGCATGCGCGCCAATGCAAGCAGCAGCCGCACCTTCAAGCCTGTCCAGCCTGACGGCAAGGGTTGCTGCCCACCTTTACCCGGCGGGAACGCGCTACGCACCTCCTTGAGTTGCGTGAAAGTATCCCGCTGTGCCCCTACCCCTCCAACAACTTGGGCCACGCTAAATGGTTGTGGCCCTACGGCGACCAATACCGCCACACCGTTCAAGAGAACCGACAGTTCGACAGCTTCGGCCACCGGAAGCCAAACGATGCGTTGGCGCAACAGAACGGTGTGGAAATAACGGCAACCGCGGTACTTGGCATAGGCGGGCTTGGTGGGCACGCCGTCGATAAGAAAACTCTCAGTGGGCGGATCGCCATGCACGTAGTAACTCAAGCGCACCAACCACTGGTCGTGGTCATACGCATCGAGGACCACGGTTGAATACATCAAAGGGTTCTGGTAGGACATCAGTGCGTGCCGCACTTCCACACTGACCCGATCCAAGGCTTTGTCCGTCAATACTTCGGCATCAATATGCTGCATGACTTGTCGCACCCGGTCATGAAACATCGGGGCCTTTGACGGGGTAAGCGCTACCGTCGGCGCGCGCTCGCGCAAGTCAACGGTGAAGTACCAGTGCAATTGCTGCAACACGGTTAACTGCAGTGCGCGTGGTGCCCGTCCATGCTGTTTGACGGCTTCAGCAAGCGGATCAATGAAGCGGCTTTTCAGAACGTCCGCGTAAGCCGCTGGATCACGCCAAAATGCGACTTTGGGCTCGTCAACACCGCCAAGTTTAGGGCTATCCATCATGGTCATCTGCAGCTAAATGAAGTCATCGACAGCTCAATGGGTCGAGTATGGTTTACGAAGTTCAAGAATGCTGTCAAATACACGTTGACAGGCCATTCCATCGGGATTCGGTATCGCCCGCTCCATTCGCTTGAGGTAATCGGCATCGGGCTGCGTTCCATTCGTCAATATGCGCTCGATGTGCTGCACAAGCGCACTCTCTGTGAGCGCTACGGGGCCAAATCCATCGCGGTCAACATCGAAGTAACCTTGGCGCCAGTTGTGCCCCCCGCTGAAAAAATCTCCTCGATCAAACTGGTAATAGCAAACCGCGCGCCTCAAATACGCCATTTCAAAAACAATAGATGAATAGTCGCTGATCAACAAAGCAGCACGGCTTAGCAAGGGTTGAATACGAATATCGGCCTTGGTGAGGACTTCGACATGGGCTGGCACGCGCAAGGCACTCAGGTACGGTACCAAATTTGTGTGAGGCACGAACACCAAGCGCTTGCCATCACGCGCAGCCATGGATTGCAACGTAGTATTGTTTAACAAACCAGACCAGTGCCGCGCAAACTTTGAAGATGCAAAGTTTGCAACCTGGTCCGCTGCACTTGAACCGCTGGCTCGCTGATCCACAAGGCTGCCACGCCAAGTCGGGAATATCACAATTGAATCCGCCAATGCATCCGACCCAAGACGAGAGAGTATGCCCAACTGATCATGACGCGGAAATCCCGTGAGACGCGTTTCCTTGCACGTGAATATGTAAGGAGAGTCATCCGAGACTACGGCAGAAAACCCTTCGGGGGTAACTGAAATTAGCCTGTCAAATAGCTGCGTGTTGAGCCAATGGGACTGATCGTTAAACTGCGGTCCATGTCGCAAGTAGGTAAACCGCCACCGCATCGCCTGACCATACAGTGCACGATCAAAACCCGCTAAAGAATACTCAGGGTGTGAGGACACTATCTCAGATGCGTTCAGCATCAATAACTTTATGCTTACCCCCTCCGCTGGAATCAACCGGAACCCCTCGGCGGCCAGTCTGCCCCAGTCATTAGAGGAACGATTGAGCAAAAACCAGGCATTGATCTTGGGGTGATGCTGGCGCACCCAGCGGTAGAGATGCTCAGCGTTGTCGTCGGCCTCCTCATTGCGATCAACAAACACCCATGCCTTCGCAAACCGGTGACGCACCCATGGCATGCGCGCCAATGCAAGCAGCAGCCGCACCTTCAAGCCTGTCCAGCCTGACGGCAAGGGTTGCTGCCCACCTTTACCCGGCGGGAACGCGCTACGCACCTCCTTGAGTTGCGTGAAAGTATCCCGCTGTGCCCCTACCCCTCCAACAACTTGGGCCACGCTAAATGGTTGTGGCCCTACGGCGACCAATACCGCCACACCGTTCAAGAGAACCGACAGTTCGACAGCTTCGGCCACCGGAAGCCAAACGATGCGTTGGCGCAACAGAACGGTGTGGAAATAACGGCAACCGCGGTACTTGGCATAGGCGGGCTTGGTGGGCACGCCGTCGATAAGAAAACTCTCAGTGGGCGGATCGCCATGCACGTAGTAACTCAAGCGCACCAACCACTGGTCGTGGTCATACGCATCGAGGACCACGGTTGAATACATCAAAGGGTTCTGGTAGGACATCAGTGCGTGCCGCACTTCCACACTGACCCGATCCAAGGCTTTGTCCGTCAATACTTCGGCATCAATATGCTGCATGACTTGTCGCACCCGGTCATGAAACATCGGGGCCTTTGACGGGGTAAGCGCTACCGTCGGCGCGCGCTCGCGCAAGTCAACGGTGAAGTACCAGTGCAATTGCTGCAACACGGTTAACTGCAGTGCGCGTGGTGCCCGTCCATGCTGTTTGACGGCTTCAGCAAGCGGATCAATGAAGCGGCTTTTCAGAACGTCCGCGTAAGCCGCTGGATCACGCCAGAATGCGACTTTGGGCTCGTTAATGCCGTCAAATTTAGGGCTATCCATCATGGTCCCCCTAGGACAAATAGATTCACGAACGGCTCCGAAAGGTCTTGACGGCGTGTCTGACGTCTTGGAAGTATTGGCGCGACAAACAATGAAGTGCCACCAAATAAACGACGCCGCCGGCTGCCACATGAAGCATCAACAAAACACCGGGATGCGAACTCCAAGCAACGCTCACCTGTCGCAAAGCAAATGTTGCCAGCCACATAACCAAAGCGGAAAATGCTGGCAAGCCAAGCACTTGTGCCATATCGCGGGCACCCAGGCCAATCAGGGCAAACCCGGCACGAAAGCCCACCAGCGCATAAACCGACGTGGCCGCAACCGTCATCGCTACAACGTTTACGCCGTAAGGAATAGCCAAAACCACGCCAACTACCGAAAGAATGGTTCCAACAACGTTGTATCGAAGTGCCAGTCCTACGCGATTGCTGGCGTTAAACAACGGTGATGAAATGGCGGTTGAAGCTCGAAGCGCCGCACTGAGCCCGAACATAGACATGACGGGGATCATGGCCAGCCATTTTTCGCCATACAGCACCTGAACCAACTCACTGGCATTGGCCGACACACCAACCCCCACGGGGATCACAATGGCGGCTAATAGCCTGCCCGTGCGAAGGACTAGCTGCTGAAAACGCTCACGCTCCCCCTGAACCGCTGAAAAAGCGGGGAACAGAACGTGTTGGATTGGCATGGCAATTCGGGCCCGAATTTCATCAGTCAATGAACGAGCATTTTGATAAAAACCCAAAGAAGTTGCGCCCAACTGGCGACCTATCAACAACAAATCAAGATTCATGTTGATGTAATACAGGACGCTGCTGCCAAAGTAACTGCCACTGGTACGCCAGGTCGTGGTTAGCAGTGGCAGATGAAAACGAAATCGTGGCAAAAAAGGCACGCGGGCAAAGTTAACCACCACACCAGCGAGCCCCCCCACCAACGCACCAACGACTAAGCTCCAAACACCAAAACCTGCATAGGCGCTGGCAACAGCAGCCGCCGTCCGAACCACCACAATACTAAGCTGCAACCAAAACTCAGCACCAAAATGCATGAGCCGCGACAGCACCACCCAAGGCACGGCTACCAAACTATTCAGCACAAAGGTCAGACTAAGTACTTGCAACAGGGGCCCCACCTGCGGGTCGGAAAACAGCCACTCGGCAAAAAATGACAACACAAAGACAACCAAGGCTGACAAAAAGCCTATCGCCAGTGTTGCCCAGAAAACAGTGTCAAGCTGAAGCCGGTTAATAACGCGGCGCTGGATCAGCACATTGGTAAACCCAAAAGCACCAAACAAGCCCGCGAACTCGGTAATAACCGTGGCCATGGCAATGTAGCCAAATTCTGCAGGCGACAGAAGTCTAGCCAATACAGCCGTTGATCCAATGGTGATGGCTGTGCGCAAGGCAATGCCCAAAAACTTATAGCCAGCGCCGGTGGCCACCCGTCGCCCGAGATTATCTGAATTAAGCAACAGGGACTGCCGAACCATGCTGGAGCGACGGGAAAGAAAACTTGGCGAATGATTCATTAAAGGAGGGGTTATTCCGCGCGACCAAGCACAAGTTGGGCAGCACGCCGTACTGCATTTTTTGCATTGGCTGTGAGCTTCTTGCGCAAGGAATACGAAGGCAAGGACACCGGGGCAGCAGCAACAGCTTGGTAGCGTTCAAGGTACTGGCCTTTCAGCACCTTCAGGTCGTAATGTGCCGCCACAATTTCTTTCCCGCGCTGGCCAAGGGCGGCAAAGCTTTCTCGGCTGGTATCACACAAAGCCCGAGTTAAAGCACCAACTTCTTCCACGTCAATGAAGACGCCTTCTTTGACTATGGCGCGCTGGTTTTTGTGATTGCTGCAGATTACGGGCAAGCCCATGGCCATGGCTTCTACATAAACAATGCCAAAGGTTTCAAATACCGAGCCGAGGGCAAACACATTGGCGGCCGCATAGGCCTTGGGCAATTCATTGTGGGGGAGCTTGGTGAACACCGCCCGGTCACCCATCAAGCGCCGGGCCAGCGCCTTAATTTCAGGGGTGTCTGGTGTCTCCTGGCCCAGCACCAGAAGGTAGGCGTCCTTGACCGCAGCAACTTCTTTCACCACATAGTCCATGCGCTTGTGGCCATAAGAAACAGCCCCCACGCTAATCACCACGAAAGCTTCAGCTGGAATGCCATGCTGCGCCCGAAAGTCCGTCTCGGTGTCTGGGCTGAACCGCTGCAAGTCCACACCATGCGGGATCATGAAAGACTTGCCTTTGGCGCTGTAGGCCAAGTTCAGGTCGGTGTGTTCTTGCACAAAGTCACATTGCGGCAGGTCCCTGGCGGGTATGGCACCGCCGTTAGAAAAGAGGATTTTGGGTGCTTTCTGGAACAGGTGGCGCTGGCTAAATAAGATCTCGCATACCTCGCGCTCCAGGCAGTGAATCACATCAAAGTCGCCTTCCAGCAAAGGTCTGAGGGCTGCGTAGGCAAAGGTTTCGCCCTCTATGCGGCCACGCTCACTCTCTTTAACCGACTCGGCCCACTTGGGAGACACCGCTAAATGAATGTGTTTCAGGCAGTCCGCATTTCGGGGAATATTGCCAATCACCAGTTGTTTGGCAGCAGGCTCTCCGCCGCCTTTGAACAAAGTAATATCAATGGCGTCACCCAGCAGGGCAAACAGGTCGCTGGCAAACACCTCATGCCCACGATAGACGTTGCCAAGACCGGAGCATAAAAGAGCGATTTTCATATTTTTCACCACTTGGAAGGCGAGGCGAGTGACTTAAGCGCGGCTTTAACCCAGACTTTCAGGCCACTGGTGTGGCGCCAATCTTTTCGTAAGGCCTCCACGCCTGCTTGGCGGGCCGCTGGCAGATTACCCGCATCCAGGTGCGCTCCCGCATAATCGCTCCAGCTTTTAGCCAGCGCGTTGCTTACCACCCGCTGATCAGCCACACTTCCATCAGGCGATGCGTAGCCCCATTGGCGAATGGCCCGCCCAACCACCAGGGCGCGAAAGTTTTTCTCGGGAACCGATTGAGTAATGCTTGCCGGGTGCATGCGGTATAAGGCCAAAGGCCGGGGAACCCGCAATATTGGCGTGATGCGCGAAGCGCGTAGCCATAAATCGTAGTCTTCGCCTATTCGAAGCGTGGGATCAAACACACCCGCTTCCAAAAAAACGGATTTATGCACCAGCACGGTGGATGTCCAAACTACACAGTCAAGTAGCAGGTGTGGGTAAACCCAGCCAGAGGCGCCCGCCCAGCGCGCCGTGTTACCGGCGTCGGCAGTCAGTTTGGCAAGGTACTCAGAGGCGGGCTCGGGCTCGGTGCTGGCCCACACTTGCCAAGCCGTATAGGTCATACGCGCTCCGGGCGATTGCTGAAGCTTGGCCCATTGCGCATGCAACTTGCCGGGAAGCCAAATATCGTCAGCATCCAAAAATGCGATCCATTCACCTTTAGCTTGGCCAATGCCGTTGTTCCTCGCTGCAGCTACCCCTTGATTGACCTGCCTAATTAGCCGGACACTCGGAAAGTTGTCATTTACCAGCGCGGCGGATCCATCTGACGAACCATCATCCACAACCAGAATTTCAAGATCAGGCCATTCTTGTGCGAGCGCAGATTGGATGGTCGCTGCAATGTAGCGGTTGGCGTTATAGCAGGGTATAACAACTGAGATTTTAGGAAACAATGTATTGTCTTTTTTGGTCGTTTTGAAAGCTTATTTCACCGGGTCCTGCCACTTGTTTGCGCCCCTTAATTGGTCAGCAAGTTCCTCTCGATTAAACCCAAGCTCCGCCGCTTTATGCGCCTGCTTCAATGCCTTTTCATACTCACCCATATCGAAAAAGGCCAACCCTATGTTGAAGTGTGAAAAGCCATTGTCTTTGGCAACGACAACGGCAGTATCAAGCTGCCCTATCGCTTCGACTTTGCGACTTTGTTTAGTCAAAAACTGCGAGTACAACACACGCACCAACGTGTCGTCGGGCGCAAAACGAATAGCGCGGTCGAAATAACACTCAATGGGACGAACCAGCCCAACAGGCTGCGGCGTTTTCATTCTTTCACCCAAACGCACCAACGCCATCAGAGCACGATGGTGATTAGGTGAGGTATGCAATGTGTAGGCAATATCCTGACTAAGGTTGGTATTTCCTCTGATTTGAATTAGGGCCGCGATTACGGGCGTGAAATGGTAGCGCTCGACAACTTCTAGTTGATCCCGCTGCGTCCTATAGTCAAAAGGACCGTAATGATTTTGGATGGACCCGCAGTTGCTTGAATTCTCCTGGGCATGCAACCGCTGGCCAGTCAGGGCCAAGCTGAATAAGGCGACGGCGCAAGCAAACAATCGGCGCAATTGATTAGATGAATACATTAGGCGTAGCATCTTTACATTCTCCAACGACAAGTATGGTGACTTATAAACCTTGTACTCTACACTGCAAAGCCACTCCAAAAGGCTAATTTGAGCACGATTACCTCGTTCCACATTTTCGCTGAGCCTCAAAGTGACCATGACGCACATTTTTTGCCTATTAGTTAATACCAAAACTACGAATAGATCAACAACTTCCCGTGCTCGTTAACCTGTCAAGTCCTTTTGTGGCACTAATGTCGTTGACTGCCAGCTTAACGTTGGCAATGTCGGCGCGCTTCAAGTTAATTCATGGACTTCACACGGCTTTGTCGACATATTTCAACTTCCAGTTCGAAGCTGCTTGAATGCCAGCGTGCCGGATCGCGTTGGCGCGCCGCGGTGCACAGAGCCTCATGGGTGGCAAGATTGACATGATTCTCACCGAGGTGGCGCTACTGTGTCGAGACATAGCCGATGCCGCTGTTCTTGTGCTCCTGGTTGTACCGGTGCAAAAATGAAGGGCCCCACCACTTACGGCGCGCATCCCTAGCGTCTTAAATCCCTTGGCTGAGAGGTACCCCCCTTTTCATCGACGCCAGAAATAGAACGGTTATGCAGCTCTGGCCAAATGCTGCTTTGGGGTGAAGCCCGCCCGGGACATTGTTGGAGCGGTCGTGGTTATAGGACAACATCCAACGCGTTGCGAAGTCCTGAACCTCGTAAATGCTGGACCAGTAATACTGGGATAGCCATACAAAGTGTGTTGTCGGGCAGTTGCGGGCGTTGCCGGAGAAATAAAAAAGCGATTCTGTGGCAGAGTACCAGTAAGTCCGAGCTTGCTTAGCGTCACAATATTTCATGCAACCAAAGCCACTGCCAACATTTTTAGCTGCAGTTTCATTCGCTGCAAGCATGGCTTTAGCCGTGCGATTCCCGTTGGCTCAGAATGCCATGCCGTTTTTAGTGTTGGCATGGTCGGCTGCAGTTTTTTCACGCCCAAGCCTATGGTTGATTGTTTTGCCGGCCTTGTTGCCGGTCATTGGCTTGGCCCCGTGGTCAGGCTGGATCACCTTTGAAGAACTGGATATTTTGGTTTTGGCGGTGACCGCTGGCGGCTATGCACGGCTGGCATGGCCTGTGCAGGCCAGACTGCCGGCCAGACAAGCCACGCAGCTCCAATCATCGCGTCCTTTTTGGGGGGTGTGGTTGCTTGCAAGCTTGTTTGCAATTGCCACAGCAATTGCAATCTATCGCGGCATTACCGATGCAGGCGGGTTCAGCTTTGGCTGGTACCAGGGCTATCACGAGCCCATGAACAGCGTGCGCGTGGGGAAGAGCATCTTTTTGGCAATACTTCTGGTGCCGCTGTGGCAACGTGCATCGCGACAAAACCCAGAGCAGACGCAGGACTTGCTATCGGTGGGCTTGATGATAGGTTTGGCGGCGGCAGCGCTCACGACCCTTTGGGAGCGAGCTGCTTTCACTGATTTGTTAAATTTTTCTACCGACTATCGCACCACGGGTATGTTTTGGGAAATGCATGTGGGCGGTGCGGCGCTGGATGGTTTTTTGGCGTTGACGGTGCCGTTTGCAGTCCGTGAGTTTGTGGTGGCGCGTGACTCTTCCCGATGGGGGTTGGCTGCGTCAGTATTGGCGCTGGCCGCATATGCGTGCTTGACGACGTTTTCACGCGGGGTTTATTTGGCGGTGCCGGTGGGGATGCTCGTATTTTTTGGACTGACGGCGAGGCAAGGTTTGCCAGACTTTGCTCGCCATGAACAGAAGTCATCCTCATTACACGACCAACGGCCATGGCAAGCCATGATGGTAGGGGTGCTGCTAGTCGCGGGATATGGCGTTGGGGCCGCCTGGATGTTTCAAAGCAGTGGTTATCGGGGCATGGCCGCGTTGTTGGGCGCAGTGGCGCTGATGTTGCCGCTGGTGCATGTGTTGCGCCGGTTCAACATCAAGCAGTGGTTGCTAGGTTTTGTCATAGGCATGTTGTTGATTTTGGTGATGGTTGCCGTTGACTGGCTGGTGCCTAAGGGGGCTTATTGGGCCTGGGGCTTGGCGGCTATTTTTACCGCAGCCATGATGGCGGTTGATTGGCGTGCGGGCCACGCCACCTCATTTGCCGGGCCAATGGCGGTTGGCGGTTTTTTGGCTACTTTGGCAAGCACGGCGCTGGTTGCCCGCCATTGGGGGCTGTCGCCTGGGTTGCAGCACGCCTTACCTGCGGTGCTGGCCCTTTTCGCTTTTTGTATGGCCGCAGGTGTTCGGCGCAATCCACTGTGGCCAGAAGCCTTGCGCTGGCAAGCGACGACAGCAGGGGCCATGGGCCTCGTAGCGGCCGTGATTGGCGTGATGGGCGGCGGAGCTTACATGAGCGAGCGGTTTTCAACAGGCAGTCAAGACTTTGGCGGTCGGCTTGGCCACTGGCAGCTGGGACGAGATATGCTGAGCACGCCCGCAGACTGGTGGCTGGGCAAAGGCACAGGGCGCTTCCCAGGCAACTATTTTTTGAATGGCAGCCCCATGCAAATTCCTGGTGACTATCGCCTAGTGCAGGAAGGCAAAAACACCTTCATTACCCTTGCGGGTGGTTCGCTTATTAACGGTTGGGGCGAGATCTTCCGCGTGACACAACGCGTGTCGCCGCCAAGTGGGTCAACACTTGTGACCGCACGGGTTCGCACCGAAAAAGATGTAAAACTGCACTTTGAAATTTGTGAGAAGCATCTCCTCTACAACCAAGACTGCCTGATCTCGCAGGCAAATGTGAAGGGCTCTGCCGGTGCTTGGCAAAACATCGAGGTGCCGCTCAATGGCAAGGGCGTAAGTCGTGGTGCTTGGTATGCGCCCAAGCTGGTGGCCTTCTCGATGGCGGTGGAATCACGCGGCGGCATAGCTCAAATTGACGATGTCGCTTTAACCGGGGCTGACGGGGAGCAGCAGCTCGCCAACGGCGGCTTTTCAGAGGGCATGGCACACTGGTTTTTTTCAAGTGACAGGTATCACATGCCTTGGCACATCAAGAGCATGGTGATGAATGTGCTTTTTGACCAGGGCATTGTGGGGCTGACACTTTGGGGCTTGTTGCTTGTAGGCGCCATATGGCGCACCAGTTTTGGCAGGGCTCGCCAAAACCCTTTGGCACCGGCCTTGGCAGCAGGCTTGGCTGGATTCTTTGTAGTGGGTTTGTTTGACAGCCTGCTGGATGTGCCGCGAGTGGCCTGGCTCTATTACATGTTGGTGCTGGTGGCCCTGACATTGCCGTCATGGCGAGGGAAATCTACCAAACCATGATTGCAATGGCCCTCCATGTTGGCCCCCTACGGGCTATTAAAACAATAGCTGCTTGCGCAATTAGCGCAAAGTCTGGAACCATTATTCTTGTAGATTCCGGTGACTATGTGGCCGACGTGGCCGTGTGGAGCCAGGACGACATTACCCTCCGCGCGGTGGGTGGCCGGGTGCGTCTGCTGGCGCAGGGCGCGGCCGCTGAGGGAAAGGGCATTTGGGTGGTGCGCGCCAACCGTATGCGAGTGGAAGGCTTTGACTTTGAAGGCGCGGCGGTCTCAAGCCGAAATGGCGCGGGTATTCGACTGGAGACGGGCTCACTGCGGGTGGACAACTGCCGTTTCAGGTACAACGAAATGGGGCTGCTGACCAACAACGACCCCAACACCGTGCTGGAGGTTTACCACTGCGAATTTGCCTACAACCAGCGGCCCGACGGACACAACCACAACCTGTACGCCGGGCAGATTGCCCGACTGACAGTGGTTGACAGCTACTTCCACCACGCGCACATTGGCCACCTGCTGAAGAGCCGGGCGGCAGTGAGCCATGTTGTGAACAGCAGGCTCATTGACGGAGCCGACGGCACGGCGAGCTACGAGCTGGAGTTTCCCAATGGCGGCATGGCCTTTGTGGTGAGCAACACCATTGCGCAGAGCACGCTGACCGAGAACCCGTACTTGATCTCATTCGGCGCAGAGGGCTATAAGTGGCAGGACAACTCGCTTTATCTGCTCAACAACCAACTGGAAAACCCACTGCATGGTGGCCAGTTCCTAAAGGTTTTTCCAGGCGCAGGTTCGGTGCAAGCCCGCAACAACATACTGATCGGCTACGGTTCGCTGGAGTCTGGCTCAGGCAACTACTGAAACAAGTGCAAACGCAACACCCGTGATAATTGGCCAATCAAGTCGTGCCCAACATCACTTTGCCTTTACTGCACCCCCTCTCTTATGCCATTGACTCAAACATTCTCAGCCCTTGGCACCCTTGCGCGGGGAGAAATAAGCGTAGACCGCTTTGCCCTCCACTCGCTATGTTACCGCGTGGACAACGGCCAACTGCGCTTTGCGCACCGGGCTGATGAACTGGCCGATGCAAATACACCGATTGACCCACAGGCTATTTTTGACTACCTGTACTTTCACGTCATTCCCTCGCCACGCACCATCTATAAAGGCATTTACCGCCTGCCACCTGGCCACACTGCCACCCTGCACAACGGCCAAGTCAAGGTTGAGCGCAATTGGGTGCCCCAGTTTGACGAGCTGCCTAAGCCATCGTTTGATGCGCTCAAGGGCGAATTCCTCCAATTGCTGCAAGACGCTGTGGCCACGCAATTGGACGGGAGCAAGCCCGCCTGCTTTTTAAGCGGGGGAACCGACAGCTCGACCTTGGCTGGCATGATCGGGCTGGCCAGTGGCAAGACTGCTGCCACCTACTCCATTGGCTTCGACGCCCAAGGCTACGACGAGATGGAGTACGCACGCCTAGCTGCCAAACACTTCAAAACCGAGCACCACGAGTACTACGTGACCCCAGACGACCTGGTGCAAGGCATTGCCAAGGTGGCAGCGCACTACGACCAGCCGTTTGGTAACTCGTCTGCCCTACCCTCTTACTATTGCGCCAAGATGGCGCGAGAAGATGGCGTGACAAAAATACTGGGCGGCGACGGCGGTGACGAGCTGTTTGGCGGCAATACACGCTACGCAAAGCAGCGGGTTTTTGGCTGGTACCAAAACGTGCCTGAGTTGCTGCAAAAATCAGTGCTGGAACCGCTGTTAAACACAGGTCTGGCATCACGCTTCGCCTTAACCAGAAAAGCAGGTAGCTATGTGGAGCAGGCTCGCGAGCCGATGCCGGACCGCCTGCAGATGTACAACCTAATCATGCATTTGGGCCCCGCAGAAGTGCTCACGCCCGAATTTATGGGGCAAATTGACGTTGCAGCACCGCTTCACTTTCAGAGCGAAGTATGGAAGGGTGCAACAAACTGCAGCGAACTGAACAAGGAGCTTGCCTATGACTGGCGCTATACCTTGGCCGAGATTGATTTACCTAAGGTCATGGGCGCCACCCACTGCGCCGGCGTTGAGGTTGGGTTCCCCATGCTGGATGACCGGATGGTTGATTTCTCGCTAAAGCTCCCCTCTGCCTACAAGTTGAAGGGCATGAAGCTGCGTTGGTTTTTCAAGGAAGCGCTGCGCGGCTTTTTGCCGGATGAGATTTTGACCAAGAGGAAGCAGGGCTTTGGCCTGCCCTTTGGCGTCTGGGCCAACTCCCACCCTGAGCTGAAAGCACTGGCTACGGAGTCATTGCACAGCCTAGCCAAACGCGGCGTAGTCCGCACGGACTTCATTGAGACCCTGTTGACCAAACGCTTGCCTGAACACCCCGGCTACTTTGGTGAAATGGTCTGGATTTTGATGATGTTGGAGCAGTGGCTGGCCGCCAAGGCGCCGAATTTCAAAATGGCGTGAATCGTTAATTAGACGCTGAATGACAATTCAGTCTCTGCTTTTTTTTATAGCATCTTGAGCAGGTAATACGGGGGCTAGAAGCTTATTTCCTATAAATTTCTTAGCAACCTCAATCCAAACTTCAACCGGGTTTTATCCCAAGGAGTGAATCGCTTTATTTGGAACGTGTCATCACCCATGCATGAAGCGCCCCATTGGGTGCTTACGGCGGCATCGAAGCCCATGCGACGCACTACTTCGACACTTTGTGGTGAGTAGTCTTCGTCCGGCTTGCCATTGGGGTAGGCAAAGACGGCAATACGCTCGCCAAGCAATTCCTCCAGAAAGCGCTTGCTGTTGCCAATTTCTTGCCTGGCCTGATCATCGGTGAGCCTGACCAAAATGGGATGCGATACGGTGTGTGCGCCGATTTGCATACCGGCTTGGCGCATGGCTTTGACCTCCTTGGAGGTCATCATCAGGTTTTGGGGCGGCTGCACTTTGGCGATGCGGGCGATCTGTTCAGTGAGCTTGAGGCGTTCCGCAACGGGGCGGTATTTGATTTGGCCAATAAGCGACGCGATGGCAGCCCGCTGCGCGGCCACCGTTCCCAGAACATGAGTACCTAAACCCATAGCTGACAAGTCAAGCACAGCCCCTTGGCAGGCACGGACCGTCTCAATGATGGTGTCGTTCCACATGCGGCCGCCGTCCAGAAAGCCGGTGGCGATGAAAAAGGTGGCTGTTAAGCCATGGCGCTGCAGGATGGGCATGGCCACATGGAGGTTGTCGGCATAACCATCGTCAAATGTGATGCAGGCGGCGCGGGCTGGCAAGGTGCCCGCCTGCAAGCGGACCACAGCTTGGTCAAGCGGCAGCACGTTGAACCAGGCGGCCACCCAGCCGCAGAGTTCATCAAAGCGGCGGGCGTGTATTTCCTGGGGGAATAAGGCGTCTGGCTCGGGCAGTACGCGGTGAAAGATGAGCACGGACAGACGGGCTTTGGGGCCGGCTGGGGAGGCCCAGCCAAGAAGCTGTTTGAACATCAATCAACCCTCTTTGGTGCGCGCGGCAAGGCCAGGAATTGTCTTCCAGCCAAGGGGATAGATTGGCTCGGTGAGCCAGCTTTTCTTTTCAACCCACACGCGCGTCAAGACCACCATGACCAAGATGTTGTATGGCAAGTCAAAGTAAGAAAGGCTTAAAAAAGCCCCCCCCACCGCGAAACCGGCTATGGAAACCTGGCAAAAGGTTCCAAGGTCGCGGCACCACTGCGCTTCTGGGGTCAGTGGCTCGCAACGGCGCAACCAACCTGCAGACCGCCAAGTGGCGATGAAGGTGCCCAAAAATAGAAACAAACCACCAAACCCGTGGTTACCCAATACTTGGAAATAAATGCTGTGCGCTGCAAGCGGATTGGCACCGTATGGGGAGTACAAAGCAAACAACTCGGGGCGTGCTCCGTCAAACCCAACCCCAAATGGATAGTGAAAAGCGCTATTCCAAGCACTCCACCAAGCGCTAATTCTTCCCATTGCAGAGGCGTCTTCCTGATAGGTCCCAATGGTAGACATCCTGGCAGTCCAACTTTCAGGCATGAACATAATGAGTGGCACTGCAACCGACAACAACACTATGCCAACCGTAATCTTGTTCTTACCGTGCCACCAAAAGTACAGCGTCATGGCAGAAATTGCCAAAAGCGCCCCGCGAGACTGTGACCCCAAGGCCGCTGCCGCACACAACGCCATAGCCATGGTCATTCCATGACGTGCCCATCTATTTTGAAGCTGAAGTTGCATAAACCTGAGCAAGGGTATCGCAATCACCAAGGCAAGAGCAAATTCATTGTTGTCTCCAATGAACGAGCCAGGTGGACCCCAAACACGGAAATTACCGCCTGAGGTGAGGGTAAAAATACCCCCCTTTACTCCCAGTAAGGCGAGTGAACCTGCACAAACCCACATCAACGCAAAGATGTGCTGCTTGCTATGCAACAACATCAAGGAAAGGATGATGAAAAAGTCGATCTTCATCACCTTCTTCCACTGCTCGTAGTCGCCAGACGGATCAATGCCAGCCAGCCATGAAATCGTCATCCAGACCATGAACACCACAAGCCAGGTAACGGGGCTGGCTTTGAAAGGTGACTCCCGGTCTTTGGTCATCAGCAGACCGAGCAACACGCTGGCTGCGGCCATGGCCGCGAGCGGTGCGCTGTAAGCGATACCCCATGTGTAGCGATGCGGGTTCATGATGCTCAACCATGTCCACAGCATGATGCCAATCCACGGGCGACGCAAAGCGGCGAGGCATCCGGCCATTACTATGGCAATCACAATAATGTCACGCATGGCTGATGATGTACCTGAATTTTCCGGATGCTTCGGCGGGAATGTTGTCGACTAGGTCGACGACCACCTGCACCTCGGCGCCCAGGCGTTGCTTGAAACCGGAGATGATTTTGGCAATTGCGTCTGGCGGAAACGCATCATCAATGACCAGCTGCACACGGGTAAGCGTGCGGGATTCCTGAACGACTTTAAAGAACCTTACACCTGGCAAGTCACGCAAGATGTAGATCAGCGACAGGCCATGCATGACCGTGCCGTTTGCGGCCACCACAAAGTCGGTGCTGCGGCCCTGAATGTCTTGCAGCAGCGGCAAACCCCGCCCACAGCTGCACGGTGTGGCGCCCAGCACGCCGATGTCACCGGTACGGTAACGGATGAAGGGAAAGTCGTTGGTTGACAGGTGGGTCACCACGATTTCGCCGGCCACACCTTCAGGTTGAACTTGCCCCGCTTCGTTGACGATTTCAACCACGATGTCATCTGCGGTGAGGTGCATATTGCCGGCTGGGCAGTCATGGGCAATAAAGCCAGCGTCACGCCCACCATAGCCGTTGGCGACCTTGCAGCCAAACGCCTGTGAGATGGTGCTGCGCTGCTCGTCATACAGTCGCTCTGAGGTCACGAAAGCCACTTTGATGCCCAAATCAGTCATGTCCACGCCGCGTTTTTGAGCATGTTTGGCAATGTGCGTCAAGGCAGATGGGTAGCCAAACAACATGCGGGGCTTGACCCCGCGAATGGTGGCAACGAATTGATCCAACTTGGCCTCAGACATTTCAAACGCGGGCAGCAACTGAGTGCGCAAGAGTTTGTCGCGCACCGCCTTGATGCGGTCTTGCTTGCCAAGCTCAATGGGCGAGCCCCAAACCACAATTTCGGGGTCGCCAATGTCAACGCCCCACCAGCGAGTGGCGCGCCACTTGGCGGCTACGTCGTGGCTGACGCGCTTGTTGCCGATGTAAAAAATAAGCGGCTCGCCAGATGAACCGCCGGTATTGAAACGCGCCAGACCCTGCGCATGAATGTGTTTGAGCTCGTCGGTGTTGGTGCGAATGATGGTTTTGGTGAGAAACGGCAGGTGTTGCAGGTCAGCCGTGCTTTGCACACTGGTGGGGTCAAACGCCAACTGCGCAAACAGGTCACGGTAATACGGGACGTTAACGGCTACATCCTGCAATAGATCTCGCAGGCGCTGCAGTTGAAAGGCCGCGATGCGCTGCGCCGGCCACCACTGCACGTCTTCCATTTGGCGGCGCACGGCAACCGAGTCATGGTGCTTGAGTTGCTCATGCAGCGGAAACAATAGCCTGGAAACAAAAGACGTATAGAAACCCACATCAACTCCGATTGGTCAGCGTGCTGGCTGCGCCATTGCGCGTCGATAAACATCGCACAACACGGGCTGCACGCGATTCCAAGTGTAGCGTTGTGCCTCCTGCAGGCCGGCTTGTGCACGCTGTTGCCATAGTGCAGCGTCTGATAACAAAGTGATGCACGCACCGGCCATGGCGGAGGGGTCAGCGGGAGGTACCAGATCGGCAGTGACGCCATGCTGCGCCAGATATGGAATACCCCCGACGTTGGTGCTGACCACGGGTACGCCGCTGGCCCAAGCCTCCAGCACTGAGTTGGGCATGTTGTCGGCCAAACTAGGGTTGATCATGATGTCTGCACTGCGATAGAGGGAGGCCATGGCGTCGCGCTCCAGGCGGCCCGCGAATTGCACGGCACTTGTCAGCCCCATTTCTTGCACCGATTGGCGCAGGCGTTGCTCTTCTGGGCCGCTGCCGGCGATGGTCAGGCGGGCTTCTGGAAACTTGGCCTGCACAAGCTGAAACGCGCGGATGGCCGTCATGTTGTCGTATAGCGGTTCAAGATTGCGGGCCACAAACAGGTGCGGCGAGCCTGTGCGAACTGGATCACGCGCATGAAACCGGCTAAGGTCAATGATGTTGGGAACAATGCCGGCTTGCATGCCAAACTGGGCAAACACGGTCTGTAAAAATCCTGATGGCACAACCAAGGCCCGTGTTTGACCCATGGTGAAGCGCACGAGATCGCCTGCGCGCCGCAGAAATTCAGCGGCCTCACCTCCCCGGTAATTGACGACCACCGGCACGCCACGGCTGCGTGCCACCCATACGGCTGGTGCAGCAAACAAATGCCAAGACCAGCCGGAGTTGGCCATGATGTGAAAAATGTCGACTTGGCCTGCCGTGCGCCAAAGGTTGGCCAGATAGGGCAATAGCCGAAACACGGAGCGCAACACGGGTACGCGGCCCACCCAGTTGGGGCGGTAAGGCGCATTGACCTGAACGGTGGTTACTTTGGCACCTGCGGCGACTAACAACTCAGCCAACTGGCGCGTCTGGTTAGCCATGCCACCTGAGGGCGGCGGCAACGGCCCAATGAGGCCAACATGCAGCCCGGGCAACTCTTTAGCGATCATGGTGGCGTGTTGGCGTGTTGGCGTGTTGGCAGTCTGATTTTTTCCCAAAGTGAGTCTTTCATAAGGCTCGACATAGTTGGCAACGCTGTTTTTCCAGTTGCGTACGTTTTCCACAAACTCACGGCCATTGGTTTTGAGCACGGGCCACAGAGCCGGGTTGCTGAGCAGGTCTAACAGAGCCTGTGAGAGGGCCTCTGCACTGCCAGCCTTGAACAGCACACCTGTTTTATTGTGCTCAATGAGTTCTTTGTGCCCCCCCACATCGGAGGCGACAAAGAGTTGGCCCTGGGCCATGGCCTCAAGCGGCTTGAGCGGGGTGACCAACTCTGTCAGGCGCATGGGGTGGCGCGGGTAGGCCAACACGTTAATGAGGTCGTAGTAGCGATTGACGTCTTGGTGCGGCACACGGCCGGCAAACACCACTTTGTCGGCCACACCCAGCTGCTGCGCCTGCTGGCGCAAGTTGGCTTCTTGCACCCCGCCGCCTACGAGCAATACTTTGACATCAGGGCGGGCTTTGAGCAGCGCAGGCAGGGCGTCCAGCAACAAATCGAGCCCCTCATAGGCGTAGAAGGATCCGATAAAACCAATAACGGTACAACCACCCAAGTTGAGCTGCGCTTGCAGCGCAGGGTCTGGCGGGCTGGCCAGGTTGAACGCATCAACGTTGACTGCGTTGGGGATGACCGTAACTTTGGCACTGGGTACGCCACGGGCCACGATGTCGGCACGCAGGCCTTCGCAAATGGTGAACACGTGGTCGGCGCGCCGGATGGCGCGAGTTTCCAGACTGCGGGTGGCGCGGTAGCGCAGACTGCCTTGATCGGTGGAGCCATGGTCGACCGCAGCATCTTCCCAAAAGGCGCGTATTTCATAGACCACCGGTATGCCCAGCTTGCGCCCCACCTTGAGGGCCGGCAGTGCATTGAGCACGGGCGAGTGGGCGTGAATGATGTGGGGTTTGACCTGGCGGGCGACTTCTTCAAGCCGATGGCCCAAGGCTTTCATCAAGGCGACTTCACGACCCACCGGCACATTGGCCAGCAACCCGGTGCCGCTTGGGGTGCGGTAAAAATGCAGTCCATCCACATCTTCTTCGGCCGCTTTGATCTGCCCCTGTTTGGGGGAGGTGACGTGAAAGGTTTGCCAGCCCAAAGCGCGTTGCTCACGCAACAAAGCAGCCGTGCGAAAGGTATAGCCGCTGTGCAGCGGAATGGAGTGATCAAGAACGTGGAGGACGCGCAATGTCATGGGGCGGTTGCCGAAGAAGGTGCGTCAACCACTTGGCGCAAAAAAGCTTCAAACATCAGCAGTGTCCAGAGTGGCGCGCTGTAATCGTAGGCACCAGACTGATGGCTTTCCACCAAGTGTTGCAGATAGGTTTTATTGAACCAACCGGTGCTGGCTAGTCGCTCGCCCAACACGGCATCGCGCACACGCTGCTTTAACGGACCCCGAAACCAGCGAGCCAACGGCACCGAAAAGCCCATTTTTGGCCGATACAACACATCGTTGGGCAGGTAGGGCTCCATTGATTTTTTGAAAATGTACTTGCCTTCTTGCCCGTTGATTTTGTGGCGCGATGGCAGCGTGGCAAGCCAGTCGACCAACTCATGGTCCATGAGCGGGTCACGCACCTCCAGCGAATGGGCCATGCTGGCGCGGTCTACCTTGGTGTTGATGTCGCCGACCAGGTAGGTTTTCAGGTCAAGGTACTGAATTAGCGCCAGGGGGTCATCGGTGCCGGCCTTGCCGGCATGGTGGTCAAAGACCTGTTGCGCGTTGTAGCCCGCCAGTTCGGTTTTGAAGCTTGGGCTGAACAGCGCGTCACGCATGGGGCCGCGCAGTATGGACACGGTGTGAAAGTAAGCCTCTACCGAGTTGCGGGCCAGCCCCTCGAAGGTGGTTTTGGCGCGAAACATGCGCGGGGCCCAATCTGCCTTGGGGTAGAGCCGGCCGAGCGCACCGAACAAGGGGCGGCGCACTCCCATGGGCAAAGCGCTGCGCATGCGCTCTTCCATCAGGTGCATACGGTAGCGGCGGTAGCCCCCAAAAGATTCATCACCCCCATCACCCGAGAGTGCGACAGTGACGTGCTTGCGAGCCAACTGGCAAACACGATAGGTAGGGATGGCAGAACTGTCTGCGTAGGGTTCGTCATAAAGACGGGCCAAGGTGTCGATGAGGTCAAAGTCGTCGCTTTTGACAACTTCCAACCTGTGATTTGTTTGGTATCGGTCAGCCACTGTTTGGGCAAAGGCAGACTCATTGAAGGCCGGGTCGTCAAAACCAATGGAACAGGTATTGACCGGCTCGGAGGACAAGCCGGCCATGACGGCCACGACGGCGCTGCTGTCCACCCCGCCTGAGAGAAAGGCACCGAGCGGGACTTCGGCGATCATGCGCAGGCGCACGGACTCTTTCAGGCGCAGCACGAGTTCGGCTTGGGCGTCGGCTTCAGAAATGGGGTTATCCAAGCTGAACTTGACGTCCCAATAGGCCACCGGCTCAGGGATGGGTTGCCCGCGCTGAATGGTTACGCTGTGGGCGGGGGAGAGTTTTTTGGCTTGCTTGAAGATGGTACGTGGCTCGGCCACATAGCCCAGTGCAAAGTACTCTTCCACAGCCAGGGGATCGATGTCGCGGCGAAGCTCGCCATGCGCCAGGATGGACTTTAGTTCTGAGCCAAACAGCAAGGTGCCGTCGTCCAGCAGGGCGTAGTACATGGGCTTGACGCCCAGACGGTCGCGCGCCATGAAGAAGGTTTGCTGATTGCGGTCCCACAGCGCAAAAGCAAACATGCCACGAAAGCGCTTGACGCAGTCAGGCCCCCAAGACTCCCAGGCGTGCACGATGACCTCGGTGTCGCTCTTGGTGTGAAACACGTGGCCCAGTGCCTGCAGCTCGGGGATGAGTTGCTGGTAGTTGTAGATTTCGCCATTGAAGACCACCACCACAGAGCCGTCTTCGTTAAAGAGTGGCTGCTGGCCGGTGGCGATGTCAATAATGGAGAGGCGTCGGTGACCCAAGCCGACGCCCGGCTCGATGTGCAAACTGCCTTCATCGGGGCCGCGGTGAAGTTGTGAGTCGTTCATGCGCTGGAGCACGGCACGGGTGATCTCGCTGCTACCGCGGGTGTCAAATATTCCAGTAATGCCGCACATCTATTTAGTTACCTGATGGGTGAAAGGTTTTTTCGCGCCAATTGTTGATCGTACACAGCCTGATAGGCCGACACCATTGACTGCAAACTGAATTGGGCCAGCACACGCTCACGGCCTGCTTGGCCCATGGCTTTTGCTCGCCATGGATTGTCTGCCAATGTCATCAGCTGCTGCGCCATGGCCTGCGGATCGGATGGTGGTGTGATGAAGCCTGTTTGGCCGTGAATGACCAAATCGGCATTGCCCCCGACGGCTGTGGCAACCACGGGCAAGGCGCTGGCCATGGCTTCCAGAATAGTGTTGGAGATGCCCTCGGCCAATGAGGGCAACGTAAATGCGTGCAAGCCACGCATGATGTCGGCCACGTCGCTGCGCTCTCCCGGCAACCAGGCCAAGTCACCAACGCCCGCTTGATCCAGCATGGCTTGTGCCTGAGCACGTAAGGGCCCCTCCCCCACCATGACCAACCTCAGTCGGGCTTTGAGATGCGGCGCCATCGCCAGCGTTTGCAGAAAAGCCTGCGCCAGCATGAGCTGGTCTTTGATGGGCTGCATGCGACCGACGGTACCCACCAACCAGTGTTGAGCCGGACTGAACGGACAACCGGCAATGGACTGGGGACCGTCTGCGGCTGGAGAGAACCGCATGGTGTCGACCCCGTTGTAGACCTGTGCAATCTTCTTTTGCGGGACGCCCGTTTTCTGGACTAAATAGTCATTCAAATCACGCGACAAAGCCACGTAGTGATGGACAAAGGGCTTGTAAAGGCGGCGCACGCGTTGATAGGTGACTTTGCTGCCGTCAATGTCGCTGACATCGCGGCCATGCTCGCCGTGAATGCGCACCGGCACACCGGCGGCCCACGCGGGGACTTGCGCCTCAAGCGCGGCAAGATTGCGGCTGTGAACAATGGCCGGGCGCAACTGGCGAAACAGTTTGAACAGTTTCGGGTACTGCCACACACCGTGCCCAGGGGGCTTGTGCAGCGAGATGAATTCGACATCGCGGCGCTGAATGCGCTCACGAAAATCTGTCACCTCAGTTAGCGCCAACACCGCATGGCGATAGGCTGTAGAGGGCATATGATTGATGAGGTTGACGATACCGTTCTCAAGGCCACCCGTGTCAAAGCGGTACACGACATGGAGCACAAGGGGACGCGGGTCAGCTTGCATGGGCTGAGCCTTGAGGTTGGACAACGTGCACTTACCTTACAGGCGCCAGAGTTTGTAACCAGCACCTTCGATGGCCTGGCGGTCAAAGGCGGCCTTGACATCGATGAAGGCCCCTCCTTTGACGAGCTTTTTGGCGAAGTCGTCCATGCTCAGCGACGCAAACTCCTTGTGGGCGACGGCGGCCACAATGGCATCGGCCCGAGGCAGATCAGCCCAAGGCAACAGCGGCACGCCATACTCGTGAATGGCTTGTTCCGACTCGGCTTGGGGATCAGTGACGAAGACCTCCACGCCGTAGGTTTTGAGCTCATTGATGATGTCGATGACCTTGGAGTTGCGCAGGTCGCCACAATTTTCCTTGAAGGTGAGTCCCAGAACATTAACCTTGGCGCCCTTGACATAACTGCCACCTGCAATCATGTGCTTGATGGTTTGCTCTGCGATGAACTTGCCCATGCCGTCATTGATGCGACGACCCGCCAAAATGACTTGAGGCGTATAGCCCAGCATCTCGGCCTTATGGGTTAGGTAATAGGGGTCTACGCCGATGCAATGCCCCCCCACCAGACCTGGCGTGAACTTGAGGAAGTTCCATTTGGTGCCCGCGGCTTCAAGCACTTCGGAGGTGTCAATGCCAAGCTTGTCAAAGATGATGGCCAGCTCGTTCATGAGCGAAATGTTCAGGTCGCGTTGGGTGTTTTCAATGACCTTGGCGGCCTCAGCGGTTTTGATGCTGGACGCACGGTGTACACCGGGCAGGATGATGGTTTCGTACAGCTTGGCGACCTTGTCCAGCGTTTCGGGCGTGTCGCCTGCGACTATTTTGAGAATTTTGGTGAGGGTGTGCTCTTTGTCACCGGGGTTGATGCGTTCAGGGGAGTAGCCCACAAAAAAGTCCTGCTTCCACTTCAGGCCCGATTCCCGCTCCAGCACGGGAATACACACTTCTTCCGTCGCCCCAGGGTAAACCGTGGACTCATAGACCACGATGGCGCCTTTTTTCATGTGGCGCCCCACACTGGTACTCGAGCCAATGAGGGGCCGGAAGTCTGGGATATGCGCGCTGTCTACGGGAGTTGGCACGGCGACCACGATGATGTCTGCTTCTGCCAGCAGGGTGGGGTCGGCCGTGTACACAGCATGAGGCGACGCACTCATCTCTTCGTCAGATAACTCACGCGAAGGGTCAACCCCTTTGAGGCAGGACTCGACTTTGGAGACGGCGATGTCAAAGCCGATGGTGCGCAGGTGCTTGCCAAACTCAATCACCAGCGGCAGACCCACATAACCCAAACCAATCACAGCAACCACGGTCATCGCTCACTCCCTTTATTTTTCAAAAAATTACCCAGCTTCGCATTCGCGAAAAGCTTTTTTTTACCTGGCACTGCGCACCTTCAACAACAGGTCATTGATGGCGGCATAATTCTCGGTCAAGAACGACTCGAGTGTGGCCTCGGCCGCGCCGCCTGGCGCTTCTGGCGTGTAAACAACAATGACCGCAGAATCGTCACCGCGACCCATCAACTGATAGAAGGCACTATAAGCTTTGGCAATGTAGTCGTTGGAGGTCAATGTGCCATTGATCCAATAGACCTGCCAGACAGCAAGACGATCAGCGTTGGCACCCCCTGACAATGCGGCACCGCGCAACACTGCGGTGCGCAGTGCGACTGACTTTTCGCCCATGACGACCATTTTTTGCCCCGTGGCCACTTGCGCCCGGTGGGTGTCGTTGCTTTTTACCAGCACATTGCTGGAACTGACCAATTTTCGGTCGTCGCCCTGGTGACGGTAGTAGCCCAGATACATTCCGACGGCGGCGCGCTGATTGGAGTAAGTGTTGTTGATTGCGGCTGAGGGGTTCTTGAAGGACGGCTCAAAGGCCTTGGTGGCCGACGCGCTGACTTGCCAGCCTTGCGACAACGTTGAGGGCGAGGCGAGCGACACGGGTGCCGTGCTCTGCCCTTGATTGATTGCCCACAGCGCAACATGGGGCACAGCGACTATGGCTGCGAAGCAGGCCGAGGCGAACCAAAGCCGTGCGGTCCCTTTGTCACCCTGTTGGGTCATGGCGCGAGACATGGTCGGATCGACAACCCTCTCTGGCTCGGACCAGCGAGAACCAACCAGGAACATCAACATGATGACGACGCCGAAAAAAACCCAGCCGTAAATCAAATGGTCAACGCCCGTGGCGAGCGTATTTCCGGACAAATGCCCGAGCATGACGATCATGTAGGCACGTAGCCAGTTGGCGACAATTGGAACCAAAATTGACACCAGGATGAACAGAAGGCGGCGCTTGGTGGACTGGTAGTTCAAGTAGGCAAACAGCGTACCCACGGTGATGGAGGCAATGAGGTAGCGTACGCCGCTGCAAGCCTCAACAACGGACCAGCTTCCGGATGGGATAACAAACTCCAGACCCTCGCGATAAACCGGGACGCCACTCAGGCGCACGGCAAAGACCGTGAAATCGGCCGTCCATTCCATGAGTTGAGGCATGACAAATTCCCCAATGGGAACTGCGAAAAACAGGAACCCCAACGGGAAGAGAATTTGGCGTGAAACCGACAGGCCAAAGATGGCCGGCACACTGAGCACCACCAGCGCCACCAGGCCCAGTTGCGTGACGGCATTGACGGACACCAGTTCGCCTAGCATCCATAAAAAGGCGACGGCCGCCACCGGCAGCAGGACCCAGAACGCCGATTGAGGCGAGTGGGCCGCAATGGCTTGGCGCTGCCTCCAAATCAGCCACATAGCGATTGGTGGCACCAGAAAACCATGGGTGAAGGTTTCAGACCGCTCCCAAATGGTCACCATGGAAATGCCGGTGTCGCGGTAGAGAAAAAATACCCATGCGAGCAACAGCCCCATGACCAACATGGCTGGTCGCCATGACGGGGTGGAGCTGGCATGAACCGGGATACCTGGATTACCTGGATTGTGTAAAAGTGAGGTCATATTTCTTTCTGCTCAGGTAATTTGCCACCCAAATACCGATCAATGCCGGCCAAGTGAGCGTCCCAACTGTAGTTGGCAAGCACCCTCTTGCGGCCGGCCTGCCCCACTGCCAACGCGCGAGCGGGCGACTTCAACAACGCCTCAATCTCGGAAACGAATTGAGCGACATCGGCTGCGGCAACAAGGTCTTCGCCGCCCCGCCCATCAATGGCCTCAACACACGACTGGGAGGCCACGACGGGCCGCCCCATGGCCATGGCTTCCAGAATTTTGTTTTGAATACCCCGAGCAACGCGCAAGGGCGCAACGACGACGGCAGCATGCTGCAAATAGGGCCGAACATCAGGAACAGTGCCGGTGACGACCACTGATTCGGAGGCTAAAGCCAAAACAGACACCGATGGACTGCGCCCCACAATATAAAAGCGTAGCTTGGGGCGAGCCTTTAGCAAAGTAGGAAAGATGTCATTCGCGAACCACGAGACTGCGTCGATATTGGGCCAGTAATCCATGGCACCGGTGAACACGAGAGGAATTTCTCCGGATTGCGCTCCCTCACCTTCAAAAGGAGAGGCTCTTGCCGGATCGGGAGAAAAATAATCGCCATCAACGCCGTTGCTCAAGGAATCGACCTTGTCCGCACATTCAGGGGCTTGAGCTAGAAACAGGGCCACTTCATTTTCAGTGACGAAAAATGAATGCATTGCACGCGCCGCAACCGCACGCTCATAGGCCAAGAGTTGGCGTCCTTCCCGCCGGTACAGCCACGATAGGGGCCACTGATGGTTGTCGGCGTACTGGGTCCATTTGGCCGAATCCACATCGACAAAATCAACCAACATGGGAATCGATTTGTTGCCGGGCGAAGAGGTGAAGTACTGAGCCATTACGGATGAAAACACAACCACGGCATCGATCTTGTTCTGAGCTAGCGTTTGCTTGACCCAAGCTTGGAGGTCTGCGTTGTGGTAATAGCTTAGCCCCAGCGCCTCATTGGTGATCAGGCCAGTCAGGCTGCGCAATTTGGCTGCACGTGGGTGAATTCGAGCGACGTGCAGGTCGAGGCACATCGCCCGCACGGTTTCAATATGGGGAACGTCGTCTGGGTCGTCTACAAAAGTGCCCAAAAAAACGCGATGACGAGAGGTCAAATGCTTGAGCAAGTTGAAGGAGCGCACCTTGTCGCCTTTGTTGGGCGGATAGGGCAGTCGATGGACCAGAAAAAGAAGGTTGCTCATGACCCAGGTCAACCCAGGTTACGCACAACGAACGGGCCTAACCAATTGGCAAGACTTATCGGCATGCGTCGCCAAGTGTTGATCATCAACTTGTACTTTGCGTTGTTGGGATTGTTCTGAGGAATGGCATCGCGCTTGTACAAGCAGTACTCGTAATGCAAGGGCGTGGGCTCGAACCCCCAGTTTTTCTTGAAGGCGTAAGGGCCCGTTCCCTGTTTGCTGCGGCCGTAGTCAAACACTTTGATGCCGCGTGCGCAGGCCCGGCGCATGAGCTCCCAGTACTTGAAGTCGTTTGCTGCAAAGTCGCGTGCGGATTCATCGTCGCCCGCGTAGTAGGGCAGAACCTCGTCCCTGAAATAAAAGCTGAGGACGCTGCTTAACGGGCGACCGTCGGGCGCCACGACGGTGAGCACCTCACAGTCCGCGCCGAACTCGGCCTGCAAGGCCTTGAAGTATTTTTTTGGCATGGCTGGCGTGCCATGACGGTGAACATTGTCGGAAAAAAGGGCAAAGAATCGATCGACCGTGTGATCAATCTCACTGACCAGGCCGTTTTTGATGCCTTTTCGAACCATGGCACGCTGCTTGCGCGGGATCGCCAGCATGTTGGATTCTTCTTCTGGCAAGATTTCCTTGCGGAATGTGACATACAGATCTTGGGTAGGCCATTCAGGGTGACGCGGGTTGACGTTACGCAACTCAAGGTGGGCGACCCCCAGGCGTTTGGCAAGTTCCTGCGCCTCCAGCTCCAACGCGTCTGCCACATGCGGGCTGACTGCGGCTACACCGCCATAGACAGCAAATGGCAAGCTCGTGAGCGAGTTGCCAAACAACCAACTATTGACGTGCCCCAGAGGCAACACTCCCAATATTTGACCGCTCTCCTCTGCATACAAAAAATAGGTGTCGTGACGATAGATGTCGCGCACGATTCTTTGCCACCCAGAACGATGAAAGAACGTGGCCTGCGGGCAAGCGAAGACGAAAGCGTCCCATTGCGCGGCAGTGGCTGTATCTTGAGGCTGGAGATACTTGACGCTCACCATGGACAACTCAGGTAACCGCCACCGCACCCGACTTGGTGAAGCGCTCCAGAAAAATATGATCCATGCGGCCCCACTTGAAGTCGCACAGGAGCTGATTCAAGCGGCCTTCCATGCGGTCAATGTTTACGTAGTGTCGAAACCGGGTCTTGTGGCTGATACCGGCAACGCGAGGTTGCTCGGTGTCGATTTCCCATGGATGACAGTAAAAAATGCCCGGCTCGCGATCGCCACCGTTGACACGACCCAGCATCCAGCGCGACAGCGCGTAGGGCAGCAGCCTGAAATAGCCGCCACCGCTGGAGGGAAAGTTGCGGCCAAAGGCCCGTAGCGTCGTGATTGGGATCTCCAATAGGCCTGGACGCACCTCGTAGGCAAACCGGGGCGAGTCTGGCATGCCGTAATGGTCGTGCCGGATGGGATAGATACTGGAGCTGTAGCTGTACCCGGCGCGGACCAGGCAGTCAAACGCCCAGAGGTTGTCAGCGCCAATGGAGAAGCTGGGCGCCCGGTAGCCGAGCACGGGGGTGCCAGACAAATCTTCAAGGATTAGCTTGGCCAGATTGATGTCTGAAAAAAAATTGGCTTCGGTTTGGTCGCTCGCACGCTCGTGGCCATAGCCGTGGCTGGCGAGCTCGTGCCCCTGCTGGACAATTTGGCGCACCATTTCCGGATAGCGCTCGGCGATCCAGCCCAACGTGAAAAATGTCGCCTTGGTATTGTGATCTGCCAGCATGGCCAAAATACAGTCGATGTTTCGTTCCACACGGCATTCCTGCATGTTCCAGTCGCGCCGTTTGATATGAGGCGCGAACGCGGAGACCTGAAAGTAATCTTCCACATCAATGGTCAGTGCATTGGTAATTGAGGATGCTGCCATGCCAACGCTTCCTACCGGGCAACCGTATTGGGGGTTGACTCAGCCTGACGCTGCCTCAACCACTGATAAAGATCTGCCGCGATGCGCTCGGCAGCATGACCGTCCCAATACTCGGGCACACGGCCTCGCTTGCCTTTGCCGGCCAGGACGTCTTGCACACCGGCCAGAATAGAGGTCCGATCACGCCCAACCAGAATATTCGTGCCTTGCTCAACCGTGATGGGGCGCTCCGTGTTTTCACGCAGGGTCAGACACGGCACGCCCAAGGCCGTGGTTTCTTCCTGCAGGCCACCGGAGTCGGTGAGTACCACGGCAGCACCGGCCATGAGTCCGAGCATTTCAAGGTAACCCTGAGGTGGCAACAATACCATTCGAGTCGGATCAATCATGTCCATCAATTCGAAGCGTTCAATATTGCTGCGAGTGCGAGGGTGCAATGCAAACACCAAGGGCAAACTGTTGGACACCTCAGCCAATACAGCCAACAGTGCGTGCAGAGTTTGAGGATGATCCACATTGGACGGCCTGTGCAAGGTGACCACGCCATAGCCTTGTGGATGCTCCAGGACTGCGACGTCAGCATTGCAGGCTCGCAGCGTTTCAGCCGGACTGCGCGCGCTGGACCGACCAAAGACCACCGAATCGATCATGACGTTACCCGTGAAGCAAACCCGGCTCGCCGGTATGCCCTCGAGCCGCAGGTTTTCTTCGGCCGTGCGCTCAGTGGTGTACAGGCGGTCCGAGATTTGATCTGTGAGGATGCGATTGATTTCCTCGGGCATGGCGCGATCGTAGCTGCGCAGACCGGCCTCAACATGGACTACCGGAATGCCTTTTTTAACCGCAACGAGGGAGCAGGCAAGCGTTGAGTTGACATCACCCACGACGACAACACAAGAAGGCTTGTGAGCATCAAGCAGGGGTTCAAACCGGCGCATTACTTCGGAAGTCTGAACCGCGTGTGTTCCAGAGCCAACTTCAAGGTTGACGTCGGGACGGGGCAGGCGAAGGTCTTCAAACAGACGGTCACTCATGTCTTTGTCATAGTGCTGACCCGTATGAACCAGCAGCACGGGAAGTGGCGGATTATGAGCTGCCAATGCCCGCAAAATGGGTGCCATTTTCATGAAGTTGGGACGCGCGCCAACGACACAGATGACTGGGGCCAAGCTATTCATGGTTTGCTCCATTAGACCGATTTTGTGGCGGCAGAAACCAACCTTTGCAGCGCACTGAGCGTCTTCAGATTAATGCGCTCCAACCGCAACATACTGTGCTCCAAACGGCGAAGTCGGCCATCAAGCTGCTCAATTTCCTGACCTTGAATATGCGCCCGCACCGAGGTCGACAAATCTGCAGAAATATCCAGCTTCGAAAGGTCGATATCGACGTCAACGGGCACGCTGAGTCCAGCGACGCCGGAGTCGCCCCACCTGGATGACACGGCGCTCGATTGACTTGTATTTGCGGACAACTCATCTTGAATTTCTCCCGCAACCTCGTTGACATCATTGAGTCCGAAGGCATCTTTCTCGCTCAAAAAGCCAAGCAACAACAAGCGATCAGCGATGAGGTTGATACGACGCGGGATGCCACCGGACGCTTTGAAGATCGCTTCAAAGGCGGCAGCGTCAAATGAGGGTCGACCCGAAGCACCCACGCACTCGAGTCGATGTTCGATATAGCCTTGTGTCTCAGCTTGGTCCAGAGGTCCGATATGACAGGTTGCAGTCACTCGTTGCCGCAACTGCTGCATCGATGGACTCTGCAAAATAGCCCTAAACTCCGGCTGCCCAACCAGAAAGGTTTGAAGCAGTGCTTGCTGACCAAATTGGAAATTGGACAGCATGCGTAGCTCCTCGACTGCGCGAGGTGTCAGGTTCTGCGCTTCATCGACAATCAACAGACAGCGCTTGCCTTGGCTTGTCTGGGTCACCAAAAACGCCTCCAAGGACATGAGCAGGTCAGCTTTGGAGAGGTCTTTGACTCGAACACCAAAGGCTGCTCCGACCATTCTCAACGTGTCTTCCGCGTCCAGCTGGGTAGTAACCAAATTGGCGCTGACGACCTTGTCCGCATCCAAGCTTGCAAGTAGACCACGCACTACCGTAGTTTTTCCGGCCCCAACTTCACCCGTGATAACAATGAACCCTTCATTGCGCTGAACGCCATATTCCAGATAGGCCTTGGCGCGACGGTGCTGCTTGCTGCCGAAATAAAAGCTCGGATCTGGATTGAGCTGAAAGGGCTTTCCTGTTAAACCGTAAAAAGCTTCGTACATGAACTAAAACTGAACATTCAAATTGCCAGTGATGGCGTTTTCGACATAGGGTGCGGCGTTTCCGCTTGAAACGACATGACGCGCTGCGACAGAAACTGTGGCCTTCTTGCCAACCCTTCCTGTGATGTTCGCATTGATGGAACGCAACGTTGAGTCCTGAGAGGCCAAGTCTCCAGACGTTTTTTGCTGCGAAAGAAGAACACCCAAAGAGTAGTCCGGAGTCAACCGATGAGAGTAGCTAACGCTAAACCCGCGTTGCCGGACCCGGGACGATGTGCTGAGGTCGTCGGAAGCGATAGAGAGCGCGTCAATGCGGGAGCTTTCAGTGCTGGTGGCGAAGAAGGTAATGGTGTCGCGCGCGCCGAGTAAGGCCAAAGACAAACTCTGGTTGCGCTGCAGCGAGGCTGCTGAACTCAAAAAACCAGCGGCTACTAAAGAGCTCCCATTTAGGCCATAGGCCGCCAAAAAATCATTAACGGCTTGAGCGCGTGCGACCGGATCAGCCGGGTAGGTTGATTCAAGCTGACTGTATAGCAGGTCATACAAGTTTCCCAGACCCACGCGACCTGATTGACTTGGCGTGGTGGACGCGTCTTTGGAGTCGACAAACCGCCAAACTGTTCGCGCTGTGCGGTGCTCAAAGCTTAAGCTATGTGTATTGCCAAACGATCGACGCCCAACATTGGCCGATAACTTTGTTGTATTCGATGGCACCCAATTGAACCCAACGCTGCTGGTGCCATATGTCTGCTTATCCAGACTGGTGTAGTTATTGGATTCTTGCCCGCCATTGACCGAGACGTTGAGCTGAGGTGTCAGTGCGTAGTTCAGACCAAGATTGAACCGGTCAACCTCTGTGGTGCGCCCCACGCTGTAACTTGATTCTTGGCGACTGGCATCTGCCGACCAGCCCAGGCGCCGAAAAGCGCTGCCACCCGCGACTTTGACGGTCGCATCGGAGTTGGTCGTGTTTGATGCTGAGGCTGAGGCTGAGTCTGAGGACGTCACTGCGCGGCTGTATCGCGCCTCGTAGCTTGCCGTGGAGCCCAGCTGACCGCGAACATAGGGGGACAAGCGATAAGTAGATACCTCCGCTTGGTTGGCGTTTATCGACGAACTATTGAGTGATTGGGTCCCGAAGGCAGAAACTGACTGCTGTGAAATGGATCCATTGAAATCCAGGAACACCCGGTTGTCCACCGCTTCTAGCGTGCCAAAGGTACTCAGCGTATTTTGAGCGCGACTGGGGGATGTGTTCTGCGCGTAAAAAGACTGGGTTAACGCGTAGTCAAAATAGCTTCGAACTCGCGAACCTTTGATATCAATGCGAATGCCTGGACTGAGCTGAGTGATCTGCTCGGACTGCCGGTCGGTGCTTGATAGCCTGACATTGTCGGTAATGGTTTCAGCGACGGAAACCCGCGGAACAACGGTGACTTCCGCATGACCCGCGCCTGATGCGCCGATGCACAGCGCAATCAAAAACCTAGGTTTTTTGAGTTGCTTGTTCATTCTGATGCCTGTAACCGTAACCGTAACCGTAACCGTAACCGTAACCCTCCTGCGCCCTGAAAAGACCAGTCGCCTGATTGAGCAGCATCAACTTGACTGGGCAGGCATCAATTGTCGACAGTGCGTGCTTGACCTCCGACTGAAGGGTGCTGCCAGCTCTCACGACCACCACAATTTGTCCCATATGTGTAGCCAAAACCCTTGCCTCTGTTGTCAGCAAAAGTGGGGGCGAGTCAAATATGATTATCCTGTCCGCATAGCGCTGAGACATGTCATCAAGTAAACGAATCATGGCATCACTGGCCAACAGCTCGGTGGCGCGCTCATGCGGCGTACCACTGGGAAGAATGGTCAATTTATCTACATTGGTTCTAAGCAATACGCTCGACAAATCAATGGTCTCATCGAGCACCAAATCCAGCAACCCTGGCCCCTCCGGGAGCCCTAAAACTCGCATGACAGAAGGCCGCGCCACATCAGCGTCAACCAACATGACAGTCGTATCAAGCTCTGTTGCCATGCTCATGGCGAGATTGATTGCTGTAAAACTCTTTCCCTCTCCTGCTACGGCACTCGTAACCATGATCAAATTGCCGTTGGCGACTATCGACGCACCCTTGCCCATGGCGTTTTCAATCAATGGGCGCTTGATTACTCGGTACTGGTCGGCAATTTGAGTTCTGGGTGCCAGTGGCGAAACAATGCCGGCAAAAGCGAGCGCATCAAAGTTAATTTCGACAAGTCGCGACTGAGCGACAGGCTGCGATGTCTCGGGCTTGGCAATTGGCGACACACCTTGTGGGGGCTTGGCGCCATTGCCAACACTCGCCTCTATAGTGCCGCCAGGCACATCAACACCCGCCTGCCGAAGCTGGGCTAGGCGTTGCGCCGCCTGCTCTATCAAACTACTCATGATTGAATCATCCTGCTCGACCAGACAAAAGAGACATCGCAATCATTGCGGCAACGAAAACGATCAACAAACCCCCAAATGCAGCAAAAAACTTCCACAGTTCAGTCCTGCGTCGCTGGGTAGCGCCATCACCCATCACCATGGACACCGTCCCTAGCATTGGCAGACGCACAGCGTCTCCGAGGGCGCGCGCATCATAGTAGACCACCCTCAACTGGCTCAAAACAAATGCAACTCCCAAGCCCGCGGCCAGTCCAGCCAACAAGGCCAACGGCATGAGCAACAATCGGTTGGGAGCGACCGGTTTTGGAGAGACACGAGGGGGCTCGATCAGGCGAAAATCAGCGACGCCTGCCGCGCTTTCCAGCTCCCCCGACATAGAGGCAGACTCGCGGCGGCTAACCAAATCGTTATAGTTCTTCTTGTTGATCTCATAGTCTCGATTCAATTGCGCGTACTCGGCTTCCACTTGAGGCGCAGTTTTCATCATCGACCGAGCTCGGTTGACGCGCGCCTCGTATTCACTAACCCTTGCCCTCAAGGAGGCAACCTGCACCTCGGAGACCGCAAGCATTCGATTGAGTTCTTGGAACACCAGGCTATTGGAAGACGACCTCATCGGATTCGCCATGGCCACCTTGCGTAACTCTGCCACCTCTTTGCGCTTGAGGGCTTCAAGCTCCTTAATGAGACGTCGAGTGTTGGAAACATCAGGGTGCAGCTCGGTAAAACGCTGTAACAAAGTGTCGAGATTGCGTTTTTGAACGTCTATACGAGCGTCTATTTCTGGCGTCGACACCGACAATGCCGATTCCTGTAAAAGACTGCGGGTCGTGGTATCTGCGCTTTGTGATTTTTCAGCTTCGATCTGGCGTTTGGCGGAATCGCGTGCGTTTTCCGCCTCATGCAGCTCCAACCGAGCCTGACTCAACTGACTACTCACGACACCCAGTTGCCCCACCATATCCTGCCCCTCAGGATTCTGCAGCTCGATGTTTCGAACTCTGAACTGTTTAAGCCGGGCCTCAGCCTCTTCAAGTTTCGCAACATAGCCTTTGATTTGCTCATCAATGAACTTCTTGGCCGTGTCCGAATCTTGCCGTGTATTGCCAAGGCTCGACTCGACAAAAATGGACACGAGAGACTGCATGACTTTCTTGGCCTGATCTGGGCTCGAGTCACGGTAGGCCAACGAATAGATATTGTCTCGTCCGGCGTTTTGAATTTGCAGTGACTTCATCAATCCATCGATCAGCGCATCTTGAGAAGCCTTGGTTTGACTTTTCAGATCCAGATCCGCCATTCGGATTAACTTTTCAACATTGGGGCGAGTGATGAGCGTACGACTGAGCATCACAACCTGTTGCTCGATATTTGGCTGGACCGCTAAACCAGACATCAAAGGCTTCAAAATCGATTGAGTATCCACATAGATTCTCGCAGTCGCTTCATATTTGTCTGGGGCAGACATCACTACAACAGACCCAACTGCAGTCACCCCCCAAGCCATGAGCAAACCCCACCACCGGTGGCGCCACATGCCCCGAAGAAGGGTGGCCACCTGGCTAATCAATTCGTCCATCGGTTACTCTTTTTTGTCAAAATCAAACACGTACCCGCCGTCGTCCAGCAAGTCAACCCATGAGGCTTGGATGACAAAACTAGAACCAGCCCTGCGGAATGATCAGGATGTCGCCTGGCTTCATTTCGACATTGGCAGCAATGTCTCCGCGCTTGACAAGGTCTTTGATTCGAACCGAGTATTGCGCCCCGCCTTCTGACGCGCGAACTATGGATGCACCATTGCCGTCTGCAAAGTCCGTCAAGCCACCGACAGCGATCATCACGTCGAGCAGAGTCATTTTTTGTTTGTAGGGCAAGGCCTGTGGCTTCGCTGCCTCACCAACCACTCGAATTTGTTCGCTATAAGGGCCCACGAATCCGGTAACGATCACTGTAACCACAGGATCGCGGACTAACTTGCTCAGTAATTTTTCAATGTCTCGAGCTATTTCAGTCGAGGTCTTTCCTTGGGCAACTAAGTCGTCAACCAAAGGGGTTGCAATTTTTCCATCGGGACGCACTGGAACCGACATGGACAGTTCAGGATTGCGCCAGACACTAATATTGAGATTGTCACCCGGGCCAACTATATAGTTGTAGTCTGGCGTTGCCGCCAATTGGGGAGCCTCAGGGATCGCTGGTTTTGTTGAGCACCCGGTCAGTATTAAGGCGAATATACCAACGCAGGCTATCGGCTTAAGCGCCTTAGTAATGAAAGATATAAATGTCAATTTGTTCATTATGTATTTCCTCCTAGTCGACACCCGGGTCTCAGTCGTTCTCAATGTAACGCATTTAAATGACTTCTCTACAACTGAATCTACTTCGGATTGAGAATGAGTTGCGGAATCAGCACATTCTTTGTGTTTCACCACACTGACGCAATGTCATCGAGTGGATTGGCCTCGCAACACGGGCCTAATAAATTTCAAAAGTAGCTGCTGCAATGGGTTGGCATTGCCAAATGGACGCCAAGTCGACTTGAGCCTTTGGTGATACGCATCGAAGTGCATGCCCCAAGGGGCGGCCTTGAGGGTGCCACGCCCTAACAAAATCTTTAAAACCGAGGTTCCCATGACGCCAGCACAGAGGTCACACGCCATGATGGTCGAGGGTCCCCGCTTCTCTTGAAAATTAACAGCCTCGGGGGCCACCAAGTAGTCGCGCTGAATCATTGCTGGCGACAAACCCGCAATAAACCGTGCGTATTGCTCCTGGGACTCAACACCCTCCACTTTGAAGTACTCCTCGAAGCTCATACCGACTGGACTGAAGTAAAGAAAAGCGACCCCCATACCCAAAGGTGCAGCAGTCAGCGCCGGAATTCCTTTTTCCCGACATTTGGCAAAAACCATACGCCGCGCAGGCAGTGCAAAAAAATCCAGCCCATCCACATAGACATCCACATCACGCAAAAATTCGTCCACGTTGTCAGGCAGAACGCCCTGAGAGAACAAACGCAAATCCATTTCAGGATTGATGTCTTGCGCCATGTGCGCCATGGTGTCGATTTTCGATTGCCCCATAAATGGCATGAAAGCACCAGCTTGCCGATTCATGTTGTGAATATCAAAGTCGTCGAAGTCAGCGATATTGAAACATTCAACCCCAAGCCGAGCGAGCGTAAGCAAATGCGCACCTCCCACTCCGCCCAGACCAGCAATGGCAATGCGAGATTTCTTTAATTTGGCCTGTTCAGCTTGGGTGACCCAGCCAATATTGCGCGAAAAGGCGTGATCGTAGGCAAAGGTATTGGGTGTTGCCATGGTGCTTTCCGCTTTCCATAAGTGACTTAGATTCGTTTTCACGTCGACCTGCTTTGGAGGGGCCCCAACCTGCACCCCTGGCCCAGAGAAGGATATCATTGAAGAACCACTAACCCCAAGCTGGGCAAGCCCGTGAGCAACGACACACTGAAACAGATTCTTGACCTTGCACGCTGGGCGCCCAGTGGTGACAACACGCAGCCATGGCGTTTTGAATTGGTCAACGACCATATGATCCGAGTGCATGGACATGACACCCGCGATCATGTGCTTTACGACTTTGACGGCCACCCAAGCCACATGGCCCACGGCGCGTTACTTGAGACGCTGCGAGTTGCCGCAACTGGTTTTGGTTTGAAGGCAACATGGACGGCGCATTCTGAAGGCGATCACCGTCACCCGATTTATGAGGTGATTCTGGCGCCAGACGACAGCATCAAGCAAGACCCGCTGTTTGACTGCATCACGCTACGTACGGTTCAGCGCCGCCCTATGAAAACGACAGCGCTTACAGATGGGCAACGCCAGGCACTTCAGGACGCAGCGGGCGAAGGATTTACCTTACAAGTGTTGGATTCATGGCATGACCGACGGCGCGTCGCCAACTTGCTGTGGGCTAGTGCAAAAATCCGCCTGACGTGCCCGGAAGCCTTTCCGGTCCATAAAGCCGTGATCGAATGGCGGGCACGCTTCAGCAAAGATCGAATCCCAGAGGAAGCTGTGGGCGTGGACTGGGCCACAGCGCGCCTGATGGAGTGGGCGATGCACAGTTGGGAGCGCGTGGCTTTTATGAACCGCTACCTGATGGGAACTATCGTGCCGCGCGTTCAGCTTGATCTACTGCCCGGACTGCGCTGCGCTGCGCATTTGCTACTGCACCCCAAAACTGAACCCCAAAGAATTGAAGACTGGGTTCGCCTTGGCGAGTCTCTGCAAAGGATCTGGCTGACCGCAACGCTCCACGGTTTGCAGTTGCAACCTCAAATGACCCCGGTTATTTTTAGATGGTACGCACGAGCGGGGCGGCACTTCTCCGCCGATCCAGTGCTGTTTGACCAAGCACAGAAGGTAGCAAGCGAGTTTGAATCGGTGGTCGGCGCTTTGCCAACCTCAGCTTTCGGATTTTTCGCCCGAGTTGGGCATTCACCCGTGCCGCAAAGTCGATCTGTCCGCCTAGCTTTACCAGAACTCGACAAGCAATAAAAAAAGCCTTGCTGGGTTACCCCAGCAAGGCTTTTTGTTTGTTACGCAGTGCGAGCGTTTATCAGGCTTGCTTTGACTTGCGGCGGCGCACAGCAGCAATACCTACCAATGCAAGGCCCATCAGGCTCAACATAGATGGCTCTGGAACTGCCAACCGGAACTGACCGTTATTACTGACGTACAAATTGTTGGTGCCATCATTGACCACCGTCCCAAGAGCAGTGTTAAATGCAGCGTTGTAATCAGTCACAAGCGAACCAGGAACGTTAGCTACATTTTGAAGAATCGCATTGGTCGTCGCAAAACCAAACGTTAATCCGTTCGCTACTCCTGCCGAGAGATCGACCATTGCCGAGTCAAAGAAATAACCATTCAGTATGTTCGTCGCTTCGAAGATGAAGGAAATAGTTCCATTCGGCAACACTCCACCAGTATTCAAAATGGCGCTTCCGTTTAGCAACTTGAAAGATGCAATGTTTGTTGCGCCAGAAAACACCTCAAGAATGCCGTCAGTATTGAAGCTCAAAGCACCGCCGATTGCACCAGAACCGGTACCTACGAAGGTGGAACTCAATTGAGGAGCCAGATTAACCCCACCATTTCCACCGAAGGGGCCGCCGTCAGTGGATACTACGCCGAAGTTACCGACCTCGTTAAAGTTAAATTTGCCACCACCGGTAAAGGTATTGTGAACAAATGCAGTGCCGATCAAATCGAGGTAATCCTTAACCAAAACTTTGTCCGAAACCACTCCCGCCCCGTCGGTGTCAATATACCAATTGGTCAGAGTTGCAGAAGCAGGCAACGCTGCGACGCTCAGGCCCAAGGCGAGTGCAGCGCCAAGAAGGGTTTTCTTTACTTTCTTAATCATGATGTTTCTCCACTAGTTACAAGGACAGTGACATTCACTGGATACAGGAATAGAAGCATGTACCGTGCCATATTGCATTTAATTCCATAACCCATTGATTTATATAGGTAAAAATAGGCATCCACTGGCTTCATCAATTGATAAAGTTATTGACTGTAAAAATTTTCGACGTCTTCGAGGTACGCATTGATGCTCACGAGCCCTGTTTCACAGTCAAAAATAGTATGTGCCGATGACCTGCGTAATTCGACTGTCTGGTAAGGAACCGAACTCGCTGGCAATGCGCCCCAAGTTCCGCTGGTATTGAAGACTCATGTCAAACTTTGGCCAGTGGTGGCGAAGCTCCATCCAGCCTAGGCGGCTCCCATCTCCCGGGTTGTAACGAAGGTAAGCGCTCAAGTCCAGGTCTTTGAGGCCCCAGCCTTTTTGCGTTACATAAATCAGGTAGGCTTTGCGAGGCGCCAGTTCTTGTTGCTGCAGCGCACCGGTTAAATATGCTTGCTGCAGGGAAGGTGTAGCGCTAAGGGCAGTAAAGTCCGACTGACTCAGCGCAAAGCCGTTGTATTCGTACTCAGCTGTTACTGATAACTTGCTACGGGTGGTGTAGGTTAAACCACCAGAGAAACGATTGCGCATTGCTTTAGTACCCGGCAACACCAAGATGCGGCTTAGCAAATCGGGTTCGCGGCCACGCGTCCATTCCAGGTGCCCCACCGCCGCCTCTGACAATAAAGCCGTCAGGTTGACCCCTAGCGTGGTGGAGGCGCCCGATTTTTTATAAGCCAGCAATTGGCCGCTGATGCCTGACGCCAATTGACTGCTCAACGCCACCAGCGCGCGATCACTATTGTTGGTGGACCCCAAATCAAGGCTTAAACCATTGGAACTGGAACGGTTGGCCAACTTTGGCGCCCATGCAACGGATAGCGAACCGCCTAACCACAGATGTTGCCCGCGCAGCATCACCACACCCATCCGGTTCAAGCGCAGGGCAATTGGATCAGCGGTTGTCAGCGTACGCAAGGCCCCGTCGCGAAAGAAGTCGGTCGGGTTGTAGCCATAGGCTGGCCCGTAACGCAGGTTGACACGGCCAAATTCAAACACGTTGTCGCCGCTCTCTGGCTGCCAGCTCAAATAGGCCTCTCTCAAACTGTTCACCGGGCCGTCAAGCCCAAAGCCACCCGGGTGAATGTAATCAAAACGATCCGAGACAACCGCTTTCAGACCAGAGCTCAAATTTGCCGTATGGGAAAAGTCCAGCGACGCGCGGCCCAAGTCACGGCTGCCTGATACATAGCGTTGGCCGACGGTACCAATGGCTCCCTCTATGAAAAACCGGGTATTTGCGATTGTCTGGGTCGCTACAGATTCGGCTGGCGCGCTTTCCAAGTTCAGCGCATCGAGTTCCTCTGCGGAGGTGGCACCCAACGTGGGCCCGGCATAACCAAGTGCCATCGCCAGTGCGGCACCAAGCGAACAGAGTTGAAAAGAGGGGCGCTTGAGGAAAAAAGACATTCACCTACTCCGGCTGGAAACGAGGCAGATAATCCCGCTGCATCCAGGTGGCCGGAATGGCGCGGGCCTTGTAATCTGAAAGACGTATGAGCGTAACCGATTGAGGGTTCAGCCCGTCAATAATTACCGTTTCGGTCGGACGTTCAGCGCCCAGTTGGGGCTGGAACTTCCGGTAATATGCGGTTTTTAGCAGGCGGGAAGACTCTGCGTAGAAGCGCGCTTTGAGCGGGCGGTTGTTGTCAGCATCAACCCACATTTCAATGCTGGCGTAAGTTACATCAGGGCTGACAGCGGTGAGGATGAGCTTATGAGCCTGACGCTGTTTGCGTTCGCCATCCAGGATTTCTTCGTCTCCGGCCAATGTGGCTTTGTAGTCTTGGGCCAGGTTAACGGTAACCACGTCACCATTTGATGCCTGACCCAAAAGCCGCTGTTGCGGGGACAAACGCACGCTGGCCTTGTTTGTTGGGTCATAAAACCAGATGTCATTGCCGTTCTTCAACATCAATTTTCCCGCGTCGCGCGCTGGCAACACAAACTGCAACAAGTTGGAGAACTGGCCGCCACGTTGCTCGGTGCGCGCATAGCTGACCAACGTGCTGGCATCCACCTGCTTGCCAGACTGAAATTCGGTCAGCGTAACCGTGACGCTAAACGGACGCCCGGGGTTACGAATGGCATCGCTGGCGGCCAGGATGTCGTCCGCACTCTGAGCAGCCCAACCGTTGCCTGCCCCGAACAGGCAGAAAAAAAACAGTAAAAAAAATCTTGTTTTCATTGCATATGGCCTTCCATTAAACGTGGCGCAGGGCCTCAACAACATCCATCCGCGCAGCGCGCCATGCCGGCCACCACGCAGACAGGGTTGCAATACAAATGAGGCCAATGGTGGTGCCAAGAATCATACGGTTTTCGCCCCAAACGTTGACCGTGAAAGGCACCAACTCGACGTTACCAGGCGGCAACCACGGCATTCCCACCTTATTGATGATGACCGACAGCAACAAGGCCAGCAAGACCCCCAGAACCGCGCCGCACAGCCCGAGCAATGCGCCCTCTGTAACAAACAGGCGCATGATGCCTGCGCGGCGCAGGCCAATGGCACGCAGCGTACCGATCTCTACCGTGCGTTCGACGACTGTGGTGTTCATGGTGTTACTGACCGTGAAGAGAACAATGCCGCCAATCAGCACAAAAACAAAGCCAAAAATGGTGTCGAACATTTGCATGGTTTGCACATAAAACGGGTTCAAAACCCGAAAATCCAGCACCGCCAGGGGTTGATTGGCAGAAAAATTGGCCAGTATGGGTATCAGGCGCGCCCGCGCTACAGAAATCTGGTCCGAGTGGCGCAACTGCAGCATGAGGGAGGTAGCCCGTGGCGCCGAATTACCGTAGATCAACTTTTGCAGATACCCGAGCTGCATGAGCAGGGTTACTTCATCAAGCTCCTTAACGCCCTGATCTTCCGCCCTGATCACGCTCAGCGACGTGACATTGGGCGCGCCACGTGTATTCACGACTAACACCTCAACACGCCCCGCATCGGCGCCTGATCCACTGGTGCCAGCAGGTGTTTCCTGCAGACTCAGCTGGACAAGATCGTCTGGCAATGCCTTGCCATCAGTCGGTCGCCCGGTTTCAGGCGTGGGGCAACGTTCAATCTTAAGCGGTGCGCACAACTGCAGTACGCGAGCCAAACCCGTTCCCACCACTGCTGCGTCAGGTGCTGCACCTTCAAGCGCCGACAACTGCGCTCTTGTCCGCAAGCCAAAGTCGTTCCAGGTACGCATGCGGTTGATGTCTGACGCAACAAAGCCGTGGCCAATGATGGTTCGCGACACACTGGCGGCATAGTTGCCTGCGATACCGCCGAACTGGAGCGATGGCGTGGCCACAAGCACCATGCCTTTCAGCACCTCGTCATCATTGATGGCAGCAAGAATTTTGGGGTAATCGTTGATTCCATAGGCCGTTGGGTTACCGCTGCCGTAAAGATAAAAATCCCGGTGCTGAATTTGCAGATGGCCACCCTTTTGCACGTGCCGGGTATGCAACTCATAGTTGACGTTGGTGCTGAACCCACCAAACAGCAGAATAGAAGTTGACCCGATGGCCATGGCCAGCAATGTAGCCAGCGATCGACGACGGTTGCGCAACAGGTTGCGGATGGCTAGGTTGAGCGTCATCATTACGGCACCTCCTCTTGGCCCTTGCGGTGGACGCCACGAATCATGCCGTCTTTCAAAAAGATGGTGTCATCCGCGGCCTTGATGACGTCCGGATCGTGTGAGGAGAAGATGAATGAAATGTGATAGCGCTCCACCATGCGTCGCATCAGAGCCAAAATGGCGGCGCCGGTGTGGCTATCCAGATTGGCGGTGGGTTCGTCGGCGATGACCAGCTTGGGTTTGCGCGCCAAGGCGCGGGCAATGGCAACACGCTGGCGCTGCCCGCCAGACAACTGGCCGGGCAGATTTTTGGCCCTGTCACCCAAGCCCACGGCTTCGAGCAGCTTGGGCACCCGTTCCCCACGGGTTTTTGCCGAAACACCCGCTAACAGCAATGGGTATTCAATGTTTTCGTAGGCACTCAGGACCGGTAACAGATTAAAGTTTTGAAATATAAAACCAATGTTTTTTGCACGGAAGTCTGAGAGTTGATCGTCCGAAAGCTCGCCAACCTTGCAATCGGCCACGATGATTTCGCCTTTGTCGGGCTTGTCTATGCAGCCAATCATGTTGAGAAGCGTGGTCTTGCCACTGCCGGAGGGGCCGAGAAGCACTGTAAAGCATGCAGGGCGCACAAGAATGTCCACGCCCTTGATGACCGGGACGCTGATGGAATCTAGATGATAGGTTTTTTCAACGTGGGAGAGAACCGCCACTGCAACGCCCTGACTCTTGGCTTGTCCTGCTGCCTGATCGGCCATCGTTTTCCCTATTTGGATAAAGTTAGTTCGCTTAGCCAATTATTAACGCATCCAAAGGGCGTGTCGTCAAGCCACTAGTCAGAACTACGACACCCTAAAATTCGAAGCATGACAAAGATTCTATTCGTTTGCATGGCCAACATCTGCCGGTCGCCCATGGCGCTAGTGGTTGCTACAAAGCTGTCAAAAGAGGCTGGACTGTCTGCGAACTTTAAGTTTGACTCTGCCGGAATTCATGCGGAAAAGGGTCGGAAACGTTCGGATACCAGGGTGGAATCTGTTCTGCTTGGTCATCACTACTCAATCGGGAAAGGGCGAACGCGGCGAATCGGTCTCGATGACTTTGAACAATTCGATTTGATCATTGCCATGGATCGGTCCAACCTGGCTGCGCTGCACAAGATTTGCCCAGAGCAACATCTTTCCAAGCTACACCTGCTGCTGACATTTTCTCCAGAGGTCGGCCAGGACGAAGTACCCGACCCCTACTTCGGCAACCAGGAAGGCTTTGAACGTGTGCTGACTTTGTGTGAGGCCGGCGTGAAAGGCTTGCTAAAGGCTCATCGGCCTCAGACTTTGTGATAGTCGCGATACCAGGTGACGAATCGATTGATGCCGTCTTGCACACCCGTGCCCGGCACAAAACCGACCCAATCGTTTAGGGCGTCCGTATTGGCATAGGTAGCGGGCACATCACCGTCTTGCAGCGGCAGCAGACGTTTCTCAGCTTTCATTCCCAATGCGTTTTCGATGCACCCGATGAAGTCGAGCAAATTGACAGGATTGTTGTTGCCGATGTTGAACACGCGGTAGGGCGCATTGCTGGTGGCCGGGTCGGCCCGAACGGCGTCGTAGCTTGGGTCTGCGCTTGCCACCCGATCCAGCACGCGAATCACGCCTTCAACAATGTCATCGACATAGGTGAAATCACGTTGCATGTCGCCATGGTTGAAGACGTCGATCGATCGGCCTTCCAAAATGGCTTTGGTGAACAGGAAAAGCGCCATGTCTGGTCGACCCCACGGGCCGTACACCGTGAAAAACCGCAGGCCGGTCGTGGGTAACCCGTATAGATGGCTGTAAGTGTGCGCCATCAACTCATTGGCCTTTTTGGTGGCGGCGTACAGGCTCACCGGGTGGTCCACGCTGTCATGCTCGGAGAACGGCATTTTGGTGTTGCCGCCGTACACACTGGAGCTGGACGCGTACACCAAGTGCTGCACTTTGGTGTGGCGGCAGCCTTCTAAAATGTTAGTGAAGCCCAGGATGTTGCTTTCAATGTACGCGTGCGGGTTTTGCAACGAGTAGCGTACGCCGGCCTGGGCGGCGAGGTGGATGACGCGATCAAATTGTTCTGCCGCAAACAACTTGGCAATACCCGGCGTATCAGCCACATCGATCTTGACGAAGCGGAAACTACTGTGCGGTGTGAGTCGGGCCAGGCGGCTTTCTTTTAAGGTGACGTCGTAATAGTCATTGAGGTTGTCCAGCCCCACTACCTCGTCGCCACGCGCCAGCAGGCGCAGTGCGGTAGTCATGCCTATGAAGCCTGCGGCTCCCGTCAAAAGAATTTTCATCGCCTGGTTTCCGTTTGCATTTTGTGGATCCGATACTAACCCGCTCGACCGAACTTAAGATCAGTCTGCCAAGTCCAGTCTTCTGCAGATTTCCAGTGTTGCGGCACTTTGGTTCATCGCGTAGAAGTGAAGCCCCGGCGAGCCGCCAGCGAGCAACTGCTCACAAAGGGCGGTGACCACATCCAGACCGAACGCCTTGATCGACGCGGTGTCATCGCCAAAACTTTGCAGGCGCAAACGAATCCAGCGGGGAATCTCGGCGCCGGATGCATCGCTGAAACGCATGAGTTGGGTCGAACTGGTGATGGGCATGATGCCAGGAACCACCGGAATAGTGAGCCCGAGCGCATCGACCTCTTCCACAAATCGGAAATAAGCATCAGCGTTGTAAAAATATTGGGTAATAGCCGAATCAGCCCCTGCGTTGACCTTGGCCGCAAAGGCGTGAAGATCGGAAGTCGGCGACTTGGCCTGCGGGTGGACCTCGGGGTACGCGGCCACTTCAATGTGAAAGTCACGACCGGTTTCAGCGCGGATAAACGCGACCAAATCACTGGCGTAATGAAATTCGCCCCCCGCACCGTAGCCACTGGGCATGTCGCCGCGCAAAGCCACCAGTCGTTTGACGCCTATGGCCTTCAAAGTGGCCAGTTGCTCACGCACAGTGGCCCGGGTTGCCCCGATACATGAGAAGTGCGACGCGGCGCTCACGCCCTCGCCCAGAATATCGCGCACGGTATTAAAAGTGCCCTCTTGCGTCGAGCCACCCGCACCAAAGGTGACGGAGCAAAACTCGGGCTTCAAGGCATACAACTGCTGGCGTACGCCGCGCAGCTTCTCAACGCCTTCGGGTGTTTTGGGTGGGAAAAACTCAATACTGAGCGGAGGTCGGGTGGTCAATGTCATGGCCGTACTTATTTGAAAAAGGGGCGGAGATTGCCCCCGCGACAAGGTCACGAGAATCAACCTCCCAAAGATCAGGAACTCACTGCGTCCGGTTTGCGCGCACAGATGAAAAATTCCCGGTTGCCGTCACCGCCGTCAATGGGCGAGTCAAACCAGGCCGTGACCGTCAAGCCCAACTCTGCACAGGCATCGCGCAAACGTTGCTCGATCAGAGGGTAAAACGAGGCATCTTTCACGATGCCGCCCTTGCCGACTTGACCCGGTTGAAGCTCAAACTGAGGCTTCACCAGCGTCAACAAAGTGCCTCCGGGCTTGAGAAATGGCACCACGGCCGGCAGCACCAGGGTTTGAGAGATGAACGACAGGTCGCCCACGACCAGATCAAACTCAGGATTGAACTCCGAGACCGCGACTTCTTCTTCTGAATCATCGTCCCCGTCATCCTCATCCGAAATTTCTGATTCAAACTGGCCTTCATCGCCCGTGCTGTATGCGTAAGCAGCTATTAAATCAGAAGCAGACAAAGACCGCGCATTGACTTTCTCGACGCACAAGACGCGGGGATCCGCCCGAAGGCTCGGGTGCAACTGGGCACTGCCCACATCCACCCCCACCACCGATGCCGCACCGTGCTGCAACAGACAGTCGGTAAAACCGCCCGTGGATTGACCGACATCGAGGCAAGCGAGGTTCGAGACATCCAGCCCCACTTGCTTGAGCGCGGCTTCGAGCTTGAGCCCACCCCGAGACACGTAACGCGCCTCGGAGTCGTCGAGCAAGCGGATGGGCGCATCCAAGGGCACGTCGTCGCCATTTTTGGCAACACGCCGCCAGGCGTCGTGTTGCATCCACTCCACGCCATCCGCAATCAGACGCTGGGCTTGTGAGCGGGTGGTGGCGAGCTGACGCTGCACCAGTAGTTGGTCAATGCGCATTCTTTCCAATCAATAACGGTAGGTGTCGGCCTTGTAGGGGCCGGCTTTGGAAACGCCAATATAGGCGGCTTGCTCGTCGGTGAGCTCGCTCAACATGGCGCCCACTTTGGAGAGGTGCAGGCGAGCCACTTTCTCATCCAGATGCTTGGGCAACACATAAACCTTGCCCACTTTGTATTCTTTGGGCTTGGTAAACAGTTCGATTTGCGCAATGGTCTGATTGGCAAAGCTGGATGACATGACGAAGCTGGGGTGACCGGTGCCACAACCCAGATTCACCAAGCGGCCTTTGGCCAGCAAGATGATGCGCTTGGACGGCTTGGCGTTTTTGCCTTTGGTCGCCGGGAAAATCACATGATCCACCTGGGGCTTGATCTCGTCCCACTTGCACTTGTCCAGCGAAGTGACGTCAATCTCGTTGTCAAAGTGACCGATGTTGCAGACAATTGCCTGGTCTTTCATGGCGTCCATGTGCTTGTAGGTGATGACGTTCTTGTTGCCCGTGCAGGTGACAAAAATATCGCACTTGTCGGCGGCGTATTCCATGGTGACCACTTTGTAGCCTTCCATGGCGGCTTGCAGGGCGTTGATGGGATCGATCTCAGTCACCCAGACCTGCGCGCTCAGGGCGCGAAGGGCTTGAGCGGAGCCTTTGCCCACGTCGCCGTAGCCGGCGACCAGCGCCACCTTGCCAGCGATCATGACATCGGTGGCGCGCTTGATCGCATCTACCAACGATTCGCGGCAACCGTACAGGTTGTCGAACTTGCTCTTGGTGACCGAATCATTGACATTGATCGCGCGCAACACCAGCTCACCCTTGGCCGACATCTCGTTCAAACGCAATACGCCTGTGGTGGTTTCTTCCGTGACGCCGATGATGTTTTTCAGGCGGCGGCTGTACCAGGTCGGGTCCAGCTTCAATTTGGCTTTGATTGCGTTGAACAGGCAAATTTCCTCTTCGCTACCAGGCTTGTCCAGCAGCGACAAGTCGGTCTCGGCCTTGGCGCCCAGGTGCATCAGCAAAGTTGCGTCGCCGCCGTCGTCCAGAATCATGTTCGGGCCTTCGGCCTTGGTGCCCTTTTTACCGGTGAACTCAAAAATGCGATGGGTGTAATCCCAGTAGTCATCCAGCGACTCGCCTTTGTAGGCAAACACGGGGGTGCCGGCCTCAACCAAGGCGGCTGCCGCGTGGTCTTGGGTGGAGTAGATATTGCAAGATGCCCAACGCACTTCAGCACCCAGGGCCTGCAGGGTTTCAACCAGCACGCCAGTCTGAATGGTCATATGCAGTGACCCCGTGATGCGAGCGCCCTTCAAGGGCTGCTCTTTTGCGAACTCTTCGCGAATCGCCATCAGACCGGGCATTTCGGTCTGGGCAATGTTCAGTTCCTTGCGTCCCCAGGCAGCGAGGCCGATGTCGGCGATGATGTAATCGGTATTCTTGACGGACGGTGATGTTTTAGCCACGGTTGACTCCAAATTGAGTTTTGTACAACCACTGGCTCTTGAGCCCAACTTCCAGGGGGATGAACTCACCCAAAAGACCAGTGGGTGAGCGCCGTTGATACATCCCTAGCTGGTTGCCTGGGTGTGCTCCGAGCCTCATTCACGCTAGGTGAACTGCAACGCTCCTCGGATACGGCTGCCATTATAGGCTGGTCAGGCGTTTCTGGGCACGGGTCAAGCCGGCGTACCCGCACCTCGCCCCTGGTTGAGTCCAAATTTCAGTGGCCTCCCTCAAAACATGCACGCGTTGGCTGCGACCCCACCGTCAAAGTCGCTCGACTGGCGCCCTCCGGTAAAATCTGTCAACCCGGGCGCTCGCCCGCATGCGTGACACCGCTGGCGTGTTCGCGCTCTGCACTCTTCTGGAATTCCTGTGTCCTATACCGCCGAAACTCGCCGCCGCCGCACTTTTGCGATCATTTCTCACCCCGACGCGGGTAAGACCACGCTGACTGAAAAATTATTGCTGTTTTCAGGTGCGATCCAGATCGCCGGCTCCGTCAAAGCTCGCAAAGCCACCCGCCACGCCACCAGCGACTGGATGGAAATTGAGAAGCAGCGTGGCATTTCCGTGGCCAGCTCGGTCATGCAGATGGTTTACCGCGAGCATGTGATCAACCTGCTAGACACGCCCGGCCACAAAGACTTCTCCGAAGATACCTACCGCGTGCTCACCGCCGTGGATTCGGCCCTGATGGTGATTGACGCCGCCAACGGCGTGGAGGCGCAAACCCGCCGCCTGATTGAGGTCTGCCGCCAGCGCGACACACCCATCATCACGTTTGTGAATAAGATGGACCGCGAGGTGCGCGAGCCGCTGGACATCATGGACGAGATCGAGCGCGAACTGGGCATGCCTTGCGTGCCGATGACCTGGCCCGTAGGCCAAGGCAAAACCTTTGGCGGCATCATCAACTTGCGCACCAACGCGATGACGGTGTTCGAGCCGGGTAGCGACCGGGGCCCGAAAGACTTCACAACCATCCCCTTGACCGAGCATGCGACTTTGCTCAAGCGCTTTGGCAGCGAGTACGAGTCGGCGCTGGAGAGCATGGAGCTGGCCACCGGTGCGTCACCAACCTGGGACCACGACGCCTTCCTGGCCGGCAAACAGACCCCTGTGTTTTTTGGCTCCGGTGTGAACAACTTCGGTGTGATGGAAGTGCTGGACGCGCTGGTGGACCTGTCGCCCTCGCCGCGCTCTCGCACCAGCTCGGCACTGGTCAACCGCCAGCCGGTGATCAAGGAAATCCAGCCCGACGACACAGCGTTTTCTGGCGTGGTGTTCAAGGTGCAGGCCAATATGGACGCCAACCACCGCGACCGCATTGCCTTTGTGCGCATGGCCTCGGGCAAGTACACGCCGGGCATGAAGCTCAAAGTGATGCGTACCAGCAAAGAACTGCGCCCCACCAGCGTGGTGACCTTCATGAGCCAGCGCCGTGAAGCGGTGGAAGAGGCTTACGCAGGCGACATCGTGGGCTTTACCACCCACGGCGGCGTGCAATTGGGCGACACCATCACCGACGGCAGCGTGAACCTACAGTTCACCGGCCTGCCCTTCTTTGCCCCCGAGCTGTTCATGACCGTGGTGCTGCGCAACCCCTTGCGCACCAAGCAGTTGCAGCAGGGCTTGGCCCAGTTGGGCGAAGAAGGCGCGATTCAGGTGTTCCGCCCGGAAGTCGGCGGCAACATGTTGCTGGGTGCCGTGGGTCAGTTGCAGTTTGAAGTGGTGCAGCACCGCCTCAAGGGCGAGTACGACGCCGACATTCGACTGGAAGGCTGCCAGTACACCGGCGCCCGCTGGATCACCGCCGACACCCCGGCCGAACTGAAAGCCTTTTGCGATGCTTACCCCATGCGCATGGCCCGCGACGCGGCCAACACATTGGCCTACCTGTGCACCTCACCCTATGACGTGCGCCTGGCCCAAGAGCGCTTCCCCAAAATCCACTTCCACCCGCTGCGCGAGCATGCTGGATTGGCCTTGCAGGCGGCAGGCTAAGTCACATGCGTCCGCTATCCGACTGGTCACCCGCAGACTGGGGCCAGATCACAGGTGTGTTCACCGACATTGACGACACGCTCACCACTGACGGTGCGATCACGCCCGACGCGCTGAAGGCGCTGGCCGCTTTGAAGGCGGCCGGTTTGCATGTGATTCCCATCACAGGTCGCCCGATTGGCTGGAGCGAGCCTTTTGCGCGCGGTGATGCCGCCGCTGGCGTGGCGCCTTGGCCAGTGGATGCCATCGTGGCGGAAAACGGTGCGGTTGCTTTTCGGGGTGAGGATTTACAGGGAATTGGCCTGCAGCCCCCGTTTAACCTGCGGGAGCCGCTATTAAAACTATATCAACAAGATGAAGCCACCCGGCGGCTGAATTACACCCGCATGCAGGCCGTGGCGCAGCAAGTCTTGGCGGCCGTGCCCGGTGCGGCCTTGTCGCAGGATTCGCCGGGGCGCGAAACCGACATTGCCATTGACCACAGTGAGTTTGTTCACCTGGCCCCTGAGCAGATCGCCCACGCCGTGCGGATCATGCACGCAGCCGGTATGAACGCCACCGTGAGCAGCATCCACATCAACGCCTGGTTTGGCGAGCACAACAAGCTCAGCGGGGCGCGCTGGATTGTGAGCGAGTTGTTCGGGCGCGATCTGGACGCCGAGTTGAGCCGCTGGGTCTATGTGGGTGACTCCACCAATGACCAACTGATGTTTCAACACTTCGAGAACAGCATTGGCGTCGCCAATATTCGCCGGTTCGAAGCTGACCTGAGCCATAAGCCGCGCTTCATCACCCCCAGCGAGCGCGGTGCCGGCTTTGCCGAAGTGGCACAACGCCTTTTGGCTGGACGCGGTCTGTGAGCTTGGCACAACCCTCGTCACCCAGCGGCGCCCCTGGGCGCTTCAACTGGGGTTTGATCAGCGTCTTTGGCTCCACCCTGTTTCAGTTGTCGGGCATTTTTATGCTCGCTCCTTGGCTGTTGCTGATCCTGAAATCAGCGAACGTTTCAACCACTGTTGCTGGTTTTTTCGCGGCCACCACCTGGCTTGGCGTGTTTGTGATCACGCCATTTGCATCGGCACTGACCCAACAACTGGGCCGCCGGCCCGCCATGTGGCTGGCCTCAGTGGCACCGGTGCTGGCAGCGGTTGGGTTCCTCGTGACGGACGTCCTCTGGATCTGGTTCGTTCTGCAATTGCTGGCCGGTATCGCCGGCGGATTGCGGTGGGTACTGGCCGAAGCCTTCATTGCGGAGTTCGCCCCGCCTGCGCAGATTGGAAAATACATTGGCACCTACGCCACCATGGTCGGGCTGACTTTTGTCATCGGCCCCGCAGCGCTGGCCTGGGTAGGCGCCAGCAGCCCCTACGCCTTGTGGGTGGTGATTGCGCTGCTGGCCATTGGCCTGGCCTGGACCGCCGTGATTCCCCAACTGCCACCTGATCACGACACCCACACCGCCCAGGTGGGCCTGCAGGGACTGTGGCACGCCGTGCTGGCCCATCCCATCATCATGCTGGCCGGTTTTCTGGGTGGTTTCTTTGAACTCGGTCTGGCCTCCATCCTGCCGCTTTACGGCCTGGCTTTGGGCCACAGCGACAGTACCGCTGCGCTGCTGGTGTCCGCCAGCGGCCTGGGGGGCGCCTTGACGGCATTGCCTGCCGGCATGGTGGCAGATCGGTTTGCGTCACCGACACAGGGGCGGCGCACCATGATGGCCGGGTTTACGGCCCTCATCTTTCTGGCCTGTATTGCAGTGCTGGCGGTGCCTTACCTGACATCATTGGTTTGGCCGGTGGTATTTGCCTGGGGTGCCGCCGGTGGCGCGCTCTACACCCTGGCCATGATCGACATCGGCGCCCGGGAAAAAGGCATCACGCTGGTGAATAGCACGGCCGTGCTGGTGCTCACCTATACCTTGGGCGGTCTGGTGGCGTCCGCCGCTTCAGGCGCGCTCATCCAATGGTCACCTGCGCTGGCGTTTCCCATTGCATTGATCGGCATCGCCGGACTGGGTGTCGCCACGCTGGTCAAAACCCAGCGCAAAACTCGCCTATCGGTTGACAATCACCCAACACGCCCGCTACCCCGCTGAGGATTTTTCATGTTTTTCGCCGAAGACTTATCCGCCGTCACCCACGGCATCCAACTCGCTGTGGCCCCGGTGTTCTTGCTGACCGCCGTCTCCGGCATGATTGGCACCGTGGCCGGCCGCCTGGCCAGAATCATTGACCGGGCCAGGGTGCTGGAAGCCCGTGTGCTCAGCGCGGCTGAGTCCGACCCTGCGATGGCCCCCGCCTATGACGAGTTGCGCAGTCTGCGCCGGCGCGGCTGGTTGGTCAACGGTTGCATTGCCTTGCTCACCCTGTGTGCCATGCTGATTGGCCTGACCATCGTGATGCTCTTTCTGGGTGAGACCACCCAGATGAACATGTTGCGTTTTGCGACCGTCTCCTTTCTGGCGGGCGTCAGTTGTTTTCTGCTCGCGCTGGTGTGCTTTCTGGCAGAGACCCTGCTTGCCACCCGCTTGCTCAAGTTCGCTCGCCCCACAGTGCCGCGTTAAATCGCGAAGCCCGTCTTCCGGCTGGCTCTGTAACAATGGTCGTCAAGTTGCCCATTCACCCTGGAGACCTGACCCATGCCGACACCCGCTCCCACACCGGCCTCGTTTGCCGACAGCCTCGCCCAGCATCGCGTTTGGAGACACGTCGAGCCCTCCAGCCTGAAGGGGCTGGCCAGTCGCTTCACCATTGAGAGTTTCGCGGTCGGCGCCACGCTGCTGGTCCAAGGGGGCCTCGTCAACCGCGTCGGTTGGCTGATTCGTGGCGACGTTTCGCTCAAAGACCCCGACTTGGGCCTGTCGCTTGGCTTGCAAAGCGGTGAGTTGCTGGGGTTTGGTGCTACGCCCAACCATCAATTGAGCAACTGGCAGGCCGTGGCGGTGACCGACTGCCAAGTGGCCTGGTTAGCACCCGAAGTGCTCATCGACCTGTGCGAACGCCAGCCTGAATTGCTGGTTTTCTTCCCGTCGGTGCCGCCCCGAAAAACATCCCTGGAATCATCGAGCGACGAGGCCGAATCCGGCGCGCCACTCAACCTGCTGAGCACCCCGATTCGCACACTGATCAAACGGGAGCCCATCACACTGGCCCCGAATGTCACCATCCGTGCGGCCGCCGAGATGATGCGGGATTTGCGGGTCTCCTCGATCTTGCTGGTGGAGCAAGGTCAGTTGTTTGGCCTGATCACCGACCGTGACTTGCGCAACCGGGTGGTGGCCCAGGGTCTGGACAGTCAGCGCCCCGTGGCAGACATTGCCACATTGGCCCCGTTGACCGTCAGCGCCAGCAGCCCCGCGTTTGATGCCCTGCTGCTCATGGCACGCCACAACATTCACCACGTGCCTGTGATGGATGGCGCGCGAATTGCAGGCATGATCACTGCCACCGATTTGACAGAACAGCACAGCACTTCTGCTGTCTATCTGGCTGGCGACATCTACAAAAAAACCACGCTCGACGGTCTGGCCCACATCAGCACCAAGGTCAAGCATTTGCAACAGCACCTGGCGGCGGCGGATGCCAGCGCCTACAGCACCGGCCACATCGTGACTGCCATCACTGATGCATTGACCGTGCGGCTGATCCAGTTGGCTGAGACCCAATTCGGCCCTGCCCCCATCGACTATGTGTGGGTGGCCGCCGGTTCACAGGCGCGAAACGAACAATCGGCCAAGTCCGACCAGGACAACTGTCTGATTCTGGACGACACTTACGACGAAACCATACACGGCGAGTACTTCAAGACTTTCTCAAAGTTTGTGTGTGACGGCCTGGCAGCCTGCGGCTACATTCACTGCCCCGGCGAAATGATGGCCATGACTGACACTTGGCGTCAGCCGCGCCAGCGCTGGGCCCAGTACTTTCACAAGTGGGTCAACCAGCCAGAACCCAAGGCGCTAATGCTGACCTGTGTGTTCTTTGACCTTCGCGCCATCCACGGCCAGTCCGATCTGCTGGATGGTTTGCGCCGGGACGTGCTGCAGCGGACCAAGGGAAACAGCCTGTTTTTGGCGTACATGGTTGGCAATGCGCTCAAGCATCGCCCGCCGCTGGGCATGTTTGGCTCGATTTCCCTCATTCGCGGCGGCGAACACCCCGGCACCATTGACCTCAAGCATTCGGGCATTGTGCCCATCGTCGACCTGGCCAGGGTGTATGCCTTGGCGGATGGCCTGGCTGCAGTGAACACCAGTGACCGCCTGGAAGCGGCGGCCCAGGCGGGCGAGGTCAGCGCTCAAAGCGCGCGCGACTTGCAGGGTGCGCTGGAATTTTTGGCCAAGCTGAGAATTGCCCATCAGGCCCGCCAGATACAGACGGGCCAGCCACCTGACAACCACCTCTCATTGAACGAGTTGTCCAACTTTGAACGCAGCCACCTGAAAAATGCTTTCTCAGTGGTGCAAACCTTGCAAGAAGTCCTGGAACAACGCTACCAGTCCGGACGTTTCTAGCGCCCCGACACAAACTCAGTATTTGAGTCGCGCGTAATAGGTTTTTTGCGCCGCCTCGCGCGCTTCGCGCATGGTGTGAATGCCCATTTCCTGCAGCAGCGGAATCAGGCGCAACCAGACCTCAGCCGTGACCATGGCATCACCCAGTGCCGTGTGACGCCCCAACACCGTGATGTTGAAGCGCTCGGCAATGACATCCAGGCGGTGCGACTCCTGATTAGGGTGCACCACGGCGGAGAGTAACAAAGTATCCAGCACAGGGTGGTCAAAGACCAAGCCGGTCTCAGCCTCTTTGAGCTGCAAAAACTTCATGTCAAAGGCGGCGTTGTGTGCCACCAGAACCGTATCGTGAGCAAACACATGGAAGGCTGGCAACACCTCACCAATGCGGGGTTGACCTTTCACCATTTCCTGGGTGATGCCATGAATGGGAATGGTCACTGCCGGAATCACCCGCTGCGGGTCGACCAATTGCTCAAAACTTTCCCGGCGCAGCAGCTTGCCATTGACGATGCGTGCCGCACCGATTTGAATGATTTCATCACCACCCGACGGATTCAAACCGGTGGTCTCCGTGTCAAACACCGTGTAAGACAGCGATGACAGCGGCCGGTCGTCCAAGGCGTGGCCGGCCTCAGAAACCTGGAAGAGATCAAAATCATAAAACTCGGGGCGACTGTCGTTGTGGCGCACTTGCTGAGCCGCCTCCAACTGCTCTTGTGCGTCAGCCAGTGGCAACAAGAAACGAAAGAAGGCCTCGTGGCGAGTGCGCTCGCGCTCGAACCACATCTCTCCGCCATGACGCGCCACCACGTCGCGCACCGTCAGCGGCGTGCTCTCCGCACCAAACCGCATGGACTCCATCTCCCAGCTCATGACTGTCTCTGTGCTCATGGCTTGTCCGGTCCAGATCAGGTCCAACTGGGCCCGCCCCTGTACCGACTGCAGCCGCAAGCGCATGAACTTGATCGCGAATTCGTCAACCAAGCGTTTGGCCAAATAACTCAAGGCCTGAATGAGCGTGAAGCTATCTACCCGCAGCCAGACCGAGGCATCCACGCTGTCCAGCGACACGGTGCGCTCGCAGTGCAGCTCCATGCGACGCTGTGCGGCCAGCAACAAGTCGGTGCCCAGCATTTCTTCCATGGGCCACCGGGTCTTCAGACCGTGGGCGGCCTGCTGCGCCAGATCCGTCACCCGCTTGCTCATGAAGCCGACTTCGTCACGCACCACAGTCAGAAAACGGTCACGCATGACCGGCTCCAGATCTGGCAAGGACAGCATGTCCACAGCGGCCTGCATGTTGGCCAGTGAGGAGCGACTGCGCTCGGTCAATCCGTGCAGCAGTTGATCACGCAGATTACCTTCCTCAAAGTTGCGGGTGACATTGTCCAGCATGAGCACAAATCCACTCAGGTCGGCAGACGCCCCTTCTTTGTTGCTGGCACGCACCGGCGCCATTTGCACGCGAAGCAACTGCCCGCTTTGGGTGGTGGTGACAAACTGGGCCGACGGGCTTCCTGCCCCTCTCGCGAGGCGCTGATGAATATTCTCCAGCGCATGGGCCACCAGCTTGCGGTCAAACACCGCGTAAATGGATCGGCCAATGCCCATCAATTCCGCCCCATCCGCCAAAGCAGGTGCGTCTGAGAGCGCCTTGAACTGCAACCGTGCCCGGCTGTTGTAGAGAAGAATTCGGCCATCCAGATTGCAGACCACCACACTTTGCGTCAGCTCGGCCATGAGCGCGGCAAGCCTATTTTTTTCTTGCTGCACATGAGCGCTGGCTTGTTCAATTTGCTGCGCCATGTCTGCACGCAGGTGGTCTCGCTGCGCAGCCAACTCATTGATGGCGACACCCAGCCCTCGAATTTCCGTGCTGCCCGCCGGCATCAACTGCTGTGGATCAGTAGCGGCCACTAGGACACGGGTTTTCTCCAGCAGGCGGGCCGGGGCAAAGGCGTAGCGCTTATAGAGCTTGCCCAGGCCCACCGCCACGCCACCCAACGCGAGCACCCAACTCAGACCGAGAAGAGCTATGCGGGGGCCAAGTATGGCGTCCACGGTGGCCTTTTCCTCCGGGCGCAAGGTTGACCACAGCAAAGCAACCGTCAAACCCAGCCAGAGCGCCATGGCCAGCCCGACGCCAGCGATGGCGAGCCACAGCCGTCGGTCTGTCTTCATGCGGATTCGCTCAACATGTCTGCCACCTTTTGCACCAGGTCGTGTGTGGAAAATGGTTTGGTCATGTAGCCGTTGGCGCCCAGTGCCAGCCCTTTGACCATGTCGGTGTCCCGGCCCTTGGCCGTCAGCATCAGGATTTTGGTGTGTTTGAGCGCGTCGCTCGCCCGCACCTCCTGGCATACCTCAAACCCAGTCTTCACCGGCATCATCACGTCCAACAAAACCAGGTCGGGCCTCTGTGCCGCCATCGCATCCAGCGCCTCCTGCCCGTTGTGGGCCACGACTACGGTGTAGCCTTCGCGTTTCAGCAGGTATTCCAGCGAAATGACGATATTCGGCTCATCGTCGGCCACCAGTATTGTCATGTTCATGTCTTGTCTCCTTGTTCTTGTCCCGCACCCCGAGTAACCGGATCGCTCCAGGGCAAATGAAAGGCGAAGCAGGCGCCGTCGCCGGGTGTCTGCTCCAGCCACAACCGGCCCCCAAAATGGCTCACGATTTGCTGGCTGATTGGCAAACCCAGCCCCGTCCCATGCGGTCGGTGGGCAGCATCGCCGCCTTGGTGAAACCGGTCAAAAACCAGGTTCTTTTGCGCCTCAGGAACGCCAGGTCCGTTGTCCTGGACCTTCACCGTCATGCCGGTATCGTCTCGCTCCAAACTTACGCAAACCCGACCACCGGGTACCGGGACAAACTTGGCGGCATTTGACAGCAGGTTCAACATGACTTGCGTCAAACGGTCCGGGTCCGCCATCAGCGCCGGCGCAGTGTCGGGGAGCACAACGTCCACCTTACATTGTTTCTCTCGAAACATCTCTGCCGTGGTCGCCACCGCCTTCTGAATCAGCGCACGCAGATCAACCTCAACCGTATGCCACTCGGCATGGCCAGACTCGAACTTGGCCATGTCCAGCACCTGATTAACCAGCCGGGAGAGTCGCTCGGTCTCGGTGACGATGATGCCCATGAACTGGCCCCGCTGCGCGAGTTCCATCATGGGGTCATCACGCATCAGCTCGGCCAGCGCCCGAATCGACGTGAGCGGCGTGCGCAACTCGTGCGTCACGGACGCCATGAAGTCATCTTTCAGCCGGTCCAGGCTCATCAATTGCTCATTGGCCTGTCGCAGCTCCTCGGTGGCTCGCTCCAGGGATTTGGATTTCTCTTCCAACTCTCTGGATCGAGTGCGCAACTGTGACGACTCATCCAGAATTCGAAGTACATCCTCGGGTGTCAACACCTCTTCCTCTGCGACTGACGCGACCAACACCCGGGCTGAGGCACTACCCACAGCCCCCGCCAACTGGGTTTCAACAAACTGCACCAGCCTAGCATCGGGCTCGATGGCCTCCACCCGCCCCACGCCCGCATTTCGGGCGTAGTCGGAAAACAATTGCCGGGATTTCCCCTCGCCCAGAAAGCGGGCACACAGTTGCTGCAAATCCGGCACCTTGGCCCGCCCGCGCCAAAACACCGGGCTCGTCGATATCGTTCGTTTGAACACATCCACAAACATCAAGGCCTGACTGGCCTCCGCACCCGAAGGCGGCTTAAGCAAGGACAAGCCCACGTAGGCCACCCCATTGGCCAGCAAGCTCCAGAACAGGGAGTGCGTCAGGCTGTCCAACCCCGTCAGCCCAAACAAATGCTCCGGCTGAAGCCACCCCACGCCCCAGGGGCCCGCCGTCACAAAATCTGGCGACAGGAGCCAACCCGACTTGGCGATGGACGGCAGCATCAAGGTGTAAGACCACAGCGAAAATCCACCCAGAAGCCCCGCCAAGGCGCCGAGCCTTGTTCCCCCCTTCCAGTACAGGCCGCCGAGAACAACGGGAGCGAACTGCGCGACCGCCGCAAAACTGATCAGCCCAATGCTGACCAACGCGTACGCTTCGCCCGCCAAGTGAAAGTAGATATAGCCCAGCACCAGCACCCCGAGAATGGCCGCGCGGCGTATCGACAACAACAAGCCGGACACATTGCGACCGGCCTCAGGACGCAGATGCCGTGAACGCAGCAGCAGCGGCAAAACCAACTCATTACTGACCATGGTGGAGACCGCAATCGTCTCCACAATCACCATGCCCGTGGCCGCTGACAGGCCGCCGACAAAGGCAAACAAGGTCAGCATCTCCTGCCCGGCGGCCAAGGGCAGCGACAAGACAAAGCTCTCCGGGTTCATTTGGCCCGGCCCAAAGTACAGCAAACCACCCAAAGCAATGGGCAACACAAACAGATTGATGGCCAGCAGGTAAAGCGGAAACACCCAGACCGCACGGCGCAAATGACTCTCCCGCACGTTCTCGATCACCATCACTTGAAATTGACGCGGCAGAAACAAGACCGACAACATCGACAACAACGTCAAGGCAAACCACTGTGTCCAGGAAAATTGACCGTCCTGCTCCAACCGCAGCAGCGAGGCCAGCTCGGGGACCGCTTGGGCGCGGAAAAACAAGTCACCCAGGCCATCAAACAAGCCGTACACCACAAAGAGACCGACCGCCAGAAAGGCCACCAACTTGACGACAGACTCAAAGGCAATGGCGGCCACCATGCCCTCATGGCGCTCGGTCGTGTCCAAGTGGCGGGCACCAAACACCATGGCAAATCCTGCCAGAACCAGCGCCACGTAAAAAGTACTGTCCTGACTCCACGCAACACGGTCCACCAGCGGAGCGCCCAGCGGCGAGGTCAGCAAGGCATAGCCCGCCGACACGGCCTTCAATTGCAGCGCAATATAGGGAACGATGCCAACCACCGCAATTAGCGTCACCAGCCCAGCCAGAAGCGGGCTCTTGCCATAGCGGCTGCCAATGAAGTCGGCAATGGAGGTAATGCGGTAGGCCTTGGCAATACGAATCATTTTTCGAACCACCAACCAACCCAGCACCATGGCCAACGTGGGGCCCAGGTAGATCGGCAAAAACCAAACCCCGCCTGAAGCGGCGCGGCCGACACTTCCAAAATACGTCCACGCGGTGCAATACACAGCCAGCGACAGCGCATACGTCCAGGGATTGGCAAGGAGTGAGCGGCCCTGTGCCGCGCGCCAGTCACCGTAATAGGCAACGGCGAACAACACCATCAGATAGGCAAAAGAAACACCAATCACCAGTGCGGGTGACAGCATGGTCAGTCATCCTGGGAGGCGTCGTCAGACCCCTCCATCAACCAGGCCATGGCCAGAATCAGCAAGGCCCACAAGGTGAACAGTGCGGCTGGAAACAAGGGGATGCCCAGAACGTGGGCTTCTTGATCCCACAAGGCCAGCAGCGGAAAGTTGAATAACAACCAGCCACCGACAAACAAGGCCGCCAAACGTTGTGAGCGAAGTCCTGACATGACGAACCTCCTTTGAAATTCGCGGGGTTCACCCGCTACGTGCCTGGCTCAGGTCTTGGTCTTTCCCCAACTCGCATGGGCTTGCCGGGACAGGGCGAAGCTTGCAAAGAATTTACACCAAATAGTGCTGCCAGCAATGGCACTCCACACCTGGTACTCGAGCGCAGCTGAAAGAACAGAGAGGATGACTCCCAAAATGATGATGCCTGCGACCAGATTTATGCCTGCTTCATAGGGTGCATATTTCTTGGAATTGGCAGGGGACTCACCGCCCTTGAGCGCCACCTCGGAGAAGTCGCGCCGCATTGTGATGCGCCATGCCCGGCGAAGCCAGACAAAGGCCATCGGAAAAAGTGCCAGAAAAAGGATCCATGTCATCGCGACACTGATATCAAAAACCATTCAAGACCCCTTGTGTACCCGCCGAAAGCGGAGTTTTCAGTAAAAAGGCCCTGCCAGCGAGGCTGGCAGGGCCTTGATTGTCGCTCCTGCCCTGTCGCCAGGGCAGGCTAGTAACGACAGTCAGTCCTTAGTGGGAACCGTCCACCAACTTGGAACCGCGTGGAATACGCACGGACTCAACCATTTCTTGAATGTGCGCGGGTGCCGCTTTGGTCACTTTAAACACCGCATACGCGACGATAAAGTTAACCATGGCGCCGACCGCTCCGAAGGCTTCAGGCGTGATGCCGAAGAAGCTGTTCGCCCCCCCAATCACGGGCAAGAAGTCCGTGCCCTTGACGAAGAAGATACCCTTGTGTGCAAACACATAGAACAGAGTAATGAAGAGGCCCGACAACATGCCGGCGATAGCGCCTTCTTTGTTCATCTTCTTGCTGAAAATACCCATCATGATGGCAGGGAACAGGGAGCTGGCGGCAATACCGAAGGCCAAAGCCACCGTACCCGCCGCGAATCCGGGTGGATTCAAGCCCAACCAACCTGCAACCACAATCGCCACCGCCATCGAGACCTTTCCGGCTAGCAGTTCGTTTTTCTCACTGATGGTCGGAACAAAGATGTTCTTGATCAGGTCATGGGACACCGCCGCAGAAATCGCCATCAGCAAACCTGCCGCTGTCGACAAAGCCGCCGCCAAACCACCCGCTGCCACCAACGCAATCACCCAGTTGGGCAACAACGCGATTTCAGGGTTGGCCAGCACGATGATGTCGGCGTTGACATTCAGTTCATTGCCTTTCCAACCAGCTTCGGCTGCTTTGGCGTTGAACGCTTCATCTTTGGATTTGTCGTTGTAGTACTGGATACGACCGTCGCCGTTCTTGTCTTCAAACTTCAACAGACCTGTCTTTTCCCAACGCTTCATCCAGTCGGGGCGCTTCTCGAACTCGATGGCAGACTCTTTGCCATACACGTCAGCGTTGCCCATGACCACACCCGGTGTGATCGTGCGGATCAGGTTGATCTTGGCCATGGCAGCCACAGCAGGTGCGGTGGTGTACAGAATGGCGATAAAGACCAGTGCCCAGCCAGCGGAAGAACGTGCGTCCTTGACCGTTGGCACCGTGAAGAATCGCATGATGACGTGGGGCAGACCCGCTGTACCGATCATGAGAGACAGGGTGTAGACAAACATGTTCAGTGTGCTGCCGGCTGTGGTGGTGGTGTATTTTCCAAAACCAAGGTCAGTCACCACCGTGTCAAGCTTGGCGAGCAAAGAGACGTCTTGGCCGATGATGTTGGAGCCCAGACCCAGCTGTGGAAATGCGTTACCAGTCAACTGCAGCGAGATGAACACGGCAGGCACGGTGTAAGCAAGAATCAGCACGATGTACTGTGCCACTTGGGTGTAAGTAATGCCTTTCATGCCACCGAACACGGCGTACATGAAAACGATACCCATACCGGCATAAATACCGACTTCACTGGAAACACCCAGGAAACGGGAAAACGCCACGCCCACACCAGTCATCTGACCAATGATGTACGTGAGCGATGCTGTCAACAAGCACAACACAGCCACCATACTGGCGGACTTCGAATAGAAGCGATCGCCAATAAACTGAGGCACGGTGAACTTGCCGAACTTGCGCAGGTACGGTGCCAGCAACATGGCCAGCAACACATAACCGCCGGTCCAGCCCATCAGGAACAAGCCACCGCCATAACCCATGTTGGAGATCAATCCAGCCATGGAGATAAACGAAGCTGCCGACATCCAGTCAGCGGCAGTCGCCATACCGTTTGCAATGGGGTGAACACTGCCGCCGGCGGCGTAGAACTCACTCGTGGAGCCTGCACGGGCCCAGATCGCGATGCCGATGTAGAGCGCGAAGCTCAGACCAACACCAATGTAAATAGTTGTTTGTAGATCCATGATTTAGTCCTCAGTCTTCGTGAACGTCGAACCGAACGTCAAGGTCATTCATCTTTTTGGCGTAATAAAAAATCAGCACAATAAAGACATAGATGGAGCCCTGCTGAGCAAACCAGAATCCCAGCGGGTAACCGCCAAGCATGATGTTGTTGAGCATTGGGGCAAACAGAATTCCAGCACCGAATGACACCGCTGCCCAGATGATGAGAATCTTGGTCAGTAGGGCAATCGTGGCCTTCCAGTAGGCTTGACTACTTAGGTCTTCCTTCATGAAATCTCCTCGAGAAAGTTAAGGGACAACAGTGAAAATTCACTGCAAGAGCACACAGCAAGGACGAATCCAACACTCTGTGGGGTGGACTATCTCTACCATTCCTTACAGTTTTCTGATATTTTTGCCCAAATGCTCCTTTGATGGAAAAACCAAGGGAAAACACCGAGCAATTCGTTACCGCAATGACCCCGGGGCTAAAAACCCAATGGAATCATCATTCTTTAAAAAAATGGCTCAGCAAGCTCGCTCGAAACCTTCAAGCACGTTGACCGCGTTGACGCCCACCTCAGCCACGGCGTAGCCACCCTCAAAGACAAACACCGTGGGCAAACCAGCGGCCGCGATGGCCTCGCCCACGCGCAGGTAGTCCTCGCTTTTCAGCGTGAAGCCGGAAATCGGGTCGCCCTCAAATGTATCCAAGCCCAGCGACACCACCAACGCTTGCGCGCCAAACCGTTGAATGCCCCTCAAAGCGTCTTGCAACGCCGCGCTCCAGAGCGCGAAGTCCGTGCCGCGTGGCAACGGCAGATTGTGGTTAAAGCCCAGCCCGGCGCCAACTCCCTGTTCATCGGCATAGCCCAGAAAGAAGGGGTACTCGGTGTGCGGGTCGCCATGAATACTGGTGAATAACACATCAGCACGGTCATAAAAAATGGACTGCGTTCCGTTGCCATGGTGGTAATCAATGTCCAGCACCGCCACCCGCGCCGCACCTTGGCCGCGCAGGCGCTGTGCGGCCAGTGCGGCATTGTTCAAAAAGCAATAGCCACCAAAGAAGTCCGCGCCAGCATGATGACCCGGCGGGCGGGACAAGGCAAAGGCCGCACGCGCCCCGCCAGAGACCTCTTGCGCCGCGCTCAGGGCGCAATGCGCCCCAGCCCGCGCCGCCGTCCAGGTGCCGGAAGTCAAAGGACTGCCCGCGTCGTAAGAAAACAAACCCATGCGCGCCGAGAAGTTGGCTGGCAACACGTCTGAGCGCAGCGTGCGCGTCGGCCAGACTGAGGGCAAGGCGTCTCGCCCGGCATTGGACGGGTCCAGCGCCACCCACTCGTCCCAGGCATGGGTCAGAAAGTCGAGATAGCGAGGGGCATGAATACTTGCCAGCGCCGCGTCGTCAAACGCCAGTGGCGCCTTCACAGGACCCAGCTTGCGCCGTTCCAACTCCTTCATCACATGGTCGGCCCGCGAAGGTATCTCAAAACACGGCACCAGTTCGCCGCGAAACATCTCCAGCTTGCCTTGGTGCAAGGCATGCAGGTGGTTGTAGTAAGTAATCATTTTCCTCCCCAGTCGATTAGCGTGCACCAGTATGCCTGCCAGCCTCAGCGGGAAGCCACTGATGGATTTGCCCTACCAAGGGCCACGCCTATTTCGAGCTGACAGGAGTTGACAGTTGAATGCCAGCCGCCTCTTCAGCCTTCTCGTTCGTCAGGGCTCGAAAGCGGCAAGTCGCCGCTGCTCATCGCCTGTGAAGCGAGCTTGTTGCAATTGCTGCAAACCTTGCTGAATTTCAGAAGGCGATGCCTTTTCGTGAGATTTCAAGAGTTGAGCGCGAGCGCTCAGATAGCGGTCAATGCGGCCCTTCCAGGCCGTCTCTTCCCGATCCACTTCCGCAAGGCGGGCAGCGGCCTGTGAATCAAATGTTTTGCTGCGCATTCGGTAGACATCGTCTTCACTGCCACCTTGTGCGCGCAGTTCCACGACGGCCTGCTGCGCTCGCGTGACAACTTGAGTGGCATCGCGCTGCTCCTTCAACACCAAGGGAAGGCTCTCGTCCAGGGCCGCCAACTGCGCCTTTTTTTGAGCGGACGTCAACGTCGCGTTTTGGCTGACCTCCAGGCGGGCAATTGTACCCATGTCAGCAGCGTCCTCCAGCCCAAACATGCCTCGATCCTCCACGGCGTTAAAGAACTGCGCACGCAAGTCCTGCATCCCATTGAGGCGCCGCCGAACAGCCGCAACCCCGCCACCTGCGGTTAGGACTTGACCTTCCAGAACAGCCAATTCGCGTTTGTAGTCCAGGTAAGAGGCCAAGAGTCGCTTCGCCTGGAGCGCCTGACCCGCAGTCAAACGTCGATCAAGTTCACTGCGAATTTGCAGCACGATGGCATCAAGGTTTTGCTCGCCAATCGCACTGAGGTAGTAGTCAAACAGGCGTTTGAGCTCACCATAAGTGCCTGGATCGACCGAATCTGTGGATCCTTTCGGCGCCCAAGCACGCAAGTCACCGTCGGGCAGGGTGTCCTGCATTGACCGAACGAAGGGAGAAGGAGTGATCGCAGGCACCTTAGCCGCGACCGAATGCGCCACTAAAGTGGTTTCCGGCCAGCCGGCCCAGCCAATGGCAATCAGCCCCAGCAAAGCCAGAAACAACAGCCCGAAACGCACAGGATTCACGACAACCTCGCCTTAAAGACCCAGATTTTTGAGCCGATTGGCATGCTGTCGGTAGATGGTGACAGGATTCGTCTCAAACAAATTCACGAGGCCAATGGTTTGATTCACTTCATCGAGGTGATTCATGGCGTAGTCGTCTCGGATGACTCGCCCGAGGCGGCTAGAACAACTGGACACTAAACCATCATTCTTGGCCCCGCCAAATGCGAGCGAGGTCAAGGCCAGCGCTGGATCCACAATATCCAGAAGGTTGGTGTAGGGCTTGGCTCCACTCCATGAAAAATATGACACGCCGCGCACCGAGTAGTCGCCTTCGCAGCAGGCGCTCAAAGGCACCCCGGCCGGGTGCGATCGATTGAACTTGAGGGAACCCGCCGTACTCAAGGACTGTGTTGCCGCCAATGCGTTTTGGTTGAGACCTGACCCGCCTGAGAGGAAGTCAATAACGGCGCGCAGCCCATTTGTAATCGAAATTAAAACCGTGTTGGAAAGTGACCCGGGGGGCGCAACACCCAATAAGACGTCAGCCACCGCAGAACCTTTATTGACACCTCCCACGGAGGTGACCGAGGCCACCAAGTCAGGCCGAACCGAGGCCACATATCGAATGGTCGGTCCACCATGACTGTGACCAATCAGATTGACTTTGGCCGCGCCCGTAGCAGCCAGAACCTGCATGACCTGGGTCAGCAATTGCTCACCCCGCACCTCGGTGCTATTGGCTGCCGAGACTTGTGCCACATAAACTTTGGCGCCGTCGGCCTGCAGGGCCAAAGGAATGCCGTACTAGTACCCGACCGGGCCAATGTTGTCAAAGCCGAACAAGCCATGAACCAGCACAATCGGGTAGCGGTATAGCCACTGGCCAAAGCCCTACCTGGCATCAATGCCAGGGCAAGCAAACAGCTCCCCAGCCAAGTCATCAGAATTTTCTTCAAAATAATCTCCATCTGGCCCAGCGGCCAATTTAAATAAAAGAATTTCAACTGAGAATTTAGACACCCTGGGAGTGGGGGGCGCCGATACAGACAGGCTCGAAACTGGCCGCTTGTATCAGGCAGTTAGAGTCAAATTAGCACGATCGTACTATTTTCTAATGGTAAGTTCCGCATCTTTTTTTGTCACGCTGGTAAACCCGAATGGGAAGAAACGGTCTCCAGTCCATGCCCGCCCGAGGGCGGGCATGGACTGCGCCAGCGAGATTGCAGGCGGTGATCACCACGGCAGCACTGTCAGAGGCGGACAAGAATGGCTGGTGCCGCACACAGGCATCTATCCGGGTGAATTGGAGCAATGGTGTGCCAGCGCCACCACAGCTCTGACTGAGCCCCAGGACGCACGAGCCAGTCCGCGGGCCACACGCCTGGATCGCAAGCGCATCAAGGAGCTTGAAAGGGAGCTGCTGCGCAAAGACCGCGCACTGGCCGAAACCGCAGCATTGCTGGTTCTGTCAAAAAAAGTCGCGGCGATCTACAGCAGGGGCGAGGACGCATGATCCTCATCGCAGATCACCGCACATTGGCCCGAGACATCAGACAAGCCCGTGAGGCAGGAGCGCGGTTGGCGCCGGTTTGTGAGGTGGCCGGCATAGACGCCCGCACCCTACAGCGCTGGAATGCGAATGAGGGCCTGACCACGGGAGATGGCAGGCCAGCAGCGCAGCGCCCCACGCCTGCACATGCTTTGAGTGCTGACGAGCGCGCCAAACTTCTGAGCGTGGCCAACGAGGCACGCTTTTGTGCTGTACCACCTGCGCGCATCGTGCCCATGCTGGCCGATGAGGGCGTGTACCTGGCCAGCGAGTCCACGTTTGCACGGGTGATGCGCTCACATGGGCAAACAGCCCACCGAGGGCGCTCCAAGGCATCCAAAGCCAAACGCCCGCCCACGACCCACATCGCCACGACTACACGTCGAGTTTGGTGTTGGGACATGACCTATTTGCCCGCGACGGTGATTGGTCGGTGGTTTCACCTGTATCTGATCCTGGATCTATACAGCCGCAAGATTGTGGGCTGGGAGGTGCATGCCAACGACAGCTCAGATCATGCGGTGCATCTGGTGCGTCGCACCGCTTTGGCCGAGGGCATTGCAACCCTTGCTGACAAGCCGGTATTGCATGGCGACAACGGCTCCACGCTCAAGGCCACAACGGTGCTGGCCATGCTCAACTGGTTGGGCGTGAAGCCATCGTACTCACGCCCGCGGGTGAGCGATGACAACGCTTATGCCGAATCGCTGTTTCGCACGGCCAAGTACCGCCCGGAGTTCCCCACCAAGGGATTCGAGACGTTGGAAGCAGCGCGCCAATGGAGAGCTGCGTTTGTGCATTGGTACAACCTGGAGCACAAACACAGCGGCATCCGTTACGTCTCACCTCAGCAGCGCCACACTGGTGAAGACCACGCCATTCTTGCCGCTCGTCATGCCCTGTACACCCAGGCAAAGGAGTGCAATCCGGCACGTTGGTCAGGTAATACGCGCAACTGGCAGTCCATAGGGGCCGTCACGCTCAACCCGGAACGTGACTCCGTCATCTCGGAGCATGTGGAGCATGTGGAGCATGTGGAGCATGTGGAGCAAAAGCTTACTAAGCCCCTGGCTGCGTGAATTAGGCGACAACTACCTTGACGCGCGCCGCCTCGCACACGCGCTGAGATAAGGACCTCGCCCGCTGGTGCCAGTGCGCTGGCCGACCGATACAACATCACGCCCGCCACCGCTCGCAAGTGGAAAGAGCGCGAAGATTCAGAGGATCGCTCCCACCGCCCGCGTACGCTGAAGACGACGCTCAGTCCAGCGCAGGAGCAACTTGTTGTCGAGCTTCGGCGCACAGTTCTACTGCCCCTGGACGACCTGCTGGCGATCACCCGCGAGTTCATCAATGCCGCTGTTTCACGCTCAGGCTTGGACCGTTGTTTGCGCCGCCATGGCGTCTCCGATCTGAAAGGCCTGCTGCCACAAGTTGAGGGGGAGCCTGCGCCACTGAAAACCTTCAAGGACTACGAGCCTGGATTCATACACATTGACAGCAAGTACCTGCCGCAGATGCCTGGTGAGACGAAGAGGCGCTACCTCTTTGTGGCCATTGATCGAGCGACACGGTGGGTCTATTTCCACATTTACAACGACCAGACTGACGTCAGCAGTACCGATTTTTTGTGCCGGTTGAGAAAAGTCTCGCCCATGAGAATTCAAAAGATTCTGACTGACAACGGAAGTCAATTTACCGACCGTTTTACAGCCAAGAGCAAACAAGCCACGGGCAAGCATACGTTCGACATCAGCTGTGCCGAGATGGGTATCGTGCATCGCCTGTCGCCCCCACGCCATCCGCAAACCAATGGCATGGTGGAGCGCTTCAATGGGCGCATCAGCGACTTGGTTAAGCAAACACGTTTCGCATCAGCGGCTGAGCTGGAGACGACTCTGACGCTCTATTTAAAGACCTACAACCACCATATCCCGCAGCGGGCTTTGAAGCACCAAAAACCTATTCAAGCTTTGCAGAAATGGCGCGCAGAAAAACCTGATTTGTTTGTCAAACGAGTTTGTGAACAGGCGGGACTTGACCCCTAGCCTCGCTAAAGCATCAGCAAACAGAGCTACAACAAATTAATCTTTTTTCTTGTTTTTTTCTATTTTTCTGAACTCAAGAAAAGTCAATACAAGTCCAATGACCAGCAAAGAAAAAATAAATATTGCAGGCAGCAGCAGGTCTTTCATTTGTTTTTCCCCATCAAGGCACACAGTTTGAAGTAAATTCCAAATGTAAAAATACTTGGTATCCAAATGGCTGTGTAGATCGCCTGCTGAGGGTCTTGTTGTACAAACCATATATATGCTGATATTGCAAAAGAAAACATAACAGCCGAAATAATAAAATAATCAGATTTTTGAAACATTTATAAACTCCATAAATAATACCAAGAAAAAATTTAAAATTATTGCTCTAATATATAGTTGCCAACAGCGCTCAACAGGCATCCGGTTATTGCCAGAGACCCCACAACTCGGATGCCTGAAGAGAGGCCATACGAGTAAAACTCCAAATCAAATATCCCAAATAGACCAAGGACTAATAACAAGCAACTAATACCGATCAAGCAATTGCCTAAAAATATTACTGCCTTCAAAATACTTTTTTTTGAATACATATATCTAATTCGGGTTTACTCAAATGACGCACTGCCACGTTCTTTTGATCATTAAATAAGAGGTTTTACAAGGACACGATGATCCATTGGCCTAGCAACTTTGGATTGCAAACAGTAAACAGCAAAAATTGCTTAAATGCTACCGCATGCCATGATTGTTGTCTTTAGCTTTCGAGTTCAAACCCTGTCAACTGCTGCACAAAAAAGAGAAGATAAGGAACGGATAGGAAATTCAACCGCCTTGGGCCAAGTATGGCATGGGTTTTTGGCATTCTGACGCCGTTGAAATGTGCAGTTTAAGCGGTCGCAGCCTTCCCCCGCAGCGCATCTGCATCGCCGTCTCTCTCAGTCACCGATTGACGCGCTGATCGACCTCGTAGTTTGGTGATGACTGTGCCGCCAAGTCCCAATCCGGCTCGATTTGTGGCTCCTCACCCACCTGCGCATCACAGCCCTCCCACAACGGCGGCCCGCGTGCTGGTGTGATGTGCGGGGGCTCGGATGGCACGCCAATGTGGTTCACGATGTGCCGGATATCGGCGCTGTGTGTGATAAAGGCGATGATGCGCATCTGGCCACCACAGGTTGGGCACAGCAGCGGGAACACCTCGTAGATACGCGCAATCAACACCGCCCACAGATAGTGCGCTGCGCGCTTGGGTGGCGCAGGTTCAGAAGCGGGTGCAACTGCATTACCCGGTGAGGCAACACCAGACACGGCCTCAGCCATGGCGGCTGGCAGCGCCTGTGCCGCAGTCGGTTGCTCTGGTGCCGCCATGGCCGTCACCGCTGCCCTGAGTGGCGAGTTCGGTGCCAGCACCCCAAAGTAGCGGTGGCGGTGCGTACGCGGTGGTGACACCGGCATCAACCGAAAACCCACTGTATTGGTAGGCCAGCATCTCTTTGGCCTCAAAGATCTCAAGCAGGCCCCTGCCCACGAAGGCACGCAGAATGCGTCTGCAAATCTGTCTGACGCCACACCCAAGTAGTGCGCCGGTTAGCCCTTCGGTGAAGGCAAAAACCGTGTCTCGCTGCAAGAGAAATGGGGGTTTGCCACCAATTCTCCTGATCGCCATTCTTCTGGCCGATTTGAAAAAAACGGTCTGATCGGATAAGGTTGAAGCGTTTGGCAGCATATTTTTCCTTGCGCTCAGCACACATGTGAGCAGCTGTCAGGCTCTCATCTATTCATATAAAAGGAGAACAACATGGGACTACTGGACAAACTATTTGGCAACAAGGAGATTGAGTATCCGCAGCTGCCGGTCGGCAACTATGCGCTGGCTCAACTCGATGAAATCAAAGGCCCGTTGGAGGAGCTGGCGCAGAAGGTGTCTGACCACCTGGAAGTGGTTCCAGCAGAGCATGAAGCCTTTGTCTTCCTGGGCAAGCCACCCAAGAGCTTTGGCATTGCCTGGATTCACGATGGGAAGGTTACTGGGCTCAAGGAGTTCGCTGAAGAAAAAAAATGTCGCAGATTGACGTTGGAAAGTTGATTGTTCGGCTTAGCGAAGCCTATCAGAATGCCAGCGACGCGCCGCGCTACTCGGCTGAATTCGGCGGCAAGCAGATGGTGATCCTTCCATCGAAGGATCTGGAGAAGGAAATACACCAGATCATGACGAACACGCTGCACTGAACGAGTGCGGCATGGAGTAAGCAGCCGTCCCCTTGCCTTGCACTTTGGCTTGGACGCGTGAAGTGGCACGGATAGGAAATTCAACCGCCTTAGGCCAAGTATGGCACGGGTTTTTGGCATTCTGACGCCGTTGAAATGTGCAGTTTGAGCGGTCGCAGCCGCCCAATAGCGAGAGCATCGACCGCTAGTCGGCGTGGGCCTGCCGCGCATGCAGCCCTCCCCCGCAGCGCATCTGCATCGCCGTCTCTCTCAGTCACCAATTGACGCGCTGAACGACCTCGTAGTTTGGTGATGACTGTGCCGCCAAATCCCAATCTGGCTCGATTTGTGACTCCTCACCCACCTGCGCATCACAGCCCTCCCAAAACAGTGGCCCGCGTGCTGGTGTGATGTACGGGGGCTCGGATGGCACGCCAATGTGGTCTTGCTTGTAACTTCGCTGTGGCGGTGTGCATAGTGCAACGCCTTTGCAGGCGTGGCTTGCAGCACATAACTGCACAACCATACAGCATTAATGCATTCACCCACGTCGACAAGACATACAGCAAAAAGCCCGAACCGGTGAGGGGGTGGGCCGGTGTGCCCACCCCAGCCACGCCCACCTCACCGCGCCAGCACCGCTTTCAAGGCTTTTCCGGTGTGAGTACCCAGCTTGACCACGCCTTCAGGCGTGGTAGCCGCGACCACACGCCCGCCGCCGTTGCCGCCGTCGGGGCCGAGGTCTATCACCCAGTCGGCTTCGGCAATCACGTCCAGGTCGTGCTCAATGACGACCACGCTGTGACCGCCACCCACCAGGCGGTGCAAGACCGTGATGAGCTTTTCCACATCGGCCATGTGCAGGCCCACCGTGGGCTCATCCAGCACGTACAAGGTGTGCGGCGCCTTTTGCCCGCGCCGGGTGATGTCGTCGCGCACCTTGCTGAGTTCGGTCACCAGCTTGATGCGCTGCGCCTCGCCACCACTGAGCGTGGGGGAAGGTTGCCCCAGCGTGAGATAACCCAGACCCACGTCTTTGAGCAACTGCACCGGATGCGCAATATTGGGCATGGCGGCAAAGAAGTCGACGGCCTCGTCCACTTCCATCTGCAGCACATCACCAATGTTTTTGCCGCGCCAGGTCACCGCCAATGTCTCGGGGTTGAAGCGAGCACCTTTGCAGGTTTCGCACAGCACTTTCACATCCGGCAAAAAGCTCATGGCAATGGTGCGAATGCCCTGCCCCTCACAACCCGCGCAACGGCCTTCGCCGGTATTGAAGCTGAAGCGGTTGGCCGCGTAACCGCGTGCCTTGGCCTCCAGCGTGTCGGCAAAAAGCTTGCGAATGATGTCCCAGAAGCCGATATAAGTAGCCGGGCAGCTGCGCGGGGTTTTGCCAATCGGGGTTTGGTCCACTTCCAGCACCCGGTCTACGGTCTCGAAGCCGGTCACGCCCTCGCAACCCACCCACGCAATGGTTTCGCCCGCGGCCATGGCGTCTCGCCCGGCCTTGGTGCTGCGCTTTTGCACGGCGGTGTGCACATTGGCCAGCAACACATCGCGCGCCAGTGTGGATTTGCCGGAGCCACTGACGCCGGTGACCGCCACCAAGCGGCTCAGCGGCACCTGCGTGGTGACGTTTTGCAGGTTGTGCAGGGTCGCGTCCTGCACGGTCAGCCAGCGCTGCACCGACGCATCGCCCACATTGGCGTCGGTCTCAGGTTTGGCTGGGGCCTTTTTCTTCTTGACGGGTTTGGGCACAAAGATGTCATTGCCCTCCAGCGCCACGGCAGCCTCGGCCGGTGCCGCTACTGCGAGCGGCACAGCGGCAACGACTGGCGGAGCCACAAACACGCCCACCTCCCGGCGAAGTTGCAAGGGGTGCTTCATGGCGTGCAACAGGTAGCGGCCGGTTTGCGAGTCACCAGCCCCCTGAATGTCAGCCACTGTGCCCTGAGCGACGAGTCGGCCGCCGCGTTTGCCTGCGCTGGGGCCAATGTCGATGATGTGGTCCGCGTGACGAATGGTGTCTTCGTCATGCTCCACCACCACCAGCGTGTTGCCCTTGTCGCTGAGTGACTTCAGGGCGTTGAGCAGAATCTGGTTGTCCCGCGCGTGCAGGCCAATCGTGGGCTCGTCCAGCACGTAGCACACGCCTTGCAGGTTGCTGCCCAGTTGAGCCGCCAGGCGAATGCGCTGGGCCTCGCCGCCACTGAGCGTGGGCGCGCCCCGGTCCAGCGTGAGGTAGCCCAGGCCCACTTGCTCCAAAAACTCCAGCCGGCCCCGAATCTCGGGCACCAGATCGCGGGCAATGTCGGTCTCGCGTTGGCTCATGCGGCCACTCAATTGCATGGTTTCGACCCACTGGCGAAGATCGGTCACGCTCAGGCGGGCCAGCTCCGTGATGGCAACAGAAGCAATGGCGGCTTTGGCGGCCTGGCCGGGCTGCGCGTCAGCCGCGAGTTGCAGTCCAAACTTGACCGCCCGTGCTGTGGCATTCAGGCGCGAGCCTTCGCAGCTGGGGCACACGGCGTCCACCAAGTCCTCCACATCGGCCTCGGCAAAGGTTTGCTCGCGGCCTTTCGTGTCGTCGTCACGCACCGAGTCGTCAAACACCTTGCGCTGCTCTTTGTTCAGCTTGACACCCGTGCCCACACAGTCCGGGCACCAGCCGTGTTTGCTGTTGTAAGAAAAGAGGCGCGGGTCCAACTCGGCATAGCTGGTGCTGCACACCGGGCAGGCGCGTTTGGTGGAGAACACGCTCAGCGTACCCAGCCCGGCCGTGGGCTCGCCCGACGCCATGCGCTCTTTCAAACCGGTCAAATCGCTCAGCACATGGACCACGCCTTTGCCGTGGGTCAGCGCGTCGGCCAGCGCGGCGCGCAAAGCGGCCTCATTGGCGGGCGTCACATCTAAACTGGCCACCGGCAGCTCGATGGTGTGTTCTTTGAAGCGGTCAATGCGCGGAAACGCCGTGGTTGGCAAAAAGTTACCGTCCACCCGCAGGTGGCTGTAGCCGCGCGGGCGCGCCCACTCGGCCAGCTCGGTATAAACGCCTTTGCGGTTCATCACCAGCGGCGCCAGCAAGCCAATGTGCTGGCCCCGGTAGGTTTTGAGCAGCTGGGCGGCAATGCTGTCCGGCGTTTGTGGCGCCACGGCTGTGCCGTCGTGAATGCAGTGCTGCGTGCCCAGCTTGACAAAAAGCAGGCGCAGAAAGTGCCACACCTCAGTCGTGGTGCCCACGGTGGACTTGCGCCCGCCCCTTGAGAGGCGCTGCTCAATGGCCACCGTGGGCGGAATGCCGTACACCGCATCCACTTCGGGCCGGCCCGCCGGCTGCACGATGGAGCGCGCATAGGCATTCAGCGACTCCAGGTAACGCCGCTGGCCTTCGTTGAACAAAATATCAAACGCCAGCGTGGACTTGCCAGAACCCGACACCCCGGTGATGACGCTGAACTTGCCGCGCGGAATGTCCACGCTCAGGCTTTTCAGGTTGTGCTCGCGGGCGTTGACGATTTGAATGGCGTTCACCGGGGCGACTTTCTTCACCGCCGCTGCCGCCCAGGCCACACTGGCCTCGTTGACCGCCGAGCCGCTGCCCAGCGCCACGTCGTAGTCGCGCAGCGCTTTTCCGGTGTGGGACGTGGGGTGCTGGCGCACATCGTCCGGCGTGCCGTAGGCCACGACCAGCCCGCCGGCTTCACCGCCTTCGGGGCCGAGGTCAATCAGCCAGTCGCTGGCGCGAATCACGTCCAGGTTGTGCTCAATGACCACCAGCGAGTGGCCGGCGTCCAACAGTTTGCGCAGCGCGCGCATAAGTTTGGCAATGTCGTCAAAGTGCAAGCCGGTGGTCGGCTCGTCAAACATAAACAACGCGCCGCGGGTGGCCTTGGCCTGGCGGCTGGCGGTGGCGCTTTTTGCCGCAGCCGCCAAATGCCCGGCCAGCTTCAGGCGCTGCGCCTCACCGCCCGACAAGGTGGGCACGGGCTGGCCCAGTTTGACGTATTCCAGCCCCACGTCGACGATGGGTTGCAGGGCGCGAATCACGTCGCGGTCGCCCGCAAACAGCACAGCGGCCTCGCTCACGGTGAGGGCCAGCACATCAGCCACGTTCAGCTCGCGCTTCACGCCGCCCGCCTGACGCTCAATGGTGATTTCCAGAATCTCCGGGCGGTAGCGCTTGCCATCGCAATCCGGGCAGCGCAGGTAAACGTCGCTCAAAAATTGCATTTCCACATGCTCAAAGCCCGAGCCGCCACAGGTGGCGCAGCGGCCGTCGCCACTGTTAAAGCTGAACTTGCTGGCGGTGTAGCTGCGCTGCTTGGAGATGGGTGCGGTGGCAAAAATCTCGCGCAGGCTGTCCCACGCGCCCACATAGCTCACCGGGTTGGAGCGCGCGGTTTTGCCAATGGGCGACTGATCCACAAACACCACGTCGCTGAGCAAGTCGGCCCCCATGAGGCGGTCATGCGCGCCGGGAGCCTCGGTGGCTTTGCCAAAGTGGCGCATCAGCGCCGGGGCCAGAATGTCTTGTATCAGCGTTGACTTGCCGGAGCCGCTCACGCCGGTGATGCACACCAGCCGCTGCAGGGGAAACTCCACACTCACGTTTTTCAGGTTGTGCTCGGTCGCCCCTTCCAGAATCAGGCGCGGAGTGTTGACTTCCACCAGGCGCTGAAACCCCATGCCAACTTGCTTGCGCCCGCCCAAATAGGCGCCGGTGAGAGTGTCGGCATTGCGAAGGTCTTGCGTGCTGCCATCAAACACAATCTGGCCGCCCCGCTCGCCCGGGCCGGGGCCCATGTCGATCATGCGGTCTGCCGCCAGCATCACCGCCGGGTCATGCTCCACCACCACCAGCGTGTTGCCGGCGTCGCGCAGGCGCTGCATGGCCACGATGATGCGGTGCATATCGCGCGGGTGCAGGCCAATACTGGGCTCGTCCAGCACAAACAACGTGTTCACCAGCGAGGTACCCAGCGCCGTGGTCAGGTTGATGCGCTGCACCTCGCCTCCGCTCAACGTGCGGCTTTGCCGGTCCAGCGTGAGGTAGCCAATGCCCACATCGCACAGGTATTTCAGGCGCGTGGTGACCTCTTCAAACAAGAGCTTCAGCGCTTGCAGGTCGCCCTGGTTGTGGGCGTGGCCAGTGGCGCCCAGCTCGGCTTGCTGCACGCTGTCAAAAAAGCGGCGCAAGCGGTCAATGGGCAAGAGCATCAAATCATGCAGGCACAAACCCGGCAAGGCCTCCAATTGGGGCCGCGTCCATTTGGCGCCCACCGGCAGAAACCGCTTTTCGGGTGGCAGGGCGACGTCCGCGTCTGCCTTGCTGCCGACGCGCCACAGCAGGCTCTCTGTTTTAAGGCGCGCACCACCGCAGTCGCCACACGGGGTGTAGCTGCGGTACTTGGACAGCAGCACCCGAATGTGCATTTTGTAGGCCTTGCTCTCCAGGTACTCAAAGAAGCGTTTGATGCCAAACCAGTGCTGGCTCCACTTGCCATTCCAGTTCGGCGAGCCGTTGATAACCCACCGCTGGTGCTCCGGCGTCATCTTGTTCCACGGGGTGTCGCGCGGAATGCCGGCCGCCTCGGCGTGGCGCATCAAATCGTCTTGCGCCTCTTTCCAGGCTGGGGTCTGCATGGGTTTGATGACACCGGCGCGCAGCGTGAGCTTGTCGTTGGGCATCACCAAGCCATAGTCCACGCCAATAACGCGGCCAAACCCCCGACAGGTGTCGCATGCGCCCACCGCCGAGTTGAAGGAAAACATGGAGGCAATGGGGTCGGTGTAGCGGCGGTCGCTGTCCGGGCAGTGCAGCCCGGTGGAAAAGCGCCACAACTCGTCTGGCGTGTCTGCATTGGCGCCCAGGGCGTACACCGTCATGCGGCCGCTGCCGTGCTTGAGCGCCACCTCAATGGCTTCCAGCACCCGGGCACGCTCCACCGAACTCAGTCGGAAACGATCTGCCACCACGTCCAGCACCTGGCGCGGCCCGGTGGGCGTGGCCACCTCGCGCTGCGCCTGCACCTTGGTGAACCCGCTCACCGAAAGCCACTGCTCAATCTCTTCCGCCGTGGCGCTGCCCGGCAACTCCACCGGAAAAGTCACCGCCAAACGCCCATCGCCCTCACCTACCCGGGCCTGCAGTTGCGCGTAAATTGTCTCGGGCGAGTCATGGCGCACTGCTTGCGCCGTGTCTTGGTCAAACAGCTGGCCAGCGCGGGCAAACAAAAGCTTCAGGTGGTCGTTCAGCTCCGTCATGGTGCCCACGGTGGAGCGGCTGGAGCGCACCGGGTTGGTCTGGTCAATCGCAATGGCGGGCGGCACACCGTCTACCCGGTCCACCGCCGGCTTGTCCATGCGGTCCAGAAACTGGCGGGCATAGGCCGAAAAGGTCTCCACATAACGCCGCTGGCCTTCGGCATACAGGGTGTCAAACACCAGACTGGACTTGCCGGACCCGCTGGGGCCGGTGACCACCGTCAGCTCGCCGGTGCGAATGTCGAGGTCAAGATTTTTGAGATTGTGCTGGCGCGCGCCGCGAATGCGGATGAGACCGTGGGTCATGGGGGAGTGTCTTTCCTGTAGGAGCCAGACATTCTAGGCAGTCCTCCCGCGGCGGCCTGAGTCAAGGGCTTTGCGGCTTCACCCACCACCAAACAGTGGTCAAGCCCAGCAACGGGGCGAGGCTCCTCAGAGAAAAAGTTGACCTGGGAATGTTCTAAAAATGGAATTAGGTCAACGGGTTTGACCTATTGCTTTTCAATGCCAAATATGGCTTTAGCGACCGAATTTCATGCGGATACAGCTATCAAATCAATAGTTAACGGATTTGTGTCGTGGTGTTGTCATGCGTTGGGTTATCGCTCCCCGCTCGGTGCATCGCACTGTGCCTGTGGCACATCGACATAAGCGGCATCAGCCAATACGGTGTTGATGTATGCGTTTGCAATTGTTGTCACTTCAGCTCCTCTAGTTTCAAAAGTTGTTCACTATTTAGCTTGTTTGATACTTGGATCCGGTCGTTCGGCCAGCACGCGGTCGAGACGCCAAGACCCGGCTCCATTTGATAAGCGAGAAAGCCACCATCGGCATGGAATGCCTGTTTGGTGAAGAATATCTTCCCGGTATCGATGTCAAAATATTTCATACGTTGAGACAGAATCCGAATGAGATATCCGTCCAAGGGCACAATCGGAAAATCTCTCTTCCCCGCCCGCTTCACCTTCTCCCAAGCCGGGCTCAAGGTCACCACTGCCTCCCGCTCGCACAGCCGATTGAACTGCCATCGGCCAATCAATTCACCCGCAACGGGTGCCACAAGAGTCACGGGGAACACCAGCAAACTGATCGCTGCACCGTGTTGGGTCACACTCAACCAGTGCGGGATGCGCTTGCTGAGAAAGATAACCACCGCAAGCCACGCGACAAAGCCCGCCAGAAACCTCAAAAAATCATGCTGCAATCCTTTGGTTGGTGTGATTTTCCGCTTGGTTATTGATGCCGAATCGGTCTTTAGCGCACGTCTGTCGGACGGAGGCAGCTACTAAATAAGTAGCGAATGGGTTGGTGTCATGGTGTTGTCTTGTCATACTCCTCCCTACCACTCCCTCAAACTCTCACGCCCCGCCCGCTGCACCGGACTCCAGAGGTATTCAATCACCCGCCGCTTGGCCGTTTTGATCTCCGCAGGGATGTCCATGCCCGGCTCGAGGCCGTCACAAGTGCTTGCTCGAGAGTCACGAAACTACCAGTCGAGTGTCAGTCCTTCCATTAAGAGTTCAATTTGGTTTGCCGTTCCGAATTTTGAATCAAATTGGCATCTAGCCCTCGAATTACGGTCGTAAGTAGCTTCACATTTGATATCAAAACAGGCAAAGATGATGGCGTGACGCCGTTGACCGGTGCGAGAACAGCTGCAGCAAACATCAATGAATTCCCTTGAATGCACCGCATTCAAGGGTGTTGTGCTTTTGGATGGGGCAAATATAGGGGCGGGCCAGCCGCTCGTCTATACCCCGAATGGGGGGTTTGGTGAACGCCGCTCAACGGTGGTGAGCGTGACACCGAGGGCAATGAGGCTTGCCATGGGCGGCTGTTGCACCCCACACGCTGCCAACAATCAGGGTTTGCGTAGTTCGGCTTGCAGCGCGGGCGAGCAAATGTCGTCCAGATCACGTATGGCGGGGGCGAGTTGGTCGATCAGGCGGCCCATGCCCGGGTTAGTTGCACCCATGTCCTCAAACGCGGTTCGCCACTGGCGCAGCTCGCTTCAGATGCGGCGAATGATGGCCATGGCGGTGGTTCTTTGCGGGGTAAAGGCGCTGTAGGCGGACATGGCGTTGTCCAGCGTGGCCAGCTTGCCCCGTGCGCCCACCTGTAGATGAAGCTAGCGCTCAAAGGCCACACTGGGGTGTGGCACCACGTCATACAGCGGGCTCAGTCGCCAACCGGGCAAGCGCGGGTCGCGCACAAAGCCGTGGTTGCGCAGGTGGTCGTCATCGTTGCTGACAAAGATGTTGAACACAATGCGGGCAAAAAGCTCTTCGCTGTTGGCGCGAATTTGGGTGGGGTGCACATGAGCACGCACAGGGAGCGCCAGGTCGGCATAGCCTTTGGGCCGGGACTCGAATTCGTCGCACGCCACCAGCGTGAGGCTGCTGGCAAAGGGCAAACGATGTTCGACCAGGCCCGCCGAAGGCTCAGCTTCATGCAGGGCGGTGTCGTCCTCCAGGGCGGAGCCAGGGGCCTGCCAGTACCGGTCAAAGCGGCGGATCAGCAGTACCGATTTGCCGCCAATGTCTTGCACCCGCACTTCTGGCACGGTCAGGCCGCAGCGCTTGGCCAGTTTCAGGGTGCAGCATTCGGCCAGGGCGACGTCAAAAGCATCACCCACGGCAGGAAACTTGGCCAGCCAAAGCAGATTGGCTTCGTCGCGGACCGTGGCTTTTGGCCGCGCCCCGCCCGCGCCAGGGGCCGAGCCAAAGAAGTCGGTCAAGGTCGTCGGGATGGGTAGGCCTTGATCAACGCGCTCTGCGGTCTCCAGCAAGTACGGCAGAGACTGAACCTGTGCCGCGCCGGGGTGGGTCGGGCTGTTCAGCGCGGCGCGCACATCTAGGGCGCCCACGCGGTCGCTGCCTGCGCCCAGCAGGTAGTCCGCCTCGCTGAGGCTATTGGCGGGCACCCGGCGTTGCGCTTCAATCACGCGGCGCCCCCAGGCGTCGGGCGCGGCATCCCGAATGCCAACGAACTAGGGGAGCTGGTTGATGGGGAACAGCTCAGCACCGCGCACACGGGCTTTGTCAGCCAAGCCCAGGCTTACGGGGTCGATTTCAAACGCGTCGGGGCGCTCAATGTAGCGGGTGCCATAGGCGAAACGGGAGGCCACCACATCGCGCGCTTGATAAAGTGACAAGCGCCCAGCCTTCTGAGAGGTGGGCAAACACGAAGAGGGTGTCTTGGGCCATCAAAAGTCTAACGCGCCCAGTTCAGTGGGCGACAGGGCCCGCACACGTTGGGTCGCCTCAGCGTGCGCCAAGGCGGTGAGGGCGGGGTCGGCTTCTTGCTGCGAAGCAAGCAAGGTAACGCCGGGGGCAATGGCCTCCAGGTAACGAAAAATCTGGCCCAGCGTGCGGCTGGGGTCGCCTTTTTCGATCAGTACTGCCGTGGACCGGGCCAGCCCGGCCCGCGCCGCAGCATCCACCTGGCGCAGCTTGCGGGCATGGCGAAGCCGAGCCAGCTTGGCACCCAGCGCCACGGATTCGGCCAGATGCGGGGCGGTCAACAGGGGTTCTTCTTTGTACTTCATGGCTGCAATAACAGTCTAAAACCAGATAAAGACTGATATTACGGACATTGGTAGAAAGATACAAGATAACTACGGCAGCTAGGCCAGCTGCGATTGAATACATTTTTGGCAATGCGGGATGCAACAAGCCGTGGCAATGTCACCTCACGCCGGCCCGTCATTCCACCTTGTCGAGATCAACGTCTTTGGTCTCTTTCAGCCACAGGGTGCCGACCACGGCGGTGGCACCGGCCACGATGACGGGGTACCACAGGCCGCTGTACATGTCACCGGTTTGCGCGACCACGGCAAAGGCGATGGTCGGCAGCAAGCCGCCCAACCAGCCGTTGCCAATGTGATACGGCAAGCTGACAGAGGTGTAACGCAGGCGGGTGGGGAACATTTCTGCCAGCGCGGCTGCCATGGGGCCGTAGACCATGGCGACCAAAACCACCAAGTAAATGAGCAAGGCCATCACCCCCCAGGTATTGACCCTGCTCATGTCCGCCTTGGTGGGGTAGCCCGCGTCAGCCAGCGCCTGAGCCAACATGGCCTTGAAGGTGTCCGCGTGTCGACGGGCCTCTGCGCCACTCAACCCCTGCACGCTGTAGCTTGAAACGGCGACCCCGCCCACATGGATGACCGCCGGTGTGCCCACCACCCCCGCCACATTGGTGTAGCTGACGGACGCGGCTGCCAGCGCTTGCTTGGCCATATCGCAAGAACTTGAGAAACGGGCGGAGCCGGTGAGGTCGAGTTGAAACGAACATTCAGCCTGATCCGCGGTCACTGTCACCTGATTGGTGGCCTGCGCCGTGGCCAGTGCGGGGTTGGCCGCCGCCGTCAACGCGGAAAACACCGGGAAGTAGCTGGCGGCCGCCAGCGCGCAGCCCAACATGATGATCGGCTTGCGCCCTACCTTGTCTGACCACGCACCAAACAGCACAAAAAAGGGCGAGCCAAGCAACAGGGATGCGGCGACCCAGAGGGTGGCCACTGTGGCTTCAACCATGAGCGACTGGGTCAAAAAGAACAACACATACAGCTGGCTGCAGTACCAGATCACAGCCTGCCCGCCAGTCAGACCCGCCAGCGCCAACAGCACCGTTTTGAGGTTGTTGACCCGAGCAAACGACTCCGTCAGGGGAGCCTTGGAGCGGCGCCCCTGGGCTTTCATCCGCAGGAAAGCCGGTGACTCGCTGAGGTTAAGCCGGATGTAAACCGACACCCCCAGCAGCAAGATGGACAGCAAAAAGGGAATCCGCCAGCCCCAGTCCTCAAAGGCATGGTCGCCCAGCAACCAGCGCGTGCCCAGCACCACCAACAGACTCAGCGCCAAACCCAAGGTGGCAGTGGTTTGAATCCACGCCGTGTAGGCGCCACGCCGGCCCTTGGGGGCATATTCAGCCACATAGGTGGCGGCGCCGCCGTATTCCCCGCCCATGGCAAGCCCCTGCAGCAAGCGCAAAAAGATCAGGATCAAAGGCGCGGCCACACCAATGCTGGCGTAGTTGGGAACCACGCCAACGATGAAAGTGGACAAGCCCATGATCAATATGGTGACGATGAAGGTGTATTTGCGCCCCACCATGTCACCCAGGCGGCCAAACACCAGCGCCCCGAATGGCCGCACGACAAAGCCGGCCGCAAAGGTGAGCAAGGCAAAGAAATAGGCCGAGCCGTCGTCCAGCCCGCTGAAGAACTGCCGCGCAATGATGGTGGCCAGCGCGCCATACAGGTAGAAGTCGTACCACTCGAACACGGTGCCCAGTGACGTGGCAAAGACCACTTTTTTCTGCGTGGCACTCAGTGGCGGCGCTGCCGGTGAGGTGGCGATGGGGTTGTCTCCCTTTGGGGTGTTTTTATCGTCAGGGGTTGAGCCTGCTGCGAGCACTATCAAAGGGGCAACTGACATCAATCTGACGTCGCGCCAACACAACGGAAACATACCGTAACAATCCAGAAGGCCGGGAGATTGCCAGGGCGGGCCACCCAGGTCCCCATCGGTAAATGGCGCCGGAGACCGGGTGAATGCAAGTTGCGACGCGGCTGCGCTGACGTTGACACCGTTCCTGAAATCGATTGGAATCGACGCAAAGGCATCGCTGGGGTGCCTGTTCTGTAGGTGCGTTATTTCCGGCAATGCGATTCTCAGCTGACAATCAACAAAAGACCGCAAACGCGGTTATCTGCCTTTTTTTCTTACTGGCCCCCATGAGCGCGGCCGCAGCCTCTTTTTCAACACAGTCAGACACACCCCTTGGCGCGACCATGCCATCCCCCGGCAACTCACCGGGGTCTGGGGCGCAGGAATCTCAGCTGGATCTTCTGCGGGACAGAGCGATTGAGCAATCGATCGCTGAGGGCAACCCCTCAGCTACCACACTCAGCCCCTTCCGAGCACCGCTGCAGGTCCGCAACCCGGCCACCGCTGAGGCGCAGTCTCCAAGACTGATGAAGGAAATGTCCAACGCCGTCAAGGAGACGATTCGCCCCACCTATGAAGACGCCCTGAAGTCTGGCATTGTGAGCGCCATTCGCTCCGTGACTTTGGGCGACCGCCCAGACTCCACTGCCGAGTTCACTGATGTCAATAGCGGCAAGGCGGGATCCGACCCAAGACAGCTGGGCACACAGGGAAAAACCTGGGACACCCCCGACAGATCTTCGCCCCCCGTCTCGGCTGAGCAACATGCAGAGAATCAAATCAAAGCAGAAATATTGTTGATGGCTTTGATAGATGAGATCAAACCCTGGGCTCTATCTGCCGCCGGCCTTTATGGCCTGTTCCACCTCGCGAAGTTTGGCCTGGCCTACCACCGGCGCAAAGCCGAGCGTCGTCGTCTCCGACACCGCAGCGGAGGCGGCAGCAGCCGCAGCAGTCGAGCTCACCGACATCACACACACCCGGCAGCTAACAGCGCACCAGGCGGCCTGCCTGTTGCCGACGAGCCATCGGTGAATTCGCCGACGCACTGAATCCCCATTCCTTCGGGCGGTACGCTGACTCGCCCCGGCGCTCGACGTGAGCGGCGGGTGTTGTTACCAGGTTCACACCCTCTCGGCCATGCGTTATGCCCATGCGCACACCGCCCTAACGCTCCAAAAAATACTCTGGTTTTTTAGCCACCCACACGCTTTTCCACAAAAGTCGTAAGGAGTGGGTCAGTACGACTTGGCAATATCTATCAAATGTGCTAACGATACGTTTAATTAAACCTATTAACCCTCAAAAGGAGTGTCACATGAGTGATCCCGTTGTAGACAAAATTCAAAAAAATCCCAAGTACCACGAGCTTCGGCGCAAGCGAAACAGCTTTGGTTGGGGCCTGACACTGTTGATGATGGTCGTGTATTACGGCTACATCGCCCTGATTGCATTTGACAAATCGTTTCTCGCGCAACCCATCGGGGCCGGGGTCACGTCCCTGGGCATTCCCATTGGCTTGGGCGTGATTATTTTTACCGTTGTGATCACCGCCATCTACGTGCGCCGTGCCAACAGCGAATTTGATGAATTGACTGCCAGCATCCTGAAAGAAGCTTCCAAATGAAAAAGTTTCAATTCTTCCTGGCTGCGCTGCTGATGCTGCTGGCAGCCGGAACGGCATTGGCTGCAGGCGCCGACCTCGGTCAAGTCGAAAAGCAACCCACCAACTGGGTGGCGATCAGCATGTTCGGCGGCTTTGTGGTGGCCACTTTGTTCATAACCAAATGGGCGGCTGGAAAAACCAAGTCGGCGTCTGACTTTTACACCGCAGGCGGCGGTATCACCGATTTCAAAATGGTTTGGCCATTGCCGGCGACTACATGTCTGCCGCCTCGTTCCTCGGTATTTCCGCAGCGGTCATGGCCTCGGGCTATGACGGCCTGATCTACTCGATCGGCTTCCTGGTCGGCTGGCCCGTTATCACCTTCCTGATGGCCGAGCGCCTGCGCAACCTGGGCAAGTTCACTTTTGCCGACGTAGCCGGGTACCGCTTCCAGCAAACACCGATCCGCATCTTCGCGGCCTCGGGCACGCTGGTGGTGGTGGCGTTTTACCTGATTGCCCAGATGGTGGGTGCGGGCGCATTGATCAAGCTGCTGTTTGGTCTGGACTACTGGATCGCCGTGGTGCTGGTGGGCGCGCTGATGATGGTCTACGTGCTCTTTGGCGGCATGACAGCCACCACTTGGGTGCAAATCATCAAGGCAGTCATGTTGCTGGCGGGCGTCACCTTCATGGCCATCATGGTCATGTCGAATTACGGCTTCAGCTTTGAAGCCTTGTTTGCCAAAGGGGTTGAAGTCAAGACGCAACTGGCCTTGAATGGTGGCAAAACCTCCGAAGATGCCGCAAAAATTGGTCTGACCATCATGGGACCTGGCGGTTTCATCAAGGACCCGATCTCTGCCATCTCGTTTGGTATGGCGCTGATGTTCGGCACCGCTGGCTTGCCCCACATTTTGATGCGCTTCTTCACCGTACCTGATGCCAAGCAAGCTCGTAAATCCGTGCTGTGGGCCACCACCTGGATTGGCTACTTCTATGTGCTGATTTTCATCATCGGTTTTGGCGCCATCACGCTGGTTTTGACCAACCCCGAGTTTGCTGATACGGCCACGGGCATCATCAAGGGCGGCGGCGGCTCTGCCAATATGGCGGCGGTTCTGGTGGCCAAAGCCTTGGGCGGCAATGTCTTCTTCGGCTTCATCTCGGCGGTGGCTTTTGCGACCATTCTTGCGGTGGTGGCGGGCTTGACCTTGTCGGGTGCCTCTGCGGTGTCACATGACATCTATGCCACGGTCATCAAAAAGGGCAAGGCTGACAGCGCGTCTGAACTGAAAGTATCTCGCGTCACCACCCAGGTGCTCGGCGTGATTGCGGTCGCACTGGGCATTGCCTTTGAAAAGCAGAACATTGCCTTCATGGTGTCCCTTGCCTTTGCCATTGCGGCGTCGGCCAACTTCCCGGTGCTGTTCATGGCCGTGTTGTGGAAAGACTGCACCACCAAGGGCGCCGTCATTGGCGGCTTCATGGGTCTGATCTCGTCGGTGGGCCTGACCATTGTGTCGCCCTCCGTGTGGGAAGCGACTCTGGGCAACCCCAAAGGTTCAGCCTGGTTCCCGTACACCTCGCCTGCACTGTTCTCCATGACGATTGGCTTCCTGGGCATCTGGCTGTTCTCCATCCTGGATCGCAGCGCCAACGCCGCCAAAGAGCGTGCGGCCTTCCCGGCTCAGCAGGTTCGCTCAGAGACCGGTTTGGGCGCTTCTGGCGCCTCCGGCCACTGATCAACCACGGCAGAACTCGGTTCTGCCAGTTGACCTCAAAAAACCGGGCCCTGCGCCCGGTTTTTTTGTGCTAGGCGGCATACCGGGCTTTTGCGCAACAACTCTTTCCAAAAGATCAGGCCGATCCTCTTTTCAGCCCGTCAGCCCGCCCAACGCCATCATGCACACGGATTGAGCGTTGAGCGCGACCTGAACCGGAATCAACGGTAGCCGATCAACCGTCCAAGGCCTAGCGCCATCAACCAAAATAAAAGCGAAAAACCGCAGGCCAGCCGCACGCGCCAATGCGGGTCGTTATGCGCCACCGCGAGGTCCCAAGCCTTGCTGTGGTGAAGCAATGCGATGTTCAGCAAGGCCAGCACAATGAATCCCAGCTTGATCTGAAAAAGTGTGTTGAAGGCGTAGTCCAGAGGGCGCGCCATGAACAACAAAGATCCAGCCATCAGCGCGAGCACAAAGCCACCACGCGCAACCGGCAACAATAGCGAGGCCAAAACGGATAGGACGGGTGATCCACGCCGACGCAGCACGCGCCAATCCAGAATGAGGATCGGACCAATCAACAGCGCGATGCCCACAATGTGCAGCGCATTGACCAATGGGTACAACCATTCTGAGGCCCGAAGGCTGACCGACAGCGCGCTGCTGTCCAGGCCCTCGAAGATTTCCAGTAAAGAACTCAAGCGAGCTCAGTTGGATGGTCGCTACCTGCTCCCATCCGGCAGGCGTTCCGGATAGAGGTCGAACTTCCTGCCATCGATGATGATGCGCTCCGCCTTCATGCGCTGCTCTTTGTCGTCGGCGGACCGTTTGCCGACAATCGTCAATGTAGCGCCCTTGGCCATCATCGAATCGCTTAGGCCAGCCTGCGCATTGCGCCATGGCTGACCCACCTCGACCAACCATTTCGAACCATCTGCATCCATCGTCAGTACACCGTGTGGGTTGCCCAGCGAGGCCTTTTCGACCTTGGCTGTCAATTCGAACTGTCCATCATCCGTCCAGCGCCAGCCGTGGTGGGCGAAGGCGACGCTCAGGCAGGCTCCCATCAACAGCAATCCGGCGAGGCAACGTCGAATGAGCAAGGGCATGTGCATAAGACCTCCGTTTAAAAGCGGAAAATGATGCTATTCGCGGGGATCCGGGCTGTCAAATGCGATGCCGAAAACCTCGGATGTCGCAGGGCCACAAGCAGGGACTGGGTTCAGGCGCAAGCGGGAATATTCATGGCGGCTTGGCCGCAAAACGAGAACGGTCCGTATTGACTCAAGCCTGCCGATATCAGCCGAACCGTTGCACCTGCGATTCTCCGTGTCGGAGACCGTGAAGGCAATATCCGCCCATTGGCGACATCAGTCGATGGCGAAGCAGTAGAGAAGTCCAGCGCCGCCGGTGCGCGTGAGCGCCTGCTGACCGCAACCGGCCGTGTTGTGGGACGAGTTCCAGGACCTCGACCAAGCGTCGTCGGCTAGGCCACTGCGGTCGTGATGGCCGGTCATGGCCGAACCGTCGCCATTCTTTGTCCATTCGCCGCAGGTCATTTCAGGCATGCCCGGCGCTGAGGAAAACGCCCTGCCATCGCTGCTCGATCCGGTCAAAATATCGTGCCTGTTCGGCGTGTCGCCGCGGCCGTTGACCAGTGAGCCATTCTCGTCCAGGGCGGTAGCCTTGGTAAGGTTGTTGGCGCCATGCAGATGCTCCACGTCGCGCGCGATCAACACGCCCTTGGCATTGAACCAGGGACCTTTGCCAATGCGATCACGCGCATTGACGACCGGTGTCTTGCTGGTCCAGCCAGTACTGAGGTAGGCGCGCCAAGTTCGACTGCCTGCACCAGCTGAGGTCGCCAGCTTCTGGCAATGCGCGTCGGCTCCAACCAGGCCTCCGAGATTGGCGCCATCGCCGGGGCCGGCGCTCGTGAGGAAAAAGCCCATCGGCCCACTGGAGGGGGTCGTGGCACAGGCCCCCAGCAAGACGGAGGCTGACAAAGCGAGGATCAATTGAGTTTTGCGCATGGTTTCTCCTTGAAGTAGTTGTGACAGGTACTGAGAGTGTTGATTGCCACAACAACCTTATACCCACTTCGACTGGACCCGTCCATGGCCTTCAACTGCGCTCAGGAATTTCATCGATGGGCGAGCCAACGGGCTGCTCGCCAAGGTTCAGGCCCAGCGTCCCTGGGAAATTGAACCACCCTTCGTCGTCAAAGGCGGATGCCAAACGTGTCACCAAGGATGGTCAGCCTTTCCTAGCCTAGAACCATCAGAGCGTTCTCGCCGTGGAGGCTTGCGGGCGCAGAGCAGGGCTTCCGATGGATATGCAGCTCACCGTGGGATGCAAGAGCCAGTCGGCGAAGGTCTCGGGCAACTATTCGTGCGCTATTCAGTCCAGGTGGCGTTCCTCGCCCAGCAGTGAATAGTTGCTTGAAACACTATTTTCCTGAGCTCTCGGTGAGAGCCCGTCCGATTCAGGGTGACTCACGAATTGGACGCCCACAAACGTGGCACCCCAGTCATTCGTGTCAGGAGAGTCATCTGATCATTCGCCTGTTGTAGAAAGAGGAGGAAGCCTTGTACATCAACCAGACGATGGCGGTGGCATGCTCCTGATTGGCTCAGCCCATGGCATCCAGATGGAAGCGGCGGCGAAGCACGGCCCGAAAGCGCTTCACGACACCAATGGCATCCTGTAGCAAGTCGCGGTCAAGGGTGCCCAACGACGCGCTGTTCACCGTGCCACTCACCGGGCTTCCCTGCTCCAACTCTGCCAAGCCGGCACGCAGTTTGAGCCCAATGAAAACATGCAGGCTGTCTCTCAAGTCGTTGCCCAGGTCTGGCTCCAGTTGCCCCAGTGACACCAGCGCGGCAATACGCGCCGCCGTGCCGTTTTCTGCCACCTGGTGCGCCAGGGCCAGGCTGCGTATGCCGTGCACCAGCGGGAACACGCCTTCTTTCTTTAAATTGAGGGCAACGTCGGGGTCTGAGCGACCCACCAAACGACTCCACCAGCCGGACTCACTGCCAAAGGCGTCGATGGCCGCCGCAAAGCGACTCACCATGACGTCGTTGTCCATCATCCGGTCACTGATACCGCGCTTCAAATCGCCCAACAAGTTGGCGTCGCCACACACGGCATGGGCGCCCATAAAAATCGCCAGATTCATCAAACTCTGGCCGTCGGGCATCATGACCCATTGGCGCGTGGTTTGCCCCCAATCGCTGGCCGTTCGTCGCCATTGCGGATTGCTCAGCATGATGTTGCCGGGGCATGGCGGGTAGCCAAAATCAGCTAGGGCATCAGAAAACCGCTGGCAGATCGCCTCCAAGTCGGCTGGCGGTACATAGCCGTCGCACAGAATCAGACCGTTGTCCTGGTCGGTCTTGAGCAACTGCTCCCCCCGCCCTTCGCTGCCCATGACAAACAGACAGCTATTGGCCACCAAGTCCGGCGGGGCAATCAACTGCCAGGCCCGCTCAAACAGGCGGGCGTTGAGCTGCTGCACCAGCCGTGCAATCAACTCAATACGTGAACCGTTGCGATACAGCCAACCCATCATGCGGGTGATGCGGCTTGATGCCAGGCTGAGCCCCGAGAGGTCACTGGCGTTTTCTATCTCCACCGTGATCAGATGCGACTGGTTGGACAAAAAGCTGAACAGGTCCAGCGCTTCCAAAAGGCCGACCACCGCCTCGCCGTCCCGCACCACCACCCGGTGCACCCGGTGGCGAAGCATTTCGGCCATGGCGTCGCCGAGTTGGTCAGCCGCTTGCACGGCGATCACCGGGAAACTCGACAAGCCACCTACCGCCAATTGATCGAGCGCCTGCCCGTTCAGAATGGCGCGCTGCAGACCTGTGGTGGTGAATATGCCCAAACGATGCGGTTCTGTCGACGTATCACGCACCAGCACGCTCGTGGTCTTGCGCGCCTGAAACAGTCGCACCACGGCCAGCACATCGGTGCCAAAGCTCACCTCAACGGCGGGGCGGAGATGGGCCTCATCCACCCGGCACAGGGTGAGCGACTCCAGCTCATGCGCCGGACTAAGAGGCGCGTGAGACGCGATGTGGGTGCCGGGCATATTCGTGTGTCCCGCGCCAAGAATAATTAACGACGAACGCCCTGTCCCACCTGAGCGGCGGCATCCCAATGGGCCTCAAACCAGGGGTCGCCCGCCACGTAGGCCCGCAACGTGGGCAAGGCGTCCAGCCCCCAAAATAGTTTGCCGTCCACCTCCAGCGTGGGCACACCAAAGACACCTTTGGCAATGGCCTCGTCGGTATGAGCCTGAAGCTGGGCTTTCACGTCAGCATCTTGTGCATTGCGCGCGGACGCCAGTTTGGCCGTGATCTCGGCCAGCCGCGCCGGGTCAGACGCCTCCGCCCCTCCCCGCCAGACATGGTGAAAAATGCGTTCACACACATAGCGGTTGGGCAAGCCTTTCTCTTGGCTGGCCACGGCCAGACGCAAGAGCGCCAGCGGATTGAAGGGGTGGCTGGCGGGCATTTGCAAGGCCACCTCGTGTTGCTGGGCCAGCCACTGCACCTGGCGGTAGGTCCACTCGCGCTTGCTAGGTATCTCGGCCGGGCCCAATTGGCCGTGGTGTTTGAGCAGCGCCGCAAACAACACAGGCTTGTAAGTCACGGTATAGCTGTGGCCCATCAGGGCCTCAGGCATGGTCTCGAACGCCAGGTAGGCGTAGGGCGAGATGAAGTCAAGGTAGAAGATGATGGCTTTCATACTTGGGCCTCGCTCAAGCGCTGTTCAATGCGCTGCCACATCACGCGCTTGGCGGCGTCGTCGGAACGGCTCCACTGGCGAATCTCGTCAATGGTGCGCAAGCATCCTGCGCACAGGTCTGTCACAGGGTCCATGCTGCAAACCGAAATGCAGGGCGAAGGCAAATTAGTGACTGCAGCCCTCGCCTGGGTTGCGCGAGCAGCTAGCAATTCAATAGCAGTCAATTCCACCTCAGGCGCTTGCTCCACCACATTGACCACCGGCGCGCCGGAGAGGCGCATCAAATCGTCAGGCTGCAGCTTGAACACCGCATGCGGGTGACCCGCAGCGGCCCAGATCTCGTCAAAGCGAAACAACTCCTCGTCAATCAAGGTGACCGACGGCGTGGTGTGTGCAATGGGCGGCACGCCACCAATGGAATAGCCGGTTTTGGTTTTCACAAACCCGGCATCCGCGCGGCCCAGCGGTCCCACCAAAGCAGCCACTTTTTTCTCATCGACCCGCATGTCACCCGAGGTGATGACCAGCACGGCCGCGTCGTCGGTCTTGCGCCGAAAAATAATGCTCTTGGCGATTTGCCCGACCTCAATGCCCAATGCGTCGGCGGCCTGTAGGGCCGTTCGGGCGGCGTCTTCGAGCATGACCGGCGCGTGGGGGTGGCCCTGCGCCAACAAGGCGGCTGCGATGCGCTGCACGCCTTCGGGCAGGTTTTTGACTTCAGCACCACACATGTCAGCCCGCTCGCTTGTTCAAAAGCGCGGTTGCCGCGCGGGAATTGGGCTTGCGTCCCAGAAAATCGCTGATGAACTTACCGGCATCGACCAGCTTGTCCAGATCAATACCAGTCTCAATGCCCATGCCATGCAGCATGTAGACCACATCTTCGGAGGCCACGTTGCCGGTCGCGCCCTTGGCGTAAGGGCAGCCACCCAGCCCAGCCACCGAGGTGTCGAACTGCCAAACGCCCATGCCCAACGCCACCAGCGTGTTGGCCAGTGCTTGGCCATAGGTGTCGTGAAAATGCCCGGAGATGTCGTTCAGGTCATAGTGTTGCAGGGTGGCCTCCAATGCCCGGCGCACCTTCATGGGGGTGCCCACACCAATGGTGTCGGCCACGCCCACGTGCTGCACGCCAATGCTCTTCATCAGCCCAGCCAGATAGGCCACCCGCTCGGGCGCGATGTCGCCCTCGTACGGGCAGCCCACGGTGCAAGACATGGCGCCTCGTACGTAAATGCCGGCGGCACGCGCAGCCACCACCACGGGGGCAAAGCGCTCAATGCTTTCGGCAATCGAGCAGTTGATGTTCTTCTGGCTGAACGCCTCGCTGGCCGCCGCAAACACCACAATCTCGTCGGGCTTCGTCAAGACCGCAGCCTCAAATCCTTGAAGGTTGGGCGTGAGAACCGAGTAGCGCACGCCGTCCTTGCGCTGGATGCCGGCCATGACTTCGGCGTTGTCCCCCATTTGTGGCACCCACTTGGGTGACACAAAACTGGTAACCTCGATCTCGGTGAGACCGGCGTCCTGCAGACGGTGCACCAGTTCAATCTTGACGGCAGCTGGCACCATCTGTTTTTCGTTCTGAAGGCCGTCGCGCGGCCCAACATCAACCAATTTAACGCGGGAAGGAATACTCATATTTTTCTCTCAAAGGTGATTCGGGACATTGTGTCAAAAGCGTGCCAACCTTTGACGACGACGGGTCGAAAGAATCTTTCCTCGTTCCTTGTTCCTCACATTGAAACTTGCACGAGTTGAAAGGCCGTCTACGCGCCTGCATGCGAAGGTCAACCCGGCCATGGCTAACCCAGTGACTGCAATCACCAAGGCCAGGTTGAGAATTTGACTCCATCGCAAGGGCGACCTGAAGGGCCGCCGGTCATTAAACGTCCAGAATTTTTTCGAACCCGCCAAAGATGAGCCGCTTGCCGTCAAATGGCAACGTCATGGCTTGCACCCGCAGGTCGGCCATGATTTTCTTCATGCCTTCATCACGCACCTGGCGCGAGGGCCAGGCGATCCACGAAAACACCACGGTTTCATCCGGCGTACATTGCACCGCCCGTGGAAACGACGTGAGTTTGCCTTCGGGCACGTCGTCCCCCCAGCATTCGACCTGCTGGAGTGCGCCGCACTCCTTGAAGATGCCGGAGATGTCTTTGGCGTGCTGAAGAAATGCGTCGCGATTGGCCGTGGGAACGGCCGCAACAAATCCATCGATGTAGCTCATGGTGAAACTCCTTTTTCAGTCAATCAGTTCATTTCTGAAAATTCAGGCTGGATACAGCCGCTCGTTCCTTCAACCCGGAATATTCGGTTCAACCAACGTTGCCAATTGCGCCAGCGACTCCTGCCAACCCAGGTAACACATCTCCAGCGGTATGGCCTCTGGTATGCCGGCCTGCGTGATGTGTACGTCGGTGCCGCATGACACGGCGTTTAACACTACGGTCACTTCCAGCACGCCTGGCAAGTTGGGGTCGTCAAACTGGTCGGTATAACGAAGCTTTTTAGCGGGCACCAGCTCCAGGTACTCACCACCAAAGGAATGGCCGCTGCCAGTTCCAAAATTGGTGAACGACATCTTGAAAGTGCCCCCTACTTTGGCGTCCATGTGATGCACCTTGCAAGTGAAGCCATACGGCGGGATCCATTTCGCCATGGCGTCGGGCTCCAAAAACGCCCGGTATACCTTTTCAGGCGGGGCGCGCAGAACGCGGTGAAGCGTGACAGTACGGTCGGTCATGATGGTTTTCCTTTCCGTGGATACGGGTGTGCTTTCAAGTGACGCGTGGGGTGCAATTTGCCGTGACACAGCCTAAACAGCGGCTTCCCTTCAGCGCGCGTCGCCCGCTAAGCCTGTGGACAGGGCTGGCCGGGCATGGCGGTCATCATGGCGGCCTCGATTTCTTCGGGACTCAGATCCCGCAGATGGGTCGCGACCGACCATATGTGTCCAAACGGATCTTCCAGTACGCCGTATCGGTCGCCCCAGAACATATCGGCCACCGGCATGGTCACCTTGGCGCCTGCAGCCACGGCCTGCGCAACGGTGGCGTCCACATCGTCCACTTGCAAATGGACCGTGACGGGTGAGCCTTTGAGCGTTTTAGGGCCCAGTGCGCCCCAGGCGGGCATTTCGTCCATCAGCATCAGCATGGAGTTGCCGATGCGCAGGCCCGCATGCATCAGCTTGCCGCCTTCGCCCGCCAAGCGGCTGAGTTCCTCGGCGTTAAAGGCTTTTTTGTAGAACTCGATGGCGTCCATCGCGCCGGCGCACACCAGATGCGGGGACAGGGAGTTCATGTGATCAGGGATGGCTTTGACTGTTGTGTTTGCCATGATGTTTCTCCTTGGGTTGGGTTTCGGTTAAATGAATCGAACAAACACCGCGTACTTCCCTATCAGGCGAATTTGGGGCCGCGGTGCACCCCAAACAGCAATTCAACATAACGACGCAGGTGGGCCACGCTCTCGGCAGCGACTTGCGCGCCGCCCTCGCCCCTTGCCTTGGCCAGAATGAACGCACCTTGCAACACCGCCTGTGTGTGCAAGGCAAGGCTGTCTGCCGTCCAGCCAGCCGTCGCGCCATCAAGGCCATGGTCGACCATGGCCTGGGCAATGTCGGGTACCAGTGTGACGGCATGGCCGCTGATGCAGCGCTCACACGCATCGCGAATAGCGGGCGCCGAGTCAAATGTCTCCTGCACCATGGTGCCAACCAAACAAGTGAATTCGGGCAGGGGGCCATTCAGGATGGACTGGCGAAAGTCGATGTAGCCCAACAGCCGGTCCAGCGCGTCCGCGTGGGTGTGGTACGGCGCGGCGGCAAAAAAAGCGGAGGTGGTTTCACCCCAGTAGTCGGCAGCGCTCACCGCGAGGTCTTCCTTGCCCTTGAAGTGGTGAAAGAAGCTGCCTTTGGTCACGCCCGCGGCCTCGCAAATATCGTCCACGGTTGTGGCGCAATACCCCCGAGCACGGATCACCTGGAGGGCCGCGGCCAGCAACCGAATTTTGGTTTTGTGGGTAGACATTGGTATGTTAAAAAACATACCTACTAGTTGGTATTTTTTTTATCACTTCAACAATTGATCGTCAAGCCCGTTGGACCCTGCCGGATGAAACGAGCGTCCATGGGGCGGGTAGCGAAACCTGCCTGATTTGTCTGAAGGGCAATAAAACGCTACAAAATTAGTAGCGTCATGCGCTTAACCAACGGCGGCTACAGGCCAATTTAATTAATCAATCTGGCGATCCGAGGGTGAACCGGGCAGGAACATGGCGAACTACATTGGTGTGGGTTGAAGCAGCCCCATGAATCAAGCCCTCATCCAATGGTCGAAAAAAATCAATACCCCTGCCCGCGATCCACCACGCCGGCGACGGATTCACCACGCTGCAACGCGGCCATCTTCTGTGCAATCTGGCCAATGCTTTCGCTGCGCAGAGTGCGGGCCGAGGTGTGCGGGGTCAGACAGATCTTGGGGTGCTGCCAAAAGGCGTGTTCGGGCGGCAAAGGCTCGGTGCGAAACACATCCAGCGTGGCGCCCGCCAAATGGCCACTGTCCAGCAGCGCCAACAAGTCGTCGTCCACCAGATTCCCACCCCGAGCCACGTTGATGACGTAGCCACCGGCTTGCAGGTGGGACAGGTTCTGGTGGTTCATGATGTCGCGCGTTTCACTGGTGAGCGGCAGCAGGCAGACCAGCACCTTGGAGGCGGCAAGAAAGGCGGGCAACTGATCAGTTCCGGCAAAGCATTTCACGCCGACCAAGGGCTTGGGGGAGCGACTCCAGCCGTTCACCGGAAAATCGAACTGCGCCACGGCCCGCGCCACGCGCTCGCCCAAAACCCCCAGCCCCAGGATGCCAACCGGAAACTCGGCCCGGTCACGCGGTTTGCGATACGACCACTGGCCCAGCGCCATGTCGGCCTCATAACCGTCGAACTCGCGGAAGTGGCGAATCAGCGCGTGGCACACGTATTCCGCCATTTGTACTGACATGCCGGCATCGTCCAGGCGAATCACAGGTACACCGGCTGGCAGGTTCAGCTTCATCAGCGCATCGACCCCGGCGCCGGTGTTGAAGATGGCCCTGAGCTGCGGCTGCTCATCAAAGAAGGCCTGGGGTGGAGCCCACACCACGGCGTAGTCGGCCGGCGGTGCACCGGGCTGCCACAGGCTGACTTGAGCATCCGGCAAAGCGGCACTTAAACCGTCCAACCAAGGCTCGGGCTTGGTATCAGAGCAACAAAAGGTGATTTTCATGCATCCAAGCGTACCGCAAAGATCAGCAAGAATGCAGCACCCAAGTGGGTGCAGTCATCAGTTCAGGCCTGCGCGGTCTCCCTGCCAATTGGCAATCAACGCGGGTTTGCGTCAGGACGATGCCCCATGAGCAACAGGGGTGGGCGCCGGCGCAATGGCGGCGAAGTTGCCGCTCAATCAGCGGTTTTAAACCGAACCGTTCAGGACAGCGTCATCAAACGCTGCACCGGCTTCAACATTCAATGATGGCTTTGATCACGCCCTGCGTTGGATCGAGCAGGTTGGCGAAGTTGGCAGGCACATCAGACAAGCTCATGCGGTGCGTTGCCAGTGCGGCGTCTGGAATCTGGCCTGCGCGCAATGCCACCACCACCGTGGCAAAGTCTTCAACGGTGGCGTTTCGGCTGCTCAGCAGCGTGGCTTCTCGTTTGTGAAATTCCGGATCTGAAAAACTAATCTGACCCTGCACGATGGACACCAACACATAGCGCCCGCCATGGGCGATGAACTGGAAGCCACGCTCCATGGCCCGCGCGTTGCCGGTGGCGTCCATCACGACGTCAAAAAATTCGTTATCACTCAGGCGAGCTAGTTCGACCGCATCCCCGTCGCCGACTAAAACGGCCGCATCCGCACCAACCGGCCCGGCCGCGAAATCGAGTCGATCTTGCCGAATGTCAAGAGCCACAACCGTGGCACCACGCAGTTTGGCAAACAGCATAGCGGCCAGGCCAATCGGCCCGGCGCCGGCGACCAATACCCGTTGCCCCGGCTGCACATCCGCTCGTCGCACTGCGTGGGCACCAATGGCCAAGAACTCAATCATCGCCGCCTGGTCCAGACTCACACCTTCGGCTTTGTGCACGAAGCGTTGGGGCACGCTGAGGAACTCGGTGAACGCACCGTCGCAATGCACGCCCAACACCTGAATACGCACACAACAATTGGTTTTTCCCTGGCGGCAGGCAATGCACGTGCCGCAAGACAGATAGGGCATGACATACACGGTGTCGCCGGCGGCCAACGGGCCACCTTGCGGTGCGGCCTCAACAATTCCCGAGAACTCATGACCCATCACACGCGGGTAATTCAGATAGGGTTGATTGCCCGAGAAGATATGCAGGTCGGTACCGCACACGCCCACGCGTTTGACCCGCACCAAAACCTCATCTTCGCCCCGCTCAGGCATGGCACGCTCTTCGGCCCGCAGCGTTCCGGGGGTTTCGCAAACAACTGTCAACATGTAAGACTCCTCAAATTAACAACGATTCTGTGCCACGCATCGCCACCAATGTGGCGGCGACCCCCTGCGTGTGCAGGGATTGCAATGCGGGCAACAGTGCAGCGGCCAACTGGGCATTGCCTGCCAAGTCACCAAACACTGGCGCGTAGGCAAGCATGGCGTGCACAGCATCCAGCGTGTAGCCCTGGCCCAAGCTGCGCTGGTAAAGCGCGGTCAACTCGGTGGCATGTGGGTCGTCAATACGGTAGGTCTGACCCAACTCATCCACACCGCGCAGATAGTGCATCCATGCGGCCAGACCCAGCGCCATGCGCGGCACGGGTAGTCCCTTGGCCAAGCGGTCACGCACGGTGCCCAGCAGGCGTTGCGGCAGCTTTTGCGAGCCATCCATGGCGATTTGCTGAGTGCGGTGGGCCAGGGCCGGGTTGGCGTAGCGTGCCAGCAAGTTGTTTCGGTAGGCCGCCAGGTCCAGGCCGGGCAAAGCCGGCAAGGTGGGCTCAATCTCATCACGCATCAAGGCTTCGATGTGTTCACGCAGAGGCGCTTGCCCAATGGCGTGATCCACCGTTTGCCAGCCCGCCATGGCGCCCAGATAGGCCAAGCTGGAGTGGGTGCCATTCACCATGCGCAGCTTGAGCCGCTCAAAGGGCTCAGCGTCTGGCACAAAGCGGGCGCCGCCCAGCGTCCAGTCCGGACGGTCAGCGGCGAAATCGTCTTCAATGGCCCAGTCAAAAAACGGCTCACCCAGCACGGGCCAGGCATCGGTACAGCCCAGGGCCTGGCTCACGGCAGCGCGGTCACCGTCGGTCGTTTTGGGCACGATGCGGTCCACCATGGAGCATGGAAAACGGCATTCCCGCTCTATCCAGCTGCATAGTTTGCTATCAACTTCTTCAGAAAAGCGCAGCACGGCAGCGCGCAGAACATGACCATTGGCGGGCAGGTTATCCAAGGACATGAGCGTGAGCGGCCCATGACCTAGTGCGTGGCGCTGCTTCAAGCCATACACCAGCATGCCGATGGCCGAGCGCGGCGCTTGCGGGTGGGCCAGGTCATGCACGATGTCGGGGTGGTCCAGACGCAGCGCACCGGTGGCGGGGTCATGGCAATAGCCCTTTTCCGTCACCGTGAGGCTGACGATGCGGGTGTCTTCCGCGGCAATGGCGTCCAACACCGACTGTGGGTTTTCTGGCGCCACCAGCAAACTGCGCACCGCACCGATGACCTGCAGGCGTTGGCGCGGCTGGCCGTGTTCGTCGGCATCGCGAATGGCCAATGTGTACAGCCCGTCTTGTGGCGCCAGTGCATCACGCGTATCGGGCCGACGCAGTGACACGCCGGCAATGCCCCAGCGCAAGTCGCCGGCATTGAGCGCAGCTTCCGTGGCGGCTGCCATGTGGGCGCGCATGAAGGCGCCGATGCCCATATGAACGATGCCGATTTTCAGGTCATGGCGGTTGTAGGCGGGGCGCGCCACTTCAGCAGGCAAAGCACCCAAGCCCTCGTCATTCAATCGATTCATACCCACCATCACCAGCTGCACAAAGTGCCGTCGTGTTGCAGGCGGTTCACGGGCAAGTAGGCGCGTTGGTAGGGGTACTTGGCCGCCAGTTCTTCGTCAATGGTTACGCCATGCCCGGGCGCTTCGCCAGGGTGCATATAGCCGTCTTTGAAGGTGTAGGCGTGGGGGAACACGGCATCCGTTTCCTCGGAATGGCGCATGTACTCCTGGATGCCGAAGTTGGGCACCCACAGGTCAAAGTTCAGCGCAGCCCCCATGCACACCGGCGACAGGTCGGTGGCGCCGTGGCAACCGGTACGCACCTGATACATCGCAGCCAGGTCGGCAATGCGGCGCAGGTGGGTGATACCGCCCGCGTGAACCACGGTGGTTCGGATGTAGTCGATCAATTGGTTCTGGATCAGGTCCTTGCAGTCCCAGATGGTGTTGAAAATTTCGCCCACGGCCAGCGGCGTCGTGGTGTGCTGGCGGATCAGGCGGAAGGACTCCTGGTTCTCGGCCGGCGTAGTGTCTTCCAACCAGAACAGGCGGAAGGGTTCCAGGTCTTTGCCCAAACGCCCGGCCTCGATGGGCGTGAGGCGGTGATGGGCGTCGTGCAACAGGTGAATGTCGGGGCCGACAGCGGCACGCACCTTGTCAAACAACTCGGGCGTGTGGCGCAGGTACTTCTCGGTGGACCAATCATGCTCGCTGGGCAAGTCGGCGTCAGCTGGTTCGTAAAACATGCTGCCACGGCCCACGCCATACACCTTCTCCAGGCCGGGCACACCGCTTTGCGCGCGGATGGCCTTGTAACCCATCTCTTTGTAGCGCAACACCTCTTCCACCGTATGGCCAATGTCTGTGCCGTTGGCATGGCCGTAGACCATCACGCCCGTGCGGCTCTTGCCACCCAGCAATTGGTACAGCGGCATGTTGGCGGCCTTGGCCTTGATGTCCCACAGCGCGGTGTCCACGGCGGCGATGCCGCTCATGGCGACGGGGCCGCGGCGCCAGTAGGCGCCTTTGTAGAGGTATTGCCAGATGTCTTCGATTTGCTGCGGATCGCGACCGATCAGGCAGGGAATGACGTGGTCGGTCAGGTAGCTGGCCACGGCCAGCTCGCGGCCATTCAAGGTGGCGTCGCCAATGCCAATCAATCCCTCATCGGTTTCAATTTTGAGGGTCACAAAGTTGCGACCAGGGGAGCAGATGATGACTTTGGCTGAGGTAATTTTCATGATCGTATGGGGGTGAAATGGGTTTACATCACGGCGCCTAGCGCCCAAGGTACAAATTCGTTTTGGCCGTAGCCGTGCACCTCGCTCTTGGTCTTGCGACCCGAGGCGGCGGCGAGCATCTCCAAAAAGATGCGCTCGCCCAGTTGTTCCACCGACTCACTGCCATCAATCACGGTGCCGCAATTGATGTCCATGTCTTCCTCTTGCTTGGCCCACAACGCACTGTTGGTGGCCAGTTTGAGAGAAGGCGTGGGGGCACAGCCATAGGCAGAGCCCCGGCCCGTGGTGAAGCAAATCAGGTTCGCGCCACCGGCCACCTGGCCCGTGGCCGACACCGGGTCGTAGCCGGGCGTGTCCATGTAAACAAACCCTTTGGCACTGATGGGCTGGGCGTACTCATAGACATCCACCATGGGCGTGGTGCCACCCTTGGCAATCGCACCCAGCGACTTTTCCAGAATGGTGGTGAGGCCGCCGGCCTTGTTGCCGGCAGACGGGTTGTTGTCCATCTCGGCATGGTGGCGGGCGCAATAGTCGGTCCACCACTGCAGGCGGGCTTCGAGCTTGTCGGCCACGGCCTGTGATACGGCGCGTTGCAGCAGCAGGTGCTCGCCGCCATAAATTTCGGGGGTTTCGGACAAGACCGCCGTACCGCCGTGGCGCACCACCAGGTCGACAGCCGCGCCGAGCGCCGGGTTGGCACTGATGCCGGAGTAGCCGTCCGACCCTCCACATTGCAAACCCACCACCAGGTGGCTGGCTGGCACGGGTTCGCGTTGAACGGCATTGGCCTCGGGCAGCAATTGCTTCACCACGTTGATGCCACGCGCCACGCTTTTCGCGGTACCGCCCGCGTCTTGAATGCTGAAAGTCACCAGCTTGGCGCCTTCACGCAAGCCTTCCTGCGCCAGCAGGCCCTGGATCTGGTTGGTCTCGCAGCCCAAGCCCACCACCACCACGGCGGCAAAGTTGGCGTGGCGCGCATAGCCTGCCAAGGTGCGGCGCAACACGCGCAAGCCTTCGCCCTCGCTGTCGGTAGCGCAGCCCGCGCCGTGCGTCAGGGCGACGACGCCGTCCACCTGGGGAAAGGCTGCCAACGCTTCGGGATGGATGTCACGGCGGAAATGATCGGCAATGGCCCGAGCCACAGTGGCCGAACAGTTGACGCTGGTCAACACCCCAATGTAGTTTCGCGTCGCCACCCGTCCGTCAGCACGCACGATGCCATCAAAGGTCGCCGGTGTTGCCACATAGTTGACAGCTTGTACGTCGCCACCCACTGAATGCCCTCGGTCGAAGCGGCTGAAGGCCAGGTTGTGGCTGTGCACATGCTGGCCGGGTGCGATGTCTCGCGTGGCAACGCCAATGATCTGGTTATATCGGCGCACCGGTTGACCTGTGGCAATAGCCCGAACAGCGATCTTGTGCCCAGCAGGAATGAGGCCAGAGACGGTGATGTCTTCCGTGGCAATCAAGGCGCCGCTCAGCAGTTGCCGGCGGGCAATCACCACATCATCTGCCGGGTGGATGCGGATCACGGGACTGATGTCAGCCATCGATCAACTCCGGGTTCCAGGCGTGCACTGTTTGGCGCTGGGTGCCAAGCCCATCAATGGACAGTTGCATCACGTCGCCTGGCTTCAGGTATTTGGGATTGGGCTTGACGCCCATGCCGACACCAGGTGGCGTGCCGGTGCTGATCAGGTCGCCAGGGTAGAGGGTCGTGAACCGGCTGATGTAGCTCACCAGTTGCGCCACGTTGAACACCATGGTGCGCGTGCTGCCGTTCTGATGGCGAAAGCCATTGACTTCCAGCCACATGCCGAGTTGCTGCGGGTCGGAGACCTCGTCTGCGGTGACCAACCATGGGCCGACCGGACCAAAGGTGTCGCAACCTTTGCCCTTGTCCCATGTGCCGCCGCGTTCGAGCTGGTACTCGCGCTCAGACACGTCATTGACCACGCAGTAGCCCGCAACATGCGAAAGCGCGTCGCTTTTTGAGACGTAGCGCGCGGTTTTACCGATCACGACGCCGAGTTCAACCTCCCAATCGGTCTTTACCGAACCTTGGGGAATCACCACCGGGTCGTTGCAGCCCACCATGGTGCTGGTGTGTTTGGTGAACAGCACGGGCTCAGCCGGAATCGCCATGCCGGATTCGGCGGCGTGGTCCGCGTAATTCAGGCCAACGCAAATGAACTTGCCACAACCCGACCAAGGCAGACCCATGCGCTCAGAGGCGTCAATCAAAGGCAAGGTCTCAGGGTTGACTGCACGCAGCGCATCGAGACTGGCGGGCAATAGCGTCGTTGGCGTGATGTCACCAATCAGGCTGGAGAGATCGCGGGCGCGTCCAGACGCGTCGAGGATGGCGGGTTTTTCATGGCCTTTTGCGCCAACACGGAGTAGTTTCATGGTGTATTTTGAGTGGTGAGTTCAGTTGGACCAGCCGCCGTCAATGACTTGAGCGGTGCCGGTGGTGAAGGCCGATTCGTCGCTGGCTAGGTAAACGGCCAGGGCCGCAATTTCTTCGGGGCGGCCCAGCCGACCCACCGGTTGGCGCGCGACAAAAGCAGCTTCGACCTGTTCCAGCGTTTGCCCCAGGCTTGCCGCCTGAGCCGCAATGCGGCCACGCAATGAGGGCGACTCCACCGTGCCGGGGCAGATCGCATTGCAACGCACGCCCTGCGCCACAAAGTCAGCCGCGACGGCTTTGGTCATGCCGATCACAGCGGCCTTGGTGGTGCCATAGATAAAACGGTTCGGCGCGCCTTTGATACTCGACGCTACCGAGGCAACGTTGATGATGGACCCCGACTGGCGGGCCAGCATGCCCGGCAGGAAGGCGCGCGTCATGCGGTACATGGCGCGCACGTTGAGGTCGATCGAGAAATCAAAGGCAGCGTCGTCGCAGTCCAGCACCGAGCCCGAGTCAACAAACCCGGCCGCATTAAACAACACATCCACCGGCCCCACGCGCTGCGCCAGCGCTTGGATGGCTTCGGCATCGCGCACGTCAAGTTGGGCGACCTCGCAGCCGGTCTGAGACGCCAATTTTTCCAGCAGCGCCGGGTTGATGTCAGTGGCAATAACGCGGGCGCCTTCTTTGAGGAAGGCCAAGGCGGTGGCATAGCCAATGCCCTGGCCAGCGGCTGTTAGAAGTGCGACTTTTCCAGCGAGGCGATTTGTCATGGCGTGCTTCCGTTCTATTTGAGCAAGCCCATTTGCTGTGGCAACCACAGCGTGAGCGCGGGGATATAGGTGATGGCGATCAGTCCCACAAACAGGGGGACTAACCAGGGGAGGATGGCCATGGTGGTGCGCTCTATGGAGAGTTTCGAGATACGCGCCAGCACAAACAGCACCATGCCCAGCGGCGGTGTCATCAAACCGATCATGAGATTCAATGTCACGATGAGTCCGAATTGGATCGGGTCGATGCCCAGTTTGAGCACAATGGGCAGCAAGATGGGCACCAAGATCGTGATGGCTGCAATGGTGTCAATGAAGCATCCCACGAACAGGATCAACAAGTTGGCCAGCAGCAGGAACACCCATTTGTTGCTCGTCATAGACAAAATCCAGTCAGCCAAGACCTGCGCCGCCTGTGTCGTGGTCAACAGCCAGGCAAAGATGGAGGCTGCGGTCACGATGAACAGCACGGAGGCCGTGGTCTCGATGGTGTCGAAGGTGGCCTGGGCCAGCGTCTTGAGGGTCATGGTGCGGTACCGCACCAGGCCCAGAAACAGCGCCCACAGCACCGCGGCCACCGCCGCCTCGGTGGGGGTGAACCACCCCATGGTCATGCCGCCAATCAAGATCACTGGCGCCATGAGCGCGAGCACGGCGGAGAAGTTGAACTTCCAATCGAGCGCCAACAGCACCACAAAGCCCGACACCGCGGCCACATTGACGGACATACCGGCCTCAACGGCCAACCAAACCGACATCGGGAAGGCCAGCACCACCAGAATCTCCAGTCCAGCGCTACACAGGCGACCCCAGTTGAAAGCCACGTCGCCACCCCAACCATTACGGCGGGCGTAGTAGGCGACGGTGATCATCATCAGCACGGTCAAAACCAGGCCAGGCAAGATGCCCGCCACGAACAGCGCGCCAATGGACACGTTGGCCATCATGCCGTAGATCACAAAGGGCAACGACGGCGGAATGATGGGTCCCAGTGTGGCCGATGCAGCCGTCACACCCACTGCAAATTCCACCGGATAGCCATGGTCTTTCATGGCTTTGATTTCAATGGAACCCAGACCGGCGGCGTCAGCAATGGCCGTGCCGGACATGCCGGAGAACACCACCGAACCAATGATATTGACCTGACCCAAGCCGCCTCTCATCCAACCCACCAAGGCCACAGCGAAGCTGTAGATGCGTCCGGTGATGCCCGCGATGTTCATCAGGTTTCCGGCCAGAATGAAGAAAGGAACGGCCAGAAGTGGGAAGGATTCAACGCCCGAAATCATGCGCTGCGCCAACACAATGTCAGGCACGCTACCGGAAATAATGATGTAGACCAAAGACCCCCCCGCCATGGCCACCGCCACCGGCAAGCCGCAGAGCATCAGCCCCAAAAAGGAAAAAATCAGGATGAGCATGGTGTCCGTTCAGTTGACCGAGTCTTCAAAAAATTCGGGGTTTTGCAGCGAAGAGAAACCGCGCCGCCAGTTCGATACGGCGACTTGTGCCCCCCGCACCGCCATCAACGCAAAACCGGCAAATGCCAGCCAATACACATAGCTCTTGTTCCAGTCAATGGTGGTCATCGGCTCGTTGTTGACCGCCAGCGCGTAGTGCGCCACCAGCCAGGCGGCGTAGCCATAAAAAGCGAGAGCGACCAGGTCGACCGCAGTAGACAAGGCTCGACCGGCTGAGGCAGAAAGGTGGCTGTACACCAGATTCACCTGGATGTGCCGCATGCGGCGTACACACATGGCCGCGCCAATAAAAACCACGCCGATCAGGCAGTACACGGCCAACTCTTCGGTCCAGGCGTAAGAATTGTTGAGCACATAGCGGCTGAAAAATTGCAGAAACACCAAGCCGGCCATGAGCCAGAAAAAGCCGAAGCAAATCCAGTCTTCAAAACGATAGCGAGACAGGTCGACCTTGTGGTGGTCGGCCGGTTCGAAGCTGGCCGCCAGCGCTTCCGCGCTGGTTTCGGCCGGCCGCACGACACGTTCACTGCCTGCAACAGGCCGAGTGTTTTGACGCGACATGCTGGCTTTCCTTACTTGATGGCCTGAATGCGATCCCAGTCGGCTTTTTGGTAGCCATACTGCTCAAACGGCACGTTTTTCAGGACCGTGTCGCGGAATTCGCCGGTATTCACCTCGGTCACCGTGATCCCTTTGTTCCGAAAAACGGCCACGAGCTCGCCTTCTCGGGCCGCAACTTCTTTGGACGCTTTGACTGCGGCTTCCAGTGCCACATCAGAGAAAATTTTCTTGTCCGCATCCGACAACTTCTTCCACAACCCACCGGCCACAACCGTGTTCACGTGGTCGACGATGTGGCCTGTCAAAACGATGTTCTTTTGGACTTCAAAAAACTTTTTGGCTTCGATTGTGGTGAGAGGGTTTTCTTGCGCTTCAACAGTCCCGTTTTGCAAAGCGAGATAGACCTCGGCAAATGCGATTGGCGAGGTGTTGGCACCGCAGGCACGAGGCATGGCCAGGTAGGCAGGCACGTCCGGCACGCGAATCTTCAGTCCCTTCATGTCGGCGCACTTGGTAATCGGCCTGTTGCTGGTGGTGTGGCGGGTACCGTAATACGTGGTGGCCACGATTTGGTTGCCACTCTTTTGCTCGTAACCGGTGGTCAACTCCTTGTAGATGTCGCTCTTGGTGTAAGCCAGCAGGTGATCGACGTTGCGGAAGGTGTAGGGGTAGTAAGTGACACCGATACGAGGATAAGCCTTGGCGGCAAAGCTGGAGCCCGAGATGATGATGTCGACCGTGCCCAGCGTCAGGCCCTGGTTGATGTCGTTTTCTTTACCCAACTGCGACGAGGGGTACACGTCGATTTGATAGCGACCCGCGGTGCGTTTTTTGATTTCTTCTGCAGCCCACACGGAGGCCGTGTGGAAGGGTTCGCCCGGCTCGTACACGTGGGCCCATTTGAGCTTGGTCTGTGCGGAGGCGGGTGCTGCCAACACGAGGCCGACGGCCAGTGCGAGGGTGATACGTTTGAATGTCATGGTTTGTCTCCTTTTTGTAAATAGGATGTCAGCCCGGAATGAGCTGCACCTTGGTACTGCGGCCTTTGTCCAAAGCCAGATCGAAGGCCGCTTTCGATTGACTGATGGGGAACTGCGCACTGATGAGCGGGCGCACATCGGCGCGGCGGGTGCGAATGGCCTGAACGGCCCAGTCAAATTCGATGTCGGCGCGAAAGGCGCCGACGTAATCCAGTTCACGCGACATGATGTCGTTGGCAGGAAAGGAGATTTCTGCTGGCAAAGTGCCCACTTGCACAATGCGTGCGCCGCGACGCACGGCAGACAGGCAACTGGCCAGCGCCAACGGATGGCCTGCAGCTTCTATCGCCACATCGGCCACGCCTTTTAAGGCGGAGCTGTCTGCCAGCGCCTCGTCCGCCCCCACGGTCAGGGCCATCTCGCGAGCCCGTTCGCTAGGGTCGCACGCAATGACACGTCCGGCGCCGGCCAAACGCGCAGCGATCACGGCCATGCACCCAATGGTGCCGGCGCCCGTGACCAGGACGGTCGCGCCCAACAACTCTCCCGCACGCCGCACCGCATGCAGCCCCACAGAGAGCGGCTCAGCGCAGGCAATTTCACCCAGACTCACGTCTTCGTCAATGCCGGTCAGTTGGCGCTCGGCGACCACAAATTGTTCGCGAAACAACCCTGCAATATGCGGAAAAATCGCAGCGCTTCCCAAGAAGACCATTCGCTCGCACAAATTGCTTCGCCCCATCCGGCAGGCGGCACAGGCGCGGCAGGGATGGGCGGGGTTCACGGCCACCTTCTGGCCGACCCGCACACTCGTCACGCCTTCGCCCACAGCCTCCACGACACCCGATGCTTCGTGCCCCGGTACAAAGGGCGCACGAATGGCAAAGACGCCTGCCCGCCCGTGCTGGTAGTAATGCAGGTCTGAGCCGCAAATGCCGCCCGCCCCCAAGCGCAAACGCACCTGTCCAGGACCTGGTTCTGATGGATCCAGCCGCTCCACCGAGAGTTGCATTGGGCCGTTGAGGGTGCAGGCCAGTCTCACAGCACACCCTTGCTGGTGTCACGATCGTCGGTGGTCGGCCAGCCAGCCGAAAAACGGTCATGAGAACAATCCAGGTGACTGATCATGGCCTTTCTGGCCATGTCGGGGTCATGAAACGCAATGGCTTGCACCAACGCACGGTGTTCATCCACAGCGGCTTTCCAACTGGCTTCTCGCTCAAAGTGACTGCCCAAACGCTCGAACATGACGTTGTTGCGTTCGTCAAACAGTTGCGTGATCACGGCTTGCAAGGCGCTGTTGTCGCTGGCCTGCGCAATGCGAATATGAAAAGCGCGGTCGCCTCGAATAGGCAGCGTGTTCGACGCGATGTCGCTTTCCATGTCGCGCAGGGTCTCTTCCAATTCAGGCACCAGGGTGGCATCGGTGCTGCGTGCTGCCAAGGCGGCCAGCTCGCATTCAATGAACTGGCGAGCACGGATGATTTCCAAGGGACCGGGCGCGTTGTCAAGGATGCGCAAGCGTTCGCGCCCGATCACCACCACCCCGGAGCCCATGCGCACCTCAACCAGCCCCTCAACTTCCAGCGCAATCAAGGCCTCACGCACTGAGGGACGTGACACACCCATCTTGACGGCCAAGTCCCGTTCAGCCGGCAGACGCGAGCCCACTGCAAATTCGCCACTTTGAATGAGTTGGCGCACCTGTTCAGCAATCTGTCGGTACAGCCGGCGTGGCTCGATGGGTTGAAATGGCATGAAATTCAAACTTGATAAAAAGGTGAGTTGGTAAATTGGCCTTACCAATTGACCAGATAATAAGAAGAAAATTTCTTTTGGAAAACAGGGTTTTCCCGAATCAGCGGTGCGTGAAAGGGCCTCGGGACAGCATTGACAATTGCTTTTGAGCGCGAGGGTTGAGGTGCCAAGACGGGTTTTATCGTGGCTGGCGCAAAGGCCATGACGCAAACTTCAGACGGTGACACACAAGGCCATGCCATCAAGATCAACGCCAGAAGTTCGCTGTGAATTTGGCGCCGCAAGAACGGGCGTGGCGGTGACGCTCGGCGTCTGAGACCGGGTTGTTGCCGGGTAGCTACCCGGCAACTCGGGTGGGGTGTTGGCGGCCCACTTGGGGCACCCAGTCCGGGCGTAGGCGCCTGCGGTTAACTATGGGCGAGTCAACACTTTAGGACGCTGTGACTTCCCCGCTCCCATGCAGGGGTGACCTGCAGGCGGGCGCCGCAGGTACGGGTGCGCTGCCCCCAAAGAGTGCGATCACTTTGGGGGCAGAAAAGCGGCTCGATTTAGGCGGCCACCAGCTTGAGCAGCTCCGATCCCTCAGTGACCTGGTCGCCGGGCGCGTAGAGCAACTCGGCCACAACCCCGTCCATGGGGGCGGCAATGGTGTGCTCCATCTTCATGGCGTCCATCACGGCCAAGGTCTGTCCCTTGGTGACGGTGTCGCCGGCTTTCACCGCGAAGGACACCACCTTACCCGGCATGGGCGCGGTCAGGCGACCGCCTTCGGCCTGCGTGTCACCCGCATGAGCCAATGCGTCAATCGCTATGATTTGCGTAGCGCCTTGTGCAGTGAATACGTGCGCTACAGCCTCTTTTCTATACACGCTGACAATCTGGCGCCGCTCACCCAAGCGCACGTCAATGCCCTGTGTCACCGGCGCGAACGAGAACACACCGGACTCACCTGCCACGTCCAGTTGCAGTGCGCCGTCGTGCAGCGTGGTCATCTGCACCGTGTGCACTTCGCCTTGAAACTCAAAGTCAAAGCGGCGTGTGCTGGGGCCGTGCGAGCGCCAGCCATCGCGCCGGGCCCAAGGGTCCAGCCAGACGTGGCGTTGCGCCAAGGACGCCTCCACCGCTTGCTCTTCCAACAAGGTGTGGGCAATGGCGCCGGCCACGGCCAGGTTCAAGCCCACTCTTTCCTGCTTAAACAGCACCGCCTCTTCACGCGGGATCAGCGCGGTGTCCAGGTTGGCCTCTGCAAACGAGCGGCTTTGAGTCACGTGGCGCAAAAACTGCACGTTGGTGTTCAGCCCGACGATGTGGGTCTGGGCCAGCGCGGTATCCAGCCGGGACAAGGCCTGCTCGCGCGTGTCGCCGTGCACGATCAGCTTGGCCACCATGGAGTCATAAAACGGCGAAATCGGGTCGCCCTGGCGCACGCCGGAGTCCACGCGCACGCCGTTGTCGCAACGCACGAAGCTCACGCAGTCCGGCAAGCCGTACACATGCAGAGTGCCGGTCGCGGGAAGGAAGTTGTTGTCCGGGCTTTCGGCGCAAATACGCGCCTCAATGGCGTGGCCGTGAATCCGGAGCTGGTCTTGCTGCAGCGGCAACGGCTCGCCGCTGGCCACGCGCAATTGCCACTCCACCAAATCTTGCCCGGTGATGGCCTCGGTGACTGGGTGCTCCACCTGCAGGCGGGTGTTCATTTCCATGAAGAAGAAGATCATCGAGCCATCGGACTTTTGCTCGACGATGAACTCGACCGTGCCGGCACCCACATAGTTCACAGCGCGGGCCGCAGCCACCGCCGCCTCGCCCATTTGCTGGCGGAACTCGGGCGTCATGCCCGGCGCGGGCGCTTCTTCCAGCACCTTTTGGTGGCGGCGCTGCACCGAGCAATCGCGCTCAAACAGGTACACATAGTTGCCCTGGGTGTCGCCAAACACCTGAATCTCGATGTGGCGCGGGCGCTGCACATACTTTTCAATCAGCACCGCATCGTCGCCAAAGCTGTTGATGGCTTCGCGCTTGCAACTGGCCAGGGCGGCGGCAAAGTCTTCCGACTTGTCCACTGCGCGCATGCCTTTGCCGCCGCCGCCCGCGCTGGCTTTGATGAGCACGGGGTAGCCAATGCCATCCGCCTCGCGCTGCAGCAGGGCGTCGTCCTGGTTGCTGCCGTGGTAACCCGGCACCAGCGGCACGCCGGCTTTTTCCATCAGCTGCTTGGACTCGGCTTTCAAGCCCATGGCCCGGATGCTGGAGGGCAGCGGGCCAATAAACACCAGCCCCGCGTCAGCACAGGCCTGGGCAAACTCTTCGTTTTCGCTCAAAAAACCATAACCGGGGTGCACCGCTTGCGCGCCGCTGGCCTTGGCTGCTTCCAGAATGCGCTCCCAGCGCAGGTAGCTGTCTTTGGGGGCGCTGCCCCCGATGTAGACCGACTCGTCGCACACGCTCACGTGTTTGGCGTTGGCGTCGGCATCGGAATAGACGGCCACGGTTTTGATGGCCATGCGGCGGGCGGTGGCTGCCACGCGGCAAGCGATCTCGCCCCGGTTTGCAATCAGAATTTTGTTGAACATGGTGTTCCTTTTATTTGACTTGTTCGCTTTGCAGCAGGTAAATAAGATCGAGCTCCGGGCAGGGCTGGCCCATGGCCGTGAGCGCCGCCGTGATTTGGCCGCGATGGTGGGTGCCGTGATTGAACACATGATCCAGCGTGGTGGCAAACGGCAGGGACATGGCCACGCCGCTGAGGTTGCGGTTGCGGTAGTGCAGCGTGCCCTCAAAACGCGCGTCGTCCCAGCCTTCAATCAGCGGCTGCCACGCTTGCGCGCCCAGCAGCAGTTGCTGGGCCAGCACGGCGCGGTCGGCGTGCACCTCGGCATTCAGCGCCACTTGGGGCGACAACCAATCAGCGAAACGCTTGCGCCAGACGCCGTGCTCACCCACCCACAGGTGATTCAGCGTGCCATGAATGGACTTGAGGAACAGGCCGCAGTCGCGCCGATAGTCGGCATCTGGCAGAGCGTTCACCGCCTCCAGCAACTGGCCCGTCGCCCACACGTTGTAGCGGGCCAGGGTTAAAAAGTAGGCATGGGCTTGCATGGTGATCAGGCGCCTGCTAGCCAGTTGGGTTTGCGCTTTTGCAGAAAAGACTGCACACCCTCTTTGCCTTCGCTGCTGGCACGAATGTCGGCAATGCCGTCTACCGTAAGCGCAATCAGCGGCGCCTCAATGTCATGCCCAGCCACCTCTTGCAGCAGCCGCTTGCAACTGCGCACGGCGTTGGGGCTGGCGTTGCACAAGCCCTGCGTCAACTCCGCCACTTTGGCGTCCAGCTGGTCCGCGCTCACCACCTCGTGCACAAAGCCGATGCGATGTGCCTCGGCCGCGCTGAAGCGCTCGGCGGTCAAGAAGTAGCGGTGCGCCGCGCGCGCACCCATGGCCCGGATCACATAGGGGCTGATGGTGGAGGGAATCAAACCCAGCTTGACCTCACTCAGGCAAAAAGTCGCCGTGTCCACACTCACGGCCATGTCGCAGGCGGCGACCAGGCCCATGCCGCCGGCAAACACGTCGCCCTGCACGCGGGCTACGGTGGGTTTGGGGCATTCGTACATCACGCGCAGCATCTCGGCCAGATTGGCGGCGTCCGCCAGGTTTTCTTCCCGGGTGTAGTCCGCCATGCAGCGCATCCAGTTCAGGTCAGCGCCAGCGCAAAAGGCGGGGCCAATAGCTGCCAGCACCACGGCGCGCACATCGGCGCGGGTGGCGGCGTCCTGAAAGGCGGCGGTCATCTCGGCAATGACTTCGTCGTTGAAGGCGTTGCACACATCGGGTCGGCTGAGGGTCAGGGTCAGCACGGCCCCTTGTTGGGTGGTGGTCAGTGCATTCATGGCTTACATCCGGAACACGCCAAAGGTGGTGTCGGGTATGGGGGCGTTCAGCGATGCGCTCAAGCCCAGCGCCAGCACGCGGCGGGTATCCGCCGGGTCGATGATGCCGTCGTCCCACAAGCGCGCGGTAGCGAAATACGGGTGGCCCTGCACTTCGTACTGGGTGCGAATGGGGGCCTTGAAGGCGTCTTCTTCTTCCGCGCTCCAGGCGCCGCCTTTGCCCTCAATGCCGTCGCGTTTGACGGTGGCCAGCACGCTGGCGGCCTGCTCACCACCCATGACGGAAATGCGGGCGTTGGGCCACATCCACAAGAAACGCGGGCTGAAGGCGCGGCCGCACATGCCGTAGTTGCCGGCGCCAAAGCTGCCACCAATGATGATGGTGAATTTGGGCACCGCTGCCGTGGCCACGGCGGTCACCATCTTGGCGCCATTGCGGGCGATGCCTTCGTTCTCGTACTTGCGCCCGACCATGAAGCCGGTGATGTTCTGCAAGAACACCAGCGGAATCTTGCGCTGGCAGCACAACTCAATGAAGTGCGCGCCCTTGAGGGCCGACTCGCTGAACAGAATGCCGTTGTTGGCAATGATGCCGACCGGCATGCCTTCAATGTGCGCAAAGCCGGTGACCAGCGTGGCGCCATAACGCGGCTTGAATTCATGAAACTCTGAGCCGTCCACGATGCGGGCAATGATTTCGCGCACATCAAACGGCTTGCGGGTGTCCGTTGGGATCACGCCATACAGTTCCTCTGCTGCAAATTTAGGAGCGACTGGCGCATGTATGGCGGGGGCTACGGCCTTCTTTTGATTCAAGTGGGAGACCACCTCACGCGCCATGGCCAGGGCGTGCAAATCGTTTTGTGCCAGGTGGTCGGCCACGCCAGACAGACGGGTGTGCACGTCGCCGCCACCCAGGTCTTCGGCGGTGACGACTTCGCCCGTGGCGGCTTTCACTAGCGGGGGGCCGCCCAAAAAGATGGTGCCCTGGTTTTTGACAATGATGGTCTCGTCACTCATGGCCGGCACATAGGCGCCGCCCGCGGTGCAGCTGCCCATGACCACCGCCACCTGAGAGATGCCCAGCGCACTCATATTGGCCTGGTTGAAGAAGATGCGGCCAAAGTGGTCCCGGTCAGGAAACACCTCGTCCTGGTTGGGCAGGTTGGCCCCGCCCGAGTCCACCAGGTACACGCAGGGCAGGCGGTTTTGCTGGGCAATCTCCTGCGCGCGCAGATGCTTTTTCACCGTCATGGGGTAGTAGGTGCCGCCTTTGACGGTGGCGTCGTTGCAGACAATCATGCAGTCCACACCGCTCACCCGGCCGATGCCAACGATGACGCCGGCGCTGGGCGCGCTGTCCGAGCCGTCGCGGTCAGGGTACATGCCCATGGCCGCCAGGGGTGACAACTCCAGAAATGGCGTACCGGGGTCAAGCAGCATTTGCACGCGGTCACGCGGCAGCAGCTTGCCGCGCCCGGTGTGCTTGGCGCGGGCCGCCTCGCCGCCGCCCAGCGCCGTTTTGGCAATCTGGGCGTTAAGGTCGTCCACCAGCAGGCGCATGGCGCTGGCGTTGGCCAGAAAATCCGCAGAGCGGGCGTTGAGTTGGGTGTCAAGAATAGGCATGCGGGTGTCTCTTTTTTGTTCAGGCGGTTAGATCGTCTTGCAGTCCGAGCAGCTGCTTCATTTCGTCCCGGATCTTGAATTTTTGAATCTTGCCGGTCACGGTCATGGGGAAGGCGGTGACCAGTCGAATGTAGCGCGGCACTTTGTAGTGCGCAATCTGCCCTTTGCAGAAGGCTTTCAGTTCCTCTTCCGTCACCGTCTGGCCCGGCTTGGCGATGACCCAGGCGCACAGTTCTTCGCCGTATTTGGTATCGGGCACACCGACCACCTGCACGCCTTGCACTTGCGGGTGGCGGTATAAAAACTCTTCAATCTCACGCGGGTAGATGTTCTCGCCGCCGCGAATCACCATGTCCTTGATGCGGCCAACGATGTTCACATAGCCCTGCGTATCCATGGTGGCCAGGTCGCCCGTGTGCATCCAGCCCTCGGCGTCAATCGCCTCGGCGGTGCGGGCGGGGTCGCCCCAGTAACCGTGCATGACCGAGTAGCCTTGCGTGCACAACTCACCGGACACGCCGGGTGCCACCACTTCGCCGCTTTCGGGGTTGATGACCTTCACCGTCAGGTGCGGCTGCACCAGCCCCACTGTGGCCACGCGTTTCTCCAAAGGCGTGGTGGTGGTGCTCTGGCAGCTCACCGGGCTGGTCTCCGTCATGCCGTAGGCAATGGTGACCTCGGCCATATTCATGTCGCTCACCACGCGCTTCATCACCTCTATCGGGCAGGGGGAGCCGGCCATGATGCCGGTGCGCAGCGTGAACAGATCAAACTCCTTGAAGCGGGGATGGTCCAGCAGGGCGATGAACATGGTGGGCACACCATGCAGCCCGGTGCAGCGCTCGGCCTGCACCGTTTGCAACACCGCAAGCGCATCAAAACCGTCGTTGGGGTAAACAATGGTGGCGCCGTGTGTGAGGCAGGCCAGGTTGCCCAGCACCATGCCAAAGCAGTGGTACAGCGGCACCGGAATACACAACCTGTCAGCGGCGGTGAGCTTCATGGCCTCGCCCACAAAAAAGCCGTTGTTCAGAATGTTGCGGTGCGTCAGCGTGGCGCCTTTGGGAAAGCCGGTGGTGCCGCTGGTGAACTGGATGTTGATGGGGTCGGTGGCCTTCAGGGTGGCGGCCGTCGCGCTCAGCCGTGGGTCGGCCGCGTTGCCCTGTGCCAACAGGGTGGAGAAACGCATCACGCCGGGCAAGTCATCGCCCTGCCCCGGTTCGTCAATCCACACCACCGTGCGCAAGTCGGGCAAGCGGGCGGCGTGCAAGTCGCCGGGCGAGGCAGTCGCCAACTCCGGCGCCAGTTCACGCACCATGCCCAGGTAGTCGCTGGTTTTGAAACGCGCCATGGTCACCAGAGCCTTGCAGGTCACTTTGTTCAGCGCGTATTCCAGCTCGGAGGTGCGGTAGGCGGGGTTGATGTTGACCAGCACCAGGCCCACTTTGGCTGTAGCCAGTTGCATCAACAACCACTGCGCGTTGTTGTGCGACCAGATGCCGACCCGGTCGCCGCTCTGCAGGCCCAAGCCCAACAGCGCGCTGGCCAGTTGATTGCAGGTGGTTTGCAGTGTGCGGTAGCTGTAGCGCAGCGACTGGTGCGCACTCACGAGCGCCTCATGGTCGGGCTGCACATCGGCCATGGCGTCAAAACAGGCACCCAGGGTTTGCTCAATCAACGGCGTGTCGGTCGCACCGCAAGACAAGCTGCGGGTCAAAACGAGCTCGGCGGCGGGGGTGGCAGGCATTTGGGTCATCTCATTTCCTCCAAGGGGCGCAACGAAACCCTCAGGGAGTCTCACGCCACAGCATAGGCCGATCGCGCGATTGAGGTCGGCCACTGAGGTTGCAAATACTGCCAGAACTCCTCCCGAGTAAGCCTATGATTCATGCCGTGAACTTACTCAGTCTTCCCAACAACGCCAGCCTGTCCGGCCCTTCGGTGACGCCAATCGCCTTTGTTCACGCCATTATTTTGGCTTACGAGCGGGTGAACCTGAGTCCAAAATCCGCTTTACTGAAGGCACAAATTACGCCAGAACTTCTCAAGTTGACGGACGCCGGCATCACCGCCCTGCAGATGGAGTTGATTTCCGGCGCTGCCATGCAGGAGCTGGATGACGAAGGCCTGGGCTGGTTCACCCGCCGCCTGCCTTGGGGCAGCTACGGTATGCTGGCCCGCGCCTCGATCAGCGCACCCACGCTGGGCGTGGCGCTCAAGCGCTGGTGCCGCCACCACGGCTTGTTGACCGACGACATCACGCTCAAACTGAGTGTGGCCGGGGACGTCGCCACTTTGAGCCTTGCCGAGCACCGCGACCTGGGCGCGCTGCGCGAGTTTTGCCTGGTGTCGGTGTTGCGCAATGTGCATGGCGTTGCCTGCTGGCTGCTGGACTCGCGCATTGCCGTCACGGCGGCCCGCTTTCCGTTTGCTCCGCCACCGCATGCCAAGGTTTACAAGGTGCTGTTTACCGGCCCCACGGCGTTTCACGCAGCGCAGGCCAGCATCCAGTTTGACGCCCGCTACCTGAGCCTGCCGCTGCACCGGGACGAAGCCGCCCTGCAACACATGCTGCAACGCGCCCTGCCTCTGACCGTGCTGCAGTACCGGCGCGACCGCCTGCTAGTGCAGCGTGTGCGCCAGACTCTGCTCGCCCACCCGGAACAAGCCCACAGCGCGGAGGATTTGGCCGCCCTGCTCTTGATGTCTCCCCGCACCCTGCACCGCCAACTGAAGGAAGAAGGCGCTTCCCTGCAGGCACTCAAGGACGAAGTCCGCCAGAAGCTGGCCAAAGACCTGCTGCTGCGCACCGATCGCCCCATCAAGCAAGTCGCCCAGGCCAGTGGGTTTATGAATGAGAAAAGCTTTATTCGCGCGTTCAAGTCCTGGACCGGTCAATCACCCGCCGACTTCCGCCGCCAATCAAGCGCGCCTTAGTCTGCCCGGCTTGGTTGCACTGAAAAGTAGTCCACGGATTTTGTGGATAACTTTGTGGATGTACCCCAGAACAAGAGCGCCATCGTCAAGCTTGATGCGGGCTGCCAAGGCGTGCCTACCAAACAGGCAATCCCGAAAATGACACCATAAGTGACCCAAACCTGAAGAACCGAGTTGAATTTAGGCCGTGTCGTTCGATGCCAAAAACAACTCCACAAAAATTGTGAATAACTTTGTGCAGTACACACCGAACAAGTCCTTGAATTGTTGCTGGCATTGGCTTACAACGCGATGCTCACTATTTAAGCACCCGGTATAACCAGACAAAATATCCTCGAAAGCACTCCTTTACCTAGCAGAAAAACAGGTCCATCCGGCAAGATTTCTGGCGAATCCACAAAAACGTAAAAGTTTTTTCTTTCTATCTGACGTATTCGTCAGAGCAGAGCTTTGACAGACAAAGTGATGCACAGAATCTGGGGATAACTTTGTGGAGCAAGCCCGGTACAAGCCCCTCATCGTCAAGCAGGACGCCGGCTGGCGACCGATGCTCACTCAACAGGCATGGCAACCACGGGGCACCCACTCTCACCGGCGCCCATATCAATTGATGTTCACGACCGCCAACGCCTGCGAGAGGCCATTCTATGAATTGGGGGATACGTCCGCTCGCTCCAAAGTCGAGAGAATGCCCCCAGTGGCACAGGTATTTCGGCAACACTTGCACGACACTCACCGACAGCTACAGTTTAGGGTTGTAGGATGCCTGCCCCTGACAGGAACGCACCTGATCCGACCGTGGCGGATGGCAGGCGTCGTACAAGCCTCGAAAGGCCCAAAGCGGGCTGTCACTCGGCGCCTACATAAGTCAAGTACTCAGCGCAAGGAGTCGCACACCAATGCCAGCTTTCCGGCCGTCCAATTTCCGTCCAGCGCGAGTATCAAATCCAACTCAAGCCCGCCGTGCAAATGCCTCAAATTCCTTGATCGGCAGTGGTCGGCTGAACAAATAGCCCTGATACGCATGGCAGCCCAAGTCCTCGAGCGCGTCGCGTTGCGCCTGGGTCTCCACCCCTTCAGCGATCACGTTCAAGCCCATGCTCTCGGCCAGAGCGATCACCATCTTGGCAATGGCGGCATTGTTGGGGTCGGTCAGGATGTCCCGGACAAAGCCCATATCAATCTTGAGCTGATCGAGCGGCAGAAGTTTGAGGTAACTCAGCGATGAATAGCCCGTGCCAAAGTCATCGAGCGAGAAGTCCACGCCGTTTGCTTTGAGTGCGGTCATCTTGGCGATGACATCTTGCATATTGTCGAGTAGCAGGCTCTCCGTCAGTTCGAGCTTGAGACGCTTGGGGTTGGCACCAGTCGTCTCCAGCACGGTCAGCACCTCTTGAACAAAGCTGGGCAGTCTGAACTGCCGCGCACTGACATTGACAGCGATGGTGAGATGGGCCATCTCTGGGCGCAGCGCCCAAAGCGCGAGCTGTTCGCAAGCGGTCTCCAGTACCCATTTGCCCAAGGGCTGGATCAAGCCGGTGGCCTCTGCAACGGGGATGAATTGGGCGGGAGAAACCAGACCGCGCTCGGGATGTTGCCAGCGCACCAGGGCTTCTACCCCGGTCAAGTGATCGGTATCGAACTGGGCCTGGTAGTGCAGCAGGAACTGTTCTTTGGCTAGCGCTTCATGCAAATCCGCTTCCAGAGTTGCGCGAACCAAAACGGCAGTTCGTATTCCGGGTTCATAGAAACGCAAGTTGTCGCGCCCGATGGCCTTGGCTTTGTGCATGGCCAGTTCGGCGCGTTTCAACGGCTCTTCGATGCTCTCGCGCTGAGCGCCGCCAAACAGGGTGATGCCGATACTGGCGGTGCTGCGATAGCCGTGGCTGTCAAGTTGGTAGGGTTGACGCAGCGCATCATGAATTTTTCTGGCCACTCTTTCGGCCTGCGTGGCAGCCTCCTGTGGGTTTGCGTCCAGATCTTCGAGCAGGACAATAAATTCGTCGCCGCCCAGTCGTGCCACTGTGTCATCTTCGCGCACGCAAGCCAGCACTCGACCCGCCATCTGTTGGAGCAACTGGTCGCCCTTGTCGTGGCCCAGGGTGTCGTTGAGGGTCTTGAAGTCATCCATGTCAATGAACATCAGTGCGTCCTGATGTCCATGACGCAATGCGCCAACCAACGCATGTTCGAGCCGGTCACGCAATAATCTGCGGTTGGGCAGGCCAGTCAAAGGGTCCGAGAAAGCCAGCCTTTGAATCTCGTCTTGCGCTGCCTTGCGATCGCTGATGTCCTGAACGGTCCCTCTTTAATGCAGCGGCTGGCCCGACGCGCTGAATGTGGTCTCGCATTGCTCCAGTACGTATTTAACGCGGCCATCGGTAAACAGAAAACGGTGTTCGATGCCATAGGGCGTTCGGACTTCGAGAGACCGCGTGTAGGCTGTATCCACTGCCTCGCGGTCGTCCGGGTGAATTGTGGCCAAAAATGCCTTGTAGGTGGGTTTGAATTGCGTCTTATCAATTTCTAAGATACGGAAGGTCTCGTCCGACCAAGTCAAGTGGTTGGAACGCAAATCCAGTTCCCAACTGCCGACCTTTGCCATACGTTGAGCTTCGTTCAAGCGTCTTTCTCTTTCAATCAACGCCGTCTCGCGCATACCCAAGGTTTACAGCAGGCGATTGAAGCCGCTGATCAGTTCGCCGATTTCATTCTGGCGTGTTACCGGCAAAGGCTGTGGCGTCTGGCCAGCCTCAGTCATATGGGCCAGCTTTCTAGCGGTGTCAAACATGGGAGCAAGCTCACGCCTCAACATCCACCACGTAAAGCTTCCTGCCAGCAGCGTCAGCAGGATCGCGGCCAGCAAGATGCGTTGTTGCATCGCTCGCACCGGAGCAAATACTTCCTCGATGGGAAGACCGGAGTAAAGGTACCACTGCGCTGCCGGAATTTGCTTGAAAGACGCCAGTTGCTCTTGCCCCGTGATGTTGACGGTCATGGCATAGCCCTCAAAGCCAGCGAAAGCTCGATCCAGGCCGGGATTCACGCCGGGCGGTGGAAGGGCCATCATCACGCGAGTCTTGTCCGAGGACGCGACAATGATACGGTGCTGCACTGCGGCAATTGAAACAAGACCGTTTTGGTTGAACGAAGCCTTGGCAATCTTGTCCAGAAAATTGGGTTTATCCAGTTCGATGACACCGCCCAATGCACCAATTACCTAGCCTTGTGGATCACGAATGGGCGCCGCCATGGTGAGTACTGGCTTGTTCAGCACCTTGCCAATCACCGGCTTGCTGACTGACAATTTACCCGTCCTAAGCGCAGTGGCGACGGAATCATGGTCCATGGAATTCATGCACACTCGACCCAGAGAGGCCGGAAGGGATGCAAGCACCGTACCGTCGATCCCGGTGAAAAAACTGCCCGAGTTGAAAAGATGATGAAAGATGGCTCGGTTTTCCAGTGCTTTCTGTGTTTCCGCTGCGCCGCTCGAAAGGACTGGGCCGAGCGATTTAGCAACAACCTCAACCCCGTTCAAATAATATTGCACGTCACGATTGATCTCATCAGCCACCATGGAAGTTGTCTGGAACTGCTGCTCGCCCAATAGGCGCTGCATATCGCCCTGCAAGGTGCGGCTCACGTAGAACGAGATCGCCCAGATGCTGAATACAAAAATAGCCAGCGTGAACAGGGTCAACCGGGTTTTGATGGAGTTTGACTGAAAAAATTTTAGGTTCATTCTGGCATCCTTACCCCAAAGCAGTGCGCGTGCATCGACCTATCGAGCAGCATGTTTACTTCTTGACTTGTCATGGGAATCGATTCCGATAGCGCCTTGAAGGCTGTAGAAGAGCCGAGAGTTGCCCTTGCCCCTGGAATCCGTATCCCATAACCGAGATCATGAGTTGGCTTGCTTGGGCTGATTAGCAAGCCAGTTTTGCTCGAACCGCACCGGGCTGACGTAGGCCAGTGTCGAATGCAGTCGAGTCCGGTTATACCAAAGCATCCAAGCAATCGTTTCATCCTTTGCCTCCCGCTGAGTCTTGAACTTCTGTCCGTATAACCGTTCCACCTTCAATGATCCAAACAGCGTCTCGCTGCAGGCGTTGTCCCAACAGTTGCCGCGCCGGCTCATTGAACTGGTGATGTCGTACTCCTTGAGCACTTCCCGGAAGTCCTTGCTGGCGTACTGACTGCCGCGGTCGCTATGGAACATCAGGCCAGCCTGCTTGCCCGGATGCCGCTTGAACCATGCCATGCGCAGCGCATCAATGACGATGTCCCGCGTCATTTCCTCTCGTAACGACCAGCCCACTACTTGGCGGCTGAACAGGTCAATCACCACGGCCAGAAACAACCAGCCTTCGTCCGTGGCGATGTACGTGATGTCACCCACCCAGACCTTGTCGGGTGCTGCCACATCGAACTCCCGGTTGAGCAGGTTGGGTGAGATCGCTAGATCGTGATTGCTATCGGTGGTGACCTTGAAGCGCCGCTTTCCCTTGGCACGGATGCCGTGCAACTGCATGAGCTTTTGCACGCGCTCTTTGCCCACACGGATGCCACGGGCAAGCAGCTCCTTCCAGGTGCGTGGCCAGCCGTAGCCGCCTCGCGTCTCGGCATGGATGGCCTTGATGTGCACCAGCAAGGCGTCATCGCTCAGGTGGCGGAGCTGGGCCGGACTGGCCAGTCGCACAAAGTGTTCGTGGTACCCGGCGATGCTCACCCCCAGTACGCGGCACTGTACCGAGATCGGCCATGTGCTGCGGTGGCGCTGGATGAAGGCGTACTTCAAATCGATCCCTTTGCGAAGTACGCCGTCGCTTTTCCCAGAATGTCACGCTCCATCTTCACACGCGCCAACTCGGCCCGCAACCGGCTGATCTCCATCTGCTCGGCGCTGACCAATACCTTGCTGTCAGCTCCCTTGAGCTGGCCCTGGCGCTGCGCCTTGACCCAATTGAACAACGTCTGGTCGACCACTCCCAGCGTGCGTGCCGCGGCTGCAATGCTCTGGCCACCTTCGACCAGTCGAACTGCTTCTTGCTTGAATTCGAGCGTGTAGCGCGCTCTTGCTGTCTTCGTCATTTCCGTTCTCCTTGCGTGAATTTAAACACTCAGCAAGAGATACGTTTTTCGAGGGCAAGGTCAAGTTATTGGTTCAGGCTGGCGAAGTTTAACTGTTCATTTCAGCCATACGAAACTACGCTGAATGACCGATTTATGGTGAGCAGTTGAGAACTACGACTGGCAGGTATGTGTCTTTAAGCGCCATCCATTTCCAAATACCCAATGACCGCTTCCGCCCGCATTGCAGCCGCTCAACTGTCAGTTGGAAACAGCTGCCCCCGACCGTATTGCCAAGCCCCTGATGTGGCCCTATAAATTCGCAGGCTTTCGCCTCCTAGCTCACGCCAATAAAGCGCAGATAGCTATGTAATGGATAGCAAATCCTTAACCCGCAGCAGCGAAAAAATATCACCTCACTCGCCCCAAGGCAGCATAAGCGTGAGCAGGGACAACTTGGCGAATTCAGGTTCGAATCGGTCAATGATTTTTTGGGGGTCAGGGCACAGCGTGGCGTCACTGATGACACCAAACTGAACCCCGCCAGCGTAGCTCAGTATCGACACGCCCAAGCCCACCGAGCCGGACTGAGGCACCCAGACAAGGCTCTGCTCCAGCGTGGATCCACAAAACTTGAGCTTCTCGCGTGGCCCTGGCACATTCGTCATCACGGCCGTGGTCTTTCTGGAAAAGAGGTTCAGCATGGCATCTTGCAGCGGTTTGGCGACCAAGCCGGCCACCGCCAGAAGGCCAAAGGCCAGCAGCGGTTGCATGCTGCCTTTCATCTCGGACATGCGGCGGCGCACTTCAAACACCCGCTCCACGGGGTTGTCCAAGCCCAGCGGCAACACCACCGGGGCCAGCCCAAAGCGGTTGCCCAGTTTGTAGGCTTGATCCATGGGCCTCAGGTTGACGGGCACCATGGCCCGAACCTCTTTGCCGGCTGTTTCGTCGCCAAACGACTTCATGTACTCGCCCAAGGCACCTGCCACGCAGCTCAGCAGCACGTCATTGATGGAGCAGTTCAAGGCGCGGCCGATGGCCTTGACCTCGTCCAGGGGAATTGGCTGGCACCAAGCCACCCGTTTCGTCGCCCCGGGTACGCCTTTCAGACGGGTAGGTGAATCGTCGGGCATGAGCGCCAGGGCAGCGCCATCACGCATGAGCTGATAGGCCAGCTTGGCCAGCCCTGCTGAGCCGGCAAGGCCTTTTTCCAAGCCATGCTCAAGCCCTTTCCTCGGGTCAAGCAACAGCTCCATGGCGCCGACTACCCCGTCACCCGCTGCATCCAGCGCTTTAACTGTGACCTCGGTGAAGGGCTTGATCAAGGTGTCGGTGATCCATTCCTCCAGCCCTTCCAGGCCGTCATGTCTCTCGCCACGTTCTTGCTGCTTGGGCGGCTCTGAGCCACCATCCACCATGGACTGCGTGACGGCGATCAAGGCCAGGCCGTCGGCAATGCAATGGTGGATGCGGCACATCAACGCCGAGCCACCTTGATAGTCTTCCACCAACCGGAATTGCCACAAGGGATGCTGGATGTCCAGCGGCACCATGGCCAACTCGGCCAAGCGGTTTTGCAACGCCATTTGCTCTTGCCCTTTGGGGACGCGAGGCAAAACCTCAGCCACGACGTGGCGCTCGATCCGAAAGTCCTCGTCAGTCACCCAACTCGCGCCCGTGGCGTCCTGCTTCACTCGTTGACCAAACCGGGGAAACTTGAGTAGCCGCGACTCGATCCGATCGGAAACTTCCTTTAGTTTGAGACCCGGCTGCAATATCCACACACCCACAATCATCATCAAGTTGTGCTCACCGTCCATGCGCAACCAGGCTGTGTCCACCTTGCTCATACGTTGGGACGTTGCCGAATTGCCGGTGGCATGATCCGAAGAAGGCGGCTGCATCCGCCCACCCGGGTTTGGTGTGTGCGGGATCGATGCAGACTTCTTGGAATTGATGCGGGTAACCATGGCAACTAAGCTCTCTTGGGGAATATTCTCTATTCTGTAAGCAAAACGGCCCGTAAGATACAGCGCACTTACCCCATGTGTGTGGTTTAGTACTTTATTTGGAGAAAAAACATGTCAGATTTGCAAGCCCAATTTGAAGCCGCCGTCGCCAACTCAAAAAACCTGACTGAGCGCCCTGACAACATGACCTTGCTCAAGTTGTACGCCCTCTACAAACAAGGCAGCACCGGTGACAACGCCGACAAGAAGCCTGGCTTCAGCGACATGGTCGGCCGCGCCAAGTGGGATGCATGGAACGGCCTGAAAGGCACCAGCAACGCCGATGCGATGCAGCAGTATGTGGATTTGATTGAGTCGCTGAGCTAAAGCGTCCCCGCTCGACAACTACTTCTTCTTGGCTGCGCGCTTCGCCGGCGGCTGAGGTTGAAGGAGCTCATCGAGGTTCTTGACGATTTCACTCTCAATCGTCGATTTGAAAGAACCCAGCAAAAATCCCAGTTTTGCGTTCAGCTCGAAGCGGTCCTTGGTCACGACCAAGGTGCCGTTGACTCCCGAGCGGGTGAAACACACCTCGTCTTCGGCCGCACCTTCCTCGTAAGTACAGGCCATGCCAAACTCCTTTTCCGCATGTTCGGCCCACTGAAAGGCGATTTTTCTTGCGCCCTTTAATCCAAGTTCATGGTCGCGCAAGATGTGAAGATCAGCCACGGGAATACTCCGGAGATAGGTTTTTCAAAAAATCGGTTCGCTCTTGAATCGGCAGTTCTGCCAATCGTTTGACCGCCTCATAGAACCGGGGCCAGTCCCGGCCCTCCCGTTCAAACAACGCCTCGAAACCAGGCACCAAGTCATCATAGGCGGCCTGAGCGCCAAAGGCGGCGTTGTTGGCCCCTGCTACCCAGGCGTCGTAGCCGTTATATCCATTCCAGGTCGCCTTGAGTCGCTGGTAGTCCGACCTGAACTCTGAAATTGCTTCGTTTTTCATAGCAGTCACAGCAGTTGGGTCAAACGCCACAGCCTGATTTTTCTCATAAATCTCTTCCAGCTTGTGCCGGGTGCCCAAAGACAAGTCCCGAAACTGCTGACGCCGCGCATCAAAGGCCTCGTACTGCTGGCGGGCCATCGGCGTCCCCTCAATGGCCAGCCACCGCAATCCACCGAGGCGTTCAACCGCTGTGGCAAACGACTCATTGAACACCGTGTCGTCTTTGACGTAAAGCACCTGGTGCGCCAACTCGTGAATTATCATGCGGGCCAACTCGCCGTCCGGGTATTGAATGAAGGTGTTGAGCAGCGGGTCGCCGCCCGCCCAATTTAGCCAACCCAGGGTGGAATAAGCAGGCACGCCATACACACGGACTTCCAGCCCCTGCAGGCGCAGCGCGGCAGCTTCGGCCTGGGCATCTGCTTCAGCGTAGTACCCACGGTAAGCCACGCACCCCACCACAGGAAAGCACCAGGTGTGCAGCGTCAACGAAAATTCCGGCGCCGCCACGACATTCCAGACCACGGCGCGGCGGTGCAAATCTGCAAAACGCCGGTAATTCTCGTTGTCAGGCAAGTGGAGTTCGGTGACTGAGAATTGCCGAATTTTCTGGGACAGTTTAAGCCGTTGCTTCAGCGCGGGTGAGGCTTGGTCGTCTGACAGCCACTGTGACACAGGTCGGGCCGCCTGCATCACCTTCACATGCCCGCTGACCGATTGAAAATAGTAACGCCCGTCTGCACAGCCGACGCTGAAACCCAGCACTGCCAAGGTCGCGATGGCGCCCGCCCGCCAACGCCAGCGACAGGCAGATCGATTTATGTGCTTAGCGGGTGTAGCATTGAAACGAGCAATCACAACAGGACCACCATGCTTTTCAAATTCAAATCTAAAAATACCGGCGACATTATCATGCTGCCAACCCACGCTCAACAGATTCTGGCCATTCTCGGACGGGACTCAGAGAGCGTTGCGTCCGGCAAAGGCATTGTGCAGGCGGAACAAATTCCAGCAGCCCTGGTGGCGCTGCAGGAGGCCATTGCGGTGGAAGAGACCGCCAGAGATGCGGCCATTGCTGAGGCCTTGGCCAACAACGAGCCCACTCCCGTCTTCGCCGAGGTGTCACTGCGCCAACGTGCGCAACCCTTCATGGAAATGTTGCGCCGCTGTGAAACTGACGGAGACGATGTCGTCTGGGGCGTTTAAGACAAGCTTAGCCCTGAGTTGGCAAGATCACGCGTAGCTGCGTGCGTCCTCAATGACCTTTCCATCATTGGGCAAGCTGCCGACCGGGACCAACTCAACCGTCCCCCGCAACTTGGTGACTTCACGAATGGCATCACCCAGCTTGCCAGCCAGATCATCTGGCCCACTGCAGGCGGTTTCCACTTTGAGGGTCATGGCGTCATTGGCCATCTCGCCGCTGACCACCAATCGAGCGCGAGCCACCTCAGGGAAGCGACGAACAATATCCGCCACCTGACTGGGGTGCACAAACATGCCGCGCACCTTGGTGGTTTGATCGGCCCGACCCATCCATCCTTTGATGCGCGTGTTGGTCCGCCCTGTGGGGCAGGGCCCGGCCATGATGGCCGACAAATCACCGGTGCCAAAGCGAATCAGCGGATACGTGGGGTTGAGGGTGGTCACGACGACCTCTCCCACCTCACCCGGGGCGACGGGGTCACCGGTGCCGGGTCGCACGATTTCAATGATCACGCCTTCGTCAATGATTAGGCCCTCGCGCGCCGAGGTTTCGTATGCAATTAACCCCAAGTCGGCAGTGGCGTAGCACTGGTAGCCATCAATGCCGCGCGCCAGGAACCAGTCGCGCAGTGAGGGCGGAAAAGCCTCGCCGCCAAACATGGCTTTTTTCACGCTGGGCAAGGCCACACCGAGGTCGGCGGCTTTCTCGACAATGATCTTCAGGAAACTAGGGGTCCCAATGTAGCCGGCGGGCTGCAACTCGGCCATGGCCTGCACCTGTTGCTCAGTCTGCCCAGTACCAGCTGGAAAAACCGTGCACCCCATGGCATGCGCACCGGACTCCATCATGGAGCCGGCCGGCACAAAGTGATAACTGAAGGCGTTGTGAATTAGTTCCTGCGCCCGAAAACCGGAGGCATGCATGGCACGAGCCATACGCCAGTAGTCAGGGGCGGCACCTTCGGGTTCGTAAATCGGCCCAGGGCTGGCAAACATGCGAGGCATCGTGGCACCAAAGCCCACGGCGCTGAAGCCGCCGAACACATTCCCGCCCGCGCTACGGCTGGCTTTTTGCAGCTCCAGCAACTCGTGCTTGCGCGTCACCGGCAAGCGGGCCAAGGCCTCACGGCTGGTCACAGTGGTCGGGTCCACGTCCTCCAAAATCGTGGCAAATGCGGGTGATGATCGCTTGGCGTGTGCCACGCGTTCGGGCAGAGCAGCCAACAGCGCCGCTTCGCGTTCAGCAGGAGCGCGGGTTTCCAGCGCGTCGTAAAAATTGTGCGTCATGTGTGAACTCCTTACGCCAACCACCGCTTGCGGCGCTTGTAGCTCTTGACATCCTTGAAGCTCTTGCGCTCGCCGCCGCCCATGCCCAGATAAAACTCTTTCACGTCTTCGTTGTTGGCGAGATCGCTGGCCAGGCCGTCCATCACCACCCGGCCGGACTCCATGATGTAGCCATAGTCTGCGTACTTGAGCGCCATGTTGGTGTTCTGCTCGGCAATCAGGAAGGTCACTTTTTCCTTTTGATTGAGGTCTTTCACGATCTCAAACACCTCTTCCACAATCTGCGGCGCCAGTCCCATGGAGGGTTCATCCAGCAGCACCATGCTCGGGTTAGCCATGAGTGCGCGCCCAATGGCACACATCTGCTGTTCGCCACCCGACGTGTAAGCGGCTTGGCTGCTGCGCCGCGTCTTGAGGCGCGGGAAGTAGGTGTACACCTTGTCCAGGTTCCGTGCAATTTCGGCCTTGTCGCTGCGCGTGTAGGAGCCAGTCAAGAGGTTTTCCTCAATGGTCAGGTGGGCAAAGCAATGACGCCCTTCCATCACCTGAACCACGCCGCGGCGCACGAGGTCAGCCGGAGACAGGTTTTCAATGCGCTCACCCCGCAGCTCGATGGAACCCTTTGTGACCTCACCGCGCTCGCCTTTGAGTAAGTTGGAAATGGCCCTCAGGGTGGTGGTCTTGCCCGCCCCGTTGCCGCCCAAAATGGCCGCGATCTTGCCCTCCGGCACATTCAGGGAAACACCCTTCAGGACCAGAATGACGTGGTTGTAAATGACTTCAATGCCATTGACGTTGAGAACGATATTCGGTGTGCTCATTTATGAATCCGTGTAGTTTGGTTGAGACCAACTGAAAGGCCAGTTGCCATGCCTTTCAGTTGGCGACTTGGGCAAGTCGCCAACCGCAGTCCCCTGCATTAAGCGGGGGACTGGGCCTGATCAGGACTGGCAGTCCGCAGGCGTCCGGCGTGTCAGCTTCTTCTCGGCGGCGTACTTGTCAGCAGACGCCTTAACCAGCGGCCTAATCACTTGGTCGTCAGCCTGCAACCAGTCCGACGCCCAGACGAATTTGCTGCCGTCCCAAGTATGAACACGAGTCCAAGCCGAACCCATGTGGTCAGCGCAGCTGGTAGAGACCGGACGCATCACGCCCTTAAAACCCAGCGCGTCAAGCTTGGCCTGGGTCAGATTCAGGTTTTCATAGCCCCAACGGGCCTGCTCCCCATTCATGACCTTGCCTTTGCCAAAGCGCTCCTGGGCGGCACGAACGCCTTCAGTGGCCAACATGGCGCCCACCACACCGCGCATATACAACACGCTGCCAACCTCATCCTTGGGGCCAGCGCCTTCGCCTTTGGAATGCACTTTATCCATGATGTCCTTCACCACAGCGGACTGAGGCTCAGCACCATGTTGCATCATCACCGCGCTGTAGCCCTTGGCACCTTCACCCACATCTTTCAGATCAGGCTCGGCGCCCGACCACCACGTGCCAAACATTTTTTCACGAGAGTAGCCGACCGCCTGGGCTTCCTTGATAGCGGTGCCGGTCATGACACCCCAAGTCTGGAGAATCATGTAGTCAGGCTGTTCACGACGTACCTGCAACCAGGTGGCTTTTTGCTCCACGCCAGGCGCAGCCACGGGGAGCAACTGGAGGGTAAAGCCATACTGGGCTGCGCGCTCTTGCAGAATGGGCAACAGCTCCTTGCCAAACGGGCTGTCGTGGTAGGCCACGCCAATTTTCTTGCCCTTGAGCTTATCCATTCCACCGGCCTTCTTGCCAATGTGCTGTAGCACAGTGTCGCCGGCCACCCAGTAGTGACCAATCAATGGAAAGTTCCATTTGAAGATACCGCCATCTGCCGAGTCACTTCGACCATAGCCGGAGGTGATCAGGGAAATTTTGTCAGCTGCGACCTTTTCAGTCAGCGCAAAAGTTATACCTGTGGACAGGGGCTGAAACACGGTAGCTCCACCGTTTTTGTTTTTCAGACGCTCATAGCACTCCACACCGCGGTCGGTGGCGTAACCGGTTTCACACTCTTCCACCAGAGTTTTGACGCCGTTGATACCACCGCGGGCATTCACCAGCTTCATGTAGTCGTTGTGGCCGTTGGCCCAGGGGGTTGCATTGGGCGCGACCGGACCGGTTCGCCCGGAAAGCACCGGGAAAAACTGCTCTTTGGCTTGCGCGAAAGCGCCGGCGCTAGCTGAGGCCACCAAACCGGCCAGAACAATATGACGAATTTTCATGAAAGTCTCCTAAAGATCGGCATTGAAATGCCTGTGGTTAACGAACGAAAAATCAAAGCATCGAGGGTCTGAAACTCAATGAGGAAAAGGCCAGAGACGCAACTTTTGCTTGCCTATGCTCCACAGCTTGGCGAGCCCGTGCGGCTCCACAATCAGGAACCAGACGATCAGTGCACCGAAAATCATGACCTCGGTGTGGGCCACTAAGGCGGTCGAAATATCCAACCCGAACAGGCTGCCCAAAGCCGGCAGCGCCTGATTCAGGAAAATGGGCAGCACCACGATAAAGGCGGCGCCAAAGAAGCTGCCCATAATGGAACCCATGCCTCCAATGATGACCATGAAGAGCAGTTGGAATGAGCGATCCACCGAGAAGGCAGCAGGCTCCCAAGAGCCCAGGTGGATGAAGCCCCACAGGGCCCCGGCCACGCCGACAATGAACGAGCTGACGGCGAAGGCGCTGAGTTTGGCGTACATGGGGCGAATACCAATCACGGCAGCGGCCACGTCCATGTCCCGAATGGCCATCCATTCACGACCAATGGCGCCGCGCACCAGATTTTTGGCAAGCACCCCAAAGACCACCAACACACCCAGGCAGAACAGGTATTTGCTAATAGGCGACTCAATCGACCAACCCAGCACACTCAGATCAGACACAGCGACCGAGCCGGACGAGCTGTTGTTGCTGAACCATCCGATTCGCAAAAATACCCAATCGCAGAAGAACTGTGCCGCCAATGTCGCCACGGCCAGGTACAGCCCCTTGACGCGCAGGCTGGGGATGCCGAAAAACAAGCCCACCAGTGTGGCAAAGAAGCCCCCTGAGAGCAAGGCCACAATCAATGGCATACCCTCGATTCGCACATAGGTGTTGTAGGCGGCATAAGCCCCGACGGCCATGAAAGCGCCAGATCCGAGTGAGATTTGCCCGCAAAATCCCACCAAGATATTCACCCCCAACGCGGCCAAAGACAAGATGAGAAAGGGAATAAAGATGGCCCGCAGCAGGTATTCGTCAGCCAACAGGGGCACGGCAATGACGGCAAAAGCCAACAGGGCCAGCACACCCCAGCGGTCTTGGGCAATCGGGAAGATTTGGCTGTCGGCCCGGTAAGAGGTCTTGAACTGGCCGTTTTCTCTGTAAAACATGGTATTTTTCTTTCAGTGGGTATCGGCTTAAACGCGATCGATGATCTTTTCGCCGAACAAGCCCTGAGGACGGAACATCAGGAAGGCCAGTGCCAGCACATAGGCAAACCAAATCTCAATGCCACCGCCCACATAGGGGCCCAAAAACACTTCAGACAGCTTCTCACCCACACCGATGATCAGTCCGCCAATGATGGCGCCGGGAACAGAGGTCAACCCCCCCAGAATCACCACTGGCAAGGCCCGCAAGGCCACGGTGGTCAGCGAAAACTGTACGCCCAACTTGCTGCCCCAAATCATGCCGGCCACCAACGCCACCACGCCGGCCACGCACCAGACAATGACCCAGATGCGGTTCAATGGAATACCGATGCTCTGAGCGGCCTGATGGTCATCGGCTACCGCCCGTAAAGCGCGCCCGGTGATCGTTTTCTGGAAAAAAATACTGAGCAAGCCCACCAGCACAGCGGCAATCAGGGCCGCGTACAGGTCTTCCTTGTTGATCAGCAGGCCACCCTCAAACACGCCGGGCAACACAAAAATCGGCTCCTTAGGCATGCCAATGTCGATGCTGTAAATGGCGCTTCCGAAGATGGTTTGGCCCAACCCGTCCAGGAAATAACCAATACCCAAGGTCGCCATCAGCAAGGTGGTGCCTTCCTGATTGACCAAGTGACGTAATACCAGTCGTTCAATCAACCAGGCCACCACAAACATGACCACGCCGGCCGCCAGAAAGGCTAGCACGTTTGCTAGGAACAGGCTCTCAATACCCGTGATGGCGGGGATCCACTCCGCGAAACGGGCCATTGCCAAAGCGGCAAACAACACCATGGCGCCCTGTGAGAAATTGAACACGCCTGATGCTTTGTAAATCAGTACAAAACCCAGCGCGACCAAGGAATACAACATGCCGGCCATCAAGCCGCCCAGCAGTGTTTCAAGAAAAAATGCCATTTTTTGATCTCCTGCTGCTTCAGTGACTGGTGCCCAAATAGGCACTGATCACGTCTTCGTTATTGCGTACTTCGTCTGGTGTGCCGTCGCCAATTTTTTTGCCGTAATCCAGCACCACCACCCGGTCCGAAATGTCCATCACCACGCCCATGTCGTGTTCAATCAGCACGATGGTGGTTCCAAACTCTTCGTTCACGTCAAGCACAAAGCGGCACATGTCCTGCTTTTCTTCCACGTTCATGCCAGCCATGGGCTCATCAAGCAACAAAACCTGTGGCTCCATGGCCAAAGCACGCCCGAGGTCCACCCGCTTTTGCAGGCCGTAAGGCAACTGACCGACCGGCGTCTTGCGAAAAGCCTGAATTTCCAGGAAATCAATGATGTGCTCGACTTTTTCGCGGTGCATTTCTTCTTCACGTTGCGCGGGGCCAATGCGCAAGGCCTGCAAAAAAATATTGCTTTTGATCTTGAGGTTGCGCCCGGTCATGATGTTGTCAATCACACTCATGCCCTTGAACAAGGCCAAGTTCTGGAACGTGCGTCCAATGCCCATGGTGGCCACCTGGTGGCTGTCCATGTGGCTGAAGGTTTGACCGCGAAAGGTGATGTTGCCCTGCTGCGGTGTGTAGACCCCGTTGATGCAGTTCAACATGGAGCTTTTTCCGGCGCCGTTGGGTCCGATGATGGCGCGCACCTCATGTTCGCGCACATCAAACGAAATATCGGTCAGCGCGTTGACGCCGCCAAAGCTGAGGGAGATGTTCTTGACGTCAAGAATGACGTCGCCAATTTGTTTTGTCGCCATGTTGTTTCTGAGTGGGTTCAGGCCGCGGCCTTGATGGGCGCAAAGGTCTTTGCATCATCGATTCGCAGAGTGGCGCTGACGCTGCCCGTGCGACCGTCTTCAAACTTGACCACTGTTTCAATGAACTGCGACGTCTTGCCGGTGTAAAACCCATCGATCAAGGCGTCGTACTTGTCCGCAATGAAGCCGCGACGAACCTTGTTGGTACGGGTCAACTCGCCGTCATCGGCATCCAGTTCTTTATGCAACACCAGAAAGCGGCTGACCTGCGAGCCGGCCAACATGTTGTCCGCACTCAAATCAGCGTTCACCTTTTCGACGCACTCCTTGATGAGTTCATACACCTCAGGTTTCTGCGCCAAGTCGGTATAACCGGCATAGGGCAGGTTGCGTCGTTCAGCCCAGTTGCCCACCGCGTCGACGTCAATATTGATCATGACGCACACCTTGTCGCGACCATCGCCATAGGCGACCACTTCCTTGATGTGTGGGAAAAACTTGAGCTTGTTTTCCACGTACTTCGGCGCGAACATGGCTCCGTCGCTCGGTCCACCCTTGATGCGGCCCACATCTTTCACCCTGTCAATGATCTTGAGGTGACCATGGGCATCCAGAAAGCCGGCGTCACTGGTGTGGTACCAACCGTCGGCGCTCAGCACTTCGGCTGTTGCTGCCGGGTTCTTGAAGTATTCCTTCAGCAAACCTGGAGATTTGACGAGAATTTCGCCGTTGTCAGCCACCTTGATTTCGACCCCCGCACAAGGCACGCCCACGGTGTCGGCCCGCGCTTCATGGTCTGGTTGCAGGCAAACAAACACCGCAGTCTCGGTGGAGCCATACAGTTGCTTGAGGTTGATGCCAATCGAGCGGTAAAAAGTGAACAAATCTGGGCCAATGGCCTCGCCTGCGGTATAGGCCACCCGCACCCGGCTCATGCCGAGGTTGTTGCGTAAAGGGCCGTACACAAAAAAGTTGCCCAGCATGTAGAGCAAGTTGTCAGTGAACGACAACTGTTTGCCATCCATTCTGGTGGGGCCCACCCGCTTCGCCACACTCATGAAGTAGTGAAACATACGGCGCTTCAGGGCGCTGGCGTCTTCCATGCGAATCATCACGCTGGTGAGCAAGCCTTCAAAGACGCGGGGCGGGGCAAAGTAGTAAGTGGGGCCCACTTCTTTCAGGTCAATGGTGACCGTGGCCGCCGACTCGGGGCAGTTCACCACGTAGCCACAGTGCAACCACTGGGCGTAGCTGAAGATGTTTTGTCCAATCCAGGCCGGTGGCAAATAGGCCAACACCTCTTCGGCGTGTGTCAACTTGTCAAAGTCGGCACCGGCTTGGGCGCGGTTCAACAGGGAGTAGTGGGTATGCACTACGCCTTTGGGATTGCCGGTGGTGCCTGATGTGAAGAACATCGCCGCCACATCGTCGACCTTGATCTCACTCACTTGAGCCTGAAGAAAGCCGGCGTGCTGTGTGGCAAAGGCTTTGCCCGCAGCAATCAGTTCATCCACTCCAGCCAATCCGGGTTCATCGTAATTACGCAAGCCACGCGGGTCATCAAAGAAGATGTGCGCCAACTGAGGACACTGCTCGCGGATCTCCAGGAGCTTGTCGACCTGCTCCTGGTCCTCGGCAAAGGCAAAGCGAACTTCGGCATTGTTGATGGGGAAGATGCATTCCAGCGCGGCGGCATCTTGGTACAGGGGAATCGGAATCGCGCCCAAGGACTGCACAGCCAGCATGGTGGCGTAAAGCCGAAGCCGATTGGAGCCGACCACCACCATGTGCTCATTGCGACGCAATCCAGCCTGGTGCAATCCACTCGCGATGTGCTCCACCAGAACGGCCAGATCAGACCACGTCAAAGCCTGCCAGATGCCGTACTCTTTTTCGCGCATGGCGGGTTCGAGCGGCCGCTGTGCGGCGTGGTTCAAAAGAAGTTGAGGAAAAGTGGTCTGCATCCCTGTGCCTTGTCTCAAGTGAAGGCAACCGGATCAAAAAGTCGTTCGGTTGCGTTGATGGCGTCAATAATAGGACGTCATTTGACGCTTTGTTGTCATTTCGACGACAATTCAGACCATTCTCGGTAGGTGTTTTCCCTTCACTTATTGAAGACTTACAGCCCATACCATGTCCGATAACACCCTGTTTCACCGCCGCCGCTCCCTCACTGCGCCTGAGTTGGCCACCATTCCGTGGATTGCTGTGTTGACGCCAGTGGAGCGTCAGCGCGCCGAGGAAGACTTGAAGATTTCCGACGCCACGCCAGGGGAATACCTGTGCCGCACTGGGCGACCGGTGACCTACTGGTTTGGCGTGGTGGATGGGCTTCTCAAGATGAGCAGCGACAACGCCGAAGGCAAAACCATGACCTTCACCGGCGTGCCGCCGGGCGGCTGGTTTGGCGAAGGCACAGCCCTCAAGCGGGAGACCTACCGCTACAACATTCAGGCCCTGCGCAAGAGCATGGTGGCCGGCCTGCACGTGGACACCTTTCATTGGTTGCTCGATCATTCGATTGGATTCAACCGCTTCGTGATGAACCAGCTGAACGAGCGCTTGGGTCAGTTCATCGCAGCGCGGGAAATCGATCGGATGACCAACCCGGACATTCGTGTGGCCCGCAGTTTGGCCTCGTTGTTCAACCCGGTTCTTTATCCGGGCGTGGGAGCCGCCTTGCGCATCACCCAGCAAGAGTTGGCCTACCTTGTGGGCCTGTCTCGCCAACGGGTGAACGAGGCGCTAACCAACCTCGCCAATCAGGGCTGCATCCGTGTCGAATACGGCGGCCTTCGGGTGCTGGACCTGCACGCCTTGAGGTCTAATTTATTTTTATGACAAATCAACCACTAGCCCTTGTAAAATAAGCGCAAGCAGCTACCAAATTTATAGCAATGACTGATTCAAAGCCAACTCCCACTTTCCGCCGTGCGGCCCCTCCTCCCAGCCGCGCCGCCGTGCCTGCCGGGCAATCCAACACGGCCGCCACCGGCCCCAACGGCACGCTGCGCTTGAACAAGCGCATGGCCGAACTGGGCATGGCCTCAAGGCGCGAGGCCGACGAATGGATTGGCAAAGGCTGGGTCAAGGTGAACGGCGAGGTCGCCACCATGGGCATGCAGGTCTTGCCCAACGTCAAAATTGAAATCACCAAGCAGGCCCAGGGCCAGCAGGCCAATCAGGTCACGATTCTGATCAACAAGCCATTGGGTCTGGTGAGCGGCCAGGCCGAGGACGGCCACGAGCCCGCCATCACCCTGGTGCAACCCCAGAACCGCTGGACGGATGACAACGCCCGCTTCTTCTTTCACCCCAGCCAGCTCAAAAGCCTGGTGCCCGCAGGCCGCCTGGACATTGACTCGACCGGCTTGCTGGTGCTCACCCAGGACGGCCGCGTGGCGCGCCAGCTCATTGGCGAGGACTCGGAGATGGAGAAGGAATATCTGGTACGCGTGGTGTACACCGGCGCCGAGAATTTGGCCGCAGCCAACAGCGCCGCCGCAACTTATGGCGGCAAAGTCACCCAACTCAGCCGCATTGACGATGACGACCCGGTGAGCACCGATGTGCAGGCGGTTTTCCCGGCGGACAAACTGCGATTACTGCGGCACGGACTGTCGCTGGACAACCAGCCGCTGAAACGCGCCAAGGTGGAGTGGCAAAACCCGGAGCAGCTTCGCTTTGTGCTCACCGAAGGTAAGAAGCGCCAGATTCGCCGCATGTGCGAGTTGGTGGGCCTGAAAGTGGTGGGCCTGAAGCGGGTTCGCGTGGGCCACGTCATGTTGGGCAACCTGCCCGTTGGCCAGTGGCGCTACCTGCAACCGCACGAGCGCTTCTAAAACAGAATTGCACCCGAATCGGGCTAGATGCGCCCCTCTAGCGCAAGCACGAACAGACACTGACAATGGGCCGGCGCACTGCGACCTCACGTCCGGTGCGCCTCAACCATGGCCAAGCCTCCCTCCAAAAACCCGCTGAAACACCTGCAACCGTCCGATTTGCGGGGTATTGCCCAACTGGCCACTGAGGCCACAGCCGGCGTCACCCGCATCGCCGAAGGCGTTCACCAGTCCGTCTGGCGCACGCTGGGCGCCCCCAGCGGCGCAACGCCAAACCAGACCCGTGGACTCACGGGGCTGGTCTACCAAAGTGTTCAAGGGGTCACCCAACTGGTTGGCAAAGGCGTCGATGCCGCTTTGGCAGGAGTTCAGTCGCTGCTGGCCAAAGGCAACCCAGACCGCCCCGCCAGCCCCGAACGAGAAGCCGTCGTTGCTGCACTCAACGGTGTCCTGGGCGACCGACTGGTGACCAGCAGCAATCCGCTCGCCACCGCCATGAGTTTGCGCCACCAGGGGCTCGCGTTGGACTGGCAAGCCATGCCACCACGGACTGAGGTCACGGGCAAAGTCTTGATTCTGATTCATGGCCTGTGCATGAATGACCTGCAATGGCAGGTGCCCGCCGGCGGATCCGGATCAGACCATGGCGCAGCCCTTGCAGCCACGCTGGACTACACCCCGATTTATGTTCGTTACAACACCGGTCGCCACACCTCACAAAGCGGACACGAATTGGCGGCCCAGCTGGAGCAACTGGTGATGAACTGGCCGGTCCCGTTGGAAGAGCTCACTGTGGTTGCGCACAGCATGGGGGGGCTGGTGACGCGCAGTGCGATCCACTCGGCCCGACAAGCAGGCCTGCGCTGGCCTTCAACACTCAAAAACATCGTTTTTCTGGGCACGCCCCACCACGGCGCCCCGCTGGAGCGCGCGGGCAACTGGGTAGACGTGATTTTAGGCAGTACGCCCTACACCGCGCCCTTTGCCAAACTTGGCCAATTGCGCAGCGCGGGCATCACTGACCTGCGCTATGGACACGTGCTGGACGCCGACTGGCAGGGACATGACCGCTTTCAGCGCAAGCCCGACAGTCGCCAACTCCTTCCCCTGCCCGAGGGCATTGCCTGCTTTACCTTGGCCGCCACCACTGCCCCGCAGCGCGGCTCGCTGGCTGACCGCCTGATTGGCGATGGCTTGGTGCCCCTGCACAGCGCCTTGGGTCAACACGACGACCCGCTGCGAACGCTCTTCTTTGCCAAGCCCAACCAATCCATTGCCTACCGCATGAACCATTTGGCACTGCTGAACCACCCCACGGTCACGCAGCAACTGCTCAAGTGGCTGACGCCCGAGGTCAAGTCGGATTGATCTTGGTGGGCTCCTGCCCACTGTGCGGCAGTGGCGCCAGAGCGCCTGGCCTCTTGATTTCAGGCCATGCGGCCATAATTGCGGGTTCGACCACCCGGTTGGGTGGCATTGTTATTTGTGCAACCTGTTGACCATTGAATCTGGATATTTATGACCAAGCAAACCCATTCCTTTCAGGCCGAAGTGGCCCAGTTGCTGCACCTGGTGACCCATGCGCTGTACTCCAACAAAGAAATTTTCATGCGCGAGCTGGTGTCCAACGCCTCGGACGCGTGCGACAAGCTGCGATATGAAGCCATCAACGACAGCGGCCTTTACGAAGACGCCCCCACACTGGAAGTGCGCGTGTCCTTTGACAAGGACGCCAAGACGCTGACCATCACCGACAACGGCATTGGCATGAGCACGCAAGAAGCCATTGATCACCTGGGCACCATTGCCAAGAGCGGCACCAAAGACTTCGTGAGCAAGCTCTCAGGCGACCAAAAGTCTGATTCGCAGCTGATTGGCCAGTTTGGTGTGGGCTTTTACTCGGGCTTCATCGTGGCCGACAAGATCACGGTGGAATCGCGCCGTGCGGGCATGCAGACCTCCGAAGGCGTGCGCTGGATCAGCGGCGGCGCGGGCGACTTTGAAGTCGAATCCATTGATCGCCCCGCACGTGGCACCAGCGTCATCTTGCACCTGCGCGACGACGCTCTGGACTACGCCAGCGCCTGGAAGCTGAAAAGCATCATCAGCAAGTACTCGGACCACATCAGCCTGCCCATCTTGATGGAAAAGGAAGAGTGGAAAGACGGCGAACTGATCAACCCGAGCGACGAAAACGGCGGCCGCCAGCCCGGCGCCATGGTCAAGACGGGCGAGTGGGAAGCCGTCAACAAGGGCAACGCCATCTGGGCGCGCGCCAAGAAAGACATCAGCACAGAGCAGTACGACGAGTTTTACAAACAGATCAGCCACGACTTCGAAGCGCCGCTGGCCCATACCCACAACCGTGTGGAAGGCAGCACCGAATACACCCAGTTGCTCTACATACCCGGCAAAGCGCCGATGGACTTGTACAACCGAGAAAAATCGGCCGGGGTGAAGCTCTACGTGAAGCGCGTGTTCATCATGGACGACGCTGAAGCCCTGCTGCCCACCTACCTGCGCTTTGTCAAAGGCGTGGTTGACTCCGCTGACCTGCCCCTGAATGTGAGCCGTGAGCTGCTTCAAGAAAGCCGTGACGTGAAAGCCATTCGTGAAGGCTGCACCAAACGCGTGCTGGGCATGCTGGAAGACCTAGCCAAAAACGACAAGCTGCCCGCAGCCGGTGCCGATGGCGTGACCGACACCACCGCAGGGGTTTCTGATGTCTTGAGCGAAGAAGACAAGGCCGAAGCCGAGAAAAACGCTGGCAAGTACACCAAGTTCTACGCCGAGTTTGGCGCGGTTCTGAAAGAAGGCCTGGGCGAAGACTTTGCCAACAAAGACCGTCTGGCCAAGCTGTTGCGCTTTGCTTCCAGCACCACCGACTCGGTCAACGTGAGCTTTGCCGACTACAAGGCGCGCATGAAAGCAGGCCAGGACGCCATCTACTACATCACCGCCGACACGCTGGCCGCCGCCAAGAACAGCCCGCAGCTGGAAGTCTTCAAGAAAAAAGGCATTGAGGTGCTCTTGATGACCGACCGCGTGGACGAGTGGGCGCTGAACTACGTGCAGCAGTTTGACGACACCCCACTGCAAAGCGTGGCCAAAGGCGCGGTTGACTTGGGCAAGCTACAAGACGAAGACGAAAAGAAGGCCGCTGAAGAAGCTGCCGAGACCTTCAAGCCCTTGTTGGCCAAGCTCAAAGAAGCGCTGAAGGACAAGGCCGAGGACGTGCGCGTGACCACCCGCCTGGTGGACAGCCCCGCCTGCCTGGTGGTGCAGGACGACGGCATGAGCACCCAACTGGCGCGCATGCTCAAACAAGCCGGCCAGACCGCGCCTGAAGTGAAGCCTGTGCTGGAAGTCAACGCCGACCACCCGTTGGTGAAAAAGCTGGAGGGCTCGGTTCACTTCAACGACCTCGCCCACATCCTGTTCGACCAAGCCCTGTTGGCCGAAGGTGGCATGCCTGCCGATCCAGCCGCCTATGTGAAACGCGTGAACGCTTTGCTCGCTTGATTTTGAAAGAAATCAGGCGCTAGCACAGACGAGATAAGCGGGAGTAGCTACTAAAAACATAGCTACATTAACCATCCAACCCACTCAAAAAGCTCCATCGCCGTCAAGGCCATGGAGTTTTTTTCGCTTTGGCGGGTCTTGATGAGCGCCGGTCCAGCGGAATCATCGGTTGTTCAATTCAGATGAACCGCTTCTTTGCGGGCGGAAGCGGTCATGGGGTTTTTCGTAGTGGGTGGTCTTTGAGACTGACTGCTGCCACGCAAGTCCGGCGGTTCACTGACCGTTGCCGCCGATACCGGACAGTGATTGACCCACGGATCCGCCGGCTGCTGTACCGCCGAAGTGCCGTCACGCGTAAGACGTCCACGTCACCGCAACAAGCGAGGTTTTAGTAGGCAGAAAGCTTGCGCAGCTCGCTTGTGGCCTGCTCGAAAGTGGCGCTCGTCGAACCTATCCACATCTGGGCGGCGGTGCCGCCAATCAAAATGGCCCAGCCTATGGGGTTGGAGCCATACACCAAGCCTCCCACCAGCATGCCGCCGCTGAGCAGCAACCGAGCGGACGCCTTTCTCTTACCCGACTTGCTGGTCTTCGCTCCCACCAATAGCCCCTCCAGCACGAGGGATGCGACCCCAACCACCGGGCCTCCAATTCTGACAAAGCGCAAAAGCACCGACGACGACTTCGTCTTCGCGACGTAGGCATAGTCCTTCAGTGGCACGAACGGCAAGAACGAGTCTGCCGCCGAGATCAGCGTCAAGGCCAAACCGGATCCCTCGAGCACGGTACCGACGATCGTCGCCGTATCACTGGGCTCCTTGAACAGATGCCGAACCCGGATTCCAAACGACAACAGAGAAAAACCGGCAGCACCAGCCATGATCACCTGTTGTCCCCATACCGGTTTCGTTTCCACCAGCCTGTAGGACTGCAGCCGCGGAGTCGGGGAGCGACGCGCAATCTTCTGTCGGGCGTCGTACTGCAAAAGCGATACTCGTCGAGCTTCTGCGTGCTGCAGGTACTGAGCATCTTGCAGCATCGAGCCGAACTTGCCCAGGATCTGAGCCAACACCGCGGGCTTGACTTTCGTACTGGCCAGAGCGTCGAACGCCGCCTCCAGCTGCTTTACATAGAAGGCAAACCGCTCACTATCCGACATGATGCCTGCGTCCTCAGTGCGCTGCACCGCCATCAGGAGCTGGTGGATTACCTGCTGCGTTAGCCTGAGCTCATCACCAGTCCGTTGGTGCCCGTCGACGATCCGGAGATACAGCTCGAGTCGGACCTCGACCGAAGCAACCTTGAGCAGCACCGCGGCAACCTGCCCCACAACCGCCAACGACGCCTCGACCTCAGCGCTGCGCGGGATGGGTTCATTGATCACCATGCTGGCCAGAGTGGATCGCTTTCGCGACCGCGGGCGCTGCGACTCAGCCCGGAGTTGAGCAGCGAAACGGACACCCGCTTCGCTATTGAGCAGGCGGACAGCGACCGTCGCATATTCGCGGCAACGCTCCGGTGACTCCAGCGCTTCCAGATACGAAAGGAACTCCTCTGAATCGATGAACTGGTAATACTCCTCCATCACCTTGTTCCAGAGCGCCACTCTTGTCGCCAGAGCTCGACTGTCTTCGCTGAACTCGACATTGAATGCCTTGACGCTTCCGTCGAACGTCCTTCGGATCGATGCAAACTCACTGGCCGAGAGATCGCCCTGTGCCAGCTCTAGGGCTACGGAGCCATCGGCACCTATCTCCATCTCCAGCAGGCCAAGACTCAGACTGCCCGTGATCAACGATGCATCCTCTGACACAATATCTGAATAGGTGGCGAGACTCTTCGTCGCCTGGTCGATGCTTCGTTCGAGTTCGGCGACCCGTGTTTTTGTCGCCTTGTCGAGTCTGACGCTGATCGCCTCGACCTGTGCTCGCCTGACCACGTTGAATTGCCGAACCCGGTTGTTGTAGTCTTCGGGTGATAGCCGGGCTCGACCTGTGTTGGCGGTAGCAAATGCATGATCGAAGGCGACAGCGAGATCACCCAACAGGCCGTCAGCCGCGCCGCCCTGGAGCGGCGTGAACGAGCGGTTACCGATGCGCTCATCTCGCTCGGGGTTGAAGCTCTCTGACGGCTTCATACCTCGAAAGAACCTGAGCCGGCCGCCACCTTTGACCACCGCCGCAACCCGTTGGTCAAACACCAAGCCAAGTCCGCCGGAGCGTGTTTCGTCATAGACCTTGATCGATACGGCATTGCGCCGGTCGAGCGTCAGTCGGCTTGGGATCTTGATCTGCCCACGATCGCCTGCGGGCACGGGCTTGAAGAAAATATAGCCACCAGTGCTTTTGCCGTAGCGTGTCCCTTGATCGCCGATGTATGTTCGATGCGTGGCGCCGTGTACCGGCTTGTCCATCTTCGGGTCAAGAACACTGGCTTCTAGTTCGTCCCGCAATCGCTTCGCGGTCTTCATCTCTCCTGCCCGCCGGATCCGGTCGTTCAGGAGCGGGTCGCGCGTCGTCAGCAACTCATCCAAGTCTACAACGTCGTCACCATCGCTGTCACGTAGCCGGTACGGTTCGGACAAGACACTGCCCAGGTATATCGACTTGAGCGCATCCGGAACGACGTTCGAAGCAAACTCCTGAGGAATGCTCGAATTCCATCGCGGGGCGTGCGCGAAGGCGCGAAAGAGATCAAACAGGATGGCCTGAGCCTGCTCGGGGGTGAGGATATTCTTCTCGAACTGCCTCTCGATGTCCTCCAGCACAGACCGGAACCCCACCAGCAACGCTGACCCGCTAAGGTCATGGGCAAGAATATTATGAGTGCCACGGGACAAGTCGCGCATAGCTGTATCCAGTCGCAACTCGAGAAGGACCTTCGCGATCGCCTGTCTGGCGATGAAGTCATTGCCGCGCAGCGCGTAGACACTCAGCACTGTCATCCAAGGTTCTCCTTCTCAGCCTCTTTTGCGCACGATTTCAGGTAGCTGAGCCTGGTGGACACACCGCGCAGCCCTTACAGCAGGTCGTTCAAGCTCGAATTGATGGAGATATCAAGTGCACTCGTCGGAGTGAACTCATACCAACGCCCAATGAGAACGCCGCGCTCTCCAGCTTCAACAGCTTCCTCGTCGTCGTTGTCAGCCGGGTTTGCCGCCGGGATGCCCGGGTAGTTGGTCTCGGCGTAATTCCGGATCTCATCGGCGATCGTCAGATACGGATGCGTGCCCGCGCCGGGCAGGACAAGCTCACCGAACGCACCGGCCTCCATCAGTTCGGTGAAACTGCGCTCGTATCCCTCGCGAATGGTCAAGACGACCCGGGCGCTTCCAGCCCGCAGAAACTCCTGATGCCGAGCGTTCGGATGCTGCATAAACAGCTTATGTTGCCAGCTCTCGGGTGAATCCCAGAAATAGGGGTAGGTGAAGTAGAGAATACTCTCCCACTCGATGGCCTGGTGAATGAACTTGATGAACTCGCCGAACTTCAGCACCCGCTCCCACGAGTTCAGAGTCGTCGGCACCGGGGTCTCGAAGTCGCGCCCGCTATCCAGGGCGTCAAACAGTTCTTGAATGGTTTCAGGCACGAGCGTGAATTCGGGCCCGAATAGCCAACGCAGCACCGCCTTCATGATCTCTTCGCGCTCCATTCTGCGCAGAGTAAGCGCGTCGACACCGGCGACTGCCTTTAGCAAACCATCGCGCTTGTCGATCAGCCGCTGCCGTTCGAGATAGAACGACTCTTCCGCACTGCGCCGCATCGCCTGCCAAGTATCCGATTGCCAGCGCTTCAACGCCGAAGGCGTTGGCGATACCTCCAGGCTTGCTTGCACAAAGCCCGATCCAATGTTCTCGGTCACATAAACGACCGGGAGACGACCTGACTCTCCATGCAGATGTTTGAGCGAGCTCGTGTAGCCGCCTCCAGAAGTAACGGGACCAACCTCGTCCCGCTCGACATCAAAGTGTGGGGCGGGGCCTGCTGCCCAGTGTCCAAAGTTTGCTTGTACGAACCCATTGCTCACTACGTAATCGCGGTCGACGTCAAACTCAAGCGCTTGCCACTCGGGTCGTTTCGATTCATCCTTGGACTTCATTGGCAAAGCGGCACTCTTGTGCATCGCGAAGGGCAGCGGCGGGCCATTGACAGTCGCTCCATACTCAGCCGCGTATGCATGCCAGGTGTCAGGGCGAATCGCATCTACTGGTAGCGAAAACTCGAACGGGGAATCGATCTTGCCATCGAGATCCCTGATCTCGCCGAGACGAGTAGCCAAATCGGCACCGGGATTTGGAATCGCAATGTCGTACGTCATCCGCAGCCCGTAGCGCCGGAGCTCGACCTTCCACTTCCGCATGAGCTGGTAATACTCAACCCGCATCACCTCGGTATCACTGGGGTTCGTCAGGACACGCACTTCCATGTCCTCGGTACCGACGACCGACGACACCTTGAAACTCTGCTTGTGATCTCGCTTGGACCGGGCAGATGCCTTGCGAGTCATGGCGATGCTCTGATTTCGGCTGTCCTTTTTCGCCAACTCGTTCTCGGAGTTGGCCTCGTAGTTGACAGACGCGCTCACCCCGTACCCCGAGTAGTTCGCAGACAGAGAGTAGGCCGAGGCATGGCGGGTCTGGGTCGCGGTCGATTGTGCGAGTTCACTCTTCTCAGTCACACCCTCTTCACTGAAGTCCTCGAACACATCTTGAATGAGCTTCTCGAACTCCTCGGTTCGAATCGACCACTCGCGATGGCTGATATTCACCGTCTCACTCGGCGCCAGGGGCACCGTATATACGAGCTCGCCCCGCTCGAGTCCCACCGGTGTCATCTCGAGTCGCTCAAGGTGGAGGCGGCCAACCGGGTCAATCCGCATTCGGTCCTCGAACCCGGACGTCGCATCCAACGCGGACTTCTCGGCAGCTGCGAGGAGATCGACGACAACCGCCCGCTGCCGATGCGCATCGAACAGCGACGTTCGGTTATCGGGCACGCTGCTCCCGACGAATTGCGCGAACACCTCCTGGACCAGCTCGATCGACGCCGGATTCGCCGACTCTGCCCAACGCAGCGCCTGCGCCAAGCCGCCCGCACGATCATCCCCGATCGGGCGCTCGGCGACATCCGGAGTGCGACTGTCACTCGCCACCGTTCGCAACGACACGCCACTGTTTGCGACTGCATGCGTGTTCTTGAGCTGGGCCCGATACCAGGTCGTGATTTGTTCGAGACTCGCCACCAAGTCTTGGCGAAGTTGCCGCCGGCCGCTTGAGACAAGTCTTCCGAACTCGACCAGAGGTGCGACTCCGAACGGAGCGAGGCGGGCTGCGGACCGCATCGCAGATGGCGCTTCTTCGACCAACGCCACTGCGATATCCCGAATCGCCGTCAGATCACTGGCCAGCTTTTGGTCTCGGGTCTTTGAAATCCGGTCCGACAGACCCTTGAGCTCAACACGCCTGAGTTCTAGCGAACGAAGATAGTTCAACTTGTCCCAGACTCGGGTCGGGATGTGTCGCGGATCGGGGGTTGGCTCAACCGAGCGTTCACGCTGAATTGGGACATAGGTGGCGGTATGTAAGCGCCGCCGAGAATTGGAAAGTTCAGGCATGGTTGAGTCCTTTCCGGCCAGCGATGGCCGTTTCGCTGTTTGCCCCTTTTAACGATCAGCGAGAAGGCAGGAAAGCGAGCTCACATCTAGAAGTCCAGGACACATTCTGTGTAAGGGATGACAATGCGCCTCACTAGAGCATTTGTCAATGTGCAGTCATGTCCAACGAGGTTGGCGTATCGCAACCGGGCTTACGCCCCGGTATTCGCGGAATATGAAAAATCGAGCGCTTGCTCTTTCAATGCTGCCTCAAGCCTGACGGCCAACGCGGCCAACGCGGCCAACGCGGCCAACGCGGCCAACGCGGCCAGGGTAAAGGCAATGTTGGGAGGTTTCATGGGCCCCTCCGGGGCAATCAACTCAGGTCGAGAAACCGTCGTCAGTGGCAAGAGAGATCATGAAATCACCAGCGCGAGCATCACGATTTGCCCTTGCCAAGGTGTTGTCAATTCCTCACTTAAAAAAGGCGCGGAACCAATGACTTGCTCCGGGCAAGGAAACCGCAATCTTCTTCCGGATTGGGTCTAGGGCTCCAATTGGCGCCCTCGGTCCGCAGACTTTCGGCTGGCGCCAACCTACGGGCGTGCTGGCGAGATGAGTTGTACCTTGAAACAATCCATCGGGCACGCGAGGTTGTTAGCCCCGGTCGAAGGCTAAGCGCTGCGAATCTGACTTTAGAAGGCGCTGGGTGAACTACCGCAAGGGATTTCAGGGAGCCAGCCAACTTGCGCGAAAGACGATGGTCAGACATCGAACTCCAGTTCCGCCGTTGCAATAACGTCCGCACGAGGTCATCTCCTCCAACAATCCGCTTTTGCGCAAAAAGTTGGATTGCGATGCGGAAACAGCCCGGAGCCCACGCCACCATTGATCCCGACCCGCTCTTGGACCAACAGCGCAATCAACTCAGCGCTGAACCAACAAAGAGGCGCACTGCATGCAACCGATGCCAGATTCAGGGAATACCCTTAGCAGCATCACCCTTTGACTGAAACCGCAACAATCGACACCCTGAATTCAAGAGGTGAGTGGGTATGGATCGTTTGTTGTCAATGCGAGTCTTTGAACGGGTGATCGACGAGGGCGGGTTTGCTGCGGCCGCGCGGGCTTTGGATTTGTCGCCGGCCGGTGTGACTCGACTGGTGGCTGATTTGGAGACCCACTTGGGCACGCGTTTATTGCACCGCAATACCCGGCGCCTGTCGTTGAGCGATGCGGGTGAAGCCTACTTGAGCCGGGTGCGCGGCATTCTGCGGGACATTGACGACGCTGACGAGGTGGCCAGCGCACACACGCACGAGTTGTCAGGGGTATTGCGTCTGCTGGCACCGCCGGTGCTGGCCAGTCACATCCTGTCGCCGCTGGTGGCGGGGTTTCGCCAGCTTTACCCCAAAATTCAGCTGGATGTGGAGGTGGCGACCTTCAAGGAGCCGCCGGTTGAGGACTACGACATCACCTTGTTTGGCGCCCCGGACGGTTATGACGGCGACATCATTGCCCGCAAAGTGGTGTCTGGCGAGGCGATTCTGGTGGCTTCACCCGCCTACCTGAAACAGCGAGGAACGCCTCAAACACCCGCCGACTTGTCCAGCCATTGCTGCCTGCGTCTGAGAGTTGCTGGTTCGTCCCCTACCGAATGGCGCTTGATGCGAGGCGACCGCCCTGAGGAGCCGGTCGTGATCGCGGTGACGCCCGCCCTGCTCGCCAACCACACAGACACTCTCTTGCGGGCCACAGTGGATGGCGCGGGGATCACCTCGGCGCCCGTGGATTTGGTGGCCGCCAATTTGGCCAGTGGCGCCTTGGTGCGCGTGCTGCCGCAATGGATCACCGGCCGGTTCAGCCTGTACGCCGCGCTGCCCAGCCGCCAATTTTTGCCCAAGCGCAGCCTGGTTTTTCTGGACTACCTCACTGAGCAAACGCAGCTGATGGTGGCCGCGGCGTTGGCGCAATGCACCCCTGCCGCAGCGCCCGCCCTTTCAGGCGACGCGCTCCAGCGCCTGTGACAAGTCGTCGATCAGGTCGTCAGCATGCTCCAGTCCGACGGACACGCGCAACAAGCCTTGTGGCGTTTTGCTCTCAGGGCCTTCGATGGACGCGCGGTGCTCAATCAAGCTCTCTACCCCGCCCAAGCTGGTCGCGCGGGTGAAGATTTCAACGTGCTGTGCCACGCCCATCGCGGCGTCTTTGCCGGCCTTAACTTCAAAACTCAGCATGCCGCCAAAGCCGGACATCTGCTTCTTGGCTAACGCGTGAAAAGCGTTGTTCTCCAGGCCGGGGTAGTGCACGGCTGACACCTTGGGGTGGCTGTCCAGGAACTGGGCGACCTTCATGGCGTTGGCGCAGTGGGCCTGAATTCGGTACGGCAGCGTGGGCAGGCTGCGCATGACCAACCAGCAGTCAAAGGGCGAGGGCACACCGCCGCCAAACAACTGGGCAGTGCGCACTTGGGCAAAGGCATCATCATTCAATTTGGACACCACGGCGCCGCCCAGCACGTCGCTGCGCCCGCCGAGGTACTTGGTGGTCGCGTGCATCACCATGTCACAGCCCAGCTCCAGCGGGCGCTGAAGCACGGGGGAGGCAAAGGTGTTGTCGGCAATGGCACGCGCGCCCGCTTGGTGGGCCATGTCCGCCAGCGCCACGATGTCCACACATTGCAGCAAGGGGTTGGACGGGGTTTCGATCCAGACGATGCGGGTGTTGGGCTGCAGAGCGGCAGCCACGTCGTCCACACGGGTCATGTCGACAAAGCTGGCGCTCACATTCCATTTGGCAAACAGGTGTTTGAGCACGTTGGCCGTGCCGTGGTAGGTGTCGCGCGGGGCCAGCACATGGTCACCGGGCTGCAGGCCCTGAAAAATGGCGGTCACGGCTGCCAGCCCGGAGCCAAAGGTGGCACAGGCCTCGCCGCCTTCCAGCGCCGACAACGCGGTCTCCAAGCCGTTGCGATTGGGGTTGCCGTTGCGGGAGTACTAATAACCGCGGGGGTAGCTGCCGTCCGCCTCGCGCTCAAAGGTGGTAGACAGATGAATGGGGTCGACCACGGCGCCGGTGGCGGGATCCACACCATGACCGGCATGCACGGCCAGTGTTTCGAATCGGTAGGTTTTTTCTTTTTTCATGTCGGAATGGGATTCGTTAGGGTTTGAAAAGTGAGCGGGGACACCGCGCGCGGGGCCATTGACCACTGTATGCCGGGTTCACCCAAATATTTTGCCTTGATGAGTGCCAAAAACCGGCTGACGTGGTTATTTTCTTCATTAAAGCGCCGTTAGTGAGAAGTTTTCTCCTGCGCCCGACAAGGTGACAATGGCGTTTTCAAACCCACTTATTTTGAGAGCCTTTTCATGACCACTGCCTTGCGCGTTGCCGCCCTCACAATGGCCTTGCTTGCCACCCCACTCACTTTCGCGCAGGACGCGCTCTCTGCCGCGTCGGCCAAGGAAGCCGGCGCCGTGGTCACCGCTTCTGGCCTGGTGTACCGCTCGCTCAAAGACGGCGCAGGCACCAGCCCCGGCGCGTCGGACAAGGTGAAGGTGCACTACCGAGGCACGTTTGCTGACGGCAAAGAGTTTGACAGCTCCTACAAGCGCGGCGAGCCCATCGAGTTTCCCTTGAAT